>JAYRII010000017.1:0-15658 GCA_041906885.1 Candidatus Saccharimonadia bacterium | reverse complement strand
GCACCAAGAAAAAAACCCACAATGAAAGTTACACATAGCAACATTAAAGATTTTTTATATACTCCAAACAAGTATTTTGTAATTCCTGATTTCCAGCGTCCGTACTCTTGGGACAAATCTAACATTGATTCTTTTTTGGCCGATCTTGAATCGGTCCTCAATAAGGAAAAGGCTCATTTTTTCGGTAGCGTTGTATACATCATTGAAAATAATGACAGCGTTATTATTGACGGGCAACAACGCTCTACCACCGTTTTACTAATGCTCACCGCTTTGTATCATTTAGTTCTTGAGCACCCTGAAAAATGCTCAATCCCAGCCGAGCAAATCAAAAAAGAATACTTATACAACGAGTTTGCCGCGCGCAGGGGTGATGAGGAAAATCGCATCAAGCTACGCACGGTTACAACCGATAATGAAATATTTGAACGAATCTTTGAGAATAATGATTTAAGCGAAAAACACAAAGAAAGCAAGCTGTATCGAGCTTATTATCAGTTCTTCAACTATTTTTTGGACATGGAAAATCTAGAACGCTACATAGAGATATTAAACCGTTTTGAGATTGTTACGATTGCGCTTGATGCTGGCGATGACAATCCACAAGAAGTTTTTGAAAGCATCAACTCCACCGGCAAACCTCTATCTGATGGTGATAAAATTCGCAACTTTGCACTTATGCTAAATGATAAGGAAGCACGCCAACACGTACTAGATAAGTATTGGACAGTTATCGAGCAAAGCCTGACAGATATCAACAAAGATTACATTACAGACTTTTTCCGTATGTATCTCGTAAGCACGCTGCAACGTGATATTAAGATTGAACACGTTTACCCAGAGTTTAAACGCCAATTTGAAGCTGCTATTACCGACCAGTCCGACATTGAATCTATAAATAAATTTTATGATGCTATTTTACAACAACTTGAGCATTACCTATTCTTAAAGTTCAACAGGGACGAAAAGAGGCAGTATGATTCGTTCAAAGATTTAGGCTTTAGGCTTAATTTCTTGAAAATTGAGATCGTCTATCCGTTTTTAATGAAAGTTTTGGATAGGCATTCCTCCGGCGAGTTATCACAAGAGGACACAGTTAAAATATTTGAAATAATTGAATCATTCTTGACGCGTCGCATTATCTGTAACTTTGCGACTACTGGTCTTAACAAATTTTTCTCAATCTTAGATAAGGAAATTAAATCAAACATATCCGAAACACCAACAGCAAAGTATGTTGATGTCTTTGTCTATGTACTCGTTGAGCGTACTGGTATGACTCATATGCCGACTGACGCAGAGCTAGCGACAGCGATAAGCACCAATCCGTTCTACACGCAACGAAGCTGGTATAACAACTTTGTATTGAGTTCTGTCGATGACAAATTACAATCCAAAGAATCTGCACTCTTAAAGCAGATTGCTAGTGGTGATGTTGAGTTGAGCATAGAGCACATTATGCCGCAAACTCTAAACAAAGACTGGCGCGAAATGCTCGGGGCAGACTATGAACAAATTCACGACCATTATCTACACACACTGCCAAATCTTACCCTTACCGGTTATAACTCCAAGTATTCAAACAACAGTTTTGAAACGAAAAAAATGATTGAGAACGGCTTTAACCAAAGCCCTCTGCTAATAAATGCTTTCATAAAAGACTCAGACATATGGAACAGAGACATGCTTGAAAAGCGATCTAACTGGTGGCTAAAACAAATCAAAAAAATCTGGCCTATGCCAACTACTACCTATCAAGCACCTAATACAGATAAAGAATTTCTATTCAAAGACGACGAGGACTTGACCGGTACAAAAGTTACATCTGTTTCAATCTCTGGAGAAACTACAAAAGTAACTAGCTGGACTGACGCATTTGAAGTAATAATAGAAAAACTGCTTACAGAAAATCCTGAGCTATATTACATCATTAGTAGTGATGCATTTTTAAACAAATATATTCGTCCAGATAAAGACAGTCTGCGTAAGCCACGACAAATCAATAGCACACAATATTATCTGGAAACTAATTTATCTGCCAATTATATGAAACTGGTGATTATAAAAATCCTTGAATACCTCGACCTAGAAGACGAGGACGTAAAAGTAACAATCGCAAAATAAGTTATTTGACAATTCGTACAATGACGCTTTGACAATCAAACCCTATCATATGCTTTTTCTAATTTAGTATTGGGAAATCAATCGTAGCATCAACCAGCTCGAGCAATCGTTTGTTTGCTATAATCAATATATGAAGACAGTCACCTTGCGCGGAAAATATTTGATTAAAGCACCGAAGAGCGAGGTGTATAAATTGATTTCAGATTTTGAGCGAGGCGTCGAGCTTTTTCCTGAAGTAGCCAAATCGATTAGAGTACTAGAGCGCAAAGGCAATAAATTAAAGATCGAGGCTCAGACCAAACCATCGAAATTTTCCAAAACTTTTACAGTATTGATGGACACGCAGCTAAACTCGCCAAATGGTTTTCATTCAATCAATACGTCCTCGGTGGGTATCGAAGACGAGACGGTCAAGCTGGAAGAAACTAAGGAGGGCACGATTTTTGACTACGAAAACACAATGCAGATTACAAATAAATTTTATCGCCCTATAGCTAACATATTTATTGGTAAGTTTGCCTTGAAGTTTTGGGAAAAGAAATATATCGCACCGCTCAAAAAACTACTCGAAAAATAGCTGATTGAATGAGCAGCGACATAATTTTCTAGACTTGTACCGCGAGCCTATTTGAGCACTAGTACATGGGCAATTACACCTGCTACACTTGTCTAATGTGGCGTATTAGGTTATAGTTGCTTGGAGTAATTGGGTGATTAGCTTGAGTTGGCGGTTCCGCTTTGGCGCGCTACAATTATTACGCTCTAGCCATTGGTAGTCAGCTCCAAGTTTTCAAAAAACTTGTAATTTTATATAATATTCGAACATGGGTGATTAGCTTGAGTTGGCTGTCGCGCTTTGGCGCGCTACAATTATTACGCTCTAGCCCTAATAACAACAAGATTAGTACATACAAAACTAGAAGATACATAGTATTATCATGGGTGATTAGCTCAGTTGGCTAGAGCGTCTCGTTTACACCGAGAGGGCCGGGGGTTCGAGTCCCTCATCACCCACCATCCTTAGACTCCACGCTAGTGGGGTTTAAGGATGGTGATATGGACGAGAACCTGGTTCGGCGTACGAGGAGCGGAGGACAAATTCAAGAGCTTGCTCTAAAAATTTGCCGAGCACCGCAGGAAGAAGGGCGCAAGCCCGCTGTCCCTCATCACCCACCATCCTTGAGACTCCACGCTAGTGGGGTTTTTGTTTGGCTAGTACTTTGGCTTGGCTCTAATAGTCTAAATTTAATACAATTAAGGTATATGAATATTTTTGATTGTAAAAAACTAGCTGACGAGATCGCATCCGAATTAAAAACTGAGGTCGATGATCTGCGACAGAACGGAACTAACGCGCTACTAGCAATATTGGCAATCGAGCCGGACAAACGCAGCCTGGCCTACATCAAGGCCAAAGTTACCCGCGCAGGCGAGTTGGGTATTAAGACTAAGCTTATCTCACTACCTGTGGGGACGTCCGTCCTGCGCATCAAAGCTACTCTAAATAAGATTGCTGGAAATGATATGGTGCACGGGATTATCATCCAGCTACCACTGCCTAGCCACTTTAATGAGCAAGAATTAATCGACCTTATACCGCCCCAAAAAGATGTCGATGGCCTAACTACCACCAACACCAAGCTTTTAGCTATGGGCAAACCGCTCTTTACACCGGCCACACCACTAGCTGTAATGGAAATACTTAAGCATAATAATATTGATTTATCTGGCAAAACGATTGCTATTATTGGTCAAGGCAAACTGGTCGGATTGCCGCTGACAAAATTACTTAAAAACTATCCAACAAATGTATTGATGGCCGACCGAAGTACTAAAAATCTTGCCGATATCACCCAAAAGGCCGATGTTATTGTGAGCGCCACTGGCCAGCCGAATCTCATTAAAGCTGATATGATTAAAGATGATGTAGTCGTCATTGATGTCGGGATCTCAATAATCAACGGCGCAGCTATTGGAGATGTAGATTTTGGTGAAGTTGCTAAAAAAGCTAGTTTGATTACGCCAGCTATCGGTGGTGTCGGCCCGATGACAGTCGTGATGCTGATGGGCAACGTGATTGAAGCGGCCAAAATGAGTGTGAAATAAATTATTGGGTTGGTGCGGACTTTAAAAGACAGCGGGCTTGCGCCCTTCTTCCTGCGGTGCTCGGGTAAAAGCTCGAGCAAGCTCGACTCTTTTTCTGTACTCCTCGTACGCCGTACTTCCAGGAGCGTTCAAGTCCTTTCACACATACCAAAGATTAACACCCCTTTGGGGTCCTAAAGATTGGTGCGGACGAGAAGACAGTCGCTGGCGCGACCTCCCTGCGGTGCTCGAAAAGTGTTCGAACACGTTCGACACTTTATCTGTGCTCCTCGTCCGCCTAACTTCCATTGGAGCGTTCGAGCCACCATTTCATACCAAAGACTGACACCCCTTCGGGGCACCAATCTTTGGTGCGGACGAGAAGACTCGAACTTCCACGGCCTAAAAACGGCCACAAGCCCCTCAAGCTTGCGTGTCTACCAATTCCACCACGTCCGCAAAAATATGACTGGCTTCACAATAATATCATACTTTAAGGGCTTGTTTTGGGATTATATTTGAAGCTGGTTTTTTTGCTAAAAAACACAGACTTCACAAGCTTGCTAGTCTACCAATTCCCCTTCGTGTCTGCGAAAAATATGACTGGCTTCACAATAATCGATACGCCATGTCCTAAACGACGTACCAAACCATGTAAAAGCAAAGAATACCGATTGTGATCATAGCTGGAATGATAACAAACAGATTGAAATAGTAATAAGCGCTGGTTGGTTTGTTCCATTTAGTCTGCTTACTTTTGGGTAACTTCTTATAAGCTTTCTTGGCGTTCTCAAAAATGCCCTTAGCACTTGCCATCAGCCAAACCCCACCAAATAGCATGAGCACGCCGAGCCCTAAAATACCAAATGGTATGTGCATAAAAGCCAGCATTGTAAACCAGGCCAAGAAAGCCAAGAAAATTGCCACTGTTACGCGATATGTTTTTTCCATGAAATTACTCCTTATTTATTATAATTACTAGGTAAATAATCGTGCAGATGACGCATCGAGTATCCACGGCGCATTTTAGTCGCCGCATACTCCTTTGTAACACCCACCTTGACATTTGGATTCAATATCCCCGCCGGATCGAATATCTGCTTAACCTCTTCAAACAAATGATACATCTCAGCACCATATAAGCTTTTCAGATAGGGTGCTCGCATAATACCGTCGTTGTGCTCGCCACAGGTACTACCGCCCATCTTAATAACCATCTTATAAAACTCATCAGCCAAATCAAAAATCCGGCCGCGGTCTTTGGCACTCGACAAGTTCATGAATGGCTGCAAGTGAAAATTAGCATTGCCGGCATGCCCCCAAACTGCGATATCCAACTTATATTTTTTGAACAAGCCGTAAACACTATTCAAAAACTCCGGCATTTTCTCAATCGGCACTACGCCATCCTCAATGATGGGTAAGGCCTTCTTTGGCCCGCTATTCATCCAGATCACAGCCGCCGCCCCACGTCGAATTTTCCAGAGGGCATCCTGCTCTTCGTGGTCCGTCGCATAACGAGAATCATAAGTAAACTTTTTAAATATTTTAGCTACTTGCTTGGCTTTCCTGTTGCGAGTTCTTTCCTTGAGATCGTCAAATTCAACCAAAAGCGTGATTTCTGGTAGTTTTTCAGGCACTAACCCTTCGATCTGTTCTGGTTTATTTTTCTTCAAAAAAGAAAGCAAATGATAATCGACTATCTCTAATGCACTTGGCCCAAGCGACATAATTGCCTCAACTGCGTCAGCTGCCTTAGCTATCGAATCAATAAATCCGACCAGTAGAATAGTTCTTTGATTCCAAGCCTCGTGTCTGAGTGTGATCTCACTAACTATGCCGAGCGTACCTTGCGAGCCGACAATCAACTGCGACAAGTCAAATGAGCCGTCCTTGTCTTTAATATCCCACAAATCGTAGCCGGCTGCATTCTTACTGACTGGCGGCTCGGCATGACGGATTAATTGCTTGTTTTGTTCGATTAGGTTATCGATTGCCCGATAGATATGACCTTCGAAATCATCCTGGACTTTCTTTTTGACGAGTTCCCTTTTCGATAAACGTCCGGTCTCAATGACATCACCATTACTTAACACCACCCTCAATGATTCGACATAATCACGTGTGCTACCATACTTGACCGTCTTCTCGCCGGCCGAATTATTGGCTACAGCACCACCAATTGTAGCAAAATCAACACTAGCCGGATAAGGAGGCATAAAGCGGCCATGACTATGTAATATACCTTGTAGATGAGCATATATCATCCCCGGCTTTACCGTGACGGTTTTCTTATCTATATCAACTAAATTTTTCATATGAGCCGGTAACACTAGCATTGCCCCGCTTCCCAACGCTGCCCCACCTTGATCGGTGCCTTTACCCCGTGCCGTAATGCTAATTATCTCTCCTTGATTGGCCATTTCTCCAAAATATTTGACCGTCAGCACAATATCCCGTTCGCTCTTAGGGTAAATCACTATACTAGGTTCAATAGTAAAAATACTTCCATCGGTCGAAAAGAATTCACGGTTTTGCTTGTCATCCGACACTTCGCCGACAAGTAAGCTACCGAGCTCTTTGGTGATTTTTTTCATACTATTAGCATAACAATTTTATGGCTTCGAATAAAGCTTGTTATGGTGTGGTTATTACGTCGTCAGGATCAAATCTGCTATCCCACCAGCCGTAGCGAGTTTTCCAGGGATCGACACGATATTTACCAACAAATCCTAGGTACGTCAAGCCCATGTATTTTCCAGCCGTCCGTGGTGATAATTTGGCGTCCTGGAGAAATGTATTTCGTTCGGTTAGAGCGATAGACTGGGGTTTGTCTAAAGCGAGGTTAGATACATTAGTATCTGAAGTCGGCCCTGTCTCACCAATATAAAATGGCATATCATAGCCTTTGTATTTCTTCCAGACATCAAGATTATCATTGATTATGCTGACAAAATCACTACCAGGTCTTCCGGTAATTGGGCCAGCTGTCATGTAATTATAATCACCGTAAAGGTGCAAGCTGCTATAAGCAACCAGCGGTGCGGTAGCTTTAATCCAATCCTCATTGCGACAATACTTTTGACTAGGAGTGCTTCCTGGTAAAAGTGGGCAGTTGGCTTCATTTTCTGGCTCATAGATATATTGATAGACTAAATCGCCTGAAGCGTAAGGTATGGTCGCAGTACTACCAGCCTTATCTTTAACAAGTTGGTGCATTTTAGTCCAATTCTCACCAGTACCACCAGTATAAGGAGCTGATCCATAGATATAATTTGTACCTCCTTTTTGGATTGGGGTCCACTCCGCAGTGTAGTTCACCATTGCTCCCTGCTGCAATGGGACAGCAGATTTTTGTGAACCCCAGCGCAAATCAGCCTCATTATAATCTTCCCAAACGATCTTATCTTTTGGTAAATAGCTCCGTAAAATATCATAAAGTTCCTGCATATAATTTGCCATGCGTCCACTATTAAAATCTGGCCAATGACAAGTGCTAGCAGGTCCGCTAGGGCATGCGCCGATACTAGCTGGCCAATCCCAAGGGCCGGCCTTAACACCATGCTGAGAGACAACCAATGTGGTACACCGCTTGGCATCATAGCTTCCCCAGCTACTTTCATTATTGATATCAAATCCTGTGCCGCCGTAATTTGATGAGCAACTTGCCTTTAATTGTTTGAAAAATTTATCCGCCTCGGTATTACGATTTGTACCGTGCCAGGTCGGCTCTCGTGTCGGCCAAGTGATAGTCTGAAAACCATTAAATGGATTTATGATGTGCTTTGTTTCATCGGCTAAATGTCTGTCCCAAGTCACAGCCCAACGAATCATACCAGGCTTTTGCCGCTGCATACCAGCTAAGTGTTCAGGCGACCAAGTAGCACTATCCCAGATTACGTAGCCTGCTCCCGGACTACCAGCAGATGGCGGTAGTGATGCAACGGCAGCATCTAATGTTATAGCGATGGTTTGGCTCGCCACTAAGCCTGAGTTATCTGTCACGGTCAGTTTGACATTGTAAACTCCCGCTTTGGTGAAATTATGACTTACTTTGACTCCCTCACCATTGACTGAATCACCAAAATCCCATTGATACTTTGTAATACTGCCATCAGGGTCTTTAGATGCACTACCATCAAAACTGATTTCAGCTGGTGCCGTAGCCTTGGTGGGGTTGGCTACTGGGGCGGAGATAGGTGGTTTTGGAGCGGCCACGATAATACCATTGAATTGCACTTTTGGTCCGCGTGGATATGTATTTAACTCACTATCAGGGATCGTTATAACCTCATTTATGTTATAGCCGAGTGCATTAAAAGTATTGTCTGAGTCAAATTCTCGTACACTATTTTTGATACCAAGATTATCACTATCAACAATAAATTTACTATTTCCACTACCCTTTAGTAGCGTGCCTTCACGATAATCTAATTTCTGCGATAAAGTTGGGAGTGCTAAATCTTCTTGTGTGGCCTGCTTGATCTTTTGCAGACTAAGTAGATTTTGCGATCGCAAATCAAAATCATAACTCTTTAATATCGTTGGCACATCCTGACCATATGGATTAGGTATCGGTCGTTTGCTTGGTTGGCTTAAGGCATTTTTATTTTCAATGATATAATAATCCTTGCCACTACGCACAAAAATGCCATCAAAGTGAGTACGTACATTCTTGATAGGAAGGCCTTTTTCAGGAAAATTACTTGTCACAATACCAGCAAATAATGCTCGTAAAATATCATAACTATAACCCATATTCATTAAAGTACTAATGTCATCAAGTATGAAGCGGGCCTGATCTTTATTTTGGGTATTACCTAGAATATTCAAATCAAAGTTATCAACTACATAAGGCGAGAAGTCGGCGCCAAACATAATCGTACCTTCCTTAAAAGTTAAATTTTTACCATCCTGCATCGCCAGATCGCCCTTGGTTGCATCTTTGATTTGAGCTTTGCTATAGCCTTGGCTCAGTAAAATTTTGTCATCAGGTACTAAACGTTTTTTATTAGATTGAATTAAATATATTTTATCATCAGCTGTATTTGTCAGGGTGCCTCGATTGTCTCTAATCAATGTTCCATCCGGGTGAATTGGCTCGGTTGCAGCAAAGTTAGACATCACAATCACACCCACCAATATAAAGCCAGTCACAACACCGATTAAAGGTACTATTCGATATTCGGGCAACTTTTTAAGCTTTGTCTTAATATTAGCTAATGCCAAAGGTTTTTTCGTGCTCACTAGAGTTCTTAATCTTGTTATGTTTACAGTCTGACTTAAGCAAATCTCCATGTCAAGTGATAACAATAAAAATATTATGCCTCTTAAGTACATTTTTTTGTGCGTGAGATTGCTATATCGAACCTCAACTTCGCTGTTTGGTACCGCGAAGAGGACAGCGGCTACGCCTTCTCTGCTCAACAGTCCTCGAAGTAAACTTCTGCGGGCTGTTTTCGCTCCGCCGAACTTACCACCTGCGGTGGCTACGGTTCTCGTCCTTTCCACCATAAGCCAAACAAAAGACCAGAAAAATCTGGTCTTTTGTTTGGTACCGCGAAGAGGACTCGAACCTCCATGGGGTTGCCCCCACTAACTCCTGAAGCTAGCGTGTCTACCAATTCCACCATCGCGGCATATTAAAATAATCTGATCTAATTCGCAATATTATACACCGACTAGATAAAAAGTTGAACTTACTTAGTGTGTCCAATCGGGACTTTTTTATAGTTGATATACCATTTACTAATATCAAGTAAGCGGTCGCTAGGCTGCACTATCTTTTTGCTAGCCTGTCCTTTAATTGCTCTATTCTGACCATACAAATAATATGGACTATACAGCAAAATTGCTGGCGTGTCATTGGCCCAGATTTGATTGAATCTAACATACTTATCAGCCCGATACTTAGCATCTTTTGCCAGTCGCCCGCTCTCAAGTAATTTGTCAGCTTCGGCATTTTTGTAACTAGACAGGTTGAGCCCTGGATCGTTAATTTGTGAAGAATGCCAGAAGCTATAGACATCAGTATCAGCCCCCACATTCTGCCCGTAGAGCAAAACATCGTAGTCACGCGCTCTGATAAATCTTTGCTGCAAGTCATTAACATCGCGAGCTCTAATGATCTCCACATTCAAGCCAATTTTAGACCACTGCTCTTTGATTATATCCGCTACTTTGACCATCTCCGCATCATCCAATGTAACCAGCCTAATCGCTTTCGACTTAAAGGTGTTACTAGCCTGATTTAGCTCGAGCTGCGCCTTTTCTGGACTATAATCTAGCTTAAATTTCTTTAGATTTTCGTTGGCATTGCTAGGTGAGATTGGGAAGTAGACCGGAGTAGCTTCATTGTGCATCCCAGAATCAATAATCTGACCGCGATCAGTCGCCTCGGACAATGCTCGCCGCATATGCGGATCAGTCATAACAGGTGATTTTAAATTGAGAAATAAGCCAACATAGGCTGGCATACCCAATCGATATATTTTAAGATCATCAAATTTCTCGGCATCTATTGCGTTATTCGATCTGATTCGTGAAATTGCTGCAATTTGTTTACGAGCATACCCTTCCATCAAATCAGATGATTTTTCATAAACCACAAAATGTACCTCAGAAAAATTTGGTCTACCTTCAAAATATGATTCATTGGCACGTAAGACAATCTTGTCCGTTCCGCCGACTAATGAGTCAAGCTTAAAGATGCCCGTCCCAACTGGTTTTTGATTGAATTCTGATATACGTAAAGCTGAAGGCTTAGTACCTTCTAATATGTGGCGTGGCAATATACCAACGGTTGTATTATTCAGAAATCTAGGAAAAGCCGAGGGCAAGATTAACTTGATGGTATTCTCATTGATAACTTCGTATTTTATACCAGCCCAGTTAACAGCCAAAGGTGACCGCGTGTCAGGATTTTGGATCGCTGAAATCGTAAAAGCCACGTCATAAGCATCAAACTTGACGCCATCATGCCAATAAACATTTTTGCGCAAATGAAAAACATAGCTCTTCATATCGCTAGCAACTTGCCAGCTCTCAGCTAGGTCTGGCTTGATTGCACGTTCTTGATCAAATTTAGTCAGTCCGTTAAAGACCAAGCTAGCCACATCGTCTTCGGCTGCTTTACCAGGAAGGATCGGATTGAGAACGCTAACGTGACCAATCAAACCTTCACTATAAACTCCACCAATTTCTGGTTTGGTAGTCAGATAATACCGATCAAGATCGCTAATGCCAAAAATAATCCCAACTAAACAAATTACCGCTAGGCCCAACCAGGCCAAAAACATTTTGCGAGCCGGACCCAACCTACGCCAAGCTCCATAAACATGGCGATCAAGATAATTTTTAATCCATAGCCTTAGTACATGTAGATTACGTTTAATTCGACGCAGCCCTCGAGCAGTCCGAAATTTAAGATAAGATGACATAACTATTTATAAACTAGATGGACTAAAATGCTTCCAACCAAAATAACTGCCGCTACAATCGTGACATAGAACAGAATCTTTTCCAGGCCACGCTTGGAACGATAAAAATTACTCTCGCCACCAAATGCGGTACCTAAACCAGAGCCTTGATTTTGCAATAATACGGAAATTATCAAGATAACGGCCGATAGCGCGGTAATAAGGTTAAGTACTTGTTTCATGATTTTTTTCGATCCTCAATTAGATAGGTCGCTAGATAGTTGACCAACCATACTACCATCACAGCACCGATGGCTGACCAAACTGAGTTAATTTTGAAATTATGGTACAAGGCACTGGTTAAGTAAAGCATTAGCGTATTCACAACCAAGGTAAATAAACCGAGGGTAAAAACGATGGCTGGCAATGACAATATGATTACCAGTGGCCTAATCAGAGCATTAACGATGCCAAAGATCAATGAGGCCACTATTAGAATCCTAGCTTGGTCACCATATGAAATCCCTGCAAAGAGCTGAGCTGCTACCCACAAGCCAGCAAAATTAACCAGCCAGCTCAACAGAAAACGTTTTAACATTAGCCTAGTTTAGCACATTTGATCATCATATTCTAGGCTTCTCCAGATAGGACGATTATGACTAGGTTCATTTTTTGCGTTTTTGACGATCTATTAATCTTGCTACCGTAAAAACGCTTTTACCACTGACTTTCATCTTGGTCTGTCGTTTTTTATCACGAGCCGAAGCCCTTTTAAGAGCCCTATTGAATTCACTTTGACCACTCAACTGATGTGCTCCTTGATTACTTTTGCTTTTTTACCGACCACTTTAGCTAGTTCTTGCTCGCTAGCATCACGGACACCCCTAACGCTACCAAAAGCTCGTATCAAGCGCTTGCGAGTAACTGGCCCAACTCCTGGAATAGCATCGAGCACCGAGGACTTGGTTCGTTTATCGCGCAAAGTGGTATGATAACTAACCGCAAAGCGGTGGGCTTCATCGCGAATGCGCTGTAATAAGGCAATCACTTGCGAATCTTTGGGTAGCTCAATGATATTAAAATCTCCCTCCTGCCACTCCCAGCCGTCTTTTAGCTGGTTTGGTTTTTGGGTAAGATTTTTTATCGGCATGAATCTGACGATTTGTTCACGTTTCTTAGCCAAACCAAAGACCGGGATGTCAATCTTTTGTTCAGACATGCTCAAGAGGGCTGATGTTAGCTGGCCTTTGCCGCCATCAATTAATATTAAATCTGGCTTCGGCCAGTCATCGTGACTACTATTAAAGCGCCGCGACAGTGTTTCGCGCATCATGGCAAAATCATCTGGACCTTTTACGCGCATTTTAAACCGCTTGTATTGAGCTTGGTGCGGCACACCGTCAGTAAAAACTATCATGCTGGCAACCGCATCCCCACCAGCTAAGTTTGATATATCATAGGCTTCGATGCGGCGCGGTATGCCACTTAACTCCAAGCGCTCCGCCAGGCCGCTGAGTGCCTGATCGACTGTGATGTCGCGAGTTTCTTGAGCTCCAAAGATTACTTTTTGGGACAAAGCTTTTAAAGCCAAGTACTCATTTCTTTGCTCGGCAGCTTGTTCGAATTGTCTTTGGCGAGCGGACCCTTTAATATCTTTCTCTAGCCGACTGATCAATGTCTGAGTCTTACCTTCTAAAATCAGCTCTAGTTTACGAATAATCAATCTGTATTCATGCTTGGAAATGCCCGGTTTTGGGGCAACACCTATCTGGTGTTCGAGAGCACTTCGTCTATCATAACCCTTGACAGATGTATAGTACGGATAGATCCGACGCAAATAGCGCATGGCCGAACGAACATCATAAGATGATATAAACGGCCCATAGTACTTGGCCTTGTCGTCATTAGGCCGACGCACATATGATATGATCGGAAATTCATCATTTGAAATTTTAATATAAATAAAATTCTTGTCATCTTTATCGCGAATATTGTAGATCGGCTGATGACGTTTAATAAACTCCGCCTCTAAAAACAAAGCCTCTATCTCGGAATTGGCTTCTAGCCAATCAACCCGATCGATCTGGCTAACTAATAACTTGGTCTTGATGTCACGATTTGATTGTTTGTGAAAATACGACGCAACTCGCCGCTTCAATATCGAAGCCTTGCCGACATAGATGAGCTTACCAGTAGCGTCATAAAAAAAATAAACTCCGGCAGACGTTGGTAAATCTTTTAGCTTATTTTTTAACTTTGAGTTCATACTTGTATTATAACAAGTTTCGCCAAACCGTCTTTTACCAACACCACCACATAAAACGACTACAATCCGTTTTAAAGTCAGTCGCTACCGGATCTGACAATTGACCTTCTTTATCCCTAGACCGCACCGATATCTTATACTGTGTCTTAGGATTTAAGCCAACGATGCTATAGATTGGCAGCTGCGCAACATAATCACGACCGGTAATCGAAACAACGTAATCAACGACGGCCGTATTGTCTTTTGGAACTGTCCAAGTAGCCAGAGCATTGGTCATACCAGATTTTACTCTCAGACCAGTCGGAGGAGCCGGCTTGGACGAAGAGCTCGATACTGGCTGTGGTGACGATGTAACCTTCGGGCTGATGATCGGCGAAGGTGTAGGTGTAGACGTAGGTGATGGTGTAGGCGATATAGTTGGAGTCGGAGTTGACGACTGATTAACATTGGTCGAGGTCGAGTTATTGATTAGTCTCGTATTATACGAGTCCAGCTCGCTAGCAGAATAATTCGAATAGTCAGCAGGCAATTCGACAGCATTTGCCCCCTGATCAATCGCCCAGCTTAAAGTATTTGGTAAATTGCCAATTTTCGCCGGCGCCGCAGTTTGAAAAGTGATGGCCGGACCAAGAGCCTTAATCTTTTCATAGATTTTTGTATAGTCTCCACCAAGTGATGAGTTAGTAGTCGTAGCCTCTCGGATAGAATTATTTTCTAAAGTACATCGCTCACCTAATGTATTGCGACAGTAATCCATTATCTGCAGCGTATAATTGGGATCGATTGCAACCGCAGGCTGACCATTGCTATTAGTTTTGATGATTTGATAACTATTAAGTGCCAGGCTCGAATGAGTCCTCTGCCAAACCCCGTGCGCTTCAATTTGTTCGCGTTGACAAGCTTGATCAGCCGCCACCGTATAGCCCGCCGAAAGCAAGTTGGTGACATTTTTCTGGTCAGTGATACCACGGACAAATGGCTCGGTATATATCGTCATGCAACGACTAATGACGACCTCCCGGATCTCATCAGACGAATCATACTTGGCCGCCAGCTTCGATTGCAGGTCATTATAGGCCTGCTTAAACTCCGTCGTCCAGAATCGTGGGATTTGATATGATGCGACATTCTGATCGACTGGCTCATAATATGTCACTGGACTGCCACCTAGTTTTTTAGCCCATTCTGGCGAATTCGATCCAGTAAAAAGCCTGATTTTAAGTTTGAGACCCAAACTCTTGGCTTGACTAATAGCATCATCAATAGATGTGGTGATAAGTTCTGACGAATTATCTGGCTGAATATCCTTCCAGTTGAGATTGACTACATAACCACTAACTGCTTTGGCGTACTTAATTTCTGGAGGATGATTACGATCGATCAGCCCTTGGAGAGGGGGCTTGACGACTGACTGGGCTCGACTTTTGAGGATGAAGTAGCCGATAGTACTCAGCCCCACTATAAATACGATTAGTATAAAAGCATTGTATGCCGGTAAACCTGCAATATATTTAGATTTCTTGGCTTTATTATCAATCATAAGTCACTGTCTTCAAACATAATCATACTTATGTTTAAGTATCGCTAAGATAGGGCTAGAAGTCAACGTGAGCTGGCCATATCTCCCCCCCTACCGTACCGAGCAGAACCACCAGAAGCATTGAGTAGTAGCAGTGGTAGTAGCAGAACTATTACCAGATGTACCGGGTATAGAATCTACACCAAGTACTGTCATGGTGTAGGTGGTATTGTTAGATAGACCTTG
>JAYRII010000016.1:0-4396 GCA_041906885.1 Candidatus Saccharimonadia bacterium | reverse complement strand
TGAGCACTACGACTGCACGTCGCCACAGCGACCATCCCTCTTTTGCTATAATTTATGAATGCGACTTGCTACCGAAAATGATTCGAGTAAATTACTAAGGCTTTATAGCGAATCTCTCGCTTATGCTCAAATGGTTGGCAAAATAGATTGGCCTTGCCCAATATCTCAATCATTTATTTATGACCTATTAGAGAGTAAAAATCTGTTTTGCTTTGAGGTGGACGGTACAATCGTTGCTGCTGTAAAGCTATCCCGCAGACCTGATGAAAGAATATGGTCTGATCAAGAATCCGCTTTATATATCGCTCGACTAGCAACAGCAGAAGTAGTACGAGGCACTAGCTTCTTTCGGTCACATATGCTTCCCGCCATAATCGACAATGCTGGCCCAAACACTAAACTTCGCTTAAACTGTTTGGCCGATAACGAACCACTGAAAACATTTTATCGTAGACTGGGGTTCATTCCGTTAGCCGATGTAACATTTTACTCACTCCAGCAAGCTACTAATATTATGGTGACTCCTTTCGAGAGACCAGCCACAACTTAAAATCTGTTCTGCTTACATATTCGCTCCAATGTCACATTTAAAGCCATATCTTCTGGAGAAACTAAGCATAAGTATAATCATGTTATACTTTAGAATATGTTGAAATTCACACGCTATAGCCGGATTTTGCTACTGCCGATGGTCTTTCTCTTGCCTCTATGGCTAACATTTGGACTGAACTTGCTGGGAATTGGCGGATGGACATCGTTATTCTACTGGTTTGCTGGTGTCCCCGCCCTTTTCGTTGTTCTCCTGATTTTATACGCTCTCGTAAAACCACGCTCGGCAACGAATGGCAAAAGTCATTTAGGAATAATAGATTCAGTTTTACTAACAGCAATTTATGTGGTTGTGTTTTTGCATGGATTCTTCTTGGTCGATGGAGGTGATACAGAAGCAAGCATTAACTCTGTTGCAACAAAATTTTTTGGCAAATCTGACGAATCTATATTTTATTCTAATTATCTGAGTCAAATATTTCTGGTAATTTCGGCTCTTCTCATAATAATCACACTGGCTGTTGTGATATACGAACGGCTCAGACAACCTCTGCCCTGAGACTCTTGGTAAAATCCCATACTCATATGACGCCAGCCTTAGATAGTATTACTTTTCATCCGTGACTCCAGCCTTTTCGAGCAAGCCATTACTCAATTCAGCAGTCAGGTCTATTGGCTTGACCTTTTTGATACTTCCATCGCGCATCTTTATCTCGATTTCGTCGATCTGAGCCTTATTCATAAAACCCATCACGCTCTGGCGCGTTTTGTCGACCGTTTCCTTGATCTCACCGACTTTACTATCAACCCTATCTTTAGCCTCATCGGCTGCCTGGCGAATATCACGAATCGTCTCCTCGCCACTCTTCGGCGCTATTAAGATGCCTGTTAATATTCCAGCGGCAAAGCCCGCTAGTAAGCCTGTGAATACTCCTGGTCTTGATTTTCTCTCCATCGCACATCCCCTTTTTTATGATGTCGTAATTATAACTCTCTCTGGACATAAAAGTCAGTTAAAATCATTACTACGGCTTACTTATAAATAAGTTTTATTTCCCGTAGACGTGTTGTTCTTCGGTTTTTTTGTAAATAAAAATCTCATCTTCGGTAAAAAAACGGGCAATTTCTTTTTTGCCTGCCTCAACGCTATCGCTGGCATGGACAATGTTATTTGAACCAGAAAGTCCAAAATCACCCCGAATCGTACCGGCTGGGGCCTCATGCCCTTTAGTTGGCCCAACCAATATCCTGATCGCATCTACCGCACCCTGGCCGCCTTCAACGGCCAGTGCAACTAGTGGTGCACTCTTCATAAATTCCTTGATCTCAGCAAAAAACGGCTTATCGGCAATATGTGAATAGTGCTCCTCCAAAATAGCATCACCCACACTAATCATCTTAAGGCCAACAATTTTTAGCCCCTTCCGCTCGAATCGGCTAATAATCTCCCCCGCTAGTCCTCTCTGTAAACCGTCGGGCTTGACCAATATCAAACTTCTTTCCACACATACCTCCTACTTACTAATAATACTTTCAAACTTGGCTTGATCGTCGTCACTAAAATGACCAATCATGGCTAGCCTAAGCATATCAGGTTGTAAATATTTACTAGCAACCTTTTTGATGTCGCTAGTCGTCACCTGATCGACAAGTTGTAAAATTTCATCGATTGGTTTAGCTCGTCCTGTTAATATCACCTGGGTGCCACGACTATCCGCCACCATGGCGTTGTTCTCCTGGGCCATTATGAGCCGACCCCGGAATTGCTCTTTGGTCCGCTCAAGCTCGCTCTCGTCCACCTTACTCTGGCGAATTTTTGTGATTTCTTCGCAGATCGCCTCAAGCGCCTGAGCCACCTTATCACGATTAACACCAGCATAAATCTCAATCTTGCCACTATCAATAAAAGCGTGAGTTGAGGCATTGACCGAATAGGCTAAGCCCTTTTGCTCGCGCACATTTTGGAATAAACGCGAGCTCATACTGCCACCCAAAATGGCGGCCAGCACTCGCATCGGCATATCATCATCAGCCTCAAGTTGCGGTGCGCGAGCTGCAATTATCAAGTGTGTTTGGTTAGTATCTTGGGCTGTGATATTACTAATACGATCTGAAATTTTACCCTTAGTAGTATCAAATGTCCGCTGCACCTTAGCTTTGCTTTTATCGAAATATTCTTTAGCCTCAGCTAGAACTCGATCGTGTCTAACACCACCGGCCACTGATACAACAATATTGCCAGGCGCATACAAGCTATTATAATAATCCACGATTAACCCTCTAGGTATTGAACTAATACTTTGTTCGGTACCAATCACATTTGTCCGCAGACTATCTGTCGGCCAAAGTAAGTCGCCCACCAAATCAAACACCAGTCGCGCCGGATCATCCTTGTACATTTTAATTTCTTCTAAGATAACATTGCGCTCTTTTTCAACCTCTTTGGCATCGAACAATGGTGCTACCACCATATCAGCCACCACATCAAAGGCCAGATCAAAATGCTGACTCGGAAGCTTAACATAATAACAGGTGTGGTCTTCAGAAGTGTAAGCATTCATCAAACCACCAACGCCGTCAATTTCTTCGGCTATTTGCTTAGCAGTTGGACGCTTCTGGCTGCCTTTAAAAGGTAAGTGTTCCAAAAAATGTGAGACACCGTATTCACTATCTAAGTCCTCATAGCGACCGCCGGCACCAACAAAAATCGACACTGTCACACTACCGGTGTCAGCTATTTCATTGGTGATTACCCGCAATCCGTTAGCTAATTGTGATTCATGTTGTTTCATTTTTTCTCTTCAACTTCTTATAAATAAATCTACCAATAAAGAAGGCTATCAGAATTATTATCGGGTAGTCAAGCAGATGCATTACGCTATAAAAATTATGCCACTGATCGCCTAAGAGGTAACCGGCCGAAACCAAAAAAACCGTCCATATCGCTGAACCGATCGCAGTATCAATGATAAACTTGCGTTGATTCATCTCAAATGTACCAGCTGGAAAGCCAATATACGTCCGCACTACCGGAATACAACGCGAGATAATAATTGTTCGTTCACCGTGCTTTTCGAACCAACGCTTAGCTTTATCGTAGTCATGGCTCGAAATTAGGACATATTTACCATACTTTTTGACCAGTGGTTCGCCACCATAACGCCCAATCAAGTATGACAAATATGCACCAGTTGTCTGAGCAATTGTACCTATTATGATCAGCACTAGATAATTAAATTGCCCGGTGGTGCGTGCGATCGAGCCAGACAACGCCAAGATGACCTCTGATGGAATTGGTAAGCCGCAGCTATCTAAAACCAAACCAATAAATATCCCCCAATAGCCACCAACTTCAATCAATTTTATAGCCGTTTCAAATAACCAAACGGTTAATCCCAATAGTCTACCCTCTTATAAGTTTAATACTTATTAATTGTAGCATTATTTTGAAGCTAACCCAGCCATTTTCATATCACCTTACGGATTGTCATCCTGAACATCGCTCGCTGGCTCACTTTTTAGGACATTTCCTTATACTTTTTACAAAAGTGAACAAAAAATCTTTCTCGTCATCCTGAACAATCGGCCAGTTGTCATCCTCAAGCGATAGTCGAAGGATCTCATCCCAAGCAGCCTTCTCCTCGGTCATCCTGAGCGATAGTCGAAGGATCTATTAGCTTCTCTCCCTCCCTACTTTTGAATAATCCAAAAGTAGCAAAAGATTTCTCACGCCTAGGGCTCAAAAGCTAGAAGCACTAAAGTATGATTTTGATTTGAAATACAGACTCGCTTACAGCTCAAAGCTGTATTTCTTCATCATTCAAAATCATACTTTGGCTTTCTGTTT
>JAYRII010000015.1:0-91368 GCA_041906885.1 Candidatus Saccharimonadia bacterium | reverse complement strand
TGTATAAAACAAGATTGTATTTTCAAGGAGCTCGAAAGTCAAATCAGATCAGGCTAGAGCGCAAGATTTTAGTGCGCGGCTAGACCCCGCGACAGCCAACTTTAGCTAAGGACCCATGTCGATATTGGCTTCATTCTTCGCCCAGAGCATCTGCTTTGGACTTCAAATTTCACCAAACCTCTCCTGATTCAAACTACAAATAGCAGTCGCTTGTTCACAATTGAACGTAAGGATTCGCAAATATAATTGCTTGGTTTGTAATTTGATATATTATTTTTACAGAACTTGTTGATCAGGGGTAATTGTAGCCTAAAACCATGCTATTTACAATCATACTTGACTCGCAAATAGGGTAAAATATTTAATATGGATCAAAAAGCTATTTTAGATAAATTATGTCAGGTCGGGGCATATCAAGATCAGGGGCATTTTATTTACACCTCGGGTACGCATGGCAGCGTTTATATCAATAAGGATGCTATTTATCCGCACACCGAGCTTATTAGCGTGATGTGTCGCCAGATAGCGGAGCATTTTGTAGAGAATGGGGTAGAAGTCGTAATCGGTCCGGCGATTGGCGGGGTTGTTTTGTCGCAGTGGGTGGCACATCATTTGAGCGATATTACAGGGCGTGAGGTCCTGTCAGCCTATGCCGACAAGCTTAGCAAAGGTGGTTTTATCGTCCGGCGTGGCTATGACAAGTTAATTAATGGTAAGCAAGTGTTACTAGTTGATGACATCATCAATCAGGGTACGAGTGTGCAGGCGATGGTCAAGGCTGCGGGAGATCGTGGCGGCGAAATCAAGCAGGTGGCCTGTTTAGTCAATCGCGGTGGCAAGAAGGCGGCTGAGTTTGGTGTCAGCGAAATATATGCGCTACTCAACATCAAACTTGATATTTATACGTCCAGTGATTGTCCGCTTTGTGCGCGCAAAATACCGATAAATACCAATTTGGGCAAGGGCAAGTAAAAGCCGCATAGTTGTACTAATTGCAACAAAAAGTTATTCATTAAAATTATGTTAATACACCTGTAAAAGTTGGCTAAGACACTAAAAATATATTAAAAATTAGATGCATAGAAATGGCTAAAAAGCATAATAAAAAGCCCAATTTTTATTATGCTTAATATAAAAAAATAGACCCCCAAGGCCGAGGGAACTGCGAACGGCGCAGTCCCTCGGGCCTCGGAAAGTCTGTTGCCCTCGCGCTTAGGCGACGGCCTGACTTTTTGTCAATATTATTAAATATCACTTGAGTTTGAGGCTAAGAATGCTACAATCAGAGTAGTTCAATAGAGCGCTACAAGCTAATCTAACCACTTAGCCGAGCTCCGTCACTATTAAGACGCACTTAGTAGGCAAGAGTGATCCGCCTTAAAAAGCAGGGATAAACCTGGTGGAACCCCCCGACAAGCTTTGGGGCCAGGTGCCTGATTTTTAAGGGTGTTTTTATATAAAAAGTAATCTTCAAAGAGGTAAAAAATGAGCTCCCCAGACGACAAATTACACGCCATGCGCCACTCGCTAGCCCATATTATGGCAGCGGCCATCAGCAAAATAAATCCGGAGGCTAAATTCGGCGTCGGTCCGGTGATAGAAAACGGCTTTTATTATGATATCCTAACACCTGCGCCACTCAGCGAACATGACCTGGCGACAATAGAAGACGAGATGCACGCCATTATCGGCCAAGATCTTGCATTAGAAAAGTCGGACTGGCCGATCGAGCAGGCCATGAGCTATTTTAAAGAGCATAAGCAAGACTTTAAGGAGGAGCTTTTGGCAGATCTAGCTAAATTTGGCACAACCAAGCTCAAAGATATCGCGGCTGAGGATATTGGTGCAAAAGATAATGTTGCAAAAATTACAACAGTATCGATATATAAACTAGGTGATTTTGTTGATCTTTGTCGTGGACCACACCTGACAAGTAGTGGTCAGGTCGGGCATTTCAAGCTGACTAAGCTAGCCGGCGCTTACTGGCGAGGCGACGAAAAAAAGCCGCAGATGCAGCGGCTTTACGGTGTAGCTTTTGAAACCGAGAAGGAGCTAAAAGATTATTTCTGGCAGCTCGAGGAGGCTCAGAAACGTGATCACCGCAAACTTGGTCGCGAGCTTGATCTATTTGTCTTTTCTGATTTGGTGGGGGCTGGCTTGCCACTCTGGACGCCGAAGGGCACAACTATGCGATGTCAGCTGGATAATTTTGTTCAGGAGCTCAGAAGTGAATACGACTATCAGGCTGTCACAATCCCGCATATTACCAAGAAAGATTTGTACCAAAAAAGTGGCCATTGGACTAAGTTTGAAGATGAGCTTTTTCGGATCAAGACTCGCGAGGGGCATGAGTTTGCTATCAAGCCGATGAACTGCCCGCACCACACCCAGATATATGCCTCAAGGCCACGTTCTTACCGCGAGCTGCCGATTCGCTACAGCGAGACAACGATGGTTTATCGTGATGAACAGAGTGGTGAGCTGCATGGCTTGGAGCGTATTCGAGGTGGCATTACTCAAGATGACGCGCATGTCTTTTGTCGATCGAGCCAGATTGAGCAGGAGATTAGCCAGATCTGGGAGATTATCGAGAAATTTTACAAAACCTTCGGGATTGAGCTGGCTGTGCGATTGTCGAGGCGCGATGATGGAGAAGGCTACTTGGGCGATGCTAAGCTCTGGAGTGAGGCTGAAGAGACACTTAAAAAAATCGTTCGTCAGAAGCGAGCCGACGACTACATTGATGGACCTGGTGAGGCTGCCTTCTACGGGCCGAAGCTAGACTTTATCGGTACTGACTCGCTTGGCCGTCAGCTTCAAGTTGGTACTATTCAGCTTGACTTTAACCAGCCAGACAGCTTTGAGCTGGATTGCATTAATGAAAAAGGCGATCACGAGCGAGTGGTGATGGTTCATTGTGCCATTGCCGGCTCGCTCGAACGTTGCCTGGCTCTTTTGATTGAGCATTTTGCTGGTGCTTTTCCGGTATGGTTGGCACCGATCCAGGTGGCGATTGTGCCGGTTTCAGATAAGTTTAGCGAGTATGCCGCTGAGGTAGCTGCTAAGCTTAAGACGGCTGGAGTGCGGGTTGAGCTAGTCGCCGATAGCGAGTCGCTCGGTAAACGTATCCGGGCGGCTGAGCTAGCAAAGATTCCTTACACCTTAGTGGTTGGTGAAAAGGAAGCCAAGTCTGGAGCGGTTGCGGTGCGGCGATTAGGTAAGGGCGTTGAAGGGATAGTAAAGCTGGAAAATTACATTGATAGAATAAAAATGGAAATCGACAGCCGAGCTCTTTAAATTCAGATAGATGAAAAATAAACTAGTTACAATTCTGGGGCCTAGCGCCAGCGGTAAGACGGGGTTGGCCTTGGAGCTGGCTCAAAAATATCACGGCCAGATCATTTGTGCCGATTCGAGGACAATTTATCGGGGGATGAATATCGGCACAGCTAAGCCGACTGTCGAGCAGCAGCAACGTATCAAGCATTATCTGTTAGATATTGTTGATCTGGATCAGGCATATAGTGCTAAGGATTTTAAGATAGCAGCCGATGCTGCTATCACGTCGATCAGGCGATCAGGTGAGCTACCATTCTTGGTCGGTGGCAGTGGGATGTATATCGATGCTGTTTTATTTGACTATAAGTTTAGAAGTCCGCGGCTTTATCCGGACGTTAATTTGGATGGTAAAAGCTTGGTTGAGCTAATTGAGATTGCGACGACCAAATATCCTCAAGAAATAGCTCAAATTGACACCAAAAATCGCCGCCGAGTTGAGCAATTAATACTCAAAGGACCGGCCAAGGATGACGACCGAAGGCAGCAAAAAATTGATTCACTGGTGCTAGGACTAAGCCCGAATTTACCTCAACTAAAGCAAAATATAGAAGTAAGGACAGACTGCATGTTGAACAACGGATTAGTTCAAGAAGCTGAGCGCTTGAGGGGTCAGTGGGGCAAGGACAATATCATGTTGCAGACTACCGGCTACTCGGCAATTTTAAGATATTTAACCGGCGAAATGAGCTTAGAGCAAGCCCGCTGGCAAATTATCGCGGACACTCTCGCGCTCACTAAGAAGCAAATGACTTGGTTTCGGCGCAATAAGTTCATCAGTTGGGTCCAGAATGGAGCCGAGGCGGAAAAACTAATCGATAGCTACCTTAAAACCTGACAAATGGTACAATTGGGTAATGGTGAGAACAGCTTTTACCATACTTATAGCCAAGCTAATTTTTAGATTGAACCGCTTAACTGGCAGTGGCGGCTCAGCCTTACCTGGCTTAGTGGCAGAAAAAATCCAACCTAATATCTTAAAGACTCTAAGCGCTCATAACTTTCCGAAGGGCGTCGTGATTATTACTGGTACTAATGGCAAGACAACCAGCTCACGGATGGTGGCAGAAATCCTCCAGGTCGCTGGAATCAGCTATATACACAACAAGGCCGGCTCAAATTTATCTCGCGGCATCACTTCGACTTTCATATCAAAAGCTGACTGGCGGGGCGCAATCAAGGCCGATCTGGCTCTTCTTGAGGTTGATGAAGCTAATGTGCCGATTGTGACCCAAGCCTTAAAGCCGTCAGTATTAGTCGTAACCAATTTGTTTCGAGATCAGCTTGATCGTTACGGTGAAGTCGATAGTACGGCTAAATTGATCAGTAAGGTTTTGAAAAATTATGATGGTTGGCTATGTCTGAACTCGGACGACCCGCTAGTTGCCAGCCTTGGAGCTAGGCATAAGAAAACGAAATTCTTTGGAGTTTCAGATTATGATGGTCAAAATCTTGAGCATGATACGGCAATTGATGTCATCAAGAGCCCATTATCAGATAGCAAGCTGCGCTATAAAAAGCGTTATTTTGGCCATATTGGTATTTATGAATCGACTGATGGCAAGTTCAAGCGAATTGGGCCCGATATTGACGTTACTAAGATGATCAATCAAGGTGATTGGGGAAGTAAAATGACGGTGAGAGCAAATGGCAATCAGTCTGATTTGTCTCTGGGACTACCCGGTTTATACAATATCTATAACGCCCTGGTGGCTTTGGCTGTGGCTGACTGCTTGGAGATTGATTTGGCAGTTTCGGTTGAGTCTTTGGCAAAAGTCAGTGCCGCTTTCGGACGAATGGAAAAGATCAACTATAAGGAGCGAGAGCTTTTCCTGCTTTTGATAAAAAATCCAACCGGCTTTAATCAGGTAATTGCTACTTTCTTGAAGCCAGCCAAGCTGGAGCCATTGCTCATCATTATCAATGATAATTTTGCCGACGGTCGCGACGTCAGCTGGCTCTGGGATGCTGCTCTGGAGGATATAGCGGATTATCCTGGCCCAGTCTACGTTAGTGGTATTAGGGCCTATGACATGGCTCTGCGCTTGAAATATGCTGGCTTTAATAATATTGAAGTTGAGCCTGATATTGGGCTAGCAATTGATAAGGCGGCAACTTCGGTCAAGCGGAACGCGAGAGTATATGTTTTACCGACCTATACGGCAATGCTAGAGGCACGTAAGCTACTGGTTAAGAAAACTCAAGCAAAGGAGTACTGGAAATGAAACTAAAGCTAATATATCTTTATCCGCAGGTCATGAATATTTATGGTGACAGGGGTAATGTGGTCTGCTTGGTCAAACGGGCTGCCTGGCGAGGGGTCGATTTAGAGGTGGTCGAAGTCAATGAAGGCGACAGATTGCCAGCTAAGTTCGACTTACTCTTTATGGGTGGAGGACAGGATAGCGGCCAGTCTATCGTGGCGGCTGATTTGAGATCTAAAGCTAGTCAGATTCATGAGCAGATCGGCTTAGGCCTGTCAGCTTTGGTTGTCTGTGGTGGTTATCAGCTTTTTGGCCATTATTTTAAAAGAGCAGATGGTGATAAGCTGGAGGGCATTGGAGTATTTGATGCGATTACAAAAGCGTCTGATACCCGTATGATCGGTAACATCATTGTCGAGAGTGAGAAATTTGGTCGACTGATTGGTTTTGAAAATCACAGTGGCCAAACCGTTCTGGGAAAAAACGCTCAGAGCTTGGGAGATGTTGTTAAGGGGTACGGTAATAACGACAGTGGCAAGCAAGAAGGCGTGATTTACAATAATGCCATTGGCACTTATTTGCATGGCAGCTTTTTGCCAAAAAATCCTATCGTAGCTGATTTTTTGTTAAAATCGGCTATTTTTAGAAAGTATCATGAGTTCAAATTTACCAATTTGGCTGAAGAATACGTCGATCAAGCTCGTGCCATTGCCGCCCGTCGCCCTTAAAATACTCAACAGTACTTGAAAAATATTGAACAAATTACTGGTTTTTTGATACTGCTAGTACTATAATGATTCTTGAAAGTGAAGCTATAAAAGATTAGTTTTGAACTAAATCGTAAGAGGGTGTGAGGTGGAATGAATTTCGAACAACTCTTTGGCTCAAAGACACGAGTAAAGTTACTTAGCTTGTTTTATAATAATCCCGAACGGCCATTTTATGTTCGTGAAATTACTCGCAAGATCAATGAGCAAATTAACTCCGTCCGCCGTGAACTTCAGAATTTGCTCAATATTGGTATAGTTAAATCTGTCAATCAATCAAATAGGCTCTACTACGAAGTTAATCCGAAGTATAAGTTTCATAGCGAGCTGATGAGTATTTTTCAGAAGATTCCAGCTAAGACCAAGGCGATTAGAGAAACTAAAGAAGAAGATCAAATCTTAAAGCGTGTCTCAAAGGCTGGTAACGTCAAGATGATTTTCCTATCTGGAGCTTTTGTGCGTGGCAGTAATCAGAGTATTGATATATTTATTGTCGGCGATATGAATAAGGCCAGGCTGGCTCAGATTGTTGGTGATATGGAGAAGGAAATGAGTCGTGAGCTCAACTACACCAGTATGCGAGTGGAAGACTTTGATTATCGAAGGAATCTTAACGATCGGTTTGTGACTGATATCTTAGATGCTAAGAAGATTATTCTATTTGATCAATTGGGTGTTTTTAGCGCTCAAGCAGATAGTGGCGATGAAAAGGAGCTCAAAACCGTTGAAGTGAAGGTGGAGGAGTCTGAGGAAGAGACGCCAGTTGCAGAGCAGCAGGAGTCACTAGCTGACTACTTCCGCTATGAGTAAAATCCCTAACATACGCATTCATATCTCATTTAGGTCATATGTGTATCTAATATTGGCGGTGGCTGCAACCTGGTTTGTGATTAAAATATCTGATATTTTACTGCTCATTTTTGTCAGTGCCTTGTTTGCAGCCGCTCTTGAACCATCGGTGAAGTCTTTACAGAAGTTAAAAATTCCGCGCTGGTTGGCAGTAGCAGTGATATATGTCATATTCTTAGGCTTAATCACGCTATTGGTCTATCTCTTTATCCCGGCGCTTGTGCATCAAGTGGAGACTATTTCTAAGCACTGGCCTAGTTATCGCGATCGGCTTAATGGTATGATTGCCGGTCAACCACTGCTTGAGAATATTGGTCGCCAGATCAATAATGCAGTTTCTGGTGATAGCCTCAAGATAAGCTCAAGCATTACCTCAACAACCTTTAGTGTTTTAAGTGGCATAGTTGGTTTTATTACTTTTCTGGTGCTGACATTTTATATGCTGGTCAGCGGTAAAAAAATCGGTTACTCGGTTGTCGAATTATTACCTGATAAAAAGTTGCAAAAGCGAATCTTATCGATTGGCATGGGCATATCACAAAAGCTTGGATATTGGCTACGCGGTCAAGCTTTCTTATGCTTTATTATTTTCGTTCTAGCTCTAATCGGCTTACTCATTCTAAGAGTTGACTTTGCTCTTACTCTAGCTTTTATTGCCGGAATTATGGAGGCTGTCCCGCTGGTCGGAGCATATCTGGGAGCGATACCGGCAATTATTGTTGCTTTGGCCGATTCTCCTGAAAAAGCTGTCGCGGTGGCTATTATGTTTTTAGTAATTCAACAGTTCGAAGGCCATGTCATTGTGCCGCAGGTGATGCGGCGAGCCCTTGGTATTCCGCCGATTATCGTACTAATTGCTGTCATGATAGGTGGGAAGTTATTGGGCTTTATGGGCGTGCTGTTGGCTCTACCAGTGGCCGCAGCGGTATCAATCATCATAAGTGATGTGATTGGTACGTCCCAGCAAAATAAGCCAAAAACTTCAAGCCAGTAGTCAAAATCTGGTACAATGGTAGCTATGGATATTACATTTCTAGGTAAGACCGGTTTTAAAATCGCAGCCCGTTCTCTAACTGTGGTGATCGATGCCAAGCCGAGCGTCAAGGCTGATGTCCACCTACAATCCAGTCAAAGTGAGACTGAGCGGGAGGGGTTATTGTTTGACGGTCCGGGTGAATACGAAGTCAAAGGGGCCATGATTGATGGGGTGGCGCTAGATGGTAATAATATAGGCTTTAGTTTACTCATTGATGATGTACGGTTAGCCCATCTTGGCAATCTATCTCAAGATAATTTGACCGATGATCAGCTACAAGCAATTGGTGCGGTTGATGTCTTGATGGTGCCACTTGATGGGCGCAAGGCAGAAGTCACCAGTAAATTAATTAGTCAGCTTGAGCCGCGAATTATTATACCGATGGACTTTGATGACGAAGGCTTAAAAAGTTTTATATCTGAAACAGGTGCTTCAGGTGACAAGCTCGATCGTCTCAAAACTAGTCACAAAGAATTGTTTGAAAACAGCCAAAAAGTAGTAATTCTCCAACCGAAAGATTAGCTTGGCGGGTATTGGTACTTTTAATTACTTAAGGTATAAGTAAAAATGCCTTTCCTAAGCGCTTTTTTTGGTGGTTGCTTGAGTGATATCTTTGGCGGTCAGCTCACGTTCGTATTTCTTAAGAGTACGAATCGTCGAGGCTGCTAATTTAAGTCGTACTTTTTGACCATCAATAATAAGGGTCTTGGTTTGCAAATTAGGCTTCCAGACCTTTTTTGTGTGGCGCAGTGAGTGGCTGACATTATTACCAAACTGCTTACCTTTACCTGTAATGTCGCATTTGTATGACATATGGCTGCCTTCAAAAAGCTATTAAAAGTATATATAACCATGTAATAATAGCATGATTTATTATCTTTAGCAACAGCCTCTATTAGCTTTGGTGGCAGACGAGGATACTGGAAATTGGCCTCGAATTGGGCTATGCTACATAATATGAATCTGCCTGATTTGGGGTTTTATTTAGTCACGCTAGTGGTAGTGATTACTATCCACGAATTTTGTCATGCTTGGGTTGGGCATCTCTTAGGCGATGTGACGGCCGCCAGAGAGGGTAGATTGACACTCAATCCGCTGGCTCATATTGACCCGTTTTTGACGTTGATTTTACCGATTGGTTTGATCTTGTTGGGCTCACCGGTGGTTTTTGGAGCGGCCAAGCCAGTCCCATTTAACCCATACGCGGTCCGTTATGGTAAATGGGGCGCGGCCTTGGTGGCGTTAGCTGGGCCAGCCAGTAATTTTGTAATGGCGGCGTTTGTAGCACTTTTTGTTCGATTCTTGTCCCTGA
This sequence comes from Candidatus Saccharimonadia bacterium, assembly GCA_041906885.1. Lineage (GTDB taxonomy): Bacteria > Patescibacteriota > Saccharimonadia > CAILAD01 > CAZGYV01 > JAYRII01. The sequence continues at coordinate 81,864 of JAYRII010000015.1, read as the reverse complement.
GCTTCTTGACTGAGCGTTTTTTAGTTATCTTTGTGACTGTTAATATCGGCTTCTTTGTATTTAATATGATACCGTTCCCACCACTTGATGGCTCTAGGTTGCTTTACGCCATCGCACCGCCCCCCTTAAGAGACTTAATGGATCGGATTGAGCACTTTGGTATTATGGCAGTCTTCCTCTTTATTTTTGTCTTTTTCCGTTTTATGTCGCCATATATTGGGCTTGTTATTGGCGGCATTTCAAGCTGGCTACTCGGAGTAAAAGTTTTTTGACAGGCCGCGAGATAGACATTAAAATAGTAATGAGCTCTGCTGCGCTCGCACTACAAAAATTGCTATAACTTTTTCTTTCTTAGTCGATTACAAAGGGAATCCTAGATTGCCATAGCTTGATCCTTATCAACTATGCGCTGCGGATACCCACCTGGCATTTAGCTGGGGAAGGTTATAAGCAATGCGGCGTACATTAGGCGGAGCGGATTTATTGATAAGTCTCTATATAGAAATAGAATGCTTTAGGCCGGCCTCCTACATTTGTAAGAGACCGGCCTTTTGGTAGTGCAGAATTAAATGCTAGCTTGCCAGATGACGCTCATCTTGGGCGAGAACTCTTTGCCGATTTCTCGCCAGGGCGTCAATTATGGCCGTGGTCATCCAGATAGCATCCGGCCTGCTTTTGGTCGAGACGATATCTGCCATGTTGACTCCGCACCAGGGGTGCGTGTTAGCCACGGTCAGATCGATCGAGTCATCTTCGTGAACTAAGCCGTTTTCTTGGTAGACTCTAGCCGTGGCCGCCACCAGTGCACCGTCCAACCGCCATTTTCTGGCTGTTGAATCGATTGGGTGGGTGGGTAGTCCTTTATTATCAACAGCCCTAGCTTCTACGGTGTAGCCTAATTCCATTAGGTTGACCGCACGCGTCAGGATTTCGATTGCTCGAGCGAGCAGATCTGGTTTAATCCCTAGACTGGCCAAGCTTACCCCCTTATAGTGCGTTTGCATCTAAGCTAGTCTAGAAATGAATATAGCCATCTATGCGTCTTTATGCAAGACCAAAGCATTTGCGTAAGCACTTTTCGTCGTCTATATGGATAGCAGTGATCAGCTTAACGTCTTTTTCTATCCCCAGCTGCTTAGTAATACCGCGTACGAAGCTAGCTGGATCATAGGGGTATACCCATAGCCCCTTGGTATAGTTAATTAGTCCCTGGTTTTTGAGATGAATGATGAGATTATTACGGGCAATTTTTTTGGACTCCGGTATGTCAAATGTGACCAGGTGCCATTTACCATCCCATCTGGCTTTCTGAGGAATACCCTGTTTAATGACTTGGTAGTTTGCCAGATGGCGTTTACCTTTTAGGTTGAGTTTATAAATTTTTTCACCATCAAGCTCACCGACCGAGACAAAGCCTTGTCGAGCCAGTAGAGCGGTGGTGTCGATAATTCGTCGGCGGGCCTGGCTTGGGGTCGAATTGACGCTAGTAAATAGATTTAACAATTCACGAATTTGGGCTAGTTCGCTTGAGCCAATGACTCGCTTCTTATCTATAAATGTGAGAATTTCGGCACTTTTATTGATTTTCTGCAACTAAATATCTCCTCTAGAGATTGTATTGATGGCACACACAAATTACATAACTATTATGTCAAAGCATGAAAGCCATGTAAAGTACGATGTTCATACCCCTGTACTATAAAAGCTATACTTCGTGGTACAATTATGAGGTAAAACAAATACCAACATGCAGCCTCAAGAAATTATAATTACACCTGCACCCAAGCGGCTAATAGGCCATTGGGTTTTACCGGTAGTCATCTGCGTAGTTTTATTAGTAATTATTATCATTGTCCAGGCATTCGTACTGGCAAAGTATAGCCTACCTTTTGTTACGCTCGATGGTCATCAGATAGGATTAAGTAGTCAGGTAGAGCTCTATCAGAGGCTAGATAGCTTAATAGATGCGCACCAATTGCAGGTTGTAACGCCAAAGAAAACCTATCAAACTAATGCTGCTGAGTTGGGATTAAGAGCCGACCATCAGGCAGCCGGTCGTGTTGCATTTCAACACCGGAAGTTACGCCTAGTTCCGCTGTCATATTTATATTACTTGTTGACGGTTCGCTCTGAGTTAGCTAATCTTAAACACCTCGATCAGTCGAAAGTTAGTAGTTTTGCTAGTATGGTGGCGCGCGAAAACAACACTACTACTATCACAGCTTCTGTGCAACAATCTGGTGATGATTTTAATCTCCAGCTGGTCAACCAAGAAAAAGATTATTTCGAAGCCTCGAATTTAGAAGGCTATATTATGCAAAATCTAGTCTACAGGGTTAAGCAGATTGTAGTTAAGCCCCAATCGTTAGTCGACGTTATTAAGAGTAGTCAGTTTTCTGCGATAAAATCTAGATTAAAATTACTCAGTAAGATGCCAGTTGATCTACAAGTGGCTGATAAGTCTTTTCAATTGCGATTTGCCGACTTTCTTGAGGCCGTCTCGATCGCAGCTGATCCGAATAATATTAAGCCTGTTATCTCATTTGATGAGTCTAGGTTGAAGACCAAGCTGGATGGGATTGCTGGGTCGGTTTATCAGCCAGCTATTGCAGGCCGCATTAAGAAGGTTGATGGCGAGGTGGTTGAGAACGTTGCCGGCTCACCTGGGCGTGTGTTGGATACGGGCGGTCTGTCCAAACAGATTGTACAGAACTACCAAGCTGCACAACCTTCTAGCCAGCTAGCTGCTACACCGATTGTTACTACAGCTAGAGCAGCCGTAAGTAGTAGTTATTCTCAGACCAGTAAGGGCTTGCAGACATTAATAAATGACACGATCGGTCAAATTGGTGGCTCACATAGTACGACCGTAATTGAATTAGGCGGGTTAGGTCGTCAGGCCAGCAGTGATGGCGGTAAAAAATTTGTTACCGCCAGTACGTACAAGCTATTTGTAGCTTACGGCATACTCAAGGGCATTCAGGATGGCCGGTGGGGTATGCAGACAGATGTTCTGCCTGGTAAAAATATTGGTCAATGTCTGGATGTTATGATTGTTAATTCTGATAATATTTGTGCAGAAGCAATGGGGCGGATGGTAGGCTGGGGTGAGCTTGATAACATGGTGCATGGTCTTGGTCTAGGCTCAACCTTTTTAAATAACTATTATTCTAATGGCTCGCTCAATGGTGATAAATTTTCAACTTCCGATGATGAGGCAAATTTTCTCCTAAAATTACATAATCAACAATTACTTGATGCTGACAAGACAAGCTATCTGTTGTCGTTAATGTCGCGCCAAGTCTACCGTGAAGGTATACCGAAGGGCGTTATGAAGGGTAGTGTGGTGTCTGATAAGGTGGGATTCTTGGGTGGGTATCTGAATGATGCGGCCGTAATTTATGGTCAGAATCGGCGTTATATCATGGTGGTTTTGACTCGAGGCTCTTCGTGGTCAAAGATCGCCGACTTTGCTAGAGCGATTGATCGCTATTTTAACGGTTAATAAAGATTTTCAGCTTTTACTCGTGCTTGGTAGAATATAGTTACTATCATTTTTTTAGGGTGAGGTGTGAGGCTATTAACGCGCATTACCTCATAAGAATATTTCATACAACAGGGTGTAGCTTAGTTGGTAAAGCGCTGGGCTGGGGGTCCAGAGACCGGAGGTTCGAGTCCTCTCACCCTGACCAGCTTATGAAAACGCTACCGAGAGATGAGTCAGATCGATATTTTCAGGAATTTTGGGACAAATGTCACCAAGAATGTATTAAAATTGAGGTTTTGCAGGACTATTCGGGAGAAGATAGCGGCAGGTCTCTAAAAGCTTGGCTGGCGGGCGATAAAAAGGCCAGCTTAAATTATAGGCTTCAGGATAAACCAAAGGAGTGGATTAGGATGTGCCAAGAGAAGCTAGCAAGTGGAGTCACTCTCAAGCGCTTCCGCGTGACCGAAAAGCCGCAAACTCTATATCTGAGCTGGGAGATCGAGCACTACAAGCATATAAATATCCCGCTTTGTGGTGAAGAGGTCTACCTGGCGGTGGCAAGCGAATTGGCTAGGATAGATATTCCACTAGTAGACATGATGATTTTTGACCGCAAGAGAGTAGTGGAAAATAAATATGATGCTACTGGCTTCATGACCCATCAGACTTTTTACGACAAAAACGATGACATTAGAAATTTTTTAGAAATAATACCAAAATTAGCTGAAGTAGCTAAGAAAGTAGGAAAATGAACAATCTGCGCACATGGCTAGAGGTTGATCAGTCGGCCCTCAAGCATAATTACGAGCAATTTAAGCAGTTATTAAAGCCTTCTACCAAACTAATGGCAGTTGTTAAGTCAAATGCTTACGGCCACGGGCTAGTTGAAGTCGGGCAATATTTTGAGGGCATTGGGGCTGACTGGCTGGGAGTTGATTCGGTCGTTGAAGCATACAAATTGAGACAAGTTGGTATTCAATGCAAAGTGCTCGTTTTTGGCTATATAATGGAAAAAAACTTCGAGCAAGCAGTTATAGAAAACATCAGCATAACGGTTTCTAACTTTGATGTTTTGGACATAATTACAAAACTTAAAGTTGATAAAAAGATCAAAGTCCACATCAAAATTGATAGCGGTATGCACCGCCAGGGATTCCAAATAAGCGAGATCGATCAGCTCATCATGCAGTTAGAAAAAAATGCGGACAAGCTAGTCGTTGAGGGCGTTTATACCCACTTTGCCAGCGCTAAAAAACCCAACAATTCAGATTCTACCAGTAAACAAATAGAGATTTTTGAATCAGCCTGCGAGATACTCAAGGCAGCCGGCTATGACTTTATGCGTCACGGTGCAGCCACTGGTGGCACGATTGTTTACCCTCAGGCGCACTATGATATGGTACGCATTGGGATCGGTCTTTATGGCCTGTGGCCATCTGGTGAGGTGCGCCAGCAGCACTCGACAGAGATCAGTCTGGCCCCAGCCTTAAGCTGGAAGACCATTATAGCCGAGGTCAAAACCGTCCAAAGGGGAGAGTCGATTGGCTATGATTTGACCCACACTTTCAAGCGCGATTCGCGCGTCGCTATTTTGCCGATTGGCTACTGGCATGGTTATGATCGAGAATTATCTAACCGAGCTGAGGTACTGGTGCGTGGTCAGCGAGTGGCTGTGGTCGGCCGGGTATCGATGGACATGGTGACGATTGATGTGACGGATATAGTCGGGGTAGAGTCAGGGGATGAGGTGGTGCTCTTGGGTCGCCAGGGAGATGAAGTGGTTAGTGCTGACGAGCTGGCTGCTCATTGCCAGACGATCAATTATGAGATTGTCACCCGACTTAATCCGCGCGTGAAACGAGTACTTAAATAGGCTATAATAGCATTCATGAAAGCCAGTGTATTTACTCGTATAATTGAGCGCGAATTACCATCAGAAATAATCTATGAGGACGAGCGGACAATCGTGATTTTGACCCTGGAGCCGCACAACCCAGGACATATGCTGGTAATTCCAAAAGTCCAGGTTGATAGATTTTATGACCTCCAGACGGCTGACTATGATGCGGTTATGAGGGTGGTTAAGCAAATGTCTGTATTAGCCCAAGAGGTGTTTAATCCGGTTCGTGTTGGTCTAGCAGTGGTTGGCTTCGAGGTGCCACACGTTCATGTTCATGTTATACCGATGAATGCCATCGCTGATCTTGATCATACTAAAGCGGCGCCTGCTAGCCACCAAGAGCTGCGGCGAGTGGGCGATAGGTTGCGGGCTCATCTTAAGACGGGGCTAGTTTAGCACCCATGACGATAATCGTAATATTTCTTGGAGCGGCGCAGGCCTTAAGTGAGTTTTTACCAATCTCTTCTTCGGCGCATTTGTTACTTTTCCCCTGGTTGTTTCGCATAACAGATCCGGGTCTTGGTTTTGATGCGGCTATACACGTTGGTACCGCTTTGGCACTCTTAGCATTCTTCTATAGAGATTTCTGGAAGATGCTAAAGACAAGAGATCGTTTGTTTTGGATGATTATCGTAGCCTCAATGCCGGGTGCTGTAATTGGCTTTCTTGGAGAAAAATGGATTGATAAGTACTTGCATCAAAGCAGTGTTACACCGATGCTTGTCGGCATAGGGCTAATATTATTTGGTGGATTATTGTATATTGTTGATAAAATTACAACACCCAAGATAGAAATTAAGCAGCTGACTTGGAGTAAGTCGATTGCGATTGGCTTCGCTCAGGCCTTGGCTTTAATCCCAGGAGTATCGCGATCTGGCATTACCTTGACGGCTGGTATGTTTTCAGGCCTTAGCAGAAGTGATGCAGCCAGATTCAGCTTCTTATTAGCCACCCCAATCACTCTAGGTGCCGGAGCTTATAAAATCCTCGATCTAATTAAGTCACCATCGACTGGAGTGAGTAATTTCCAGCTTTTCCTTGGTGTTTTTGTGTCGGCTGTATTAGGCTTTGCCGTCATTAAATGGCTACTCAATTATCTCACTACCCGCGGATTAGGTATATTTGTCTGGTACAGGGTGATTTTAGGGCTTTTGGTCATATTGGTATATTTTTTGAGAGGCTAAGATGAAAAAATTTGATCTTATAAAAATATTTTGTGACGGTGGTTCGAGGGGCAATCCCGGTCCAGCTGCCTCGGGTGTGGTATTTATGACCACAGATGGTGAAATTATCGAGCAGTTTGGTCGCTACTGGGGGGTTACTACCAATAATCAGGCAGAATATCGGGCAGTTGATATCGCTTTAGATAAGTTAGTCGAGTATGACGCAGATAGGGTGGAGTTCTATCTGGACAGTGAGCTGGTCGTGAAGCAGTTAAATGGTCAGTATAGGGTAAAAAACCAAGATCTAAGACCAATTTATGAGTCGATTAAGAGCAAAATTGCTGGTAAAAACATAACATTTTCGCATGTTTTTCGGGCTAATAACAAGCTGGCTGACAATCAAGTTAATATTTGCTTGGACGCTCAAGCCAACAGATAGACAAAAGCTACTTAATATAGTATAATATCGGTAGTCTGATTAGCTAGTGGGTGATCGCCCCGACTTGTCGGGGAGGAAAGTCCGAACAGCGTAGAGTACGACGGTTGCTAACGGCAACCGGGGGTGACCCTAGGGAAAGTGCCACAGAGACTATACCGCCCAGCACCTTAAATCGCTATGTTAAAATTTGTTTATGTATATACATAAACAAATATTACCAACACAATCATGTGCAAAGAATTGTTACCAAAGTTTCGCTCGGCTCGATAGCTTGTACGTTATAAGGCTCTTTAGACAAAAGCCTTAGCTTAAGAAGTGTGAGCAAAAATTAAAGCATCATGGTAGAGTGCTGGTTGAACTAAAAAGTAAGCAGGCTTTTGTTGAGCGATTTAAGGTGCTGGGTAAGGGTGAAAAGAGTGAGGTAAGAGCTCACAGCAGCGGCAGGTGACTGCCTGCTGGTGGTAAACCCCGTCGGCTGCAAGACTATGGGCCCGCCACCATTTATTAGGTGCCAGGCTACTCGCCTGGAATGGGTATGTCGCATGATCGACTTTTATTAAGTTGACATACAATTTGCTCGGATGATGTAGGGCAAAGAGTAAGATAGATGATCGCCGTCCCGATACATCGGGATACAGAATTCGGCTTATAGCTAGGTAATCAGGCTGCCCTTATCTAAAAAGAAAACCTCGTAATAAGGTGTCGCTACATCAAGCCCTTTAGTCCGCGAGGTTTTCTTAATTATTTAGTGTAAAATAAGGTTACATGAAAAAGCGCAGCGAGCTATTTTTTAGTTTGATATTGGTACCAATTGATTATTTAGCAGCCATTATTGGCTTCGTCTTGGCTTATATAGTGCGATTGAGTGCCGAGAAGCCAATTGCTTATCAGATTCCAGCTCGTCAGTATTTGAAGTTTATGCTGGTGTTGCTGCCAGTTTGGATACTATTTTTCGCCCTGTCTGGTCTTTATAACTTACGCTCGACCCGTAGTCGGTTTAGTGAAATCGGTCGTATTTTAGTGGCTACAGCCGGTGGAGTGATGTTTCTAATTCTAGCTGATTTTGCTAGCCAAAATCCAATAATTCCTTCCAAGAGTGTGCCAGTCTATGGATTCATTTTTGCCTTCATCTTGATTGTTATCACTAGGCAGCTGGTACGCGGTTTTCAGAGATTTTTATGGCGATTTGGCTATGGGGTTCATAATGTCTTTATTATCGGCACTGGCCCAGCGGCACGCGAGATAAAGACATCACTCAGACCGCAACACAACGGCTACCGCTTGCTTAATGACGAGATAGCATCAAATTCAAAGTCGTATAAGCCGATTAAGGGAATTGAGCTACTCAAAAAAATTCATCATATTCACCACATTAATGAAATATTTATGTCAGACTCAAATCTTGACAGTAAAAGCCAGCTGGAAATCATAGAGTTTTGTCACGCCAATCAGATTAATTACAAGTTCGTGCCACCAACGGCTGGTCTATTTAAGACCCAGAGCGAAACCGTACCATATTCAACAATCCCTGTCTTAGAGGTGATACAAACTCCGCTAGAAGGTTGGGGGCGGATCGTGAAGAGGACTGTCGACCTAATTTGTTCATTACTCGGTCTAATAATACTGAGCCCGGTTTTTATTATCATTGCTGTTTTGATTAAGATTTTTGACCCCGGTCCGATTTTTTATTTACATCGTAGGCTCAGTCGCGAGGGCAAAAAAATCGATGTCTATAAATTTCGAACGATGAAGAAAGAGTATTGTGTCGGTAAGGATTATAAATACAAAACAAATGAGCAGGTTCTGTCCCAGTTTAATGATAAGGCACTCCTAACTGAGTTTAAAAAGCATCAGAAAATCAAAAATGATCCGAGGGTTAGTCGATTAGGTCAGTTTTTGCGACGCACCAGCCTAGATGAGTTGCCTCAACTATTTAATGTTTTACTTGGTAATTTGAGTCTGGTGGGTCCTCGGCCAATCACCGAAGACGAGCTGGGGCGTTATGGTGATGTATCGAGTAAATTTCTGGCTATCAAGCCGGGCTTAACTGGATTGTGGCAGGTCTCGGGTAGAAATGATGTCAGCTATCAGGATCGTATTGCACTTGATATCTATTATGTTGAAAATTGGTCATTGTGGACTGATTTTGTTATTTTCTTAAAGACTATCCGTATAATTATCAGAGGTCGGGGTGGCTACTAGGGTTAGATCTAAGTCGCCGCGGGTAGCCATTGTTCATGATTGGCTGACCAACTTGGGCGGGGCAGAGCGGGTGGTTTTGGCGATCAGCCAGGCTTTTCCTCAAGCCCCGATTTTTACTAGCGTCTATAATACCGATAAATTGCCAGAATTTACTCAAAAAAATATCCAAACATCATATTTACAGCATTGGCCATTGGCAAAAAGCCACCACCAACTTTATCCATTAGCTCGGATGAGAGCATTTGAGAGTTTTGATTTTAAAGATTATGACATCGTCATCTCAAGTTCTAGCGCGGAAGCCAAAAGTATTATTACAGATTCTATAACGCTACATGTCGCCTACATTCATACCCCGATACGATACTATTGGAGTGGCTATCGTGATTATTTAAAGAGCCCTGGTTTGGGTTTTTTGAGCCCGCTGGCTCGAATTATTTTACCGTTGAAGATAAAAAAACTGCGGAGTTTTGACTTTGCGACAGCTCAACGGCCAGATCTAATTTTAACTAATTCCAAAACGGTTCAGAATCGGACCCGAGAATATTATAAACGTGATAGTACGGTGATTTATCCTCCAGTCGACATAGATCGGTTTGATCTTAAACAGGCCAAAGAAGGTGATTATTATCTGGTGGTGAGCAGATTAATACCTTACAAGAAAGTTGAGATAGCCGTTCGAGCCATGTCCGAGCTTGGTAAGCGGCTAATTGTGGTTGGTACGGGCAGTCAGAAAGAGAAGTTAGAAAAAAAAGCTGGGCCATCGATAGAGTTTCAGGGCGCCCTGAGTGATGATGATATTACTAAGCTATATCTTGGCTCCAAGGCTCTGATATTTACTGCCGATGAGGACTTCGGCATTACACCATTAGAGTCAATGGCAGCCGGTAAGCCTGTCATTTGTTACGGACATGGCGGGGCTACCGAATCGATTATCGATGGTGTCACGGGTATATATTTTGATAAACAAACTAGTAGTAGCTTAAAAAAAGCTATTAAAAAATTTGAGACAATGTCGTTTGATGTTAAAAAAATTCGTCACAGAGCTGAGGAATTTTCGACCGATAAATTTATTAAGCAACTGACTAAAGTAATTGATCAATATTATAAAAAGATGCACTAAGTCAGCCGATCAGGATGGTTGATTGACTGCTCTATATAGATTGTTTTAATTGTCGGAGCGATATTGTTATTTGCTGATTATAAGTATAAATTTATTAACAATATGTAGTAAATTACACAACATATACTTAGAAATATCCTAGAGCAAAAAGGCATTTTCTAAGTAAGAATAAAATCTACTTCGACTTTGTTAATTATTTGATAAGCAAGCTGATGATATTTAAGCAATATATTATTTAAAAAATGACTCTGTAGAATTCATATCACCTGGAGGATGCGTCGAATGCGAATGTAGTTTATAATAAAAAAGTAGTGCTAACGAGACAGAAATAACGGTCTCGACTAATAAAACCTATTGACGAGTTTTGTTTATGGACGGTAAAAAAGTAGTTATAGAAATAAGGAATGTAACCAAGCGTTATGATGATGAGGCCGGTGTCTTGGACGCTCTTAAGGGTGTTAGCTTGAAGGTTATGCAGGGCGATTTTATGGCCATCATGGGCCCAAGTGGATCGGGGAAGTCGACTTTGATGAATATCATTGGTCTCTTGGATCGACCAACCACCGGCCAGTACTTACTTGAGGGGGTTGATGTCTCAATGCTATCAGATCGTAAGCTAGCTCGTCTCAGGCGAGATAGTATTGGCTTTGTCTTTCAAGCATTTAACTTATTGCCCAGGCTTAATTTGCTACAAAATGTTGAGCTCCCGATGGTTTATCAAAATGTTCGGGCTTCTAGCCGGCGCAAGCGAGCCCAGGCGGTCTTATCAAGGGTTGGTCTGGGTGATAAATTAAAAAATAAGCCTAGTCAGATATCTGGCGGCCAGGTGCAGCGAGTCGCCATCGCCAGAGCACTGGTCAATCGACCAAGCCTAATCCTGGCCGATGAGCCGACTGGTAATCTGGACACCAAAAAGGGCGATGAGATCATGAGGTTGTTGCGTGAACTTAATAAAAGAGGTACCACTATCGTAGTTGTGACACATAACCCCGAGGTGGCTCATTATGCTCGCTCTGTAGTTGAGGTACGTGATGGTCTACTCAGGGAGAGACGACCGTGATTTGGCAAAATTTTAAATTGGCGGTGGTCAGTATTAGGTCGGCAAAACTACGTTCATTTCTAACTATGCTGGGGATAATCATTGGAGTGGCTGCGGTTCTGATGATGGTGTCGATTGGTGACGGCGTGAAGAAGCAGGTCAGTGGACAAATATCAGATCTCGGCACGAACATCCTGACTCTAACATCTGGCAAGATTGGCGGTAATAGTTCGACAGGCGGCAGGCGAAGTGGTGGCTTTGCCGGTACACTTGGCACTTCGACTTTAACTGACAAAGACTTACAAACAGTCAAAAATACTAATCACGTGGTGGCAGTCGCTCCGATGGAGCTATTGTCAGGAGTCGTGCAGCACGACGGAAAAACCGCCGAATCAGTAAATGTTGTAGCAACTACATCAGATTTTGTGAATGTCAGGAGTATGGATATTTCACAAGGGGCTTTCTTTACCAGCCAAGATGATAAATACAAGAACTACGTTGCCGTATTGGGAGCCAATGCAGCTAGTAGTCTTTTTGGTGACGGCGAGGTAATTGGCAAAGAAGTCACTATCCGCGGGCATGGCTTTAAGGTGGTCGGGGTAGTTAAAAAGTCGGACGAGGGCGGCGGTTTGAGCTCAGCTGTTTCGAGCGATGATATGATTTACATTCCGTTTTCAGCTGCTACGAAGTTGACTGGAACAAGCCAAATTTTCAGAATAATATCCAAGGTTGACGATTCGACCAACGTAAATACTGTTAAGCAAGAGCTAGAGCGTACTATTAAAGAAAATCATGATGGTCAGGATGATTTTAGTGTTTTAACCCAAGAAGACTTGCTTGGTACGATTGGTTCGATCTTGGATCTACTGACTAGCTTTGTGGCTGCCATAGCTTCAATTTCGCTGCTAGTTGGTGGTATTGGTATTATGAATATAATGCTAGTGTCTGTGACTGAGAGAACCCGCGAGATAGGTATTCGTAAGGCGATCGGCGCAACATTTAGCAATATAATGGGGCAGTTCATGATGGAGGCGGTCATGCTATCGTTGCTTGGTGGCCTGATTGGCGTAGCTTGTGCTTATCTCGCCAGCTTTCCAATCAAAAAATTTGCCTCTATTACACCCGTTTTTACATTCCAGGCGATTGCTTTGGCGTTTGGTGTGTCGGTCGGAATAGGTATCATCTTTGGTGTTGCTCCAGCTCTGAAAGCAGCTAGGAAACGACCAATTCAAGCCCTCAAGGCTCTCTAGGTAGCACACAAGAGCAAAGTAGTTATATGTTAAACTAACATTATGGAACGTCACCCTCTCCACGATAAATATCCCGAGTTGCATAAATCTAGTGATGTCCAAAAAGCCACCGAGCGGGCGGCTGAGCTAGAGCAGCACAAACCAGCCTCTCAGCCGGCCGAGAAGCTAGAGACGTGGATGCAGACGCTCGAGAAAATTCACTTCGGTCGTGATCCCAAAGTAGCTGAGCGTATCAAGGACATCTATCACAAGCAACATGTCATGCGGCCTGATCAGGTACCGGAGAGCTACTTTGAGCTGCAGCGCCGGATTGCCCGCGAGCAGGGTCATGGTGAGGTCAATATCCCCGACCAAGTCCGGTCTGAGATGGCTGCCACCATCACCCGCGATCAAGAGCGCAGTCTCGACAGCTGGATCGATTACCTCAGCTCAGCCGATGCGACCTACCCGATGTGGTTCAAGTACTACACTTTTCGCAATATAGTCAAATTAGCCGACTTCGACAAAGAAAAGGGCGAATTCCCCAAGCGCAGCCGTTCGACGACAACGATTTTTCCAGATATCAACCGCGAAGCTTTGGCCTACATGGCCGATTCGCTGGTGGCGCATTATGGCATACGCGACCAAAGTCCTGCAGGCACACCCAGCCAGCTCGATCCCGATACCAAAGAGTTGCTTGACAAAGATGCCAATTTTGCGACTCTCTACAAACACGCCATTGAAAAGAGTCAGCCGGCTCACGCCGAGAATCTGGATGTCACAGACGGGCAGTGGACTCGCTATGATCAGGGCAGCAGCGGCGCCGCGCTGGCCGCTACTTTGCAAGGCTATGGCACCGGTTGGTGTACGGCCGGCGAGGGTACTGCTCAAGCCCAGCTCAATATGGGAGACTTCTACGTTTACTACTCCAAAAATAGTGATGGTGAGTACAAAGTGCCGCGGGTAGCGATTCGGATGAGTCAGGGCGAAGTGGCCGAAGTTCGTGGCATTGGGCCTGGTCAAAATCTCGAGGGAGACTTGGCCGAGATTACCGAAGCCAAGCTGGAGGATTTACCGGGCGCCGAAGCCTACAAGCAAAAAGCCGAGGATATGAGAAAGTTGACCCAGATCGAGCGCCAGCTACATGATGACCCGGAAGCGAGCTTAAGCGATGACGACCTGCGCTTCCTCAATGAACTAGACCACGAGATTAAGGGCTTTGGCTACAAGCGTGACCCACGAATAGATGAGATTATAGAGGCCAGAATCGGTCGCGACACCGAACGCCTTAAGCCCATCTTGCTCGAATCGATCCTTTATCAGGCCGATAATGCCTACCTGGCTGCGAATATCATCATTGAGCGGCTCAATAGCGCTCGTGGCAATACTGAGCAGATTCCTGTCATCACACCGGAGCGATTTGCTAGTGCGCTGGCTGCTAAGTGGATCGAATGGCAAAAAAACGGTACTTTCGACTACGTTACTGATAAATTCGAGCGCTATAATACGCGCTTTACAATTATTGCCACACCCAATATCTTGGCTGATACTGAGCAGATCATGGCTTTAGCTATGGAGTTCGGCAGGTCTCAGCAACGTGATGTATACGCTCATGAATCACTTTACCCACTATACTCTGCGGAGGAGCTATCCGGTAGCATCGCTCCAGATACATTAGTGAGGCTGTCTCTAATACCCTCTGAGCCCGCGACTGAGCTTGGCTTCAATACAGCAGAACGCCAACGAGATATCCTGGTAGAGTTGCAGGAAGCACAACCCAATTTGGTAGTACCTAGTGTGCTCGATGCTATGGTTTACTGGCAAACTTTGCATGCAGAGATGGGACCAGTGAAGGGAGAATCAATAACCCGCAAAACCTATATAAGACATTTTGATCTGAAACCTAGGCATACACCCGCTTTTTTGCTTGTGCCACAATCCTATATCAGAAGAGATGGTGTTCTGTGTTTGGGCGGGGACGATCCTACTAATAGGTATGAACCGTATGGTGGTGGGCGAGTGACCTATAAGAGGGGTGCCTCTGGCAACGGGCGGGTTGCGCTGGGGTAAAAATCTTTATACTCTTATACTTTTCTTTTATTTTAAACTTTAGAGTAAACTTATTCATAAGAGGTGAGTATCCCTAAGCTTTGAAAAGCTAACGGTGCCTCGACTGGCTGTAAATCACTGCGATTCGGTTGCAATATGAGTGCGCTTAAAAAAGTGGTTCGCCAATAACATTTTACTCCCCAGGAATTACTGTCAGTATTCCAGCAAGGTGGATGAAAAAGAGTAAATTGTCTGTGGCAGACAGCAGACAATTGAATCAGACGCTGGCAGGATTAAACTAGCTCGAAGGTAACGCTTATGTGCCGAATTCTAACGTCAACGACAATGGTAAGCCGAACTTGAATAGGAACAATGCTGACAATGACAATAACGGTCGGCTGGCGCTGGGGTAAATCTTTTAAATTTGTTTTAATGCTGAAAAACCGCAATATTACGATGCGGTTTTTTGAAGAACAGTTGCTTTTAGACGGCTTTTACAATTGCCTCAAATGCCTTTGGTTGGTGGATGGCTAGCTCTGAGAGCATCTTGCGGTTAAGTTTGATATCAGCTTTTGCTAGCTTAGCCATAAATTGCGAGTAAGTTAGGTCGTAAGGCTGAACTGCAGCCGAAATGCGCGTAATCCATAGTGAGCGCATATCACGCTTGAGATTACGGCGGTCGCGATACTGGTAGGAGAGAGCCTTGAGGACCGCTTCATTGGCTTTGCGGTAAGATGATGTTCGGGCGTGACTCATGCCCTTGGTCATTTTAAGGACTTTTTTATGTCTCTTGCGAGCTGTAACGCTACGTTTTACTCTCATGGTCTTAAAGTCCTAACATTTTCTTAATATTTTTTCCATCACCCTGGGCGACACCGTGCTCAAGTGTGTAGGCACGCTTGCGCGAAGCCGACTTAATAGTCAGCTTGTGAGCACGAGTAGCCTTGCGCCGTAGGATTTTACCGGCGGAACTAAGCTTGACTCTCTTTGATATTGTCTTGCGGGTCTTCAGTTTTGGCATTTTTTCTCCTTGCTAGAATCATCGAAAGCTCACGTCCGCTTAAGGTAGGCTCTTGTTCTTTTATCGCCATCTCCTCTAGGGTAGTGTAAAAGTTGTTGAGAATATCACGTCCCAGATTGGGGTGGGTAATTTCGCGCCCTTTAAAACGAAGGTTGATTCTGACTTTGTTGCCGTTCTCGAGGAACTTGGCGGTGGCTCTCTGCTTTACTTCAACATCGTGCTTGTCGGTCTTAAGACCAATACGAACTTGTTTTAGCTCAATATTCTTTTGCTTCTTGCGACTCTTAGCGGCTTGCTTTTCTTTTTCGTACTGATACTTACCCCAATCGATTAGTTTGGCGACAGGCGGATCAGCGTTGGGAGATATCTCTGCTAAATCGTAACCTTTTGACTCGGCAGCGTCGAGGGCTTGTCCAAGGCTAACTATACCCAATTGTGTACCATCAGCGTCGACGAGTCTGAGCTTACTTGCTCGGATCTCATGATTTAGTCTAACTCTATTTTTAATTGCCTATCTCCTAAAGCTCCCGGTTATAATAACACTGATTTGAGGTTATATCAATAGTTTTAGTAGCCTTACCATGGTACATTTTGGTGTTAGTTACGATGCTTCTTCACTATAGCGCGGATTGTGGTTGTCTTATGGCCAATTTCAAGACTGCGCGCGTCCTCATCTGTGCCATATTCATTAAAATGGTTGTCTTTTGGGTTGATTTTGACTTCATTAGCTAATAATTTAAACACAACTTGGTTCTTGTCAGATTTGGCTTGAAGTAAATGGGGGAGGTTGATTAAAGATTCTTTTGTACGACTTTTGTAGTGACCAGCAGCCCGAGCTTCAATTGAGATATTTTTGGTGTGAGGTTGGTTTTGATTCTCTAAATTAGTTATGATGAGCTCGTCGCATACAGTCGTCAGAGTCAACTTACCATCGAATACACACTCGATCGGAGTGGATTTTTCATCCTTTTGCTCGATTGTAAGGTGTAATTCGCTTAAAATATAGCCATTTTGAGTGTCGAGTAGAGTAAAGTCCTGCAATTTTCTAACTGGCAAAATTGATAAGCTATCCTTCCAGCTTCTAATTCCTAATAGTTCTGTAGTTGAAGTAGGATGACGGTTGATTGGAATGTAGCCAACGGCAGATTTATCTTGATTATTCCTGGCTACTCCATCAATGATGGCATTAAAACAATTATCATGACCGATCGCAACGATAGTTTTTGTGCCTTTTTCGATGGCGGCTTGAGCAGCTTGCCGGGCAGCATCAAAGCTGTCGACTTCAATATGCTCACCATCGATCTGGCTGATGGCTAGTTGCTGCTTGATCTTTTCGATCAGCTCTTTATCTGCTTTACCATGACCAGCCCAAGTAATGTATGCGTACATTAGCGCTTCACCTTAAGCTTACCACTAACTAGAGCACCTTTTTCCAGCTCAATTTCACCACAGGCCAGATCGGCATCAATAATGGCGCATCGACTTATCTTGATGTCGTCTTTGGCATTAGCAAGGCCAGTTAATTTTCCTTCGATCAGGAGGGCTCTAGCCTGAAGACTGCCTTCAACTTTGGCATTTTTACCAATTTCTACTAAGCCAGCTGATTCGATTTTGCCTTTGAAGTTTCCATCTATAAAAACATCTGATTCTGTTTCGATCGTGCCTTTAGCATCGACTTGTGCGGCGATAAAATACTCAGCGCTGATTTCGAGCTGAAGTGATTTTCTTTTACTTTTGAAGATGTTCATGGCTTCTTAAGAGTCGGTGGTTTGACAGTTAAGGCTCGCTTAAGGGCAATACTTTCTTCATCTGATAAATTATGTTTACTTTTTCCACCGCTGATCTCTTTGGCGTAAACCCTCGTGCCAGTTCTAGCATGAATGCTGGAAATAATAAAACCATTATTGTGACTATCAAGTGCAGCTAGGCAAAAGCTTTGGTCGCCACCGGTGTCGTTAAATGGATTAAATCGAATCATCCCTACTTTAGTCAGGGCTATGGAATGGCCCTGGTGCAACTTGGCAGTAAATGTAGCTAATTCATCAAGTTTTGATAAAACATCTTTGACCTGCGAGGAGTAACTTTTTAATAACTGCTCAACATTTTTTGGGTCAGACTTATCGAAAAAGTGGCCATAACTTTTCTTCAGATCTAAGAGTTGCCAAATGCAATAGCTATTACTTATGACCAGAAGCATTACAATGATTACCAATAACGCGTTCAAACTCACCACCTTTAGTAATTTAAGAATATTATATCTGGTCTTACTATTACTTGGCAACTCAAGTAAGCTACAGTAGAATGGCAAGTGATTAAGTGAGGAGAAGTTATATGGCAAAGAAGAAAAAATCCAAGCGAAAATTTCATGCCGGGCAGACTTCGAAGAAGAAAAAACAGCATATTAAGTCATCATCGATGACTGCGGAAGTAGCTCAAAGCAATCAACCAAATGAGCAGCTTACAGGTAAAAATCAGCCAATCGAAACGAGTGAAAAAAATGTTCAATCTTCCGAAAAAGCCAAGTCAGTAAAATCAGGCAAAACACTTAAGATTAACACGTCTGGGCATGAATATGTCAAAAAAGATCTCCGCCGATCCTTTGTAACATCCGGTATCATTATTGGTATGCTGATAATTTTGTGGCTCATCTTTCAATATACGCCGCTGGGACCAGCTATTTATCATCTAGTTAAGATCTAGCTCGTCTAGAATCTATATTGAAGAGCCTCGGTGAAGTGATGCAGCTTGATATTGGGTGATTTATCCAGATCGGCAATCGTACGACTGACTTTTAGTATTCTGATATAGCCACGAGCCGATAGTTGTAAATTCGACAAAACTTTTAAGGCTAAGTCTTGAGTATCGTTGTCAATAATACAACAACTATCTAATTCTTTGGCTGACATATGGTTATTCGTACTGATATTAGTACCTTTAAATCGATTTTTTTGTAACTTACGGGCGCTGATTATCCGTTTTTTGATCTTCCAGCTGGGCTCAGCAGGCTTTTTATTTAATAAGTCAGTTGTTTCAATTCGAGCGACATTGACATGTAAGTCTATTCTGTCGAGCAACGGACCAGAAAGTTTATTCTGATAACGGGATAGTTGTTGAGCCGAACAAGTGCAATTTTTAAGATTGTCACCGAAAAAACCACATGGACATGGATTCTGGGCAGCAATTAATATGAAGTCAGCTGGAAATTCCATACTGGCTTTTGATCTAGAAATTGTGATAATACCACTTTCTAGCGGTTGACGAAGTGATTCTATAACGTGACGGGGGAACTCGGCGAATTCATCTAAAAATAAGACGCCTCGATGAGACAGGCTAATTTCCCCTGGTCGTGGGCTTTGGCCACCACCGACTAAGGCAATATCGCTGGCACTGTGGTGTGGATTCCTAAAAGGTCTACAAGAGTATACTTTGTCGTATTCTTGGTCGATTAAGCCATGCAAACGGCTTATTTCAATAACTTCGTCAAAGTCAGGAGCGGGTAATAGTTCGGCGGCGGCTCGAGCTAGCATGGTTTTGCCCGCACCTGGTGGGCCGGAGAGTAATATATTGTGATTGCCGGCAATAGCAATCTCCATAGCACGCTTAGCTTGAGCTTGGCCTTGAATATCCTTCATGTCGTTTATAATATCGTCCGAGGTGGCCACTAGTTTAGTTTGTTCCAGCGCATCCAGCTGTCGCTCACCCAATAAATGCCAAATCAATTGAGACAGACTATTAATCGGAAAAACTTTAATATTTGCTATTAAAGCAGCTTGTTTGGCATTTGCTTCTGCGACATAGAGCTCCTCAATACCATCGAGCTGTGCTTGATGACAGACATTGAGCGTGGCTCTAACTGGACGAATTGACCCATCTAGCCCAAGCTCGCCGTAAAATGCAACTTGCTTTTCTGGAATTGTTAATTGGCCAGAGGAGGCTAGTAGGCCAATTGCCATTGCTAGATCGAAGCCGGTACCATTTTTGGGGAGGTCAGCCGGAGCTAAGTTGATCGTTATTCTCTTAGGTGGAATGTTGAAGCCGCTGTTTTTTATAGCACTCCTAATCCGTTCCTTCGACTCTTCAACAGCTTTTTGAGCTAGACCAACTATGGTAAAGCCTGGCAGCCCGTTGTGAATGTCAGTTTCAACTATAACTTGTTTGGAATCTATACCATTATTAGCATAAGAAGTAGTAGTGGATAGCATATTTTGTCTCGTTAAATGTACTTACAAACGAGTATATACGAACAAAATACGAATAGTCAAGTAAAATATCTAATTCTAACCATATAATAACGTAGTAAATATTACAACGATATTTATATTAAGCCATTTCTAAACTAAAAACAGGGCTGTTGGGCCCTGTTTTGTCGTCGCAATACCAACTCTAGCTATGATGTTCGGACTCAGCGACATCCGCCTCGGCTTTAGTGCGGTGAACTGTGCCGTCGACGTGTTCTGGTGGAGAGTAAACCGTATATAGCTTGACGGCCTCATTGTCTGAAGTGTTAATAAAATTGTGCTTAGTCTCGGCTGGCACGACAACGCATTGGCCCTGCTTAAACTCCAACTCCTCATCTTCTAAGATAGCCTTACCAGATCCGGTTACGAAAAATAGCAACTGGTCAAGGTGATGAACCTCTTCACCAATTTCTTCGCTGGCTTTGAGCGACATCAGGACGAGCTGAGAGTTTTTGCCTGTCCATAGTACACGTCTAAAGGCGTCATTATCTTGGGCTTGCTTCTCGATATCAAATCTAAATTTATCCATATAATCCTCCTCCTATCTTCCCATTATAGTCTTTCTCGAGAGGCTAATACTATAATAAATCTAACTTTTGTACCAAGCGGCAGCAGCTTCAGGAGGAATACTATTGATGACCATGCCAGTAGCAACTTCGAAACCGCCCCATGGACTGACCACATCGCGAGGGCGGACTTTGATGGCTAGTCGGTGATGTTCAGATACGCCATTCTCGATAAAGAAATTGTAATTAATCTGATTTTGATTGAGTTTGGCGATAATTTGTTTCAAAAGGATGGCCAGATCGAACAGATCCTGGCTAGTTAATTGGTCGAAAGAACGAATGGCACGTTTAGGTAAGATCCAGGCTTCTAGTGGCCAGAGAGGCGCATAGGGGCAGAAACTAATGAAATTGTTGTTCTCACTAATGATTCGCTGGTTATGGTCTTTCTCGAACTTAATAATGGCGTCAAACGGGTCGGTTTTATTTTGCTCAAAATATTGCTCGATCATCTCTGATTGATCCATAAATCTTTGTGGTATCATCGGTAGGGCAAAGATTTGGGTGTGAGCGTGGGCCAAAGAAGCACCGGCTTGATGGCCTTCATTCTTGAAAACTAGCACATATTTAATATTTTCGACTTTTGAGAGGTCTCGCACTCTTTCCTGATAGGTCATCAAGACATTGACGAGCTGTTTATCTTCCAGCTCGCCCAGCTGTACGTTAGCCAGAGGTGTGTCGATGACAATTTCTTGCTTTCCATAAGCCTTCGGATTATCGATCGTTAAAGAAGGGAACTTGTTTTCAACCACTTTTGTCAGCCACTGACCATTGTCGTCTTTGAGGCTGTAGACTTCAGCTTGAGCATCAAGCCGAGGGCTGCTGGCAGTCTCAAATAGTTGACCACTGTGCTGCCTGGTGTCGAATGGCCGATTAAAACGCTTGGGCGCAATTAGGACGTAATCATGGAATAGGTAGTCGCGACGCAGTTCTGGTTCGGCTGGCTCTATTTTGATGTCTATGGTCTTGCCTTTGTGTTCATCATCTTTTTGAGTGGGTTGCTTGAGTTCTGGAGCCAAAGGTATATCAACAGGTTTAGCCACTGCATTATCAGTTTGACTTTCAGGGACTAACTGATGGGCACGCGGCTGGTGATAATTATGTGCCCGTTTTTGATTAATCTGAGTTGCAATTGAATCCATCATTCTTATGGTATCAACTTTTTATGGCAAAATCTACAAAAGTTCACTAATATAATCAGCTATTTTGATAGCAGCTCTTGGGTCGGAATGTTGATGCAGATTTTTCTTGTAATCGTTATAGCGTGCAAAAACATTTTTAACAGCCTGAGGAATAAGTTTTGTATTGAGTTCAATAATCCCAAGGTGATATCGACTAATATATTTAGCGTTGCCTTCCTCTTGACCAGGAATGATACTGTGGATCACCATTGGCACTTCAGCAGCAATACACTCCATGACGGTCGAGCCGCCCGCCTTACTAATCACCAAATCACTGGCCATAATAAAGTTAGCCATCTGATTGGTCCATCCGACTTGATGATAGTTGTTATACTCATTAAATATTGTTAGTTTTTCATATATGTCTTTGTTGCGCCCTGTCACTACAATCACGTTGGTTTCGGCCATCTTTAATAGACTACTAATGATTTGTCGACTTTTGTTGATCTTGTCGGTGGTTGGTAAAAAAAGCACCGTTTTTTTACTAGTATTCAGATGTAATTTAGATAAAAAAGCTGATTTATCAAATGGTTCGGTAAAAGCCAGGTTAACTGGGTAGCCGAGCGGTTTAATTTGACTGTCTTGAGCACCTAATTTCTTGACTACTTCAGCCGTATCTTGATTGGCCACAATATAGTAGTCTGTAAATTTGCTAGTCCAGCCGCTGTGGATACTGATACTATCAGTGATCAAGGCGACTAATGGAGTAGATGGTAAGTATTTTTCGGCTACCAAGCCAATTGTTTCTTGGTAGGCGGCATAATTGATAATGATTAGGCTAGGATTTTGATCAGTTAAGAATCTGGCCAGTCGTTTTTGATTGAAAATATACATAAACTTACCAAATGACTCAGCCACTTGCCTTGAATCAGTTGCCTCAAAGATCATTTTGTAGAGTATCGGGGCATACTTGGTTGCACCCATATATGACTTATTGATGAATTGATTCCAGTGGCGGCGCATTTCCTCTAAGAGGTCAACGATTACAACGTTGATTGCTTTAGGATATTCTTGGTCAATGGCTTGTTTGAGAGCATTGGCTGTAGCTAGGTGACCATGTCCGTGGCTGGCGGTTAAGATTAAAACTTTTTTCATGCTATGTGATCTTTTTTAGCTATGACTTTTTCATACATTACGATTAGCTTCTTGGCTTGCTTGTTGATATCGAGCTCTTTTGCAAGCTCAAAGCCAGCTTGACCGAATGATTTGGCTTTATTTGGGTGGTCGATTAGATATAAGATTTTATTTGCAAAATCTAAGGCTTCATTGTTGGCAAGTAGGCCGGTCTTGTTGTCTTGAAGTAAGCTCGAGATTTGTTCATCGCAAAAAACGGTCGGTAATTTTGCGCCGTAAGCTTCGTTGACGACTAAACCCTGAGTGTCGGTAGTGGAAGGAAAGACAAAGATATCGGCAGATCTAAAAAATGCCATTGTATTCGACCTGGACTGAACACCGGCAAAGATTACATATTTGGATAAATTTTGGGCTTGTACAAGGCTCTTTAGCTCAGCCTTGTGTGGACCATCGCCGACTAGGATTAGTTTTGTGTTGGGGTGTTTATCTAGTACATTTGGCAATGCATTGATGGCCAGATCAATATTTTTTTCACCACCTAGTCGACCCACAAAAAGTAGTAAAGGGTATGAGCCGATTTTATATCGGATTCGCGGGTTAAAGGCCGGTTTCAGATTGGTATCATCAAAATCAAGACCGGTTGGTAGGGTCTCGATGGGCGAGGTGGTGTGATATTTTATTAGTAGATCGTGCATTTTTTTCGAGGGAGCAATCACTAAGTCACAATTATTATGAAAAATAGTTAGGGTATCACGAACAATTTTCTTATTCCAGTGCGAATAAGGCCTCTCAGGTTTAAATGCTTTGATGGTCGATTTTAAAAGTGTTGTGTCATTTACAATGGCTGGTGCCAGAAGGATTCCTGCTACAAACCCAGCTACCAAGCGTTTGTAAGTTGTTATATATTGCTCAATATCGGTGTGGTAAGTGGTCACCAGCGGAATGTTGTCTTCCTTGGCGATCCTAATACCAAGTAGGCCAATTTGGGCTGGAGTATGGATGTGGATAATATCAAGATCACAAGCTTTAACCCGATTAATATTAGTTGGTGTCCACGGTAGAGTGTCTCGATAATCTTCATACCAAATACTTGGAAATGATTTAAAGCGGATGATGCGATCAGATTCTGGTTTGATTTTTCTTTTTCCTTCAGGAGCAAAGATATATACCTGATGTCCTAATTTTTCGAGTGCTTTACGATAAAGTTCGACTGAAACCGCCACGCCATCTACTTGAGGATAATATCGATCTGTAAAAAAGCCGATTTTCATTTTATTGCTCCGGCTAGCTTTTTGTATTCATTGATCAGTTCTCCAGCTAGCGTTTGGCTATCAAATTTGTCGGCTAGTATGGCCGAGTTATCCTGAGCGGTTTGGCGGAAATTACGATCACTGGTAACTTTTTTGATGATGGCGGCAAACTGCTTGTCGTCACCTTTAATCACCAAGTCACCAAATGACGAATCATACAATGCTAGGTCGCGTAAAATTATCGGCAGGCCGCTAGCAGCCGCCTCAATCACAGCCAACGGGTGATTTTCCTGCTCGGAGGGTAAGATAAAGACATCAGCAATGGCATAGTATGATCTTACTTCGTCGTGCTCGATTACGCCGGTGACTTTGAGATTATCAGGTGCGGAGTTGATCAGCTTCTGCATTTTTTTATATTCTGCTCCTAACTTCTTAAACGGAATACCACCAACCCAGATGAATTGATAGTCTGGCATTGATTTAGCTAGCTTTAAGAAAACATCAAATCGTTTGCGAGGTTGAATCTGGCCACTACTGACTATGATGGTGGCGTTATCTTTAAGGCCCATTTGTTGGCGTAATTTATGCTTTTCACCGGCTTGGACATGGTATCTAGAGCTATCAATACTATTAAAGATCGTCTTGATCGGCGGTTTGACACGCAGCTGTTCCACCAGATTGTCTTTGACTTCATCCGAGACAGCTATGAGTAGGTCGGCTTTATTGTAAAAATACTTTAGATAGACTTTAGCTAGACCATACCAATATTTTGCACCGGCCAGCGACCCAACGAATGAATCTGGAATGACATGGACCGAGATGACTTTTTTACCCTTGCCAAAAATCAAGATCGACAGGCTATATAGCCCGACTGTCTGGATGTGATTGATGTCGGCTGGCCGCCGGCTATTGACCTTAAGGTCAATATCTTTGTGCTTGGCAATGGCGTCGACTGTTTCGACGAAAGCAGTGTGGACACCATGACCTTTTACGCCGCCAGCTGACTCTGAAATCATGTTTATCTTCAATTTGCTCATTAGTCTTTATTATAGCTATAAGCTGGTGGTTTTACCAAAGCCGTGCTTTATAATAGCTTTTGAATGTAAGATTTAGCTATGACCAAAAAGCATACCTCAATAAACGGCCGTATTTGCCACTACTGGGAGGTTAATCTCGAGTCCAAGCAAGCTCTCGTGATTGTGCATGGCTTTCGGGGTAGTCATGAGTCTTTAGTCGATTTTGCTAAAGAATTTAGTGACTATCATGTTGTCATGCCTGATCTACCGTCTCATGGTGGATCCGAACTTCTTGATGAAATGCATTCAGTCGAGTCTTATGCCCGTTGGCTTGACTCGTTCTTGTGTCAGTTGCGTGTCGCACGCCCAATAATCATTGGACACTCCTACGGTGCTCTGATCGCTCTAACCTACAACGCACTAGGTTTCAAGCTCAAGCGATTAGTCCTAATTTCACCTTGTCCTGAGTACAAAATGTCCCTGATTGATCATGCCTATAAAGCCGGTCGGTTTTTACCAAAGAAGCTAGTGAGGAATCTTTTGTCGAGCTATCTATTTAGTCGATATACTGGGCAGATGTTCTTTGCGGATAAAGATCGTGACCGCCAAAAGCAGCTTATTAAGATGGGGCAAGTTGCAAATGGCAAAACGCCAATCAGTGTCATTGTCGAGATTGTCGAAGATCTTAAGAATTTTCGGGCAGAAGACTACACTGGCGATATCACAACCAAAGCTCTCCTATTGGCCGGTGATGCCGATTGGTTGATCGATCGGGATTTTTTGACTCATTGCGAGCAGTCTGAGCAAATTGAAGTACGTCTTGTGCCTAAGGCTGGTCATTTATATCCATTAGAGCGCCCGCGTCAGGCGGCCAAACAGGTGAGAGACTGGCTTAAGGCGTCAAGTTGAAAAATGGCCGTTTTTGTGGTAGAATATCAGGTGCTTCTTGAAAGAAGTGTTTTTAGCAAATCAAGCTCGCAGCTGGCAAATTATTTCTTCCGAATAACCAATAAATTGTAAAATAATTTGACGATAGAGGTTGATTTGAAGAGGAGAGGTTTCGCGTAATTTGAAGTTAAAAAGCTTGTCTTTTTAACGGAAATGAAGCGATTCTCGACATGGGGCTGACTAGCTTCGACATTAGGAACTTGACATGTAGCTGCAAGCCGCCATGGTAGGGGCGTTAAACCACCACCAACTATAAGTGCCAAATCACTTGTAAGCAAAGTACGCGCGGCTTTTGCCATGCCTGCTTTTGCACCAGCTTTTGCGTAATACGCGATAGCCGCTCGAGCTCCTGACGTCAGATAGGGAAGTACGGGCGCCATATTTATCTGATTGCGGTTTTGGTTACCCTTTGACCTTTACCTAAGCCAAAATGAAGGGGAAGTGAGCAAAGTTTTTGGTCAGTTTTAAGCTTTATTTACTCCTTAAACTCCACTCCCAAGCTGACTAAGCTTGTAGATGCTATATTGATAGCCTTAAATGGACCAGGGTGCAATTCCCTGCAGCTCCACCAAAAACGCCCAAGCCTCTGCGCTTGGTCGTTTTTGATTGTGCTGGAGTGAGCACCCGTTCGAGCTGGTCTTGGCCAGCGGGGTGCACTAATGACGAGCAGGCGCAAAAGCTTGCTCCTGAGCATGCAAGAAAATTATATAAAGCATCACTGCTTGTCTCCACCAAAAAGGACTTTCGCAGGTTTGCGGAGGTCTTTTTTGATTACCAAGCTTTTTGATTGCGGATAATAAAAATCATTGCCTTATGTATAATTGAAGTGTATAATCTAAATGTACATTTAATAATTAGGAACTACTATGAGTATAAAAGTTATTGATGCCACCGTATTGCGAGCTAACCTAAGCGATGCTATTGATGAAGTCAAAAAGGGCAATATATTAGAAATTAGGCGCCGTGGACGCGGCGAAGTCGCATTGGTTGACTTGGAGATGCTTGAGGATTGGTTGGCATCGCAAGACCCCAAATATCGTGCCAGTATCAGGAAGGCTCGTGCGCAAGCCAAGCAGGGCAAGACGGTGCCTTTTGAAGATATTTACCGCGAAGTGATGGGTACCAATGAATAGGTATGAAGGCCGAGTTTACCCATAGGGCGCTAAAAGATTTCAAAAGTCTAGACAAGGTTACCCAAAAGCAGATCCTCAAAAAACTTCGATTTTATTTGGACGCGCCCAATCCTTTATCTTTTGCCAAACGATTAACAGACTCAAGTGATGGTGATTATCGATGGCGCATTGGCACTTACAGGGTTGTGTTTGACATTGAAGCTGGTGAGGCAAAAATTTTGCGGGTGCAACATCGCAAGGATGTTTACAGGCGCTAGTAAGAGCCTGGCGGTCGTTTAACTTTATTAAAAAATGGGGTGGTTAGTAGTACCAAACTCCACCAAAAAGGACTTTCGCAGGTTCACGGAGGTCTTTTTTGATTTCGGCAAATATAAGCTTAAGCATAACAAGCGAAAGCTTTACGAACGAAGACTAGATATGTAATAATTTAGGATGGATTTGGTTTCACCTAAATTTGCAACTTGAAAGGACTGCCTAGTGCCAAAAAAGCAGAAGTATCCACTACTGACTGCCGAAGAAGAAAAGCGCCTCATCCACAAAATCCGCGCAGGTGACGCAAATGCGCTTGATTGGTTCATCAACTGTAACGTGCGTATGGTGCACAAGATTGCCAATCGATATAGGCAGAGTGGCCTAGAGTATGATGATTTGGTCCAAGAGGGTATGCTCGGTCTTCTCTCGGCTATAGATAAGTTCGATCCAGAGCAAGGCAATAAGTTTTCAACTTTGGCCTACTGGTGGATAAATTCATCAATCAATAGGGCAGTTGACATTAAGGCTCGAGCAATCCGCTTACCAGGTCACGTGATAAAAGAGCTAAATGATTTCCGCAGGATGTATTCGCTTTTAGAAGCGGAGAAAGGACGCGAACCTAATCTGGGTGAGCTGGTGAAGTTTACCGAGCTGCCAAGTGATAAAGTCCAGTTGCTGCTGGTATATTTGAAAAAATCCTTGCTCTCAATCGATGAGACCATCAGATACAATAACGATGATCTCAGCAGTAATGACACTACTTACAGTGAACTACTTGCCGACGAGACTTCGATTGACGCCGCAGAGTTAGCTTCTGCCCGCGAAGTCAGACAGAAAATAGATCATGTATTAGGCCATCTACCAGACAGAGAAGCTAAAATATTGCGCTACCGTTTTGGCTTAATTGATGGTCAGCCAAAGAAGCTTCGAGAGATAGGCGTCAAGCTAAGAATTTCTGATGAAAGAGTGCGTCAGCTTGAAGCTATTGCCTTGGAGCAGTTGCGGGTTGAGCATCTTGATATTCTGGAAGATTATCGGCAAGTTGATCTGTCGGTACTGAACAGCGAACAAGGAGCAAGGCAAATGCCAGGTATATCACAAGCCCAGATTGAGGTCGAAGCCAAAAGGCGTGGCCTTGTTACTACAAGAATGGCGCTAGCAGAGCTTGGAATAACTCATAGCAACCCTTCGGCTTATTTCAAGCAGCTCCAGGCTGTCGGGCTTGAGGCTGCTCATTCGTATGGCCCTGCAAACCTATATCGCTTAGAAGACGTCAAGCAGGCTCTTGCTAAGCTCAAGGACACTTCAAGTATTAAGGGATCTAGAGACGTGCGTGAGGATGAGGAAAACACTGAAAGCAGTGGCTATAGTAGTAATTTGGCAGCAATGTCAAAACCGGTGAATCCGCCACTGCCCCAGAACGGCAACGGTCACAGTCAGCCACCTACTACTAGTACTAGCGAGGGCAAGTTGCTCGACAAGGTGGTTGAACAGGCTAGTTCAATAGATGAGCAGGTCTATAAAGGTGTGCGTCAGGATGTGCCAGCAGTACCAATCTCAAGCAGTGCTGTTTCAAGCGAAGTGAAGCCTGAGAAGCCGAGCTACAACTCTAAGCTGATTAAGATAGCCATTTATTTGGCCGGATCCAAAGCCTTCCGTGAGTTGGGAGACGAAGAGCTGCAAGTACAGATAGTGCAAGAGCTTGCGAATATAGAATTCGTGACTGCTCATTAAGTGTAGATTACCAAATTGGTGACAAGGAGCTTGACGGGTAACCGTCAAGCTCCTTCAACTTTTACCAATATTATTTCTACGGGTGCACTGTCACGTAATCGGTCTGCGTGGTAGTTTGACCGTTGTATGAGGCAATGGCGTCGATGCGCCAGAGGCCGGTGGCAAGGCCTAGAGTCTGGGCGTTCCAGTAAAAGCTCGCCACGCCCTCGGAATCAGCCGGCTTAGTGCCGAGGCTAACGACTTGGCTGGACGGCCCGGTCAGCTTGAGCTCACAGCTAGCGGCCGGCAATGTCACACAGGTGCTGTTCATAAGAGGCCCAAGAGCCAGCGACGAGCCATTGCCCAAGTACGTCACATGCTTATTTGTAACTTGCCCGGACGGCGTGCTAAGCGAGGCTGCTAGCACTGCTTGGTAAGCATCGAGCCGGCCAAAGCCGGTATAAATATTAAACGAAGTGGCGGTGGTGCTGGTCTGGGCGAGAATGCGATTGATGTCACTGGCCACCAGATCCGGCGCGCGAGCCAGCATCAGACTGATAGCACCGCTGACGATCGGAGTGGCGAATGAGGTACCAGCGTGACCACAGGTTACTAAACTAGTCTGATTAGCCTGGGACCAGTTGTCGGAGCAAATGCCCGTGCCTGGTGCGACCAGATCGAGATTGGCACCATAAGTCGACCAACTGGCGCGATTGTCACTTGAGTCCGAGGCACCTACTGCAATGACATCCGGATAATTAGCTGGGTAGAGCAGGCAGCCACAGTTTGTGTTGCCGGCTGCTGCTACTACGATTGCACCCATCGAGATAGCTCGGTCAACCTCGGCTTTTAGTAGGATATCTTCGCTGTCAGCGCCAAGGCTCAAATTTATCACCTTGGCGCCGCGATCGGCGGCGTAGTGAACGGCACTGGCGACAGTGTCGGTGTAGCCAACACCATCATCATCAAGCGCCTGGAGAGGTAAGAGCTTAGCGTTCCAATTGGCTCCAGCGATACCGACACCATTATTACCGGTGGCACCAATCAGACCGGTCACCAGACTGCCGTGGCCGAGTGCACTACTCGACGGATTAGTCGAGCCAGCCTGTGGGCTGTTGTCGCCGGCACTAAAGTCCCAGCCGCGCCAGTCGTCCTTGAGGCCGTTGCCGTCGTCGTCAAGGTTGTTGCAGCTCTTGTCGAGCGCGAGGCCGCGGCTAGTGCAGTTTGGTGCTGGGCCTTGAGAGGCAGTCGGGCCCATTTCACCACTGTTGGTGCTCCAGCGACCGGCAAAGTCAACGTGCGCTAGAGCAAAGCCGGTATCGATCACCGCTACGGTGGTGGAGTTGATGCCGGTTGTCAGATCCCAGGCCGATGGCTGATTGACTTTGGGTGCGTACCACTGCGTCGTGTAGTCAGGATCATTGGGTGTAGATTGGGCAGTGTAACGAATATTAGGGTAGGTCGCCGAGCCAACGGTCGTGGTCAGGCTGGCACTGTCGCGCTCGATCCGGTAGGCGTCGAGACTGGTTAGCTGCTCTAGATCGCCCGAGCTCAGGCTATTAGCGGTGATAAAGTTCTGTTGGCTGGCCGCCGAATCAAAGCGCACGATGCTGGAGCTGCTGTGCTGAGCTTTTGGGGTAGGCGAGCTCGGTGGCTGCTTGGCTGGAAGTGGCTGAGGCGTAGTGACATCAACAACTGCGACATTGTCTGAGGCCGGCAAAGTGGCAGCAGGCTGGAGTGGGCTAATCGAGTGCTGCGCGCCAAACAAAAAAACACCTCCGACTAGAAGTGTCGCCAGCGAGATAATAATGATTAATTTTTGTTTTGGTGTTTTAAACATATCTTTATTGATAAATGCTTAAGGTTATTCTATCAGTTCTAAAATTAAAGAACAATAATTATTTGGCCAAAAATAAACGGGTTAGTGTGAGCAATTTTGGCTCTCCTAACCCGTTATTTTGTATCTGTTTTTGTTTTTGAGTAATTTATGTGTGCAGCAGCACTAAAGCTATCATATAGCTTAAGAATTACCTTTGTCAACAAATTTTCCAAAAAAAGTTGTGTATAACTATGAATTCTATTATTTCTTAGGTTATTGCAGATGACAGCCAAAGCCCTTATGATGAGTTATATTAAGTGGGGCAATAATTATGAGTCACAAAGAATTGATGCAGCGAACACGCAAGGAAGGCTTTGCCGTTGGCGCTTTCAATATTGATAACCTGGAGATCTTCAAAGCTGTCGTGGCAGCGGCAAGAAACAAGAAGTCGCCGGTACTGGTGGAAGTAAGTAAGGGCGAGGTTGATTTTTGGGGCCATGCCAACATCGTCGATATGGTGCAGAACGCCCGCGATGAGGGAGTCGAGATCTACATCAATCTCGACCATTCACCCAGCGTCGAGGAAGCCCGCAAAGGCGTCGAGGCCGGTTTCGAGCTAATTCACTTGGATGTGACTGACAAAGGCAAGACCAGCTACGACGATATCCTGAAGATGACGACCGAGTTTGTGCCTTACGCTCACGAGCACGGCTGCCTCGTCGAGGGCGAGCTGGAGTATTTTGCCGGCAGCTCCAATGTGCACGAGGAGACGATTGACTATGCTGAGATCCGCAAGCACTTCACTGACCCCGAGGTAGCAGTCAAATTCGTGAATGACACCGGCATCGACACCTTCGCCGCCTCGATCGGCAACCTGCATGGCCTCTATCCAGTGCCCAAGAAGCTCGACATCGAGCTGCTATCTAAAATCCGAGCCGCACTTGATTGCTACATTAGCCTGCATGGTGGCTCAGGTACACCATCACACTTTTTCAAAGAAGCTGTCAAAGTCGGAGTCAGCAAGATCAATATCAATTCAGAGATGCGCAAGGCCTTCCGCAGTGGGCTAGAGCAGGCCCTCAAGGACAATCCCAAGGAATACGCCGTGCCCAAGCTCGAGACGCCGGTCATCGAGGACATTCAGAAGGTGGTCGAAGCCCACATGGACACTTTTGGCAGCAGCGGTAAATCGGCCTAAAAACGAGGGGCAAATATTTTGCGACACTATAGCTTAAGCTTATGAGGCCGTCATTGATACGGCCTTTTGGCTTCTGCGCGTGGGCGTGATACACCACAAAAGGCTAGGTGGTTTTTTCAAAGGCTTATGGTAAATATAGTGCAGTCATTGCCTTCCGGCTCGGTGTGATGTGGTCTGGTGGTCTGTAGACTAGAGGTGTCCAGGTTGAATGGACGCTAGTAAAGAGCTAGTATCAACCGTACCTGGGAGGCGATAATTCCCAGGTGATGACCCCAGTGAATAGCTGGGGCTTTTCTGTTGCATACAATATTATAAAAACTGCATTACTTTCATGCTACAGCACTAAAGTTATGTAAATATTATTTCTCTTTACTCCTGATATCACGGCCGGCGTCGCGTAACATGTCGCGCTTTTTGATCGTCTCACGCTTGTCGTATCGCTTCTTACCGCGGCCGATACCGATCTCGACTTTGATCAGCCCACGCTCGATGCCGACCGCGATTGGCACCACCGTCATGCCCTGTGACTGGATAGCCCCGATAATCTGATCAATCTGGCGGCGATGGAGCAATATTTTGCGACTCTGGACCGGATCGTAGTCTTTGATGTTGGCAGAGTGCTTGTACTGGGTAATGTGGGCGCCCACCAAATAGGCCTCGGCGCTCTTAATGGCGATGAAGCTGCCCTTGAGGCTGATGTGGCCGGCCTTGACACTCTTGACCTCGTGTCCGGCCAGCACGATACCGGCCACGATTCGCTCGGCGATATCGTAGTCGTAGGTTGCTCGCTTGTTTTTGGCTACGATTTTCATGCTGTTATTATAGCTCAAAGCTGGCTCGTAAGGTATAATTGCAGGCAATGAAGACGGTCAAAACAGAACTGACTAGCATCATAGAGGCGGCTTATCGCCAGGCTTACGGAGAGCCTGATTTTAGGGTGGATGATACAATCAGCTTAGCAGAGCCGAAGTTTGGTGATTTTGCCAGTAATATCGCGCTTAGAAGTGCTAAAACGCTGGGCTTGAAACCTAGTGAGGTGGCCGATTCGTTGGCAAAAATTCTCAAGGCCGATAAAACCATCCAAAAAGCTGAGACTGCCGGGCCAGGGTTTATCAATATTACGCTAGAGCCTACAATCTGGCGTGACTTTGCTGGCGGCCTTGAGCCTGATTTTATCAAATCAGATATGGGTAAAGGCCAGTCAGTCAATCTGGAATTCGTCTCAGCTAATCCGACTGGCCCGCTGGTGTTGGTCAACGCTTGGGCGGCTTACTATGGCGACGTGCTCGGCAATATTCTAGCCAGCCAGGGCTATACGGTGACCCGTGAATATTACGTCAACAACATTGGCCTGCAGATCGAGAATTTAGGCAAGTCGATCCAGGCTACTCTAGGTAAGGAATTCACCACTGCAGAGAAGGCAAATTTCTATCCCGGTGACTACATAAAAGTGGTGGCAGAGAAAATCAGTCAGGAATATGGCACGCCAGAGCGAGCTACTAGTCTTAAGGCAGCTGAAGTTGGCCAGAAAGCGGCCGATTTCATGCTGGAGGACTTCATTAAGCCATCTTTGGCGCGACTCAATGTCGCCTTTGACGGCTTTTTCTCGGAGAGCCAGCTCGATAATGAAACGACCATTAAGCGACTTGAGCAGAAGGGCATCTTGAAAAAATATGATGGTGCGACCTGGCTTGATGGTGAGAAGGTTGGCATCGAAAAAGATGAAGTCTTGGTTCGTGCTAGCGGGGTTGGAACATATTTCTTGTCGGACATTAGTTATCAGCTTGATAAGCTTAAGAAGCGTAAATTTGCTAAAGCGGTGTCAATTTTTGGGGCTGATCATCATGGACACGCTAAGCGGCTAATTAAAACTCTGGCATTCCTGGGCTATGATAATCTCGAAATCTTAACAGTTCAGATGGTCAGGCTAGTTCAGGCTGGTAAAGAGGTCAAAATGAGCAAACGGGCTGGAAATTATGTTGAGATAGAGCATCTCTTTGAGGAGGTGCCGAGTGATGTGGCTCGATTCTTTTTTGCCAGTCATGACATCAGTACGCATATGGTATTTGATCTCGATATTGCTCGGGAGAGGACCAAAAATAACCCCGTTTTTTATACTATGTATGCCTTTGCTCGGGCTCATTCGATCTTAAAAGCGGCCGGTGAAGCAAGTCTCAGGCCGGCTGGTAATATCACGCACGAACTGACTCAAAAGGAAATTGAACTACTCAAAAAAATTGATGAGGTTCATGAGATTATTGTAAATATTACAACGAATTATAAAGTTCATAATCTGGTGCATGTTTTTACGCAGCTCGCTCAAACTTTCCATGAATACTATGAATCAGAGCGAATAATTAAGCTGGAGCAGGGTGAGGCCGAGAGTAAATTAGCGCTAATAACTAAGTATATCGAGCAGTGCGATGTGATCTTTAAGCTGCTTGGTGTCGTTCCGCAGGAGAAGATGTAGGCTTACGAGCTACTGCTTGAAGCTAATAATCTTCTTGCCGCTAGCGGCGTAGATCAGGCCCTTGTCCCCATTAACGGTGAAGCTAGTGATGGCCGACGTGCCGGACCCGAGAGCATATTGCTTGGTGTAAGTAGCGCCGGAGTCGTTATTGATAAGAAGTACGGTGATTTTCTGCCCATCTTTACTTAAGATGTAAAGTTGTTCGCTTTTCGGCTCCCAGATTATCTTCTTAATCTCGCCAATTTTGATATTCTTGGGTAATTCTTTAACCTCAAATGGCTTCTGGGCGCCATTAAAAAATAGATTAAGCGAGCCATCTTTGTTGCCGACCACAACGCTGCCGTTAACGATCAGACTAGTTGAATTCTCGAGATTAGCATCATCAGTCGTCTTAATATAGCTTGTCTTAGCTCCGAAGCCGGAGCCGGTCTTGGTGTGGCGGTAGACTTGCTTGGTGGAGGGTGAGAGAACGTACAGATTGCTGGTGTAGCTGGCAATATCAGTGCCATTCTCCCACGTGCCAGCGCTGAGCTTGGTGTCTGAGATAGTATCAGATTTAAATTGCAAGACGGACGGCTGGCTGGTCAGTAAAAATATGGCATCTTTGTTGTAGCTTTGAGTCGAGGTGATGGTCTTTTTCAAAGACTCGTTGGAGGCGACTTTTTGCTCTGATTTGGCGGTGGTATTTATCTGGTGCAAGCTACCGTCAGTGAGATTGACAGCATAAAGCGAGTCGCCAAGAAGAGTGATCGGCCCGAGCTCAAGCGTTTTATTGCTCGAAAAATCAATCACAGTTTCGCTACCCACTCGAGTGATACCGGCCACTTTATCACTCAGCTGGCTAATCTTGGCTAACAGGCCAGCGAAAGTAATGGAGCGGCTTTTGAGATCATCGTCACTGGCAACAGCCTTATCGATCGACTTAGCGCTCTCGGTCTTTTCGATCGCATTTAGTTTGGACTTTGCCGAATCAAGCGATTCTTGGGCGGTTATTTTATCACCTAAGCTGAGCTTAGCTTCAGCACTATCGGTTAGGGCAATAGCTTCTTTGAAACTCGTAATCGATTCCTTATTAACAGTATGACTTTGGCCGATAAATATAAAGAGGCCAATCAGGATAGCAGTTACACCAATAGCAACTGACAGGGCCAGGCGGGGGTTGGGGTTGATGTAGTTGATCCAGACATGATTCCAGCCCTTCCTGGCGTGGTGGCGGACTTTGGGAACGGCTTTATTTTTAGTCCAGTCGGCTGACTTTTTGGCGAAAGCTTTACCTTTGTCGACCGCTTTTTGGCTAGCTGGCAAAGCAATTTCTTTGGCGGCTTTAATTGGTGTAGTCGGTGTGCCAGATAGAGCTTCTTCTGGCTCGTCTGGCAATGTTTCTTCTGCTGCCATCTGGTGAGTCAGCAGCTCGACAATAATAGCACCGCAGCGATTAGCGTTATCATGACCTGATAAGGCGGCTGACATTTTCGCAACGGTTGTACTGGGTGAATTATCTTGAACTAAATTATTAAGTTGATCCTTGGGGTATTGAAAGAAAACGGCCGGCGTGGCTAAGAGTATTTTGTCTTTAGCTTGTAGACTGCCGCTGGCGATGTCGCTAAATAGCTTGTTGTTATTTTTTGGGTCATCTAGATCGTTAGTGATATTGGTGGCTTCGTTGTCGCGGTAAAGATAGGCGGCTGCTTTGCCGCAGCGAGTGACGTGTAGTTCATTTTGATTTTGAATTGCCACGACGGCACTTATTTTGCGTGCGATTTCGGCGTGCTTGCTCTTGAGTAGGCCGGCGATGTTTTTATTGACTTCAGACAATGCATTCTCAAATCGTTCGGCTGGCTCACCCTTATATTCGTCATTGTAGTATTTTTCACCTACTGTTTTAATAATCTGATCAATAATCTGCCCAGCCAAAGATTGTTTGCCCATAACTTCGATAACTACTAGAAAACTGCCTAGTTCCTGATTGTCATCAACCGGCGGCTCGAAGTGATAAACAAAAGCTAAGCTCGGCAGAGTTTTGTGCTTTTGTGCGACGGGTATTAATTTTGCAACTCTGGTGAGGAGTTTTTTATTCATGGGTGATCTTTTGTCTAACTGCAGTTACGAGTTAAGACCCGATGTCGTTAATTTTAATAAAACAAGATAAGTGGTAGGCGATAAAAATTTGGTTTTGGTGTCAGTATCAGCATAACATTTATAAGTCGTCACTTCTAGCGTGAATTGGCTAAGATTCGTATCTCTTCTTCGGGTGGTCGAGTATAATAGCAAGTATGAATTTGCGAGAGGGATTGAATCGAGAGCAAGCGAGTGCCATGACGTATGGTGATGGCCCAGTTTTGGTTGTGGCCGGAGCTGGCACTGGCAAGACAACTGTCATCACCCGTCGGATAGCTTGGCTCATCCAAGAGAAAAGGGCCAGTCCGGAGGAAATTCTAGCTTTGACGTTCACCGATAAAGCGGCTCGTGAGATGGAGGAGCGGGTTGACCGCCTGGTACCATATGGCTTCGTTAGAACTAATATCGAGACTTTTCACGCCTTAGGCGACAGAATATTGCGCGATAATGCCTTAGAGATTGGACTGACTAGTGATTTTAAAGTCATGACGACATTTCAGCAGATAATATTTTTGCGCCAATTGATCGACCATATGAATCTGGAATATTACGCGCCATTAGGTAATCCTCATAAATTTATCGAGGCAATGTTGTCCCATTTTTCACGCCTCAAGGATGAGTATGTCTCACCTAAGCGTTACAAGCAGTTTGCTGCTGGCCTGGTAAAATCAGCTAGCGAAGATGAGGACCAGCTTAATGCCACAAGAGTAGCCGAACTAGCCAGGGTTTATGAGTTGTATATGCAAACTTCACGCGAGCAAGGTCGGCTTGATTTCGGAGACCAGATTTATTTGACGCTGGAGCTATTCGAGAAGAGACCAAATATCTTGAAGCAATATCAGGAATTATTTAAATATATTTTGGTCGATGAGTTTCAGGATACTAATATGGCTCAAAATAAACTGATGTCTATGCTGGCAGAACGACACAAAAATCTAATGGCGGTTGGTGATGATGATCAGTCAATCTATCGTTTTCGGGGTGCGGCAATCGCCAACATTTTAAATTTTAATCTAGAATACCCTGATGCTAAACAGATTGTACTGACAAAAAATTACCGATCGACTCAGGCCATCCTTGATGCTAGCTACAAACTGATTCAATACAATAATCCGAATCGTCTCGAAGTCGCTAGCAAAATTATTAAGCGACTAACAGCAGCAAATCATAAGCAGGGTAAGTACCCGGAATTTACTCAGCATGATAACACTCTACTTGAAGTAGGGGCCGTTGCAGAAAAAGTCCGACAGCTAATTGACCAAGGTGTTTCTCCAAATCAGATCGCGATTCTGATCCGCAAGAATAAACAGGCCAAAGCTATGATGCATGCCTTAGGCAAGGTGGGAGTGGCCAGCCAGCAGAGTAAAAGTGAGGGTTTATTTGAACGGCCGGAAATTAAGACAATTGTAAATTTTATCAGTGTTATTAATGATCCGAATGACTCGCAAGCATTCTTTGGGCTGTTGGCAGGAGATATTTTTAACTACCATTTGGCGAATTTAGCCGATCTAGCATCCGTCGTCAAAAGACGCAACCTGTCATTTGAAGAATACCTGAATTTTAAACAAGATATTGATGATAATATTATAACAATCATTGAGCAAATTAAGAAATATCGTTCAATCTCGAGTGAATTTACGGCCGGTGAGCTAATCTATAAGTTTATTAATGATAACGGCTATTTGAAAAGGTTGGTCGAGCAGGCAGAAGCTGATAATCAAGCCGCTTTCCAGGTGCAAAACCTGGCAGAATTTTTTGAAATGGTCAGAGAATTTGAAACGATCGCAATCGATCCAAATATTCATAGTCTTTGGCAGTATCTTGATGAGATTAGGAGTACTAATGTTGATATATCTACATCAGATTCACCACTAGATACAAATGATGTCCAGGTTTTAACGATTCATAAGGCCAAAGGACTCGAATTTGATATCGTCTTTATGATTGATTTGGTCGATCAGGTTTTTCCGTCGCGGCGTATGGCCGAAAAGATTAAAATCCCGGATGGACTCATTGAAATTCCGGTAGCAAATGACCGGCATATTAGTGAAGAGCGTAGACTATTTTATGTTGGATTGACTAGAGCTAAAAAAGAGCTATATTTGTCGGCTGGTTATGATCATGGCGGCAAGCGACTGCGCAAAATTTCCCAGTTTGTCATCGAGACGATGGATGATGTTAATCTTGTTCAGCCTGAAAAAGGCAGTGGTTTAGTTAGTAAAATTGATTCATTCGCAAAAGGCCAAGTGCCTGATTATGACATGACAAGTCAGCTTTATCACCAGGGATGGTTGCATTTGACGCCACATCAGATTGAAGATTATTTAAAAGATCCAAAAGAATTTTGGTTTTTCCATGTTTTAAATATGCCCAGAGGCCCGTTTCACGCTTTAGCTTACGGCTCTGCCATACACCGAGCAATTGAGTATTATAATCGAGCAAAAATCAATCATAACCCGGTATCATCGGCAAATTTAGTTGAAGTATTTGAAAACGCTTGGGTCAGTGAGGGATTTGTCTCTCGCAATCATGAATTGGCTCGGTTCGAGATGGGTAAGAAGGTTATTAGCGATTATTTCATTCGAGAGGAAGCCAAAAAGGATTTCCCGTCGCTAGTCGAACAAGATTTTAGCCTTGATCTGCCAAAGCTAAAAGTACGAATTAGTGGCCGCTATGATGCGGTTTATATTAGAGGTCAAAAAGTCGAGATTCGTGACTTTAAAACTAGTCAAATTGCGACCCAAAAAGAGGCTGATAAACGCATTAAAGATAATATACAAATGGCCATTTATGCTTTAGCTTGGGAAAAAACAAGCGGACAAGCAGTTTCTAAAATTAGTCTTCACTTTGTAGAAAATGACATCACCGCAACGATCACAAAAATTGATCATACTAAAATTTTAAGTAAAATCGAACAAGTTGTCAGTGGTATCAAGAATAAGAATTTTCGTTCGAGCGGCCAGTCGCAAATCAATTTTGATAGATTATTGTAGCTTAAAATATAGATTCAATGACTAGTTTTGGTTAAATTAGATTATACTAATGAATATGAAAATAAAATCTCATCGTGATCAGGAATGGCTCGAAAATATGCTGGCTGACATCTGGCTGAGGCATTTTGATGATGTGCCCCAATCTAATGAGGTTCTTATCAAATGGGGCAGGAAGGCTAGAAGGCGATTAGGCTCAATTAGCTTAGATCACAATGATAGCTTAACTAGTATTATAGCCGTCAATCGGATATTCCAGGATCTAGATGTGCCAGAGTACGTCATAAAAGCGACGATTGTGCACGAAATGACACATTATGCTCACGGCTTTAATTCTCCGATCACCCAGAAATACTCTCATCCACATTCAGGAGGTGTAATTCGGCAAGAATTTGCCGATAGGGGTCTGGAGGATTTGTATATTAAGCAGAAAAAATGGCTCAAAGCCAATTGGCCAGCAATACTCGATAAGTATTTCCCTTCAAATACTAGATACGCTGTTGTAAGAAAAACAACAAAACCAGCTCCATCGGCACCGTGGTGGATGAGGGGATTGTAGTCTTTACTAGGTTATGGACAGTTGCTAAAATCGCCGTTATGAATTTAGGCAAAATTTCAATTCAAGGCCAAATCGGCTCTTATCACCACCAGGTGGCAAATAATATTTTTGGCGATGATATTAAGCTTTTGCCCAGAGCTACTTTCAAGCACGTTTTTGAAGATGTCACCAACGGTAGGGCCGAATTTGGCATCGTGGCGATTGAAAACTCATCGGTTGGCTCGATCAATGAGGTTTATGACCTGCTTCGACAAAGTGATCTATATATTGTCGGCGAGCACTATATGCGTATCAGCCACTGTCTGATCGGGCTGCCGCAAGCTAAACTGGCTGATATTACAAATATTCACTCGCACCCGATGGCAATATTACAGTGCGAGGATTATATCGAGAAAAACTTACCAAATG
Organism: Candidatus Saccharimonadia bacterium; assembly: GCA_041906885.1. Taxonomy (GTDB): domain Bacteria; phylum Patescibacteriota; class Saccharimonadia; order CAILAD01; family CAZGYV01; genus JAYRII01. The sequence continues at coordinate 41,285 of JAYRII010000015.1, read as the reverse complement.
CTGATGTGCATGAGCGTCATGACACAGCCGAGAGCGTGGAGTACATCATTGGCTTAGGTGATAAATCTCAGACGGCGATTGCATCGGCGGAGGCAGCCAAGCTGCACGGCGCAAGAGTGATTGCACGCAATATTGAGACTGACAAGCATAATTACACGCGTTTTTTGGTGCTACACACGAGCAACGCTGACAGCACTGATGTAAATAAAACATCTATAATGATAGAATTAGCTGACAGGCCGGGTAGCTTGTATCACGCGCTTGGCTGCTTCGAGGAAGAGGGAATTAATCTTTCAAAAATCGAATCCCGACCGATCTTGGGTAAGGGCTGGCGTTATTATTTTTACATCGATTTTGAAGCTGGTATGGGTGAAGAACGGACAGAACGAGCACTAAAGGCATTAAGTCGGCAAGGTCACGAGCTTAAGATCCTCGGTAGTTATCAAAAAGGTGAGATGGGCTAATACTAAGGTTAATGACAGCGCACAGCGAATAAACACTATTTACCAGTTTCTAATTTAGCAACTATATCTAAGGCTGCCACGAGCAGCAGCTAGTTCAACTACTGCAAGATACAGCGGACTGAAAATCCAGCGTTGCGATCATCGAAATTGACTGGATTGACTGCGCTATCACTCAAGCTCGCAAGATGCGCGCGAGCGGAGCCGCCCGAGAAGGCCGAAGCCGACCACAGGCCGCCGTTATCACCTTGGTAATAAAAATCTTCCCACCAGTAACCTGCAAAAACACCTTTAAACGGCCCGTCATGCTGCCACTTACTGATATTTGGCTCGTTATTATGTGAGAACTCGCCAGTACCACCCCAAGCTATGTCTAGGGCTGAATAGTCGCCAGAAACGCTCGCTGTTGGTAGTCTCCAATTGGCCGGACAAATGCTATACGGCGCATCACCGGCAGTATTTGGATGGGATGTTCTAGATTCGCCAGCAGTAGCAGCTGACCAATTGTAGAGGTAACCGTAGTTAGTGCTACCAGTGCCGGTGTCGCCTGGTATTGGCCCATAAGCTCCAGGGTTGTCGTAGTCTGCATTACCAGTAGTGGTCAATTGCGGCAGCGTGAAGTTGCTTGCTACATTAGAATCAGCTGGGGTCAGCTGTAATGTGCCGTTTGTTGAGCCGAGCTTGAGATTGTCTAGCATCCAGCATTTGTTGTCAGACAGCTTGGCTACTCGGTAAGTTTGGTTGTCGCCTCGAGTGTCTGTGAGGGTGGTGACGGCTGCTTCGTTAGAACCAGTGTAGATTGGTAAGGCATTGCATTGTGCGGTGGTAAATGACTACAGGGTGGTAGCTTGTACGGCCTCATTATCTGTAATGGCATAAGACAGCTTGAGCTCTTTTTGTCCTGCAGCAATGGTAGAATCAATTGTAAAATCTAAACTAACTTCAGTGATGTCGCCTGAGCTAGTGTTATTGGTGGTCTAGAGGATGAGCGCTGGAGCACCAGCCACTAAAGCTGTACTGGTGGCGATATTACCACCTTTGAGCTTAATGCTGATACCTGGTATTGGTTGGCTAAGGCTCGCAGTCAGCGAGTAGCCACTAGCGTGAGTGGTACCTGTGGTGAGTGTAGTAGTAGCACTAGCAGTGCCACCGCCTTCTGGCACGGTGACAGTCAGAGTGTTTTGGTTTGCTCCGAGAGTAAGGCTTGGGGCGGCCGAAGCTTGGAGTGGCCTGATTGCCAGTATTGTGGCAGTTAGTACAAGTAGAGTCAGGATGCTAAGAACTTTGGTGCTGAGCCGGCGTGACTTGAGCCGACTTCTGAGATTGTAGCGGTTATTTCGTGAGCGATGTAATAGAGACAAGGCCGCAACAACGATCAGCCCGACGATAATTAGTCCAATGCCAATAGTTGTATATAAGGTGGTGTTGTCACCAGTCTTGGCCAGGCCTCCTCCAATGACGATATTTGTGGTTTGAGTAAGAGTTGCGATGGGAGCTCCTTTTTGCTCGCACGTTAGAGTTGACCGGTATATGGCGGGGCGAGTGGATTACTTAGGTACAAAAATGCTTATGTATATTGTATATAATTAGTTTTTACACTACAAACGGGGCTGGCTTCTTATTGGCAAAAGAGTATAAAGAGTGAATTTACGGTTCTTGTTCGCAATTAGATTAAGTGATATACTAATAATATGATAACTATTTTGCTAGTGGTTTTGATAGTAATATTAATTATTGGTTTCGGCTTTGTTATTCTTTTGTTTAACCAAAAGTTGAGCGAGCTCAAAAATGACAGCGGGGTTGGACTCTTAAAACAAGACCTGCAAAATCTCAATCAAACGATCAATCAGAGCCAAGCTCAACTCAGCGACCGGCTTGATAAGGGTCAAGCCCAGATGTTTGGCTCACTCCATAAGCAGATGAGCCAGTCAGCTACACTCATTACCGAAGTGACGCAGCGGCTGACCAAGCTTGATGAAACTAATCGCCAAGTCGTCGATGTCACGGCCGAGCTCAAGACCCTACAAAATATCTTGCAAAATCCCAAACAGCGCGGTGGTTTGGGCGAGTTTTATCTTGAGACTGTCATTGGTAATGTCTTACCGACTGGCCAGTATCAGATGCAATATGAGTTTAAGAATCACGACAAGGTCGATGCAGTAATCTTCTTAGATGATCACAAGATCTTGCCGGTAGATTCGAAGTTTAGTTTAGAAAACTACAATCGTTTAATCGAAGAAACCGACAAAGACAAGCGAGAAAATCTAGCCAAAGCGTTTAAGCAGGATCTAAAAGGGCGGATAGATGAGACCTCCAAATACATTCGACCAAATGAAAATACCATGGATTTTGCCTTAATGTTTATACCTTCTGAGGCCATCTATCACGATTTACTAAGCAATAAAATCGGTGTTGTAAAAACTTCATCACAAGACCTAATCGAATATGCTTTTCGGCAAAAAAGGGTGATTATAGTCTCGCCGACGACCTTCTTGGCCTACTTGCAAACAATTATGCAGGGCTTGCGTTCGCTCAAAATCGAAGAGCAAGCTAAAGAAATTCAGGTGCGGGTTGGCCAGTTAGGTAAGCACCTGACCGGTTTTGAAGAGTATATGCATAAGCTGGGCAATTCTCTCGGTACGACGGTCAATCACTTCAACACGGCTCACAAGGAGCTTAAAAAAGTTAATAAGGATGTGGTGAAAATTGCTGCGAGCGATGCTGTGATCGAGCCATTGACTCTCGACAAGCCCAAAAGCGACGATTGAGTATCGAGATTAGTCTCCAAGCAGCATTGATAAAGACACGTTTGGTAGGCTAAACTAGAGCTATAAAGTTAGGAAAATGCAATGAAGCGAGTATTATCGGGCATCAAGCCGTCTGGAGATATGACGATTGGCAATTATCTAGGGGCGATGCGCCGCTGGCCAGAAGGACAAGAAAATCAAGAAAGTATCTTTTTCGTGGCTAATCTCCATGCCATCACTGCCCGGCAAGACCCGATTGAGCTCAAGCGTCGCACTTTAGATCTGGTGGCGTGGTTCTTAACAGTCGGGATTGATCCGAAGAAGTCGATCATTTGCGTGCAGTCGCAGATTCCGGCTCACAGCGAGCTGGCTTGGATATTGAATAATTATGCTACCTTGGGCGAGCTCAATCGTATGACGCAATTTAAAGACAAAGCTGGCGGGGGCGGCGCTGAGGGGCAGTTGGTCGGCTTATATGATTATCCGGTCTTGATGACGGCTGATATTTTGCTTTATGACACGGATGAAGTGCCGGTCGGTGATGATCAGGTGCAGCATATAGAGCTGACGCGCGATATCGCCAGTCGGTTTAATAATCTTTACGGCGAGACCTTTAGGCTACCCAAACCTGTCTTAGGTGACGTCTCACGACGGATTATGAGCCTTGATGACCCGACTACCAAGATGAGTAAAAGCGGCTCGACCGCCAGTTATGTGGCGCTTGATGAGAGTAAAGACGACACTATCAAGAAATTTAAACGAGCTGTAACTGATTCTGGTAGTGAGGTTGAGGCGACAGATAGCAAGCCAGCCATAACAAATTTACTCGAAATATTCTCAAGCTTCAGTGGCAAATCAATCAAGCAGCTCGAAAGTGATTATGTTGGTGTTGGCTATGGCCAGTTTAAACAAGATTTAGGTGAGCTGGTGGCAACTAAGCTTGAAAAGCTGCAAGAAAAATTCCGTGATTATCGAACAGATGAACCGAATCTACTAAGAACTATCGCACTAGGCAACCAAAAAGCTTCCGCCATTGCCAATAAAAAGCTCGAGCAAGTAAAAAATCACATCGGACTGCTTTAGTGTATTTATTAGAACGAGCGATGCAGTGAGTCGACGACAAACTGACATAGATTGGGAAGTGTGGGGTAAATCTAACCCGTATTTTGGAGTTTTGTCAGATCCTAAGTTTTTAAGGCCAAACATAACGGCCGAGGTCAAGAAAGAATTTTTCGACTCTGGTAAGTCACACGCCAAGGCTCTCTTTCAAGTGATTTATAATATGGTGGGCAAGAGTTTTAAGCCTCACGCTTGTCTTGATTTTGGCTGTGGCGTCGGACGCATCACGCTGGCCTTAGCCGATTATTGCCAAGCGGTGAAGGGGATTGATGTGTCGTCGTCGATGCTCAAGGAAGCTGAGGCAAATTTACCGTCTAAGCTTAAGCCGAAGGTTAGCTTCAGTATTGCCGATCAGGAGATGACCACAGGTAGACAGTATGATCTAGTGCATTCTTATATAGTATTGCAACACATTCCCAAATCTGACGGGTATAAAATAACTCAACGCTTGCTTGAAAAAACCTTTCCTGGTGGTGTGGCAGCCCTGCACTACACCTTTGCCACGCACGTGTCTCGGGGCGAGCGTAGTCTGCAGCTGGCACATTATAATTTTCCACCAGTACACTACGGTCTTAACCTGGCTCGTGGGAAGCCCTTAAAAGAACCAATCATGCACATATATGATTATGACCTTAATAAACTGCTACTTATCTATCAAAAGTTCGGGATGATCGATCTGAGGCTAGAAATAACTCGACATGGTGCTTATTCCGGAGTATTTATAATCGCTAGAAAACCGGTCTCAGTTGTTGAATGGAGCAAACTAAGTTATTGAGTGGGGTTTTTAAGAATAAAAAGCATAAGCTTATTGACATAAGCCCAAGCGGTATGCTATAATACCTTACAAGTTAAAAAACAGCACTTTAAAACCAAAATAAAATAAAAACGCGAAAATAAAAAAGGTCGTCTACTTCTCAAGAGTGCCTGAACTCTTTATAAAGGCGATAAAAAAAACGGCAGGGGAAACCCGGACTATCGAAACGTCCCCCCTTGTTTCTAGTCTGGATTTTCCCTACTGTTCTAGGAGAAACGACCTTACTTAGCGAAGTATGCTAAGTAGGTTTCTTGTCAATTAAGAGCATTAACTTATCATCCGCCGGAAGTGGTCAGCTTCTTGCGCCTTAAGATCTACGATTTTAGGGTGTAAACTGCTGACTTCTTGCCGCACGACTGGTAGGGAAGCTATCGAACTGACTTGTTAGCCACCATATGGTAAACTATTTTTCACGTTCGATGACCCAAAATTAGTTACTTTGGAGCCTCCAAGGTGACTAAAGCGGGCCGTTTCCGCGGCACTTAAGTTGCTTAACTTTTTGACAGGCCGGATGGATTCGGCCCTTTTCTCTTTTTAGTGATATTTTTTCAACACCCTAATGCCAAATAGGGTGTTTTATTTTTGAAAAACCGAACAAACCTATCCCGTACATGCCAAAAGATAAAAAGAATAATAAAAGTGTTCGATAGGTCATTTAAACTCAAAAAAATAAATAATGTATTCAAAATAGAGTAGTAAATTAGTACAACTGTGGAAAACTAACCTAAATATTGTGATAATTGATAAATTTTGAGATAATTAGTTGATATTACAGGTTAGTTACAATAAAAATGAATCACAAAACAACAGTAATATTATCTGTCATCGTACTAGTTACAGCTTTAGCAGGTGTAGGAACTATCACCACGGTCGTTTTCTCGGCACCTAAGGACATCGGGCCTGCTGGAGTGACTTTTTGGTTTATAGCTTTGATGCTGTTTTTGATGGGTATAATCACCATCGGAAGCTTTCTGATGAAACTACGTCAAACTAAATACCGTGAAAAATCCCAAAAAGCTCTAATAGCTAGCTTACGAACGGCTTTTCTTATCTCATTTGCTGCCGTTGGAATGCTCGCCCTCAAAAGCCTAGATAGTTTAAACCTGAGAGATGTAATTTTAATTACGCTGACAGTAATGATAGTAGAATTTTACTTTAGGACCAAAAGAGCATGAAAAAGAGCTTCGAGACCCTTAATTCATTATTGCCGGAAGCTCTGCAATCAATTGATCAGGTGTACTCAAGTGAAGACTTAGAATCTCTTAGAGTAATGTATTTGGGCCGTAAAAGCCTCCTGGCAGCTGCAACGGAAGAGCTTAGGGGTTTGGCAGCTCAAGACAAGCCATTGGCCGGCCAAACTATAAATCAGTTCAAGCAAACTATCGAGAGTAAGATTAAGGATAAGAATAAAGATCTTATGAGGGGCATGAAATACCCTTCGATAGATGTTACTAAGCCCGGACTTGGTCTCGGTGTCGGTCATTTGCACCCAATAAGTAGTGTACTAGCACTAGTTTACCAGATCTTTACGGAGTTGGGGTTTGCGATCGTCGATGGGCCTGAGATCGTCGATGACTGGTATAATTTTGGTGCCTTGAATTTGCCCGAGCACCATCCAGCTCGTGACATGCAAGATACTTTCTATATTAAAGGCGACAAGAACAAACTAGCGATTTTGCCAAGAACACATACTTCTTCGATGCAAGTTAAATTTATGGAAGAGAACCAACCTCCATTTCAAATAATCGCACCTGGTAAGGTGTTTCGCAATGAAGATGAGGATTCAACTCACTCTTGGAGTTTTACGCAAGTTGAAGGTTTGGTGGTGGGTGAAAATATCACTATGGCTGATCTCAAAGGGACATTATTGCGTGTGGTGCAGGGTATCTTGGGGAGTGACACTGAAATTAGATTGCGGCCGAATTATTTCCCATACACTGAGCCTTCGGTTGAGATTGATGCCAAGTACCGGGGGGAGTGGCTGGAGCTGCTGGGCGCTGGTATGGTGCATCCGAATGTACTTGCTAATGGGGGTGTTGACTCGGAAAAATATCAGGCTTTCGCCTTTGGTTTCGGGGCCGAGCGTATAGCTGTGGTTAAGTACAATCTGACCGATTTAAGGCAGCTTTGGCGACCAAATTTGACATATATGGAGCAATTCTAAGATGAAAGTATCCGTCAAATCAATCAATCATTATCTTTCTAAAAAACTCTCAACCGATCAAATGGTAGCAGGACTTGAGCGGACTGAAGTTGAAGTTGAGCAAATTCTAAGCTCGAATAAATTTGACGAAAAAATCATTGCAGCTAAAATCACTGCAGTCAAAAAACATCCCAACGCAGACCGCTTAAAGCTAGTGTCAGTTGATTATGGGCAGTCCAGGCATAATCAAATAGTCTGCGGTGCACCGAATGTGGCCACCAATCAGATAGTTGTTTTGGCCCAAGTTGGCTCTAAATTGCCCAATGGCACGACAATAAAAGCAGCTCAGATCCGCGGCGTTGAGTCAGCTGGTATGCTTTGCTCGCCAGCCGAGCTGGGTTTGTCAGACGATCACAGCGGGCTATTGCTACTCGACGACTCGATAGCGCCGGGTACAATATTGTGCGACATATGGCCTGAAGGGGATCAGCTGGACATAAAGACGCAGCCAAATAGGTGGGACCAACTTAGTTTGATCGGTTTGGCGCGGGAGGCGAGTGGATACACGGGCGATTTCGATCAAAGTGTCAAAATCCCAGCTAGTCCAGCATTACAATATAAAACAATAGAAAACGTAAATGTCAAGAAAACAGGCGAGTGTAGGCGTTTTATGTCCGTGAAACTAGCCGTGAAAAATAATATAGTTTCACCGCAGTGGCTTGTGGATAACTTAGAAGCTAATGGCTTGCGGAGCATTAGCCCTGTTGTAGATATTACCAACTTTGTCGCGCTCGAGACTGGCCAGCCTTCGCATGCCTATGACTTGGAAAAAATTTCTGGGCGACTAGAGGTTAGGCGCGGCTCCCCTGCCGAAAAACTTACAACACTTGATGGTGCTAGCCGTAAGCTAACGGCTGATGATCTTGTGATTGCTGATGAGTCTGGTGCGATTGGTCTGGCTGGAGTAATTGGTGGTCAGACGACTGAAGTTGATCGGTCGACAACCAAAATAATTCTAGAAGTTGCTAATTTCGATCGAGAGTTGGTCCGCAAGACAGCCTTAAGGCACGGTCTTCGAACTGAAGCATCGGCTAGATTCGAGCGTTCACTCCCCTTGTCCTTGCCACCGATTGCACTGCCCCGTCTTATTCAACTATTTCAAGAGATTTGTCAGGCTGAGATAATTGATGGCCCCTTCGATCAATTATATGATTGGCCTTGGGTGCAACACATTGGTTTGCGTTTGCGTCGGGCTGAACGTGTACTGGGCATGAGGATTGATGAGAGACGAGTTGTAAATGGCTTAAAGCGGCTTGGTTTTGAAGTCGAGCATTTTAGCCTGACTAAGGAATTGAGTAAACACCTTGGTAAGCCGTATATTTGGGGGGCGAATTTTAAGCAGCATGGTGTTGAAGCCTTTGATTGTTCATATCTGACGAGCTACATCTATAGCTTAATCGGTAAAAGGATTGGCGAGACTGCTTATGCGCAATTTCAATCGGGAGTGATGGTTGAGGAAGTTAATTTAAAACCAGGTGATTTAGTGTTTCGATCTGGCCATTGGACTGATAAAAAATTGCAAAAAGAACGATCTGATATTGGTCATGTTGGTATTTATATGGGACAAAATAAAGTAATTCATGCAGCTCAGTATGAGTATAAAAACGGCCAGGTACGTAAAATGGCTAAGCCAGCGGTAATCGAATCGCCGCTGAGCTATTTTATTAATAATCCTGGTTATAAGGGTGCTCGCCGTTATGTTGAGAGTTTTAATCATCTTTTGGCAGTGACGACTCCGTGGTGGCGAACTGATGTGGCCTTAGAGGAGGATTTGATTGAAGAAGTTATTAAGATTATCGGCTATGACAAGCTACCTACTACTACCCCACTATTACCACCAATGGCAACGGACGAGCATCAGTTACTACCAAGAATATTGGAAATAAAAAAATTTTTGGTAGCACGCGGCTTGTTTGAGGTAATGACTTATTCGTTTATTGGAGAAGACATAATTAAAACTACTGAACTGGACACGGATAGTCATCTGGAGATCTTAAATCCATTGTCGCGCGAGCAGCAATATTTACGAACATCTCTATTACCAAGTCATCTTCAGGTGGTTGCAAACAATCAGAGCTATCGCGATAGCTTTGAGTTTTTTGAGGTCTCAAGAGTTTACAAACCGAACAAGAGCGGTAGCTTACCGGATGAGCAATGGCAACTCGGACTAACAGTGTTTGGAAATGATAGCTTGCTTAGGCTTAAAGGGCAGATTGATGCCATAGCAGAAATTTGCCAGCTTGATTTTAGCTTTGATGCCAATGATATTAAACAATTCATATCCGGGCGATCTGCTATCATCAAGCTGGACGACAAGGTAATAGGGCAATATGGACAGGTCAGACCTAGTCTATTAAATGAACTAAAAATTGTTTCAGAAATAAGCTTTTGTGAGGTTAATATAAGGTTAATATTAGACAATAATAAGCTGGCTAAAATTGATGATTTACTTCCCTACTCCCCTGTCGTTCGCGATATTGCAATTGAGATAGACAATAATGTTTTTTGGCAGGATATTAAGCGTGCTTTACTCAAAAACTCCTTTGTTATCAAGGCGAATTTTTTAAATGATTTTGCTGACCAAAAGCTGAGCGCGACTGAGCGCAAGAGTATGGCTTTTAGGGTAGTGATGGATGTTGGTCCGCAGCCAAAATCAGAGGACATCAGTAAAAACCTAGACGCAATTATTAGTAATCTCAAGAAGCTTAACAATCTGAAAAATCTGACTCAAAGATAGAATAGTCTGTTGATGATATTAAAAGCGTGGCGTGGTTCTAGCATAAGTATTATAATGCAAGTAGGAATTATGCAAGATCCTCATTCTCACCGTTTAAGTTTGCCCAGGAAACTATCTAAATCAGGGCAAAAGCCATCGCCGATGTCCAGAGCCGTCTTTGTGTTGCTGGGATTTTTTTTATTTTTGGTGCTTGCTAATGCGGTGGTGGCAGCCGCGGTTGAGGGTTTGATTTATCCGGGGGTTTCCGTTGCTGGTCATGATTTATCTTGGAAGACGCGCAGCTCAGCTTTAAAAGTGCTACGCGAGGCTTCACCAGACAAAACCATCACCATCAAGTCAGATGGCAAGTTTTTTATTGTCAAAAGCAATGATCTGGGGGCAAGCTATGATCTCCCGGCCACAGTTGACCTGGCTTATCAGGTTGGTAGGCAGCGCCCCTTGCCACTTTTGTCGATATTAAGCTCAAATGGTAACGGTCAGCTGGGCTTTGCTTATCGACTAAATCAAGAGAAATTTAATTCTGAGATCAGTAAAATAACTAATTCGGTTGGCCGCGATCCGGTCAACGCCAAATTGACAATCAATGAAGGCCAAATTCAAGTTAGTCCACCGCAACCAGGAGTTAAAATTAGTACCAACTATTTGGTTAGGCTATTAAATCAGTCATTAACATCAGCAAAAGACCAGGTTGCAATCGTCAATCCGATCATTACTCAGGCCGATATTCAGGTTGATTCTACAAAATCAGCTCAAGATCAAGCCAAACTACTAATGAGAAAAAAAATAATTCTCAACTATAACGGCCGTAATTTTAGTCCAGATTCAGCCACGATTGGCCATTGGATCGTCTTTAAGGAAATTAAAACTTTCAATAAGCCAACTATTATTTCGACCGAGATTGATCCAAGCCAGGTTAAGGGTTATGTTCAGTCAGTCGCTAATCAAATTAATCAGGCGCCAAAAAATAAAAAAATTATGATTCGTGATGGTGTTACTTCTGTCGAACAAGAAGGTGTTGAAGGTTTGGCAATAGATCAAGATGCCACAACATCGTCGTTGGTAGAAGCCATGAAGACAACTGGTGAATCAAGCTATGAGGTTAAGACTAACAAGGTAGCTTATAAGACCGAGACTAACCGATCGTATGGACTTGATCTAGATCGTTATATTGAGATTAATTTATCACAACAAAAATTATGGGCATACGACAAGGGGCAGGTAGTTTTTAGCTCGCCTATTACAAGCGGCGCGACCGGTGCTGGCTTTCCAACCGTCACCGGACTCTTTCATGTATATTATAAAAACACCAATACCTACCTTAATGGCCGTCCGTATGGATATAACTACAATGTTTTTGTGAAGTATTGGATGCCTTTTTACCAGGGATATGGCTTGCATGATGCTAGTTGGCGGTCGAGTTTTGGCGGCTCGGATTATTATTACGGGGGTAGCCACGGATGTGTTAATATGCCAGAATCATCAGCTGCTTTCCTCTATTCATGGGCCGACGTTGGAACAGCTGTTTGGGTGCATAAATAGTGTGGCAGAGTTCTAATCCTAGAAAAAAATAAGCAAAAGCGCTATAATTAAAGCTGTTATGCAACCTAGTAGTCTACAGCAGCCCAGTCAAAACCCCGAACAGTCAAAAGTAGAGCAACCGTCGGCCTCCACGCCCGATCAAAAAAAGCCTGAATTAATGACCAGCAAGAAAGTAGCTGGCCCAGAGGAGACGGTCGCTCGACCAAGTTCGCCGACCACTACTACTGGTGGTCAGGCAACCAATTTACCCGTAACAGCTGTTACCCCATCTGCCCAGGTGCCTAGTCAGACCATACCCGAGGATGATCTGCCAGCCGAAGATGTTGATGTGATCGAGAAAGAGTGGGTTGATAGGGCTGAAAATATAATAAAATCTACCGCCAATGATCCCTTTGCTGAGGAACAACAGGAGGAATCGCTGAGTAAGGAATACCTCAAAAAAAGGTTTAACGTCGATGTTGATGATTCGTAATATAAAAAAACCAAAAACTCATAAGGATACTTAGAAAAGATCATGGGCGAAGAAAATCTATCATTTACGATGTTTATGATAGTACTTTTAGTACTAGCCGTCTTGGTTGTGGCAGTAGCAGCCTTCTTTATTTTTAGACGAATTTTTCGGCGCGCGAAGGAGCTAGAGCGTAGTCTCAAAATGGTACCTTTGCTGGTAAAGCTGCCACCGGCTGAGGCTAATGAAGCGACCATGCGTGATAATCGTGAGCTAATCAAGGAAAATATTGCTCGGGCTGAAGGATTTTTTAATATAATGGCAGTCATTGGAGCGACTAAGACAAAGGGTTTTTGGGATCATATGTTGGCTTTGAGTACGTTTAAACGTTGGTTTTTCGGACGAAAACATTTAGCCTGTGAGATGATAGCCACGGGTGGTCAAATTTACTTTTATGTAGTAGTGCCTGTTAGCTTACTATCGACTATTGAAAAAGCTCTTAATTCATCCTATCCAGACATCCAGGTTGAGCGGCGTGAAGATCACAATATTTTCTCACACTTGGGTAAAATTGGGGTAGTGGCTGGCGGTGAGCTGGTTATGACCAACGACAGCTGGTATCCGATCCAGACTTATAAAGTTAGTGAATTTGATGCTGTTAGTGGCATTACAACTAGTATGTCGCAGCTGCATGATGGTGAAGGAGTAGCACTTCAAATTTTGATTCGATCTTCTTCAAAGCGCTGGAACAAACGTGCACGAGCGGCCGCTAAGAAATTACTGCATCCGGGCGATAAAAAACATGCCGGTAAAGGCTTTACGCCAATGGATGTGGCTAAAATGACCTATAAATCGCCACAGGCAGAATCATCTGACAAGCAAGCGGCTGGCTATAATCCGCCAGATGCAATTGATCAGAAAAAAAGTCAATTAATTGAAGAGAAGGCTTCGATACCAACTTACGAAACAATGATTCGGCTGATTGCCAGCTCACATGATCAGGTTCGCTCTAAAACTTTGGTTCAAGATATGATGGCTGGTTTTAGCCAGCTTAATCTACCGGGCTCAAATGGTTTTAAATTGATGCAATCTCAATATCCACAAACTCTGGCAACCAACTTTATTTTTCGTATCTTCCCAGCCTGGTGGAACAAAGTCGTCTTAAATGCCACCGAACTAGCTACTATATTTCATCTACCAAGCAAGACAGCCGAAAGCTCTACTCCGGTTGATCGTTCGGCTGTGCGTGAGGTTGCGGCGCCTCAGCAACTGAGTAATGAGGGGTTGATCTTTGGTAGTAATTTGTTTCATGGTCAGGACAGAGTGGTGAAGCTGGCTGACGATGACAGACGGCGTCATGTTTATATCGTTGGTCAAACTGGTACTGGTAAGTCAACTATTTTACATAATCTGATTGTCCAAGATATGGCAATGGGTAAGGGATTATGCTTTATCGATCCACATGGCGACACGGCCGAAGAACTACTTGCTAAAGTGCCAGCCCACAGGGCAGAGGATGTGATTTATTTTAATCCGGCAGATACTGGGATGCCGCTCGGCTTGAATATCTTGCAATTTGATCGCCCGGAGCAGAAAGACTTTATCATCCAAGAAACTATCTCGATGCTTTATAAGCTTTACGACCCGCAACAGCAGGGCATAATCGGTCCTCGTTTTGAACAATGGTATCGTAATGCGACTTTGACTTTGATGTCTGACCCGAATGGCGCAACATTTATCGAGGTGCCAAAGATTTTTACAGATAATGAATTCTTGAAGCAGAAGTTTAAGTACGTCACCGACCCAATTGTGCAAGATTTTTGGCTCAAGGAAATGGCTCAAACCAGTGATTATCATAAGAGTGAGATGTTGGGCTGGTTTGTATCAAAGTTTGGTGCTTTTGCGCAGAATGAAATCTTGCGTAATATTATTGGCCAACATCAAAGCTCGCTCAATTTGCGCCAGGTCATGGATGAGGGTAAAATCCTGATTGTCAATTTGAGCAAGGGACTGGTTGGCGAATTGAATTCTAAACTTTTGGGTATGATTTTTGTGATCAAAATTCAAGCGGCTGCGATGAGTAGATCTGATACACCAGAGGAGCAGCGCCGCGACTTTAGTTTGTATGTCGATGAGTTTCAGAATTTTTCGACCGATAGTTTCGCCACTATTTTATCAGAAGCTCGTAAATATCACTTGAGCCTGATTGTAGCTAACCAGTTTATTGGTCAATTGAACGAGCAAATTCGTGATGCCGTTTTTGGTAATGTTGGCTCAATTCTAAGCTACCGTGTTGGACCAGAGGATGCGGAATTTTTGGCCAAACAGCTGACGCCGACATTTGATGCCGCCGATATTATCAACATGCCAAACCATCGTGCAGCTATGCGCATTATCTCAAAAGGAGCAGTTTTAACGCCTTTTTCGATCAAAATGCTGCCAAAAATCGGTCAGGCTGATCTTAAATTACAAGCTGCCGTCAAAGAGCTATCACGCACGAAATATGGCCGGCCTAAGGGAGAGGTAGAAAAAACTATCTTTGAAAGCTTGTCAATTAGCCCAGCTAGTTCGTCTAAGCCAGTTTCGGCTAGCCAGCAGGCTGCAGGCCCCTCGAATGCCAATCAGCCTCAGTCAAATCCAGTGGCTAAAACCGAACCACCGAGCCAGTTAGTACAATCTCAACCACAACCAAATCAACCCGCACCGCCCAGTCCTCAGCCCGCGATACCAATTAGTAACCAGCAAAAACAGCCGGCCATAACTGATTCAAAATCCTCTTAAATCGGCTTGACTTGCCTATATTAGCATAAGCATTTAGAATTAGAGTACTAGAAGACTTTAGGATAAAATGCTTTTTCGCAATTTTGTGACAAATTTAAGTTTAAAAAGTCCGCGGGCTAAAGGTAAGCTGAGTTTTTATATTAGTCGTCTAGGTAAAGAAGCGGCCACTCGGCGTTTGGCTGCTGTATTGGTAGTAATTGTGACTCTATTCCAGGCTTTTACTTTTATTGTACCGCCTAAACCGTCAAATGCTGCTAGCTCTAATGATATTATATTTGGTGGCTTTAGTCGGCGAACACAACTTTATGATATTTATAATTCTAATGCTGAAATCAGGTCGATCTATGAATATTTCGGCATCACCTTAGCTGATTTACAAAATGCTGCCTATGAGTCAAAAGGTCTTAGTGGTGGCGAGCCAGGCGTCTTGTCGATTGGTCGCAATCCACATACTTCGCAAGATGAATTGATGAGCATTCCCGGTGCTGGTACTACCATTTACATTAGACCGTTGGCGAGCTGGGGCACCAGTGCACGCTATAGTGTATTGCATGGCACTAATTCGCGTGGTGAGGAATTTTGGGTAATGTATAATTGTGGCAATATAGCGGTGCGTCACAAACCGACACCCACTCCACCACCCACTCCACCACCCACTCCAGTGCCAACTCCTCAGCCCAAGTTTGACTGTTTGAGTTTGAGTGCCTTGCCAAATAATGGCACTGCTCCATTGACAGTAAATTATGTCGGGCAAGGCACAGCCACCGGCACTACTATTACAAACTATATCTTTGACTTTGGTGACGGTAGCACGCCAGTTGACCAGGCATCAAATAAAACCAGTCATGTTTATACCAAGCCAGGAAATTATATTGCCAAATTAAAGGTTAAATCATCCTTGGGGATATCAGTTGACAATAAAGCTTGCCAGCAACCGATTAAAGTCACTCCTGTATTGACTCCAAATCTCGACTACTTAAAGACCGCCGATAACTTGACTGTTTTAACCAGTGAAAACAAACCGACTGATGCTAATAATACCACTGTAGCGGCGGGAAATAAGATTCGCTATAACTTGTTAGCGCGCAATAGTGGCGATGGTGTGGCCAAAGGTTTTGTTTTTGAGGAGAATGTCTCGGATATTTTAGAGTATGCTGAGATCGTCGATATGGGTGGCGCCACCAGCTCAATCAAAGAAAAGCAAACCATTTTGACCTGGCCGGCTGTGGATATTGCAGCCGGTAAGAGTGTTGTCAAAAGTTTTGTTGTTCAAGTAAAAAATCCAATACCAACGACTGCTACGAGCGTTAGTGATCCAACTAGTTTTGATCTGACAATGGACAATGTGTTCAAGGCGCATCCCGTTTCGATCAAATTACCCCCGCCTCCCGCTAAGAGAGTGGAGCAAACGATTGAGAAATTACCACAAACTGGATCTAAGTGGCCGAACTTGCTATTCGCTGTCTTATCAGCTGGAGCGGTCTTCGTCTTCTTGCGAGCTCGCTTACTCAAACAAGAGCTGGAGATAATATCAACTTTACCATCGGAGGATTTGTAGATGGCTGAACGATTAACTGGCTCAGAGAAGAATAATGACCGAGAGAAGCTAGTAGCAGAATTAGAAGCGGTTAAGAAGTCACCAGAGTATACTGCCGAAAAAAGTCCTGATAATACAAAGGAGCGTAAAGCCAAGGCGCGGGAAACTATCGATCGAGCTTCTGAAAAATTAAAGGATAAGCAATCAGTCGAAGGCCAGAATGATCATCCTGAAAAAAAGAAGCCAGAGCGTAAATACTCCAAGCGAGAAAGACGCCAAATATTCAATAAAGAAATGAAAAAAGTCCAAAAGCAATTACCACCAGCTTCTAGGGCACTTTCTAAAGTTGTTCACAACCGAGTAGTTGAGAATGTTAGCGAGGTTCTAGAGGAGACAGTATTACGGCCATCTGTCTTGATTGGTGGGGCGATTGTTGGTCTATTGGGTGGTGGTCTATTCTATGTCTTTGCTCGCATGCAAGGTTTTCCCCTCTCGGGCTCTGAATTTGTCATTAGTATGCTGGCTGGCGCCCTAATCGGCGTAGTGCTTGAAATTATCTACAAATGGTTTAAACACTCTTAGCATATCGTGGCGTATATTTACGTGGCTTGGTACAATATTAGTTAAGCTTAAGTGTCTAGTACGCCTTAGAAGCTTTATTAAAACAAATAAGTCATCATTTTTAAAGGTTTACCCGAAGTTATTGATTGGCGTGGTGTTTATTTTAAAAAAATATATCAGTAGAAGTTACGCCAAATCTAAGTCATTATTGCTGGGCTTAGTTTTATTGGCGTTATTATTACCACTGGCAAATGCTACTGCAGCTTCCATGACGGCTGTTTCGCAGGGCTATAAATCGGCCAGTACGGTCGTTTTAGGTACGATTGTAAGTGCGGATAGTAATGATAGCCAGTCTGTTGTCGTTGCCAGTATTGATAACAAAAATAATCTTTTCGGTGTGGCGGTCGATCCAAAAGATTCACTGCTTAATCTATCGTCGAGCTTAAGTAGGGTTCAGGTGGCAACTGGTGGTGTGGTGCTGGCCAATGTTAATACCATCAATGGTGATATTAGCGTGGGTGATAAAGTGACAATTTCACCTATCTCTGGGATTGGTATGAAAGCCAGTGAGCCGGGCAAGATATTGGGAGTGGCCCAGTCTAATTTTAATAGTTCAAGTGCTAATGCTCAGAAGAAAGCAATTAGCGATAAGTCGGGCAAATCAAACGAGATCTATTTTGGCCAAATTCCAGTAGTGGTCGGAGTCAGCTACTGGACGCCTGAAAATAACAATACCACTAGTGGTGTGGTTGATGTAATTGCTAACTTTGTCAGTAGTATTGTGGGCAAAAAAGTATCACCATTAAAAGCTATTCTCGGCGTCACGGTACTGTTAATTGCTATGCTTATTTCTGCTATAATTCTCTATAGTTCCGTTTCGAGCAGTATTCGTTCAATTGGGCGTAATCCTCTTAGCGGATCAATCATAAAACGTAGTCTTTTCCAGGTAATTTTGATTGTTATTATTATGATGATGTTTGCTTTAGGTGGAGTTTATTTAATCGTTGGGAGGTAGCTAAATAGTCTATGGAGTTAACGGCCGTATTAGTAATTGTGATAATCGTGCTCTTAGTAGTGAATATTGTCATTTCAATCATCGTCTTTGGGCGGGCTAAACAGCCACCGGACATTAAACCAGTTGAGAGAGAAGATCGTCCAGTGCTAGAAATAACACCTGAGTATATGGCTGAACTCGAAGCTAAGACCAAGCAGGCTTTTACTGGTGTGATTGATAATAACGCTCACCAGCTCAATCAATCAGTCGCGGCTGCGATTAATAGATTGAACGCTGAGATTGATAATGCAACTAATACTGTCATCACTAGCCAGATTGCTGACTACCAGACTACACTCACTGCGGCTAAGGAAAGAATTGTCAAAAATCTTGAGGAGTTATCTTCACGCGCTCAGGCTCGTCAGCAAGAGCTCGATGCCGCTTTAGAGATACAGATGAAAGAGCGACGGGACAAGGTAGCAGCTAAGTTAGATCAAAGCCTATCAGAGATTGTTATTAGCTATATTGCTGAAAGTTTCGGCCCTGGTGTCGATTTTAATTCTCAAAAGAGTTATATCTTTAAAAGTCTCGAGGATCACAAAGATGAACTCAAGAAGGACATTCTAAATGGTAGCTAGTTTAAAATTACCAAATACAATTTCTTCAACCGATCAAATCGTTGCTTTTATCGAAGATTTGACAGACTACCAAAGTTATATCAGAAAGCTCAGCGTGGCGGCCAGAGCAGAAGTAGAACGTCCAGCTGGGCTGGAGAGTCCATCAATGCCGATTGAGCTGGTGAATTTTTTAAAAGCGCAGTTTGGTGAAGAAGAGGTTTCAATTGATCAACTTGAAGATATCAAGATATTTTTTCGCGAAGTTTACTCCAGTAGTCTCACTGTGCACATCATGATGGCCTATTTGCCAAATACGTCGGAACGAACAGAGATGGTGCACTGGTTTCGTGATAATATTGCGCCTAATATTTTGATCAACTTTACCCAGAATTCGGACATGATTGGTGGCTTAATAGTCCGGACTCGGGCCAAGATATTTGATATGTCTTTTAGAACGGTCTTACTGGCAAATAAAGCTCGCCTAGCGGAGTTGATTGGCTAATTATGTTTAATAATAAAGAATTTAGCGAACTAGTCGCGGCTGGGAATCCGAGTGGTGAGGTAGCTGGTGTTGATCGGTTTCTAATAAAAATTATTGGACTTGATGAAGTTCCACTCGGCGCTTTTGTCCTATTTGAAAATGGTAATGTAGGGATGATTCGGAAGGTTGGTGAAGAGTCGGCCGTGGCTCTAAATATCACTGGTGAAGAGGTTGCGGTTGGTTCATTGGTGGTCATGAAGAGTGCTGAGCTATCAATCGAGGTTGGAGATGGTGTGCTGGGACGGGTGGTCGATCCATTAGTCCGCCCGCTAGACGGCAAAGGGATGATACCGACGAGTGATACAAGATTGATATTTAACCCAGCACCGAGCTTCACTGAGCGCGCTATCTTAAACACGCAATTAGAAACAGGCGTCACCATAGTAGATACACTTTTTCCGGTTGTATGCGGTCAGCGGATTGCTATATTGGGCGATAGCAAGTCAGGTAAGACAACTTTTCTAACCCAAGTAGTCATGAATCAGGCCAAAGCCGGCAAAATAATCATTTATGTGGCGGTCGCCAAAAAGCACACTGATATCGATCTGCTACTGTCGCGCTTGGAGGCGAGTGGGACACGAGGTCAGGTCGTAGTGGTGATGGCTGATATTTTTGATTCATTGGCCATGGCCTACCTAGCGCCTTATGCCGGCTGCGCTCTTGCAGAATATTTCTGGGCGAAGGATCAGGATGTAGTTATTATCTATGATGATCTCAGTAATCATGCCAAAGCCTATCGTGAGCTATCATTGCTATTAAGAGTCAATCCCGGACGCGAATCATATCCGGGTGATATGTTCTACACGCACTCTTCTTTGCTTGAGCGAGCCGGCAAACTGGCTAAGAACAACAAAACCCTGACTGCCCTACCAGTAGCGGTGACGCCGAATGACGATATCACCGGCTATCTGTCGACCAGTTTAATTTCTATGACTGATGGTCAAATTATTTTTGATATGGCGACCATGCAAAAGGGAATTAAGCCGGCGGTTAATGTCGGACTATCAGTTTCTCGGGTTGGTGGTAGAGCCCAGAGCCTGCCGCACAAGCAATTATCGACCAGAATATCAAAGAAATTAGCTGATTATAGAAGGGCCAGTGAATTTTCTCACTTTGGTTCGGAGCTTGCTATCGAAGCTCAAAATGATCTAGCCACTGGTCAAAGAATTTATGATGTTTTTAGGCAGGCTCCAGAAGAACTTTTCTCTCTCAAGGAACAGCAAATTATGCTCTTAAGTGTTTTGTTGGGTGAAAGTATGCAGCAATTTAGTGTTTCGTGGGTCAAAAGTGTCATCAAGGATGTCGCCAAGTCGGTTGACGAAGAAGCGGCCTACGGCGAAGTTGCCAAGCAATTGATACAATCTAACCCGATGGTGAAGCAGCAATGAGCTTATCACAAGATTTATTGAAACAACTTAATGAGATAGCTACGATCGAGTCTTTGACGGAAGTGTTTGAGAGTATTGCTAGTCTGCGCATCAGACAGGTGAAGGACCGGGTAGTTTCTTCTAAGAAGTTTTTTACCGAGCTCTGGTTGATTTACTCACAACTACGGGTCGACCCGAAAGAAAGGCTTAAATCACAGGCCAAGAATAGTACCAAAAAAGACAAGAATGCTATCATCATTATAACTTCGATGGGTAGTTTGTCTGGAGATATTGACAAAAAAATTATCGATCGAGTGCTATCTGATATTGATCGGAAACGGGATGATATTATTGTAATTGGCGCGCGCGGCGTCGTTTTATTAGCTGAGCACAAGGTGAAGCCTACCAAAGTTTTTGATTTACCCGATATTACTAAATCAATCGATGTCTCACCTATTATCCGCCTAATTGATCAATACAAAAATACAATAGTTTACTATCAGACATTTATTTCACTCGCTCTTCAGGACGTCGGCAAAATTGAGCTTCTACTGGCTGCTCGACAATTGGGTGATGAGCAAAAAGACGACAACAATAAAAGTGATTTGATATATACAGGGGATTATTTGTTTGAACCCAGCTTAGAGGAAGTCATATCATATTTGGAATCAATGATGTTGGGTGTGGCACTGACTCAGGTTATATTAGAGTCGCGCTTGGCACAATATGCCAGTCGTTTTACGGCCATGACGGTTGCAAATAGCAAGGCGCGCGACATGAAGCGCGATATGAATCTTAAATATCATAGTGCCAAACGGAGCGAGCGAGACGAAGCTGCCCACGAACTGATCTATGCCAGGAGTAAATTATGAGCAATGTAGTCGGAAAGATCAGTGCTATCAGCGGTCTAGTCGTCGAGGTGGCGTTAGCGGGTGAGAAACCTCAATCTCGTGAGATGCTTGGATTGCGTGATAATGCAGAGGCGAGATTATTGATTAATTCTTTTAAAACCGAGAATATTGCTATTTGTATCAATATGACTGGTCTGACGCAGATCAAAAAGGGTGATCAGGTGGTATCATCAGGACAGACACTCAGTGTTCCGGTGGGCAAAGAGGTTTTAGGCCGTGTTTTTAACGCCCTTGGTGAAGTAATAGATTCTGGTCAGTCGCTCAAAGAGCCCCGTCTTATCGAAGTGATTGATAAAAATGAAAAACGGCGCAGCTTTGTCCGCCCTGGCTCAGAAATTTTAGAAACCGGCATTAAGGTGATTGATTTTTTTACACCATTTGTGAAGGGTCGTAAGATTGGTATTATCGGTGGCGCGGGAGTTGGTAAGACTGTTCTAACAACCGAATTGATGCACAATATTTCCCAAAGCAATACTGCTTTGTCATTTTTTGTTGGTATTGGTGAACGTATTCGCGAGGGTAATGAACTCTACCAAACTCTAAAAGAACGCAATTTACTGACCAACACCATTTTGTATATGGGTCAAATGAATGAAAATGCCAGTATGAGATCGATCGTTGGTATGTCAGCTTCAGCGGTGGCTCGCTATTTTCGCGATCAAGAAAAGCGTGATGTGTTATTTTTTGTTGATAATATATATCGTTTTGTGCAGGCCAATAATGAGCTCTCGACCATGATGGGAGATATTCCGAGTGAGGGTGGCTATCAACCGACCTTGTTTTCGGATCTGAGACGATTTGAAGAAAGTTTATACAGCAATAGCAATGGCTCAATCACCAGCGTTCAGTCGATCTATATACCGGCTGATGACTTGTCAGACCCTGCAGTCATAGAAATACAACAACAACTCGATAGCGTGATCGTCTTATCGCGTCGAGTATTTGAGGCTGGTATTCATCCGTCAGTCGACTTGATTCGGACAAGCTCTAGTCTATTGACTCCTGAAAATGTTGGCGATCGGCATTATTTCTTGGCTGGTCGAGTTCAGGCAATTATGCAAAAGTATGACAGTCTGCAGGGTATTATTTCAATTATTGGTGAAGGAGAGTTGTCGGCGACTGATCGGGCTGATTACCAACGGGCTAAAAAGATCATCGAGTTTTTCTCTCAGGCAATGTTCGTGACAGAGGATTTGACCGGGACACCTGGAGTTTATGTGTCCAAGGAGGAAACTCTAGCTGGTGTCGAAGAAATACTAACGGCATAAAAGTAAGCTATGGCAACTCAAAAAATCCCCAAACTACATATCAGAATTATCTCCCCTTTCGAAGTATTTTATGAGGGTGAAGCTAACTCAATCTCGGCTACTAATCGGACCGGGCCATTTGACGTATTGGCAAATCATACCAATTTCATGGCCCTTTTGACACCTGGAGTGGTGCGTCTTGAGACCGATATTGGTCGACGCGAATTTAATATCAGTCGCGGTATTATCAAAGTTGCCAGTAACCAGGTGATACTTTTTGCTAACGTTTAGCTCAATTTTGCTACTTATATAGTCTATAAAAAAACATAACATTTTTGACTTGTAACAGATAACCATAACCTTTAAAATATAAAGTAGGTCGTGGTATACCTTTAGAGTAAAGGCATATTAAGAGTAAAGAGTTTTTGAAGCCGGAAGAGAACACGACATTACAATCATTATCGCAGGCCAACAACATGCAGAATAATCTGGTTGAGTCAGCTGAAAACTCGGGTCAATTACAGGCGGGAGGTGTTTTTGGTTTGACGGACAATGTGCCTTCACAGCCGTCGAGCGGTGGTCAAAAACAACCCGACAAGAAGGCTAGAAAACCATTTTTATCGCGACGGGCAATCATAGTTATCGTTCTTAGCCTGCTGACTTTACTGGCTTTAAGCGCTCTGGCTTTTGGGGTTTGGTCGCTTTATCGCCAGACTGCGCGCGATCAGGCAGCAAAAAAATCTACTGATAAATATTCTCAACAATCAATTACGATCGATGGTGCTAATCAGACTACGATGATCACGACAAATAGCTTGTCTGCTGGGCAACAGGTCAACGTCAATGGTAGCATGCAAGTTGATGGTGCGCTTCGTCTGGTGCCAACCAGCCGTCCTACAAATCCAATTGCCGGCCAGCAGTATATTGACAAATCTGATAACAAACTATATGTCTATAACGGCAATACCTGGTTGGCTCAACTTAGCGTGGTCGATCTGACCGCTATAAATGCCAACATTGTCAATTTAGATGCCCAAACTGCGAAAATAAATAACCTGGTCATTGACAATCAACCGGCTGGCAATACGACTCTCCAGGGCAATATATTTAATGGTGCCAGCCAGTTGGTTCAGCTAACTGGCAGTGGCGCGTTACCAGTGCTCAATGGAGCGAACTTAACTAATGTCGATGCTCTCACCTTGCAAGGCAATGGTGGCTCTTACTACACCAACGCTGGCAATATCAACAGCGGCACACTGGCGGATGGGCGTTTGAGCGGTAATGTTGCCTTGCTCAATACTAACAATGTATTCTCTGGTAATAATTCTTTTAACGGAGTTGTGGCTGCCAATCTCATTCAACCAACCGGCGCAATGACGATTGGTAGTAGTAGTTATAATCTGACCTTACAGGGCGATGCAAGTAGTTCAATTATTGCCAGCGGTGGTGGGTTTAGTACTAGCGTCGGCTTTAGTGGCGTGCCAATTGGCAACGTTATTTACAGCTTTGATCGTTCGGTTACGTCTGGCAGTTACCAGATATGTTCGACAATTGGTAACTGTGCTGGTGCTGGGTCTGGTGTAACTACACCCGGTGGCTCGACCAATAAGATTGCTAAATTTAGCGGCACTCAATCGGTCGTCGATTCATCAATCACTGATAATGGCAGTGGAGTTGGTATTGGGGTGCCAAACCCTGGCTATGCCCTTGATATAAATGGTGACGCCAATGTAGCGAGTGGCAACACTTATCGGATCGGAGGTATGTCGATCTGTACGACTGGCGGTTGTGCGGCGGCGGCCGGCTCGGGCTACTATATTCAGAATGGTGCTAGTCTTCAGACAGGTGCTAACTTTAATTTTGAAAGTGCTAGTATTAGTAGTATTGGCGGGGTAATAAAAGGGAAGCTTGGCCAGACATCTGACTTATTCCAGCTACAAAACGGTGGTGGTTTGGTTGTGGCTAGTTTTGGGGCAAATGGCGACACTACCTTTAAGACCTCAACTAATTCTCTAAACGCTCTAAAAGTTAAAAACGCATCATCATCTGACATACTCTCAGTCGACACTCAAAATAATCGCGTCGCTATCAACCAAGCCGTAGCTAATTATACTCTAGACGTAAATGGTGACACCAATATTGCAGCTGCTAATGCCTTACGTATTGGTGGTAATGTTGTCTGTACTGTCACTGGCTGTAGTGCATCTGGTGGCTCTGGTTTATATATTCAAAATTCAACCAGTCCACAAAATAATGCCAATTTTAATATACAAAGTTTGGCCGATGGCGCACCGACTGGTGTTTTTCGAGCTCGCCCCACACAATCGGCTAACCTTATGGAATGGCAAGACAGCAGTGCAAATATTATTGCCTATGTAGATTCATTGGGTAATTTCAACACCAACGCACAATATAAAGTGAATGGGCTGCCAATAGCTTCATCTCATCTTTCAGACAGCGCAAATATTGCCAAACTTAATGGCACAGGGCCACAGACATTTACCGGCAATAATCTTTTTACTGGTACATTGAAGCAGCAAAACGCCGTCAACTCATCTAGTGCTTTTCAGATTCAAAATGCGGCTGGCACAAGTAATTTATTTGTTGCTGACACGACCAATAACCGGGTTGGAATAGGTAAATTGGCCCCTGGTTTTACGTTAGATACTAAAGGTATCATTAATATTGATGATACTGGTGCCCAGGGGACGGTTGGATTGTATATTGGCGGCGCAAAGATATGTGATTATCAGGGCTGTGGCGCATCACCTGGTGGCACGGGCTATATTCAAAATGTTGGTGCAACTCCAACGCAACAAACAGCTAACTTTAACCTCAAACCGACCAATGCCAATACGATCGGTGGAGTTATCCAAGCCAATTCTAATCAGGCTGCCGATTTGTTGCAGTTAAACGCGAGCGATGGGTCTTCGATAGTATCGGTCAGTGCAGGTAATAGTGCAGGCTTGACATTGCATGCTAAGGCAGATTCCTCAGATACCAATTTTACACAATACAGGGCTACGCAATCAGAGGGTAAGCCAAATATTATTACCGGTACTTACACCGGTACCTACACCGGTACTTACCCAACTGGATTTCCTGCTAATGGTGCGGGCAGCTGTAATGGTAATTCAGCTGGGCTTGGCAGTAATAATGGTACGGGGTTACAAACAGTTAATCTACCAGTGACAGGTTGGGGTGCTCCCCAATTTCTGATCATACAACCCCAAACAGTTCCGGGGATCATTACAGCTTCTCCTTATGTGCAGACTGATGGTAATAAGCCCGTTTTTCGGATGAGTCAAGCACCGATTTCTTCTACCAGGAGTTTCCAGACCTATGTAGATAGCAATAGTGATTACGTTAGGGACATGACAACGTCAGATCAATTCACCGTTGGTTGCGATGGAAATAAGTCTGGTATTGTTTATTCATATACTGCTATTAGAGCAGAATCTTCTACGGCTGACGACTACTTCGCCATAGGGTCCTATACAGGGAATGGTAGTGCCAATACTAATATTTATTTACCAAACGGCAAGACTTGGACTCCTGATTTTGTCTTGGCTTACGAATACAATACAAATGGTGGTGACACCACGCCGATCCCGTATTGGCGTACCAGCGATATGCCTTCTGGCTACTCTGTCCCATTCTCTGAAAGTGCACTAGTAACAAACATCATCACTGGCTTCGGTACGAACGGTACAGGTGGATACTTTACAGTAGGAAGTAGTGGCGATATTAATCAGTCAGGTAAAACGTACTATTATGTAGCTATGCGAAAATTATCAGACCAAATCGACACAACCAAATATACGGGAGATGCTACATCTTCGAGAAATGTACAGACAAGCCAAAACTTTACGCCGGATTTTACCATGATCAAGTCTGATGCATACTCTGGCCCAAATACCTACCAGGCAATTTTTAGAGAGATGCACTACCCGGTTGACAAAAGTATATCAACAACGGGTGGCCTATTCGGTACTAGTGATCTCAGAAATTTTTATTCCAGTATGGGATCTAATGGGTTTACGGTAGGAAATAGTCAATTCGTCAATAGCAATGGTATTAATAATTATTCCGCCAGTCTTAAATCCTATACATCTGTTGCAAATGTCAATGGTTATGGAGCGAGTGCAGTGTATAACGGTAGGCTAATTGTCTCTACAGTACTAAATGATTTAGCCACCATTAAGAAATGGAATGGATCCGGCGATAATTATACAGCAACGACTCCAGAAATAGCTGGTAAGTTGGTATCTAATGACAATGTCGCCATAGATCAGATTAGTTCATTGAAGGTATTAGATGGAAAACTATATGCCGGCACAATGACAGGGAGTGGGTCGGTGAAAGATTCTGCTGGGTTGTATGTATATGATGGTACTACTTGGCAACGTCTAAACTCTACTCCCGGTGCGTTTGCTGGGGCAACTACGAACATAGATGATGTCAGCTCCGTTATTACAGTTAATGGCCAAATCTATTTTACTACCGGCGAACCGGATAAAGCAGAAATTTATAGGTACAATGCAAATACCGGGTTTGCGAAAATATCAGACTCTACGGCAGGTAAAATTGTATCGGGTGACACAGCTAATATTGATTCGATTAATTTAATGAATTACCGTGGTCGACTCTATGCAGCCAGCAGGACCGGAAATGGCAATGCGGCTATTTACTCTTATGATGGAACAAATTGGACGATGGTTAATGTGGCTGCTGGTACCTTCGGAGCTACAACTGGGGTAAATGATGTTGATTCATTGGCAGTATATAATGATAACCTCGTACTGACGACGGCTAAGACAGCCGGTGATGCTGCTGAGATATATTTCTATACCGGAAATCAAGGCCAAGGTGCGAGCGGAGGATTCTATAAGGCATCATTTGGCACTGGACAATTAATGAGCGGGGGGTATGCTGGGGTTGATCATGTTTCTTCACTACTTGTGTATAATGGATATTTATTAGCAGGGTCAGATACGACAAGTGCTGGAAAGGGAGCAATCTACAGATATGATGGCGTTGATGATACTGGTGGTACCCAAACCAATAAATGGTCGCTGCTTTGTACGAGCGGCAGTTGTCCTGAGGGTACAATGGCTTCACAGACGGGTATAAATGCCGTTATCTCGATGGTTAATTATAATGGTGATATTTGGGCTGGAAGTAAGCTCGCAGGATCGGGGTATATTTATCAATTTAAACGCAATGATTTACTCAGCTATGCTTTAAAATTTATCGGAAGTAATACAGCTGGATACGACAATATAGGCAGTTTCTCTTTCATGTCAGGAAATCAAGCAGATAGTAATAATAGCAGTACCGGCCAATTCCTGCTCTCCCACACCCTGACGACGGCGGCTGGCGCCTATGATATTGCCGAAGATTATCAGACCAGTGATGATGAGCTAGCGGCTGGTGATGTGGTGGCGATCGATCCGGGCCGCGAGTCGGGCTTTGTCCGTCGGGCTGACTTAGCTAAAGGTGACGGCTTAAGACTGCTGGGTATTATCTCAACTCATCCGGCTTTTCACTTGAGCCAAAAAGAAACGTCAAATGCAACGGCCGGCTCACGAGCGGTGCCGGTGGCTTTGGCTGGTCGAGTACCAATTAAAATTGACCCTGCCTCAGAAGCGATTGTACCCGGTGATTATCTGACTGCCTCAGATAAGCCTGGTATGGCTATAAAAACCAAACGAACCGGCGCGGTCATTGCCAAAGCACTCGAGAGTTGGAGCTCGGGCAGCGGTAAAGCCACCACCGAAGTCTTCGTCAGTAATACCTTCCTTCTGCCCGGTGGCGAGCCTATCAGCTCGAGTGTGCGCGATCAGATCGAACATGGAGTCAGGAAAGTCAGCTTGCTCGATGCCTTCATTGCTACCGGCGAAGAAGGGTTGCAAATGCTCAAAGACACTACTTTTATCGGCAAAGTACTCTTCCGTTCTGATGCCGTATTTGGCGGGCGAGTCAGCTTTTTAGATCGTGATATGGCTGGCCGAGCGGTCGTGAAGACTGGCGCCAAACAGGTCAAAATAAAATTTGAGCGTCCTTACGACACACCGCCGGTTGTCAGTCTGACTCCGCAGTCATTTGTAGTTTACAAAATCCGCGACAAGAGCGAGACTGGTTTCACGATCGAATTAGAACAAACTGCGACTCGTGATATTGATTTTGATTGGATCGCTATCGCTGCCAAAGATCCCAAGACTACCGAGAGTGAGCCAACTGCCACATCATCGCCCTAGATATAAAATTACGTGCATTCGTCGTACAATAGTAATATGAAACAAATCCAAAAGTATCTTCAGTTGTGGTGGGTAAAATTAATTTTAGTTGGCCTGATTGTCGTTTTAGCTTTGGTGACGGTAAATTATATGGACTTAAAAGCTCGCGAGCTAGAATCACGTGACCCAAAAAAATACCAGGCCAACATTGTCCGTCGCAGCGTTCGGATTCTGCAACGGCTGGCGACTGTACCGGAGGATGAAACTCCAGTGGTAGCCACCATTGTCGATGTCGAAAGTTTGAAACGTCAAAACCCCCAATTTTACGCCCGAGCGCAAAATGGTAATACAGTGGTGCTATATAAATCAGTCGCTTACGTTCTCGACGAAAAGACTCAAAAAGTCGTTAGTATTGGCCCGGTTTTTGAGAATTAGAGCGTATTTATTTTTTGAATAAATACGACTATTACCTCTCGCCTTTGCTCGAAGAATATTGTTCGAGGAGGCTGTAGCTGGCGAGAATCTCAAAGGCTTGCATGCAACAGGTTATTTCAGGTATAATGGCATTAAGACAAAGGACAGTTTAGATGTCTTTTTTTAAGTAAAAAAGGGTTTATATTTTGGCTGAAAAAACTCAGTACACAGCGGCGCAAATTCAAGTTCTCGAAGGGCTTGAGCCGGTTCGTAAGCGCCCTGGAATGTACATTGGTGGTACTGGCAGCGAGGGGCTGCATCACTTAGTCTGGGAAGTGGTTGATAACTGTTTTGACGAGGCCATGGCCGGGTATGCTGATACAATTGATATCATACTTGAGGAAGATGGTTGGGTGTCAGTGGTTGATAATGGACGGGGTATTCCAGTCGAAAAACACAAGACGACCGGTAAGTCGGCTTTAGAAACCGTCCTGACAGTCTTGCATGCTGGTGGTAAATTTGGCGGTGAAGGCTACAAAGTTTCTGGGGGATTGCACGGCGTCGGTGTTTCTGTTGTCAATGCTCTCTCGACTGATCTAGTGGCCAGTGTGCGGCGTGATGGCAAGACCTATGAACAGACCTACAAGATGGGCAAGGCGCAGACATCGGATCCAGAAGTAGTTGGTAAAAGCACTTCAACCGGCACGACCATCAAGTTCAAGCCCGATGCAACGATCTTCGAGACGGTTGATTTTAATTATCAGACAATCGTTGATCATCTGCGTCAGCAAGCCTACCTAACTCGCGGTATCAGAGTCAATATTGTTGATCAGGTTAAGAATAGACGCCATAGTTTTTATTTTGAGGGCGGCATTCGTTCGTATGTCGAGCACTTAAATCGCGGCAAAGATGTTATTAATCAGCCTACTTTCTACATTGAGAAGCAAGCTGGTGAGATTTTAGTTGAAATTGCTATCGCTTACAGTGACTCTTTTAATGAGAATGTTAAAACTTTTGCTAATAATATTCATACTATCGAAGGTGGTACTCATCTGACTGGTTTTCGGACCGCTCTAACACGGGTTATCAACGATTACGCCCGTAAAAATAATCTGATTAAAGAAAATGAAGATAGCTTGACAGGAGATGATGTTCGGGAAGGGCTAACTGCTGTTATCTCGGTTAAGTTGCCTGAACCACAGTTCGAAGGCCAAACCAAGGGTAAGCTTGGTACGCCAGAAGTCAGAAATGTGGTCGATAAGGTATTAACAGAGCATCTTGCCTACTATCTCGAGGAAAACCCTAGTGAGGCTAAGAAGATAGTTGGCAAGGCCACTTTATCGGCTCGGGCTCGGTTGGCAGCTCGCGCCGCCCGAGACACTGTCATCCGTAAGGGAGCCTTGGAGGGCATGACACTGCCTGGTAAATTGGCCGATTGCTCAAGCAAGGATGCTAAAAGGAGCGAACTTTATATCGTCGAGGGTGATTCAGCTGGAGGTTCGGCCAAGCAGGGCCGCGATCGTGAATTTCAAGCGATTTTGCCATTACGAGGTAAAATTTTGAATGTTGAGCGAGCTCGGCTTGACCGGATGCTTGGAAATAACGAGGTCAAGAATTTAATTATCGCACTTGGTACAGGTATCGCCGAAAATTTTGAACTATCCAGGTTGCGCTATGATCGTATTATCATTATGACCGATGCTGATGTCGACGGGGCTCACATCCGCACACTACTGCTGACGTTCTTTTTTCGCCATCTGCCTGAGTTGATCGAGGATGGCCATATCTATATCGCGCAGCCGCCACTTTATAAAATCCAAGCTGGCAAGGAAAAAATATACGCCTATAATGATAGCCAGAAGGACAAGATTGTGGCAGAACTAGCCGAAAAGGCCAAATCGCGTGCTAAATCTAAGCCAAGCCAAGCTGCTCAAGCTAAATCGGGCAAGGTGGAAGCGTCTCTGGCCGAAGAATCTATTGATAAGTCTGATGTTGAATCGGCCCAAGACTTAGCCAAGCTAGCAAGTGACTCTGAAGCACTTGAGAAGGCTCAGGCTGCAGCCGAAGAACTAAGCCAGGGTGAAGTCAAAATCGCTGGCATGACAATATCACGCTATAAAGGACTTGGCGAGATGAATCCGGACCAGCTGTGGGAAACAACAATGGACCCGGAAAATAGGACATTGCTAAAAGTTAATATCGACAATGCCGAAAAAGCCGATTCGATATTTTCCAAGTTGATGGGCGAAGAGGTTTCATTGCGCAAAAATTTTATTCAAACCCACGCTAAAAGTGTACAGAATCTGGATATATAAGGAGTAAATGATGGCTAAAGACGATGATAAGAAAATAACTCCTGAGGACAAGCTTAATCAAGAATTAGCCAGTTCTGGTATTGGTTCGGTGCATTTTCAACCGATCGAAACCGAGATGGAGAAAAGCTATCTCGAGTATGCTATGAGTGTGATTGTAGCTCGGGCGCTGCCAGATGTTAGAGACGGACTCAAACCAGTTCACCGGCGGATTCTATATGCCATGAATAATTTAGGCTTACGTCATAACGTCAAATATCGTAAGTCGGCCACCGTGGTGGGTGACGTATTGGGTAAATATCACCCGCACGGCGATGCGGCTGTATATGATTCGATGGTGCGAATGGCTCAGGACTTTTCTTTGCGCTACCCAATGGTTGACGGGCAAGGTAACTTTGGCTCGATGGACGGTGATAGTGCGGCGGCGATGCGCTATACCGAGGCTCGCATGACTAGCTATGCCGAGGAGATGCTGGCTGATATCGATAAAGACACAGTTGATTTTATGCCAAACTATGATGGTTCGCAGCGTGAACCAAAAGTTTTACCCGCTAAAGTCCCTAACTTACTACTAAATGGTGTGCAGGGTATTGCAGTTGGTATGGCTACTAATATTCCAACTCATAACCTTACTGAAGTCGTCGATGCTATTCTTCACTTGATTGATAATCCAGAAAGTACGGTAGTCGATCTAATGGCTTATGTCAAAGGGCCTGATTTTCCGACTGGTGGCATTATATTTGATGATGGTGGTATTGCCCAAGCGTATGGTACCGGCAAGGGTAGTATTGTGATGCGGGCTGTGGCTGAAATTGAGGAGTCAAAGAAAGGCAGCCAACGGATTGTGATTAGTGAGATTCCCTATCAGGTTAATAAAGCCGGTTTAGTGGAAAAAGTGGCTGAACTAGTCAAAGATAAACGCATCGTTGGCATCTCCGACATTCGGGATGAATCTGATCGCACCGGTGTACGGGTGGTGATTGAACTAAAACGTGACTCGTATCCCAAAAAGATTCTCAACCAACTCTATAAGCTGACGCCAATGCAAACTTCGTTCCATGTCAATATGTTGGCCTTAGTGGATGGTATCCAGCCGCGCGTCTTAAATCTTGAGATGGTTCTCAAGCACTATCTCGATCACAGACGAGTGGTAGTCAGACGAAGGACGGAGTTTGAGCTTCAGAAAGCCAAAGATCGAGCTCATATCCTAGAAGGTTTACTCATCGCCCTCGATCAGATTGATGCTGTCATCAAGACAATTCGTGATTCTCAAACCCAAGAAGAAGCTCTAGCTAATTTAATAACTAAGTTTAAATTGACCGAAATCCAAGGCAGGGCAATCTTGTCGATGCAGCTACGCACCTTAGCCGGTTTGGAGCGTAAGAAAATTCAAGATGAATATGATGAGCTGATGGCCTTGATTGCTAAGTTAGAAGAGATACTCTCGAGCGAGGCAAACATCCTCAAGGTTATTAAGGAAGAATTGGCTGAGATCAAAGAAAAGTATGGTGACGGCCGTCGGACTCAAATTGTTAAGTCAGCTTTGGGTAAATTCTCCGAAGAGGACCTGGTGCCAAATGAAGAAGTCCTGGTCACTCTGACTTATGGTAATTATATCAAGCGCATGCCCTCAGACACCTATAAAAGCCAGGGTCGTGGCGGCAAAGGCATTATGGGGATGGCTACTAAAGAAGAGGACGTTGTCGAGCATTTATTGCAGACCAAAAACCATAATATGCTATTGTTTTTCACTTCGCGCGGCA
The DNA here is from genome assembly GCA_041906885.1 of Candidatus Saccharimonadia bacterium. GTDB lineage: Bacteria > Patescibacteriota > Saccharimonadia > CAILAD01 > CAZGYV01 > JAYRII01. The sequence continues at coordinate 7,933 of JAYRII010000015.1, read as the reverse complement.
GGGCGTTTAAGCTCAAAGCTTACGAAGTACCAGCGGCTTCCCGCACCGCCAAGGGCCAGGCAGTTATCAATTTAATTAATCTATCTCCTGATGAACGAATTACATCTTTGATTGACTTAGGCGATACAAAATCCCACAAGTACTTATTTATGGCAACTAAAAATGGCACAGTCAAAAAGACTAAAATAGACGAGTACGCCAATGTTCGCGCTTCAGGCCTAATAGCCATCAAACTAGATGCGGGCGATGAGCTCAAATGGGTTAAGAAAACCAGTGGTGATAATGATATTATTATCTCGACCGCTATGGCTCAAGCTATCCGTTTTCGCGAAACAGATGTCAGGCCGATGGGTCGAGCTACTCGAGGAGTTAGAGCGATTCGCTTGCGGTCAAATGATAGTGTAGTTGGCATGGATGTGCTTGATGATAACGGTGATATTCTGGTGATCATGGAAAACGGCTACGGTAAGATTACCAAGACGGCACAATTTGCACGCCACAATAGAGGCGGGGTCGGTATCAGGGCTGGTGTGGTGAATTCTAAAACTGGTAAGGCGGTCGATGTTCGCGTATTGGATAAAATTGACAGTGATTTGCTCATTATTTCTCGTCAGGGTCAGGTCATAAGGTTGGGACTCAAAGGTATCCCAGTGATTGGCCGGTCGACCCAAGGAGTGCGCATTATGAGGATGCGCGAGGGAGATGCGGTGGCTTCAATTGCAATTCTTCCCCAAACTGTCGTAGTTTTAGAGTCAACTGAGCCTAAAAAATAGGTTGTAGTAATTAGTTTCACCCCCCTCTTAATAGTATAGTGAGCAAATAATATATCAAAAATTACAAAAATAATGTTATTGTTTGTCTAATATGACAACTTGTCAGAGCCATATTAGGGGTGTAATATATATTACAGACTTGCTGTAGCTTACAACAATACAATTATACATGTAAGATGTAAGCTTTGTAGGGAAGCAAGTAATTATAACACTACGCTCTAGTCTTTAAGGGGGGCTTATGGGACGATTGCCTGTAAAGTATCTGAGGTTTTCATTGCTAGTTGCAAGTGTTTTTATTTTTGCCGGTTCAGCTAGAGCCAGTGACAATAAGAACATTAGTATTGATATTCAATCTAAATCTAGTAGTACCACTGTTGTGAGTAGTTCCAGTATCTCTCACGACGCTCAGTCGGCGTCGACTGACAATTATGGTATTTCAAATGCTAGTACTATGGGCAATGGTAGTGTAAAAAGCACTCTGTCTGGTACCGACTCAACAATATCAGCCGACAAAACAAACACAAAAAAAGCTGTCGGTACGACTGGAGACAAAGCAGTTAGTCTGGAATCGGCCGATAACACTAATAATATTGTTAGTTCATCTACTGACCAATCACCATTACTAGTATCTGCTAAAATTTCAGGTCAACCTAGTAGTGCTACGGAAGTGTCTGCCCCGATATCGGCTAAGCTTGTCAAGTATAAGGTAGCCAGCAGACTAAGTGGTAGCGGCGAATCTGCTCATTACGCGTCATCGCAACCTTCATTAGTAGCGAGCCAACCGACTAGTCCAGCTGCTTCTAATCATGGATCTAGCATACCTGCCAGTCAATCGGAGATGCTGGTATCTAGTTTGAGCCACCTGCTATTAAGTCCAAATATACTTTCTAAGATGACGGGGCTTGGTTTCATACCCGTTGGCTCAGTGGCAATAGCTAGTATTTTAGTGGCGTTGGTATGTTTTGTTGTAGTTTTGGTTGTGACCGGTCTTGCAAGCTCGTATATTTCGAATCTTAAGAAGAGTCGATATTGGCATGCTGCACGTTCGATAACATTACCTACGTTGCTTATAGATGGATTATTTTTATCAGATTTGGCTCAGTCTAAAGGATTTTACAGGCGCCAAATCTTATTTATTTTAAATATAACTAGATTGAATTGCGTGTCATTAAGTATGGGAGAAATATATCATGAAGACTACTAAGCAGCTTGCTGTCGTTGTATCAAGTGGGATAGTAGTAGCCTTGAGCGGTGTCGTAATTGCAGCGGGTAATAGTAGTCGCAATCAGTTTTCGACTAGCTTGCAAAACACTACTGGTAATGGAGCATTGTTTGAGGAGCTAAGCCAGCCAAACTCTAGCTTATCCGTAGCTGTTGAGTCGACTAAAAAACCAAATATTAACTTCAATATAAATGGCCAAAATATACCAACTGACAAACCAGGTGTGACGCCATTTAGCCAGACTACTCCCGACGGGGGCATGGTTAGCGGTCAGGTCGTGACCAGTGGAACTGAAAACTCAGGCAATGTGAACATCAATCTAAGTGGTCAAAATAGTTCATATAATGTCAGCACAACGGTTACGCCTGGCAATAATATCAACAGCAACCAGACTACGACCACCACCTTTAATAACAGCTCTAGTAATTTTAATTCCAGTTCGTTTAGCTCGAGTAGTAATTATAACTCTAGTACAACTTATTCGAACGGACATTTCCAGCAAAGCCCTTAAGGCAAAAAGTATTTTTATGGGGCCGGGCCTTCGGGCCCGAAACTAACGATAACGACTTTTTAGAAAGGAGGTGAAAGACATGACTAAGCTTCTACGATACGCAGCAATCGGTATTGCAGCCGTTGGTTTTAGCGCGGGTGTAGCTGGTGCTAGCTCAGGCAGCATCGGTACCACTGGTCCAGGTTCTATCAACTGGTCACAGTTCAATAGTAACTTGAACTACAGCCACCAGAATCACAACAGTGCACACGTTGCTAACAACAACACACAATGGACTGCTACCGGATCGGCCAACGTTTCTGGCAACACCAATGGTGGTTCAGCTACTACTGGCAATGCGGCTACAAGCAACAACACCAGTACCACTTTGAACGTAAGCAACAGTGGTTCAGGCGCAGGTGCTTGGGTAATGGCTCCAGTTAGCGATAACGCTAGCATTGGTACTACTGGCCCTAACTCACAAAATTGGGTACAGTTCAACAACAACGCCAACGTTAACACTGTTAACAACAACTGTGTTGCTGTTACCAACAACAACAACCAGGCTTCAAGCACTGGTAGTGCCAACGTTTCTGGCAACACCAATGGTGGTAGTGCCACAACTGGTAGTGCTTCCGCAAGTAACTCAACATCAACCTCTATCAACATCACTAACTAGACCTTTAGTTAGCCCTGTTGATAATCCAGATGAGCTACAAAAAGGGGGAAGGCAAATGAGGATTTATCCTCATTGCCTGGAATTATCCAATTTATCAATCAAATTATTAAGCTAAAAAAATCCGAGGGAATCAGAAATGAAAGTTCACACTATGAAACGATATATAATCTCGATGCTAACATTACTTTTAATCGGTATTCAGCCACTTGGTGCTGTTGCTTTGGCGACTGATGAATCGCCATCGCCATCACCAGATGCGACTGTATCCCCGACCACTGGACCACAAACTACTCCTGGACCGACTGAATCAACCGGCCCCCAGTCTACTCCTGGGCCGACTCAGCCACCAGGAGATGATGGTTTAACTTATATCTACAATGACAAGACTGGATTATGGGAGAATAATTATTACACCTGGGATCCTAGTACACATCAATCAAAGCCCAAGAACGATCCAGGGTACTATTACAACCCGGAGACAAAGACCTGGGAGACTAAAGAGTGGAAATTTAATGCCGCGACAGGAAAATATGAAGAAGCACCAAAGCCTCTTGACCCGCAGTTGGTTAAATTATTAGGACTTATCACTGGGACTAATGGGGCTTCATTTGGTTCGGGAGGTATAATTAATAATACCGGCCCTAATTCCAACAATTCGGTCGTCGTGAATAATAAAAATACTGGATTTTTTGATCTGTTTACGAAATCATCGGTCAGCAACTACATTGATCTAGCGGCAATAACCGGTAGTGCCAATGTGTCTGGTAATACAATCGGTGGAGATGCTACGACGGGTGATGCTTCTGCTTTCTCAAACATTCTTAACCTCTTAAGCTCAGCTTGGAATCTAACTGGTGGTAAGCTATTGACGCTCTTCGGTAACGTATTCGGCGACGTCACCGGAGATATTATGCTTAATCCCGACGCATCGGCAGCTCAGGCTGGTACTGTTGGTGGATCCTCTTGTGTCGGTGGGTCAAATAGTAACACCGGGCCAGGCTCCAATAATGCTGTTGCTTGTAGTGCTGATAGTAATTTAAAGGTAAATAGTCAGAACTCAGGTACAATCAACAATGATGTCAAAGTTAATGCACAATCAGGAGATGCCAATGTTACTAGCAACACTAAGGCTGGCAATGCCACGACTGGAAGTGCCTCAGTCGTACTGAATCTACTTAATCTAATCAATTCGGCTATCAATTCCGGTCAATCATTTGTTGGTGTGCTCAATATCTTCGGCAATCTAAATGGCGACATTCTTTTCCCACCGGGTTTTCTGGACGGTATTTTAAGCACGGGTAGTACTGGTTCTGGTAGTTCAAACTCCGGATCAAATAGCAACACCGGGCCAAACTCGAATAATTCAGTCCAAGCTAATAACAACACCAATTTGTCGGTCAACGGCGACAATAGGACTGCTATAAACAACAATATCAATTCGAACGCCACGACCGGCCAGGCTAGCACATCAGGCAATACTAGCGCCGGAGATGCTAAATCGGGTAATTCAAACAGCAACGTGACTCTTCTTAACTTGACTGGCCAGAGTATTGTCGGCAAGAATGCAATATTGGTTTTCGTTAATGTCTTAGGGCATTGGGTGGGACTAATTATGAACGCCCCAGAAGGCACTACTAGCGCAGTACTTGGTGGCAAGGCCACGGCGGGATCAAATAGCAACACCGGACCAAACTCGAATAATTCAGTCCAAGCTAATAACAACCATAATGCCGAGCTCAGCAATAGCAATCAGCAGACAATCAACAATAATATCGATCTAAATGCAAAGTCAGGTGATGCTAATGTGTCCGATAACACGGCCGGCGGCAACGCTACTACTGGTGATGCTAACACGGCTGCCAATATCTTGAATGTGACAAATTCTGACCTGTCCTTGACGAACTGGTTTGGTATTTTATTTGTCAATGTCTTTGGTAACTGGTTTGGCAGCCTGGGCATTGATACGGCGGCCGGTAACAAGCCTCAAACCGTGACTTTGGTCAATTCACCAGCTATGGCTGGCGGTGCTTCTGCTTCGGGAGGTAACGGCAGCTCAAACAACACCACCAAGGCTACAACATACACTCTTGGTAATACCTCTGGTTTAGGCTCTGGAGATTCGGCGATCGAAAGTCAGAACAATCCATCGTCCTCACTCCTCGCCGGCAAGTACGATGGTTCATCGGTCAAGTCAGCCACTGATGCAGCTTCCAATAAATCGTCAAATAATTTGCTCTTTACGGTTGGTTTTCTAGGTCTTGCAGCCGCCCTTCTTTTGACCGAGAAACTGCTGGTTGCTCGTAAATCAACTAAGATTTTATAGATCATTTGGTAGGGCATTTAAATAGCTCACCAACCCAAATTACAATTTAAAGATGGCTGCAGACGTGTTTTTGGGGTATCATAGTTAGAAACTAGGGGTGTTCTATTATGCTAAGCCGTTCTTTACCGAAGAAAGTGCTGAATCGTATTTCAAAAAGTATTGTTGGCCCAACTGTGTTTTTGGATCAGCTTGATATTGGACAGGGGGATCGTGTGCTTGAAATGGGGTTACCGATTGGCTTTTTCGCTTCGGCTGCACTCAATAAGGTTGGCGAACAGGGTGAAGTTTATGTTTCTGGCCCAACCCACGAGTCACTCGAAAGGTTGATACATTTAGCCAACTTACACAGTAATCTCAAAAAGACCCTACTGGCCGATGTCTTAATTGGCAAGGCAGCTCCTCATCACTCCATAGATTGGGTGATATTGACCAATTTGCTTTCTAATTCCTACCACCCTGATCAGTTCTGTCTTGCAATTGGTCAGTATCTCAAGCCAGATAGTAGAATTGTCTTGATCGATTGGGATTCGAGCGATCCTAAAGTAGGGCCGATTCATGAGCAAAGAGTCTCAAAAGAAGATGCCGTCAAGCTATTAAATAAATGCGGTATGGTTTTTTTGCATGTCTTGCATTCTCCTGGCTATCATTATGGACTGGTCTTTGGTTTCAATAATTCCCACAGAGCAGCTGAATTAACTTAAGAGGTAATCAATATATTTCTTGAGACAGTGCACGTAATCTGTTATAGTTTTAAAAAACAGGTTAATTATGATTGTCACACCATTTCTTGTAGTCCCGCTTATTACCTGGGCAATTGCTCAGACTATCAAATTTATATTAGCACTTTTTAGGGGTGACTTTGATGTTAGGTACCTTATCGCATCTGGTGGTATGCCGAGCGTGCACTCAGCTGTCGTTTGTTCGCTTGTGGTGATCGCACTGGCCGAAGGTGGGGTGGCTAGTCCACTCTTTGGTATCACTGGAGTACTGGCAGCCATTGTGATGTACGACAGCTTTGGAGTTAGGCGTAGTGCCGGCGAGCAGGCTAAGACTTTGAATAAATTGATCGAAGATTTATCTAGTATTGGTGATATTCGTCATCCCGAGGATTATGGGCCATTAAGAGAGATTCTCGGTCATCGGCCAGTCGAGGTGAGTGTAGGTGCGCTTCTAGGTATCTTAATCGCACTGCTATTTGAAGCTGACAAATTAAATAGCCACCTATCATTTTTAATATCGCCAGCATCAAGAGTCGAAAGTATCGTTTTTATTGTTCTCGGTGCAGTTTTACTTATTAGTGGGGTATTCGCTTTTATCAAGCTGGATAAAAAAGCCAGACAACACAAGATTGTCCGATCATATCGCTTGCAGTTACTTTTCTGCAGCTTGAGTGGTAGCGCGTTAATACTTATTCTCGCGCTTGGTCAATTGCAATCAGCTTCATATCTGGTTGCACGAGTTTTTCCATACGTTGTTGCGACTATATGGGGTATCTGGTTGAGCATAATAATCAGCCGGCTTTCAGCTGCCATAACGGTGTCCCAAAATGACCAAGCCAAAACAGTTCGGCGAGATAAATGGCTCAAAAAGGCTGGTAAGAAAAAAAAGAAAAAATAGTATTGCCCGGCTGGAATGGATTGGATTTGCCGCTTAGAGCTTGACTTTGTCGATAAAACCACCTAGAATACCCATCAGAGTCTTGATACCATTTAATAGTTTGCTATAAAACAAAGACAGCGGCTTTGGTTGGCCGTCTGGTTTTATTTTGTGAGTATCAAGCATCAGTATTTTGACAGGTGAATAGTGCTAAAAAGATGTGCAATTAAAAATCAACCCAATCTAGACTCGTCTAGATAACAATTCCAAAACTTCAATTTTATTGGAGAGTTTGATCCTGGCTCAGGATGAACGCTGGCGGTATGCCTAATACATGCAAGTCGAACGCCCAGCACCTTTGAATGACTGTCAAATTGTTTATGGCTTCTTAAGATATTTTAAAGTCATATTACAAATTTGATTATCAGTTTGGCAAAGGTGCTGGGAGTGGCGGACGGGTGAGTAACACGTTGGAACCTGCCCCGAAGTGGGGAATAATTCCGAGAAATCGGGACTAATACCCCATAGTATCCATCTCGTATGGATTAAAGTTTTTTCGCTTCGGGAGGGGCCTGCGTCTGATTAGCTAGTTGGTGGGGTAAGAGCTCACCAAGGCGACGATCAGTAGCTGGTTCGAGAGGATGACCAGCCACACTGGGACTGAGATACGGCCCAGACTCCTACGGGAGGCAGCAGTAAGGAATCTTCCACAATGGGCGAAAGCCTGATGGAGCAATACCGCGTGCAGGAAGACGCTTTTCGGAGTGTAAACTGCTTTTCTGAAGGAAGATTATGACGGTACTTCAGGAATAAGGATCGGCTAACTACGTGCCAGCAGCCGCGGTAATAC
>JAYRII010000014.1:0-165131 GCA_041906885.1 Candidatus Saccharimonadia bacterium | reverse complement strand
TGGAGTGCCCGGTGGGACAGCGGCTTCGCCTTCTCCATTTCGCTCATGCGCAGAAATAGCGAAGCGTATTTCGAGTATGAGCTCATTACACCGTACCCACTTCGTGTGTTTAAATCTCTACCAAGATTCTACCAAAGAAAATACCCCAACTCACGTTGAGGTATTTTCTTTGGAGGGCCCGGTGGGACTCGAACCCACGACACCCTGCTTAAAAGGCAGGTGCTCTAACCACCTGAGCTACGGGCCCGCGTCGTTTATTATAACTTCATCATATTTTGTTAATTTACTTAAAATCCTCCAGAGCACCTCAAGAGTTATTATAAACTCGCTGGCGCGAGACAACCACCTTAAGCTACGGGCCCGCGTCGCAAGTTGTGTTTCAACTTGCGACGAACCGCCCCTGGCGGCTGTCTTCAGTTTTCACACAATTACTCCTCTTAAAAATTCAAACAACTTTGATTTTCATTTAGAATAAACTCATTTTGTTATGAAAATCTTCGTTTTGATTTGAATTTTTATATTATTTAAGGTCGAATAACCTCATTATTCTAGGTTAAAAACGCTTAAAAATCAATCCTGCTCTAAGCCTTTAGAGATTGATCGATATAGACTGGTGGCAAACCAGCTTTTGCGGCAGACTCGACACACTTATCGCGATAATCATCCCCGGGCTTATTGGGCGATTCATCATGCCCCAACCTACTCAATACATAAGTCACCGCCCTTGATGAACCCCCGGCTTCATCATCTACTTTAACCTCGATTCGCTTATATCGCCCAGATGATACGTGCTCAAACTCATCAAGGATATCCAGATCCTTTTCTGCTACATCATAAACAACGCCCCATACTCTACTATCATCGTCTGACGTCTTCACCATATCGGCTGAACCATACCCCTGCCAATTCTGTGAATGCCCAAAGTAGCCAAATTTATAGCCTTTCACACTGCCAACAAAATGGTACTCGAGCTGACGTCCCAATCTTTTTGACAATTGGGCTGCGTCCATATTCGAGCCATAAGCGAATAGTAACATGTGTCTATTATATTTAATTCGGCCGTAAAAAGTGAAGGGGTGGAACCGCCATGGCCCCACCCCATTCACCCTCCAAATCCCTCTACACTTACTCGGCCTGTGCCGGCACGATTACTTCCGGGTCCCAGCATACCTTTGGTATGATGGTTTTCGTGATGTAATCACGCGGGAAGCCATTGGCCAGTGCCGCTTCTACTACGTTAAGCACGTAATCTCGGCTCGGCGGTCGGACTTCCTGATCGACCTTGAGGTAGCCGGTCATGACGTACAGCTCAGCGAAGTAGTACTCTGCTCCACGTAGTACCTGCTCCTCGACACGACGGTAGCGTCCGACCTGATTGCCCTCATCGTCGACTTTGACCCCCTCGAACTTGTCGAGTGTTTTCAGAATATTCCCGCTCAGCTCGTAGAGTACTCCCCATACACTGGAGTGCTCATATTGGCCGGCCTCAATGGCGTTGGCCGTAGCACACTTCCACTTGACCGAGCGGCCCATGTAGACGAAGCGATAGCCAGGCAATGTCGCCTTGCCGATCGTTTCGACCTCACACTGTAGCCTATCCTTGAGTTGTGCCTCGGTGTTACTGCCGTAAGCGAAGTAAAGCACTTCGCCCTCCCATCTGTCGCGGATAGATACAAAAACTTACTTTATGGGAATTTCCCTCCAACAAGCCGGCACTTATATTACAACATTTTAGTTAATTTTTCAAGTACTACGGCCACTAATATTAAGCTACAATAGATAAATGCGCCACATACTCGTCGTCGACAATAATCTCCATGTCCCCTGCCAGCGCTGTAGCCGATTGACCTACGGCTTTGAGGGCGAAGAAGTTACCGTCGTCCGGCCATTAAAAGATAACCTGCCCAAAGACCTCTCACGCTACAGCCACATTGTCCTCTCCGGTAGTGCCGGACAGGTCGAAGAACATGACAAACTGTTCAATTTACTATCTCCATTCATCAAAAAAGTAGCTGATGAAAAAATACCACTACTCGGCATTTGCTATGGCCACCAGGCGATCATCGGTACTTTTGCTGGCGCTGACGATATAAAATTTTCACGCCAGCCAGAAATTGGTTGGATCTGGATAAGGCGACTTAACCGTGATAAGAGCCGACTACTAAAAGGTTTGCCGCGACACTTTTGGGCGGTTGCCAGCCATATTCACGAAGCCAGCGCAGCTCCGGCTGATTTTGTGATTACAGCCAGCTCGAAGCGCTGCAAAGTTGAGGCCATCGAGCACACCAGCTTGCCTATCTTCGGCGTCCAATTCCACCCCGAATCGGGGCCGTATCGACTGCATAAAATCCTACGCTATTGGCGCCGACACAAGGCAAACCCGCAGTGGTATACCAAGGAAGCACACAACGATCGACATTTCAGCCCTAAGCTAGAACGCAAAATTTTTCGAAACTTTTATAATACTAAGTCGTCGTCGTCAGATTAGATTTCTGGCTGACCTCGAGCTGGACAATTTGGCGAAAAATACGTGCACCATTATTGCGTTCAGCCCGACGCTCAGGGTGAAACTGTAGTCCGTAAATTGGACGCGCGCGATGCTTAAATATTTCAATACCGTCACTTGAAGCCGCCAGACCAATCAGATCTTCCGAAAGGTCGGTAATCCGCCAGCGATGAGAAGCAAAGACTTTTTCACCGTGATAGCGAATATTAAAGGGGTTTTTATTGATACCAAAAATATGAATAATACTTTTAACTTTTTCGGGCAAAAGTGACAAACGCGCGCCATATTCAAAAGCGATAAGTTGCGCCCCTAAGCAAATTCCAATGATCGGAACACCGCTGTTGCGGATTAACTCAAGCTCCTTGCCATACTGACGACTATTGCGCTTAACACTCGGTGAACCATTATTTGCCCCTGAAAGCACAATTAAGTCAAATTCATTGGTGCGCGCCAGATAGCTCGTTAGGTTCTGACGCTCCACCACGGTAACATCAAATTCACCCAACAAACTAATAATTTTTTTCTTATAGTGAGTTCCGTTATCTATTAAAAGAGTTTTCATAATCAAGCCCTATCGAGTTAATTTTAAGCACCGACCTTGTCACGCTTGCGCTTTTTCTTCTCGACATTCTTCTCAATATATTCAATAATCTGCCCGGCGATATCGATTCCGGTAGCTTCTTCGATCCCTTCTAGCATCGGAAAAGAATTAACTTCCATGACGAGCGGACCACGCTTCGAGCGTAAAATATCAACACCAGCGATCTGAAGGCTCATAGCTTGAGAGGCTCGAATTGCCAGATTACGCTCTTTGTTGGTGACTTTAGCAACTTCGGTCTTGCCACCGAGATGCACGTTGGAACGGAATTCTCCCTCTGGTGCTGAGCGCTTCATGGCCGCAACAACTTGGCCATCAATCACAAAGATACGCAAATCTGAGCCAGCTGCCTCAGCGACATATTCTTGAATTAGGACATTTACTTTTTGTGATAAAAAGGCCTGAATGATCGCTCGCGCCGCACTCTTTGTCTCGGCTAAGACCACCCCGACTCCCAGGCTACCACGGGCCAGCTTGACGATCAGTGGTGCACCACCGACCATCTCGACCAGATCATCAACCTCTTCATTGCCACGAGCCACCGCCGTTTTGGGAATATCGATGCCGCGACGGGCCAGGATCTGCATACTGCGGAGCTTATCACGAGCTCTCAAGAAGGCCAGTGATCCGGTGGTTGAAAATATATTCATCATCTCAAATTGGCGAATGATGATACTGCCATAGGACTGGCTGGAGATTGATATCCGCGGAATGACCGCGTCAATGCCAGTCAGTGGCTTATTGAGGTAATAAATTTGTGGATTGTTTTTCTCGACATTGCAGTAGCATTTGGTGTAATCAATAATAACCGCTTCATGGCCACGAGCTTGAGCGGCTTCGATGAGTCGTTGACTGCTATTCTTGCGATTTGGTCGAGATAAAATGGCTATTTTCATAGGTTTTTGGCTTTCATGATCAAAATATTTAAAAATCGCTCATCAACCAAGCTGTCTCAACCTGGTAAGCGAATCAAATATAGAGGGATATTAGCTATTATTATACATCATTTTCAATTTTTCTCAAGAGTATTTTAAGTACTCTTCTTGGCTCTCGGCCAAAGCGCCACGACTACTAGACATCCAACGGTCGCCATCATCCACCAAATCCGAACATTGTACAGCATCGCCACTAGATTATAATCGGTCACTAATCGCCCACGGATGCTTTCCGGTAAAAAGGTCAGAACTGCTAGTGCTATCATGCCAATCGTCAGCAACATCAATCCAACCGACCTAATACTAACCTTGTCTGGCCTGACTTTGTCGCGTGGAACTCGGCTAAATCCGATCAGGATCGTAACGAGGCCAAAAATAAATAACTGCAAGGTGGACTGAGTAATTGGGAAGTATTTTATCGAGGTAACGAGTGGCATCAGAGGTATGGCAAAGCTGACAGCAGCAAACCAACCAATTAAACAGCCGATAGCCATACGCTTGACCCTCTCTTCCTTCATCATGATCGAGACTATCACAACCACGATGAGTACAATCAGGAGGGCATATTTGGGTTCAAATTTCATTCGTTATCCAGACCTTATACACTACAATCCAAGTATATACTAATTCGCAACATAAGGACTATAGGTTAATAGGTCATAGCCTACCAAAAGCCGCGGTGGCTAGATTCATTTCTAAATTGCTCAAGTAATTTCTTTTGTTTAGCCGAAAGCTTGGTTGGTACCTCAACAGTGACCTCTATCAAATGGTCGCCATGGCGCGAGGAATTAATCAGCGGTATACCTTTGCCTGACAGCTTGATGACCTTACCATGCTGAGTACCAGATGGTATTTTGACCTTGACGCTGCCCTCAAGTGTCTTGACATCGATCGTGGTGCCAAGTGCCGCATCAACCATACCCACCTTAGCGCGCGATATGATATCAGCACCATGCCGCTCAAATTCACGGCTTGGCCTCACCCGAACATGGACATATAGGCTACCACGCGTGCCGCCAGCGCCGATCTCACCCTTACCATCTAGCCTGATACTCTGCCCATCGTCAATACCAGCTGGAATTTTGACTTTAACCGTCTCATTTTTTCGTTCATTTTTCTGGCGATCCATTATCCGCAAGCTAATTTCTTTGGTCGTACCAGAAACAGCTTCATAAAAATCGATTGTGATCGAAATCTCGACGTCGCGGGCGCGGTTCCTAGCTCCAGTAAAGAACATTTCAAAAATGTCATTTAGATTACCTCCCTGTCCACCCATACCCGAAAAATCAAAGTCGACATTAAAACCACCAGGCCCACCACCGAAGCCACCAAATGGATCGCCACCAAAACCACCGGCACCACCACCAGCCTGATGCGCTCCAGCAGCGTGGCCGAACTGATCATAAGCCGCCTTCTTCTGATCATCTGAGAGTACCTCGTAGGCTTCGTTGATTTCCTTGAATTTAGCCTCGTCGCCGCCCTTATCTGGATGATGTTCGACAGCTGCCTTACGAAAAGCTTTTTTGATCTCGTCTTTGCCGGCACCTTTATTGACGCCAAGCACCTCATAATAGTCACGTTTGCTCATTTTTATCGCCTTTTCTTGCCCCGACCTAATTCTGAGGCCAATACCTCAAGAGCGGAATTTTTGCGAGTCGAATTTAACACTGCTTGGACGTCGCGGGAATTGATCGTCACCCGTTCGTCAGCTGCCCGTGCTAATGTAGCATTACTAACACCACGGAAGCCTAAGTAAATCACCCGCGCGCCACGCCTTTTACTCTCCACAACTGCTGGCATCAAATCTCCATCCGACGACAATAGCCCAAGTGTAACATTAGCACCCGAGGCGCGAATCAGGTCGGTCGCCAGCTGGATATCGACACCCTTCTCGGTCAGGGTTGGCTCCTGATGGCCACATTCGGGGCATTTCTTACCATCACGGACCAACAAATGTCCGGCTTCGACATAATCAATTTTCTGTTGCTCCAGCTCACCGCGCAAACGATCATTCCAGAGCTTGATTGCCTCAGTGCGCTCTTTGAGCTCAGGAGTTTTATCAGTCAAATGAATCTTGGCCGCGTAATAGTAAATTTTCACTTTACCAGCATCAACTTTGGGTAGTACTTTAGCCACCAGCGCGCGAATATCATAGCTAGCTAGCTCGTCGCGATTACGAATCTCGCGCCGAGAATAAAGCATATCTCGCGCCTGGTAGATAAAATTTTCTCCATCGATGAAGATAATAGTTTTCATATTACTATTGTACTACTTTCGACAAAGTTTATTTTTTCTCGTCAACGACTTCACCTTCTTCGGCGTCAGGCTGATCTTTTTTGTCATCGGTTTTATCATCATCTTTCTTCTCATCTGAGTTATCAGACTTTTCTGCTTCGGCCTTCTCACTCTCGGCTTTGTACATCGCTTCACCGACTTTTTGCAGCTTGTCATTTAAATCATCGGTGGCTTTTTTGAGTGCTTCGGTGTTATCGCTCTCGAGCTTGGATTTAACATCGGCGATCGCTTCTTCGACCGATTTTTTGGTCTCCTCGTCGACCTTACCTTCGGCGTCTTTGAGTGATTTCTCAGCCGTATAGACTAGCGTATCGGCGTGATTTTTGGCATCAACCTGCTCCTTTTTCTTCTTGTCTTCTTCGGCGTGAGCTTCAGCATCAGATTGCATTTTCTTAATCTCTTCATCTGATAGATTTCCACCGCCAGTGATAGTGATGTGTTGCTCCTTACCAGTTGCCTTATCTTTGGCCGATACATTGACGATACCATTAGCATCGATATTAAAGCTGACCTCGATCTGCGGCACGCCGCGCGGGGCTGGTGGGATACCGTCGAGGATAAATCGACCAAGCGATTTATTATCAGTCGCCATCTCGCGCTCACCTTGGAGGACATTAATTTCAACCGATGTTTGGCTATCAGCTGCCGTGCTAAATACCTGCGATTTGCTAGTCGGAATGGTGGTATTGCGTTCGATTAATTTGGTCGAGACACCGCCTAAAGTTTCCAGACCAAGCGAGAGCGGCGTGACGTCCAAAAGTAAAACGTCCTTGACATCACCGCCTAATACGCCGCCCTGTATGGCCGCACCAATGGCAACAACTTCATCTGGGTTAACACCTTGCAATGGTTTTTTGCCAAAAAACTCTTCGACTTTCTTTTGCACCAGTGGCATCCGCGTCATGCCGCCGACTAAAATAATCTCGTTGATATCACCTTTGCTCAAACCAGCGTCCTTGAGGGCTTTTTCGCATGGCTTGAGTGTGCCATCGGCTAAGTCCATGACCAGCTTCTCGAGCTGCGAGCGAGACAATGTCGTATCGAGATGTTTTGGCCCAGAGGCATCGGCTGTCACAAATGGGATGTTGATGGTTGCCTCAGTCGTAGTCGAGAGCTCAATCTTGGCTTTTTCGGCCGCTTCTTTGAGCCGCTGCATGGCCGCTTTGTCGTTTTTCAGGTCAATCCCTTGATCTTTTTTGAATTCGTCAACCAAGTAGTTAATGACGACATTATCAAAATCATCACCACCGAGGTGAGTATCACCGTTGGTCGATTTGACCTCAAAAACTCCATCACCAAGTTCAAGTACTGAGACATCGAAGGTACCGCCGCCGAGATCATAAACAACAACCTTCTCCTCGGCTTTTTTATCCAGCCCATAAGCTAGAGCGGCCGCCGTTGGCTCATTGATAATACGTTTGACCTCCAGGCCGGCGATTTTGCCAGCGTCTTTGGTAGCCTGGCGCTGGGCGTCATTGAAATAAGCTGGCACAGTAATAACGGCTTCGGTCACCGGCGTGCCAAGATATTTCTCGGCATCAGCCTTGAGCTTGCCCAAGATCATAGCCGATATTTCTTCCGGCGTGTAGTCTTTATCGCCCATCTTAACCTTGACGTGACCCTCGGCTTTGACGATTTTGTAGGGCATAATTTCCATATCACGCTTGATTTCTGGGTCCTCGATGGTGCGGCCAATCAAACGTTTGACTGAAAAGACCGTGTTGTCGGGGTTGATGACGGCTTGACGTTTGGCTAGCTGTCCAGCCAAGCGTTCGCCGCTTTTATTGATTGCAACCATCGACGGCGTGGTGCGGGCTCCCTCGATGTTTGTAATGACAGCCGGGTCACCACCTTCCATCACGGCCATGGCCGAATTAGTCGTACCTAGATCGATTCCAATTATTTTACTCATTATTTTTCTCCTTAATAAATAGATTATTACTTGCTAAAATAGCCGCGCGCACTTTGGGGTCTAAAATAAACTATTATTTTTCCTTAGGTGCTTCAATTTTCAATTTCTTTGGCTTGGGTAGTTCGACCATCGGAATACTGACAGTCAAAACACCATGCTTCTGAGTAGCTTTAGCCTTGTCGACATTGAGATTTTTAGGGAGTGCAACTTGGCGATAAAAACTCGATTCAGTTGCCTCGCGTCGGTAATATTTTTTGGTTTTATTCTCGGTTTCTTCTTTGTGAGTTGCGTGGATTGTCAACCGATCTTTGGCCACATCGACATCAACTTCGTCCGGCTTATAATTTGGCAGCATCAGTTCAAAATTCAAATTACCACCTTCTTCAAATACATTCATAGCCGGGGTATTAGTTTGCATTTCTCGGGTTGGATTTTCGAATATATTATTGAGACGCTCCTGCATCTCCTCGAGCTCGCGAAATGGATCCCATCGAATTATGTTCATAATTGTCTCCTTTTCTCCCAAAGTGCGCGTGGGTATTTTAACTATCTTGTTTTGTTATTTGCTTTGTTTTTGTCGATGATTTACTCACCTTGACGGTGGCTGGTCGGACAACCTTGCCACTAATTTCATAGCCTGGTGTCAGCTGCTCTATCACCATATCAGGCGGTCCAGTGTCTTCGACGTATTCGAGAGCTTCATGGCGATGATGGTCAAAAGCCTGACCTGTAGCATCAAATTTTTTCACATCCATAGTTTCTAAAATATTTATTAGTTGATGGCCAACGTATTGCATACCTTTTGCCCAAGCGTTGCTTTCTAGCTCACTCGGCAAATGAGTCGCTGCCCGGTCAAAATTATCTAAAGCCGGCAAGAGTTCGTGTAAAACGGACAATTTGGCACTAGTCATCATTTCATTTAGCTCGGTGGCTTGCCTTTTTTTGTAGTTTTCAAACTCGGCTTGGAGCTTTTGCAAATGCTCCGTTAGCTCACCAATCTGCTGTTCATATTCTTTGGTAGTTAATTTTTTCTTAGCTTTTTTTTCGCTCACGTTAGTATTTCCTCCAATTTTTCTCCTGTCATTCGGACCAAACTCGTTACTTTACCGTAGTTTTGTCGAGTTGGCCCAACAATACCGATACAACTATTATCTGAATATGGTGATTCGAATCGACTGATGATCATGGTCATGCCACTGCCGCGCAAGAATGGATTTTCTTGACCGATATAAATACCCAGCTGATCGGCCACCTCACGGCCAAATAGCCATTCACTCAGCTCATCGAGATACCGTGCAGCTTGAGCTGCGCGTAGCTGGTCGACAAACTCCGGTTGAGAAAATAACTGATGAAGCCCGTGAAAATAAACCGTGTCTGAGAGCGTCGCAAAAGCCGTATTGCCAGTCAGATCTGATAGAGTTTCGGTCGCAATCTTGATGGCCGAATCTGTTCGATCTTTGAGCGATGCTACTCGCTTTTCGAGAGTCTGAATGGTCCGGCTGCGCGGCACGGTGTCTTCGGCGTGATTGACATAATAGCGGTAGCCCTTATCAGTTGGTACACGACCAGCAGAAATGTGTGGTTGATAAATGTAGCCGGTGTTCTCGAGCGCGCTCATATCGGCGCGAATAGTGGCCGAGCTAACATTCAAAAGTTCAGAGAGCACGGCAGAACCAACCGGCTCCGCCGTGTCAGCATACATCCGAATTATCTCGGTTAGAATACGTTTTTGTCGATCTGTCATATGCTTGTTCTCTTATATATTAGCACTTCGGTCGGCTTAGTGCTAATACTATATATACTAAAAAATTAGCACTCGTCTGTCAAGAGTGCTAAAATGATATTAGTAGCTTATGTTTTTCAGAATAGTAATGGCTTCTTTAGCACCAGTACTATTCTTGTCATACTCTGTAGCTGTTTGAGCATTAAAAGCGCCATGGCCAGAATATGCATCAATCACACCAGATGTATTCTTAGCGTGCACAAGGCATTTTTTATCAGTACAGCTACTTAGATACGATCCATTGTAGGGTTTCTCTTCAAGCAGATAGGCCTTTTTTGAGTTAAAAGTCATAGTGTCACCAACTATCCAATTTGATTGGCCAACAGATTGGTTCAAACCACTGCTGCTTTTATCAGAATAGACTATGATGTGTACTAAGAAAATATATTGACCGTCTTGTTTGGTTAAATAAACACTATCCTCCACTCCGTCTGATGTGCCTGACTTTGCTTCATCTATCTTCCACGAAGAAGGATATTTAATATTTAATTTTTCTACTTTCATCGTGTAACTCTTCCAATCTTTTGTCTCGTCTGTGTTAGTGCTTTCCACCTCCTTGGCCTTTTTCTCAGCAACGGCTACTTGGGTTTTGAGATCATTAATCTGGCTTTGCAACTCGGCCGCTTGCTTTTTGGCTTGTTGCTGCTGCCAGAAGTATACTCCGCCAGCCGCGCCAGCGATCAAAACTATCACCAACAGAAATATACCTACTTTTTTACCTCGACCCGTCCTGGGCTTATACATCACTTGCTCGGAAGCCTGATCTTGAGTCTCATCACTGCTATCGAGCAAGGGGTTGTTTTTAACAGCTTGCTGCTCTTCTTTGTCATCATCCATATTAGAACAATTGTACCACAAAAGTGCCTATGGTAGAGAAATGGGCGGCTTCCAGCCTATGGTCCAAGCTACCAAAGCAACAACAACCACAAATAGAATAGTCAATATTAGCAGCAATGGCTTTTTGGCTCGCTCAGTACGTGGATTAACCATTACATTGCTTTTTAGTTTGCTATGATCTATCTGGGGAGTTTCTGGCTCGGCCTTGGCGAGATGTTCATCGACTGGTGGCATGATTATTTCCTAGTCACCATTATAACAAACTGCTCAAGCTTATACTTGGAGATAGCCGTTTCTAGGGGGTATTTGTGGGCTGCTGAATTTGCCTTTGACGAGCTTTGATCTGTTGGCTCTGCCACCACCAAATACTACTACCAACTCCCAATATCAGAAGCCCAATTAGTAGCCAAATTACAATTTTAAGCCCACGTGATGTTTTGTACTCTTCGCGGTCCAGATCGTGTTCGGTGTTGTGTCTACCTTGCTTGTTTGACATATGACTATTCTAATCCTTTTTTACTAAAACCATAAATGCCTCTGGCGGAATATCGACTTTGCCGATCTTTTTCATCCGCGCTTTACCTTTCTTTTGTTTATCCAAGAGCTTGTTTTTTCGCGAGACATCACCGCCATAAAGCTTAGCTGTGACATTCTTGCCCATCGCCCGGATATCTTCGCGAGCAATTACTTTAGCGCCAATCGCTGCCTGCAAGCTAACTTCAAATAGCTGCCGCGGGATGACATCTTTGAGCTTCTCGACAATGCTCCGACCCAAGGCCAGTGCCTCAGCCCGATGAACGATTAGGCTCAAATTATCAACCAGCTGGCCACCAACTATTATATCAAGCCGCACCAAATCACCAGCTCGATAGCCATCAAAATCATAATTAAAGCTACCGTAGCCGGCTGTCAGGCTTTTCAGGGAATCATAAAAATTCGTCAGTACATTGGCCAGCGGTGCCTCAAAGCTAACTAGTGCCAGATCTTCATCTATATAGCTCAAATTAGTTTGTAAGCCGCGCACCCCATTTATAAGCTGAATAATTGATCCGAGGTAAGACGACGGCACGATTATCTCACCTTTGATCCAAGGCTCGCGAATCTCGCTGACTTTAACTGGATCGGGCATATCGGCCGCGTTTTTTAGAAGCAACTCTTGACCGCTAGTGGTTTTAACCTCATAGTCGACACTCGGATTGGTTATCACCAGACTCAAGCCATGCTCACGCTCGAGGCGCGCTTTGATGATATCCAGATGAAGCAGACCCAAGAAACCGACCCGAAAGCCAAAGCCTAAGACCATTGAATTTTCGGGAGTATATTCAAGAGCAGCATCATTGAGCTTGAGCTTCTCGAGGGCATCACGCAGCTGCGGATAATCTTCGCCGCTGGACGGGAAAAAACCAGCATAAACATATGGCTTAACTTTCTTATATCCCTCAAGAGGACTTCCCGCTGGGTTCTTAGCCAGAGTGATAGTATCTCCCACTTGCGCGTCAACAATCGATTTTAAGTTTGTCACGATGTAGCCAATCTGACCGCACTCAAGCTTCTTGTCTGGTATTTTTGAGGGACTAAAATGACCAACTTCGACCGCCAGTGCATCTTTGCGGCTGCTGAGTAAATGGATGTTGGCACCTGATTCGATCGCGCCATCGATCGCTCGCGCATACAGAATGACGCCACGATATTCGTCATAAATCGAGTCAAAAACAAGTGCTCTGGTTGGCGCCGTTGGCTTACCATCAGGTGGAGCTATATTAGTAATAATTCGTTCCAAAACTGTCTCGACATTAGTGCCTTCCTTAGCCGAGACGCGAATAACTTCACTTGGATCACAACCAATCAGATTCGAGATCTCGCCAGCCACCCGCTCTGGCTCAGCTGCCGGCAAATCAATTTTGTTGATCACTGGAATGATAGTTAGATTGGCCTCGAGAGCTAAATAAACATTGGCTAACGTCTGGGCTTGAATACCTTGAGCAGCGTCGACAACTAAAATCGCCCCCTCACAAGCCGCCAAACTGCGCGATACCTCATAGCTAAAATCAACATGACCAGGTGTATCAATCAGATTAAGCTCGTACTCTTCTTCAGTCATAACTTGAGAGCTGGAGGCAATCCGCTCTGCAGACAGCTTCCAACGCATTCGAACTGGTTGCAATTTGATGGTAATGCCCTTTTCACGCTCCAAGTCCATCGAATCAAGTAATTGTGATTGCATGTCACGCTTTTCGACCGTACCTGTTAGCTCAATTAGTCGATCAGCCAAGGTCGACTTGCCATGATCGATATGGGCGATGATACAAAAATTACGAATTTTGTCCATTTGTTAGATCATCCGTAACATTTTTTTGGTTTGATGAACGATTTTCTCGACGACTAGCTTTGTTTCACCGACTCTTAAAACCACCCCGCAAAGATAGTATACTAATAAACCAACTAAACAAATTAAAGTAAACTTTGGTGCCAATGAAGTAAAACCAACATCAGTCTTATAAAGTGGCAGGAACCTGTGGACTAGTAGATACAATACTATCGACATAGCTAGGCTGGCCAGACCGGTTTTTATCATCATAGTCGCAATTGATTTAAGCCCGTAGGGACCGATCTTTTTCCGTAAAAGAAATAACAAGATGATGAGCTCGTAAACACCAGCAATTGATAGCGCCATAGCCAGTCCAGAAACACCATATTTTTGTGAAAGCAAGAAGCTGAAGAAAATATTTACAACTATCGAAGATAAGCTGGTAAAAAGCGGTGTAACGGTGTCTTCTAAGGCATAAAAGACGCGGGCAATTAAAAAGAATAGGCTTTGGGCCACAATTGAAGCAGCTAGCCAGCCCAGTGCGTCAGAGGTTGCCTGGTCGCCAAAACCAAAAAGTAAACGCACGATATAGCCACGCATAATGACGGCAATGGCGGCTGCCGGAACGACCAGAAAGAGAATGATTCGAGAATTTTTAACAATCGCTGAGGGTAATTTTGATTTATCTTTCGAGCCTGCCGCCCGGATCAGCGAAGGGAAGGCCGCTGTCGCAATCGCACCACCAAATATACCAAGCGGCACGTTCTTGAGATTATTAGCATAATAATAAGACGTCAGGCTACCAGCGATTAGTCGTGAGCCGATCGCCGTCTCGATGATCCAATTGAACTGATCGATCGCCAAGTCCAAAGATCTAGGAATCATCAGCTTGATAATGCGAATGACGGACGCGTCTCTAAAGTGAAAGTCCCAACTAAACTTAAAGCCTAATCCAAACACACCAAACCATTGAACTAGTGCTTGTACGGCCGTGCCAGCCACCACACCCCAAGCCACACCATAGATCGGAATCGGCACGAATTTAGAGAGTACTAGAATGCCAAAAATAATGCCCAAGTTATAAAAAACGCTCGAAAGCGCAAATAATACAAACCGATTGAATGATTGCTGGATAGCACCAAACACACTAGAAATGCCAAAAAGAAATGGTGTGATTAGCATGATACGAGTTAGATTGACTGTTAGATCATGACGATACCGATCAAAACCAGGTGCTATCATTTTTACCAAAGGGCTGGCAAAAATAAAGGCCACGACCCCAAATCCGAGTGTCGCTAAACCAATTAAATTAAGCATTTTACTAGCTACACGCCAACC
Source organism: Candidatus Saccharimonadia bacterium (assembly GCA_041906885.1). GTDB lineage: Bacteria > Patescibacteriota > Saccharimonadia > CAILAD01 > CAZGYV01 > JAYRII01. The sequence goes on along the minus strand of JAYRII010000014.1, from coordinate 150,619 downwards.
CTCATCTTCTTTATCACGCTCTAAAAAGCCAACAAAGACTGGTATAAAAGCTACCGCGAAGGCTCCCGATACCAAGATTGTAAATAGCAAATCAGGTATTCTAAAAGCGGCCGTGTAAGCATCAGTGGCTGTGCCAATACCAAAGTTACTGGCCAGCAATCGATCCCGCACCAAACCTAGTAGTCTACTTAAGAAATACGACAACGAGATCAAAAAGGCGGCTACACCTAAAGTGCGGGTCTTATTTATTTTTTTTAAAATATCTCTCACTTCTATCTATTATAGCAATAATAATTTAAAATTGACCGACTAAAACAAAGCTGGCTACCCGCCAATTTATTTTTAGATTAACAGCCTTGCTTAAGATTCCTTTTTGGCTGCCTTATCGATATCTTCAAACAAAGCCTCGAAGTCTTTGCCTTCGATGGTTTCTTTTTTGATTAGCTCGGAGGCAATCAGGTCGAGCTTATGACGATATTTATTGATAGTCCGCTCCGCCAATTTGGCACCTTCTTCAATTAGACGGGCCACCTGCTCATCTATCTTGGCCGCCACTTCCTCTGAATACTGCCGACCTTCCATCATGCTACGGCCTAAGAAAAGTGAGGCCTCACTACTACCAAAAACCTGATTGGGCAGATCCTCGCCCATACCATATTCCATAATCATCGAGCGAGCGATTTGATTGGCGTGCTTGAGATCCGACGAAGCGCCTGTTGTAACATCACCAAAGACGATCTTTTCAGCCATTCGTCCGCCCAGACTCATAGCAATATCATCCTTAAATTCAGCCTCCGAATGGTACGACCGATCCTCCAATGGCAAGCTCCAGGTCACGCCGCCTGCCATACCACGAGAAACAATAGTCACCTTGTGAACTGGATTACAGTTCGGTAGTAAATGCGACAATAAAGCGTGGCCAGCTTCGTGGTAGGCAGTGATTTTCTTTTCTTTCTCATTCATGACGCGGCTTTTACGCTCAGGACCTAGGGCCACTTTTTCTACTGCTTCATTAAGGTCAGCTTGGGTAATCTTCTTTTTATTCTCACGAGCCGCTAAAATGGCAGCCTCGTTAGCGATGTTTTCTAGGTCTGCTCCAGATACACCCGGTGTTTTACGAGCTATTTGATTCAAATCAATCTTATCTGCCATTGGCTTATTGGCCGTATGGACTTCTAAAATCTCCTGGCGAGCTTTGATATCAGGCAGGTCCAAAGTAACGCGACGGTCAAATCGACCTGGTCTAAGAAGTGCTGGATCTAACACATCCGGGCGATTGGTACTGGCCATCACTATCACATTAGTGCCTTGCTCAAAACCATCCATCTCAACTAAGATTTGGTTCAGGGTCTGCTCACGCTCGTCATGTCCACCACCAAGTCCGGTGCCACGTTGTCGACCAACCGCATCAATCTCATCAATAAAAATGATACAAGGTGCATTTTTCTTGGCCTTACTAAATAAGTCCCTTACACGGCTGGCACCGACACCAACAAACATTTCAACAAATTCCGAGCCGGAAATACTAAAGAATGGCACATCAGCCTCGCCGGCAACTGCTCGTGCCAACAGTGTTTTACCAGTTCCTGGACTACCAAAAAGCAAAACACCTTTTGGAATCTTCGCCCCCAGAGCCTCAAACTTAGCCGGATATTTTAAGAACTCGACGATTTCTTGCAGCTCCTGTTTGGCCTCAGCTACACCAGCAACGTTACTAAACTTGACCTTACCTTTCTCCAGGCCAAAGACACGAGCTCGGCTCTTACCAAAGCTCATAGCTTGGTTATTTGAACCCTGAGCTTGACGCATCATGAAGTAAAAGAAGCCTATGATGATCGCTATCGGTAAAAAGGCTAAAACTATATCAAACCATCGACCGTTGCCATTATCTGGGTTTTTAGGCTCTACTCTAACCTTATTGTAATCGATACCGTAGTCAGTTAGACTTGCCCCTTGCTCCTTATAGGCTTGCTCTTTATTGCCATCCTTCAGGGTAATAGTCAGCTTATCGCCTTCAATTTCAATTGATTCAATTTCGCCTGCTTTGGACTGCGCAATCACCTTGCTCAAGGATACATTGGCCGGTTTTGTATTAGCAGTAGAAGTGATAGTCAGTACTACAGCCAATACCAAAAGTCCGATAAGTAAATACCAAAAATTTTTTGGGATCTTTTTCATGCTACCTCACAAATTAACTGATAATTACCGGTTCGGGTTTGTTCGACGAACTTACGATCGCGTACCAGCCCTGGCACCCAGATAATTTCATTATTCTTAGTCACGACCACTGGCCACTGAGGTCGCAGACTGCGGGGGACTTTTTTGTCGACAAAGACATCTTGTAGTTTCTTTGAGCCACTCATGCCAACTGGATTAACTCGATCGCCAGGCTGCCACGACCTGACATAGACCGCTGCCGGCTTGATAAATACATACTCATTTTCTGTCGGTAAAAAATCATCGCGAGAAAACAAAACTAGATCAGAGACTGTCACCGCCCCACCTGGTGACAAAATCGTACTAGGTCGCGATGATCTTGCTTTGTTGCTAAAACCGGCCAGAGTGATTATAAAGGTATCATAGCGGCGCTCCAGTTGCAAGCCAGGCAACGGTCGTGATTTGACCCCCGTGTCGGCAGCAAAAAGAAACTTCAACGATTCATCAAGATTTTTCTTAGTCAGCCCGACTCCACTATTTAGCTTTCGGCTCATAAATGCCAATATATTTAGCTGGATCATGGGTGGTAATTTAAGGTAGGCCAATCGATTAATCTCAATCCGACCAGCCTCATCTCGAACTTTTATAATATCAAAAACTTGCTCAAGTCCTAGCTGGATTTTCGTGTTTAAAGCTTCCAGTCTATCCAGCCGGGAGGTATATTCGCCTCGAAAGTCTGGCATCAACTCGGTCGCATGCGGTAAAACAACATGCCTGACAAAGTTACGGCTGTAGCTCACATCTGTATTAGAACTATCTTCTTGATATGGCAATTCTTTGATCAAGGCATAAGTCGAGATTTGACCTTTAGAAAAGGGTAATAACGGTCGAGCGACTCGACCTCGAAGCGGTCTTAAGGCAGTCATGCCGTGACGGTCAGCCCCTCGAATCGTGTTGAAGATCGAGGTTTCGAGCCGATCATCTAGATGGTGTGCCGTCACAATATAATCAGCCTTTACGCCACCAGCGACTGACTCTAAATACTCATAACGCTTTTTACGTAGTGCCGCTTCACTGGTCTGACTGCCATCGAGCTGACCTAAGTAAAATGGTAGATTATACTTATCAGCTAGCTGACTAGTGAGCTCGGCTGCTTCAGAAGAGTCAGGTCGCGTTTTGTGATCCAAGTGAGCGACTGCCAGTCGCCAACCCCAAATTGGTTGCAGCTGGTTCAGCAAATCAAGTAAGGCAACCGAGTCTACTCCACCAGATACAGCCACGACCAAATTAGACTTAGGTGGCAATAAATTGCTCTTTTGTAGGTGGTCTTGAAGATTGGTTAGCATATCCTTTATTTTAGCTTAAATTGGGCAAATATAACAAAGATAGCTTTGGGAATTGCGGGTATTTGATGGTGGCTGCGGAAGGGATCGAACCTTCGACCTCGGGCTTATGAGTCCCGCGCTCTAACCAACTGAGCTACGCAGCCTCGTCGAGAATGGCTTCATTCTGCGTCTAAAGTCTATCAACTTTTGGCTCCAGGTTTCGCCAAACCTCTCCTTTTCAAATCAAAAGAGTACTTTTGATTTGGTCTAAATTTTATTGCTAACGTACTTTTTATTCTATCTCAATACCACTCTTGTGACTGACCGAGCGCGGCTATTGTACAAGCTCGCTGACGCGAGACAACCAACTTCAGCTACGCAGCCTCGTCGAGAATGGCTTTAACTTACGTTCAATTATTATCATAACTGAACTTCAGTTTTCGCCAAACCCCTCCTCTTCAAATCTACTTCGATTCACAAATTTATTTTAAACTTATTTGGTCAAGAAAAATAATTTTGCACTGCGAGCTAGATTTGGTGACTTAGGCAATTTATATTGGACACCTAGATAGCCTCCGTACTTCAGCTTTCACAAGCCGTCTTCCTCTACGCTCACAAACAACAGTCTAACGCCCACTAGTTTTATAGCATCATATTAAGTTCGTGTCATAATTGTTTCGGTTTGCTCGCGTGAAAAGTCAATTTATCGTTTTCATGATTCTGACTCTAAAATAACCAACCTGATACTTCTAAAATCACATAATTTATTCTAATCATTTGTGTATTTAATAGCAAAAAGCTACCTCCAGCACTGTTGCTGCCTCAATCAAGCAACAGCACTGGAAATAGCCCGCAAGGCTGCTATTATTGCAACCTGTGCCCATGGTGCCGGCGGAATGACGCCTCCTTTGCAATCATCGAGTGCTCGGGCTAGTCGTTCGATCCGGATCATCACCTCATCACACGTCAAATCAGGCGTCACATCTAGGCCAATTGCCGACGCAGACAGTCGTGCACAGAGCTCGTCATGACTGCTACTTCCCAATAGTTGTGCCTGCAAGTTGTAATGCGATCGAGCTCTCCGAATCATTCGAACAACCACTTCGAGAGGAGAATCAATTCGCAAATCAATTCTCTCTGGCCCATCGTAACCCCGAACGAGTCTTTTTATTTGATTAAGTACCAGCCTGGCTTCTTGCTGATACATACGCTTTTGACTCTTTAGGTACAATAATCGTCCAGCGGGTATCTGACTGCGATACACCATCACCCCTCCTCGTCTGATATTTGATCGAGCTCTTAGGTGTAATTTTAGTATCAATCAAATAATTTGCAAGCAAAAGCGGATCACTTTGACTTTGCTCTCTAGCACCTCAACTGTTGCCTCTGCGTCGCAGGTTCATACTCACTTTATTACCAGAACTCTACGTCAGACCTGACGGTCTGACCCAAAGTTCTGGTAGCGGGGGCAGGATTTGAACCTGCGACCTTCGGGTTATGAGCCCGACGAGCTACCGGACTGCTCCACCCCGCGTCAAAACTTTACCTATATTACCTCATAATAGGTGGTGCGTCAAGATCCACTGAGGAAATCTAGCCAGCTTTCGAGATTCGATTTAGCCTCAAATTTTTCTTTTTGGACGATAGAATTAGCTTGACTGAGACTGCTCGCGCTTTTACCACGGATTATTATCACCGACTCACCCGGATCCTGCATATTTAGCTTATCTCGAGCTAATTTTTCCTTGTATTCATCCGTCTTATAGTAGGAAATTTTATAGCCAAGCTCTTCTATATCAGCCTGGAGCTGACTAATTTTGGCCTGCAGCTCATCTTCTTTTTGTCGCATATGATAGCTTTTGCCACTTTCGCCGGCCAAAATCGCAAATATATAAATTACGAGCAAGAGTCCAATCCAAAAAATTACTTTAGTAAAATCAAATATTTTGCGCATAAGCGTATTGTATCATGAAGCCGGTATAAGCTATCGTAAACCGTAGACTAGAGAGCTCTATTCCCACTTAAAGACTCTGGCGGCCACCACCATCATGACAATTCCCCAGATGACAAGGCCGATGATGTCAACGCGCACTTGCCAGAGCGTGGCGCCCTCGTTGGCAATCCGACGCAAGCCATCAACTAAATAGGTCAGAGGCAGATAGTCAGTAATTCTTTGCAAGATCGCCGGCATACCTTCGCGCGGAAAAAATACGCCGGATAGAAATAACATTGGCAGCTGGATGAGTTGAGCCACCGGAGCAGCCTGATTCTCATCTTTGGCCCAACCAGCGACGGTAAAGCCAAAGGCCAAAAAGGTCAATGCTCCAACTGTACCTAGCACCATAAACGACCACAATGAGCCAATCAACTTGGCATGAAATAGCCACATCCCCAGTCCGAGCAATAGTGCAATTTGGACGACCGTCATTATCAATCGAGCAACTGATTGTCCGAGTATAAAATTAATCGGATGGGTTGGTGTAGCTTGCAGACGGCGCAACGCACCAGTCGTTTTGTAAGCGATAAATCCAAAAGCAACCGAAAAAATACCCAGCTGCATAATACTCATGGCGATAATACCCGGCAAGAAAAAGTCAATCGTACCAAGATTATTAGTTTGTACACCAGCAGATTCTAGCCCGATCACAACTGGCGTTTTGGTCACGCCATTATTTAGTCCGGCCAAAATCTGTCCAAGTATCAGATTGGTGGTTTGACCTTGCTGAGGTCGGCCTTGATTGAAATATGACTGCACCTTGATAGCTTTTAATCTGCCGGCTTGAGGATCAATTTCGCCAAATTCTTTTGGAATAACGACTTGTAAATCAACCTTGCCTTTATCAAGTAATTCGCGGGCTGATGATTGACTGGTCTGTTGAATTTCAAAAGCGTCAATTTTGCTCATATCCTCAACTAATTGCTTCGAGAGTTCGGTCTGAGAATAGTTAGTTACCGCCAACTTTGTTGTATAGTTAGTGTTTTTAAAGAGAAAACCGAGTACAACTATTAGGATGATTGGGAAAAATAAAGTAAAAAATAAACCGGTGTAATTGCGAAAGATCATCTTAATGCTAGCTATCGTCAGGCTCTTAAAAGCCGTCCACTGGCGTCTCATCATAATCTCCCCTCAGCATCATTTAATAAAACTAAATCAAAAGGCTTGTATATATTCGTCCAGTTTACGAAGCAGCCGAGCAGCGCAGTAAGACGTACTCGAAGGTACGATGCGCGAGCAACGCAGACTGAGACGCCGAAATGTACCATATAGGCAAGCTGTCTGATGACCGGCATATTTGGTTGCGATTCAAGGAAAAACTGAAGCCCAAAGCGAGGCCTTGCCTTAGCTATGTTGAGTGAGGCCTGGTAGTTTTGATGCTGTAACGCGCTAAAGGTAGTGATTGTATTCATTAGTCTCGAAGTTCCTTACCAGTTAAGTCTATAAAGACATCTTCTAGGGTGGCCTTTTTGACCTCAGTGTGCGGTTTAAAACCTTTTGCCAGCAACCTATCAATTAACTTATTTGGCGTTCCTAATGCAATTATTTCTCCCCCGTCCATAATGGCAATTCGATCGCATAATACTTCTGCTTCGTCCATGTAGTGCGTGGTAAGAATGATGGTTTTGCCTTTTTTTTGAATGTCCTGTACCAGCTCCCATAAGTTGCGCCGTGCCTGCGGATCGAGGCCGGTGGTCGGCTCGTCTAAGAAAATCGCCACTGGATCATTGACCAGACTAGCGGCGATACTAAAACGCTGACGCTGACCACCGGAGAGACTCTTAACGTAAGCTTTAGCTTTTTCGGTCAAATCGACTTCTTCTAAGAGTTCGTATGGATCTTTTTTCTGACCATATAAATCACCAAATAGTTTCAGAATTTCAATCAAGTTAAGCTTATCAAAAAAAGCACTCGATTGGAGCTGTACACCGATCATCTCTTTAACTGCATAAGGATCTTTTTTGACATCGACTTGATTGACAATCACTTTTCCGCCATCGATCTCTTTGAGTCCTTCCATCATCTCTAAGGTAGTCGTCTTGCCAGCACCATTGGGGCCGAGAATACCAAAAACTTCGCCCTTTTTTACTTCGAAGCTAATGTCTTTGACGGCTGTAAAGTCACCGTAAGATTTCTTAAGTTCTTTAACTTGGATTAACATACTTTTTTAGTATAACAAATAATTTAGTTTCTAACATATTTTTATTAAAGTAGTCCGGGGTTTCCCCGAGCTGTAATGACTTTCGCCAATCAGTGGTTTTGCCGTCTGTGTGGGATGTGACTACTATTCGAGCATTTCTCCTGTGAGCAGATGTATTTGCCTTAGGCCATCTTCGCTCAAGCCAATTTGGCCGCAGCGGGGCTGATTCGATGATATTTTCAAGCTCACTCATCACAGCTCCACTTTGTCGTGGCTATAGGTGATTCGCTCTATATGATTATCATCCCGCTATACTACTTGCTTGGTAAGCTCTAGTAAGTTTATAAAATACAAAAACCGCAACTACTCGTGAGTTACGGTTTTTGTGGTGGGCCCGGCTGGGTTCGAACCAGCGACCAACCGGTTATGAGCCGGCTGCTCTAACCACTGAGCTACGGGCCCGCGTCATGCATGCATGTCTCATGACTAATAATATCCTACTCCATTGAATAGAACAAAGTTAGAGCAGTGATTTTGTAGAGCTCGCCGTGAGCGAGACAACCACTTAAGCTACGGGCCCGCGTCATGCATGCATGTCTCATGACTAATAATATCCTACTCCATTGAATAGAACAAAGTTAGAGCAGTGATTTTGTAGAGCTCGCCGTGAGCGAGACAACCACTTCAAGCTTGCGGGTCTCAATTTTAAATCTTTTTTACAATACAACTAATAGCTTAGAATCTAGACCTTAGCTTAATCTATAGTTTACTACAAAACCAGAAGCAGGCTTTAGGGCAATAGACACAATTCTGTCCGAAATCAAAAAACCCGGGTAATTCCCGGGGTTTTTTGATTATTGCCCTTTTGGCAATCTAGGCTACAGGAGCTTCGCCACCTTCGGCTGGTGCCGCTGGAGTTTCTGGGACTCCTTCTACTGCTGGTGCCTCTGGTGCAACTGGCTCGGCTAGTGGAGCTGTTGGAGTTGGATCGGCCGGTGCAGCTGGTTGCTGAGTTGGATCTACTGTTGGTGTTGTCTCGTCCATATATATTTTCCTTTTTAACTAATTACTCACTTCATTATAGCGAGCTTCATTTTTTACTGTCAAACCTGTAATTTAACCCTTCTTAAGAATTGGTAAGCCAGTTCGAGGGTTTTCAATCACAACGAAGCCCTCTGGGAGTTCGTCGATTACACCTTCTTTTTGCTCGCGGGCAAAAAAGTAAATTCGTTGCTGACGGCCGCCCTTGAGGGTTACCTCGCGACTGTGCAGATAGTATGTCTGACCTTTTGAGTTGACGTGTGAAAATGCCATAAGTTTCTTTCCTTATTTATCCTTAATATTACTTATGTTTACAGATTACGTAACTGTTCCTATCTTGTCAATAGCTTTGTACACCTTTAAATCTACGGTGTGGTGATTGCACTTAAGGTCAGAAGGCTTTAAAATAATATTTGACGCCCTAAGGAGAATGAAAATTATGGATGATATGAGAGTAAATCATAGGCCCAATCACTCAAGATCAAGTAACAACACCGCACCTGAGCAACCGTGTAAACCAAACCGTAAGATAAATAAAACTGCCCTCTGGCTAGTGGTAATTGTTTTGATTATTTTTATCATAGGCGCTGTTGGCCTCGTCGGATACAAGCTTTATAACGCTAAGTCCATCACTTCAGAGGTTAAAAGTGGTAAATTCCAAGCCGTCTTCCTAACTAATGGCCAGGTTTATTTCGGTAAGATTGAGCAAGTCACCGAAAATTATATCAAGCTCAGCAACATTTATTACCTTCAAGTCCAACAGTCTGTCCAGCCGAAAGCTGATAGTAAAACCGCCGAAGGTCAACAGAATCAGCAGCTATCTCTAGCCAAGCTCGGTGGCGAACTGCATGGCCCAGAAGACACGATGTTTATCGATCGCCAGCAAATTATCTTCTGGGAAAACCTCAAGGATGACGGTAAGGTTGTCCAAGCTATTAAGAATAGCCAAAAATAGGAACTTAGCTAGCCGCAATCTGTCTGGTGCGAACAACCTTAAGCCTGTCATAGCTTCGAGCTGTGATTGCCCCTAGTCCAGCTACCAGTGCCACAAAGCCGAATAGTCCGCCGATTACCGGCAAAACCGTAACAATCTGCAAGACAACTAAACCGATCAATAAAGCCCATATATTGGGCCCAACTTTGCGCTTGACAGTACTGCTAATCCTTCTGCCTAACCACAGAGCAACAAAAACGTTACTGAGCATGAGAGTAGCCACGTATAGCATACCCAATACTACCGCTAGCGTTATGCCAAAGACTGTCACTAGCAATAATACAGCTAGGATTGGTGTCGTAATTAATACCGCCAGGCCGACCAGAATAGATTTGAGACTATGTGCATGAATATATTCAGCTGTAGCCACAGCCGTACCCGGCGCTATTAATATCATGACTAAGCCGATTATGAATGAGGAAACAATGCCAAACATGACCTTAGTCGACAACTCGGCAAAAGCTTTTTGCTTAGACTCACTTACATGGTACTTAGTAATCGAGCCGGTAACGCCACCATCATTTGCAATTGTAGCTTGAGCAGAATCATTGTATTTTAGATTACCCTCAATGCGTGCATCTTTACCAAGAGTAATTCGGCTAGCAGTCAAGCTGGTGTCACCGCTTATGACACTATCGATGTTGATATCGGATGCAGCTGTGTACATTGCCCCGCCAATTGGGCCTCTTATATCAACCACCGAGCCGGCCGACATTAGTCCTCGCCCTATTTTAGCATCCTTTGACACATTGATCGTACTACCAGCGGCCAAGAGCATATTTCCAACCTGTCCCGATATATTAACGTTTGCGCCAGCTGCATGAACGGTACCGCTAACCTTGCCTTTGATACTAATATTTTGGCCAGCAGCATAGACGTCGCCATTAACATCACCATCAACCGATATATCGTTACCAACCACGAAAACATTGCCATTAACAGTGCCGCCAATCCTAACTACCGCAGCGGCACGGTTGTAAGTACCACTAAAAGTTTCGCCAGCGCTTAAGACCGATTCTGTATTGCTCTGACTGGCCGCAATGGTCGTGCCTGCTGCTGCCAACACCAAAAACGCCAGCACCACAAATACCATACGACCTAAATAATTTCGCCTTTTCATGGTTCTTCTCCCCTTACCTAAGATTCATTAAACTCTTCATAGTCAAGTTTGGCAATAACAATACCACAGCCTTGATATCTTTAATGAATGAGAAGCATGCCAGCCACAGCAAGTAGCATGACAATGAATGTGATGCCGCCAATCGTGTTCGAAAGTACACCGTTGGTGTGTCGTCCCATGATACGCTTATTGTTACAAAGCTTGATAATCATAAAAATCAGCGGAACAGCCATGATACCATTGACGATTGCAGCATATATCAGTGCTTTAATTGGATCAATTCCTACAAAATTGATAAAAAGTCCCAATACAGTTGCTCCAGCGATAACACCGTAAAACCCCTTGGCCCTCATGACTTTTCTGTGCAAACCCTCCTCGATACCCAGCGCCTCACTAACAGCATAAGCACTCGATCCCGCCAAAACTGGAATCGCCAAGAGACCTGTACCAATAATTCCGAGAGCAAAAATAGTCTTGGCTATCATGCCGGCATAAGGAAAGCTATGCACCAAAGGCTCTAACGCTGCAGCGGCACTAGCTGCATCCGGTACATCGGTAATACCTTTAGCATGCAGTGTCGAGGCTGCTGTAATCATGATAAAAAATGCAATAGTGGTCGAGAAAAGCATGCCAATAAAATTATCTTTGCGAAAACCTCTAATCCTATGGTTGGTTACTTGCACCTCGCCGTTTATCTTCTTCCAGCGATGCTCAATCTCCTCCTCGACCACTTGACTTGGCTCCCAAAAAAATAAATAAGGTGAGATTGTCGTGCCTAGTATTGCCACTATCATCATGAAAAAAGCAGCTGTAATTTCAAAATGCGGAATTAGCAAATTACGTAAAATTTCGAGCCAAGGCTGAGTCACCACAAAGGCTGTGATGACATAGGCAAATAGCGACAAGCAAAGCCACTTTAAAATCTTACTATAATTATTATAAGGCATTAGAATTTCAAGCAAGACGATTCCAATTGTAAAAAATAGAGTCAACCAAACATATGGTATATCGACAATCAACTTAGCCGAAGCTGCCATAGCGCCGATATCAGCTCCGATATTGATAACATTGGCGAATACCAAAAAAAAGACCGCGAAATATAATAGCCAACGATTATAGTTTTCTCGGATATTCTGTGCTAAACCCTTACCTGTGACCAGACCGATTCGACCAGACATCTCTTGAATTGCTGTCATCATAGGTAGCATATATAAGGTTGTCCAAATCAAGCTGAAGCCAAAGCCAGCACCCGCCTGCGTATAAGTTGCTATACCCGATGGATCATCATCAGCTGCCCCTGTAATAAGGCCTGGACCCAGCTTTTTGAGTGTATTTTTAATTTTATATAATTTTAAAGCCATTTAAACTTTAGTTTAGCATTATTTAGCGAGACTTGTGAATATTCTTATGTTAATAATTGAATTTTAGAGCTAGCCACTGCATCATAATCATATTTTTGTGCAATCCTACAATTTATTACTATTATTTTTCTAAGTACTCATGTTTGTAATTATAAATATGCTATGGCAAGCTAACGGGTGTAATATTAAGCTTTAGCATATGGAGACAAAACTATGCAGTTCTATAACGTAAAAAGTCGATCAAAAGTCGATGTAGACCAAAAAGATATAACCAAAAAGAAATTTGTTCGTACCACCAAGACAGGAGGATCGCAAACCCGCTACGCTGCACGAGCGCAGGTAGATGGCACCAACCTAACTCGTTTCATCTCCGAAGCAGATTACAATACTCTCAACGTACCTGAAGATAAATAACAGAAACAAATTATACCCGGGACTATATTTGTTCCGGGTTTTATATTAAAAAGATGTTGACAAGTTCGGTCACTGTTCGTTATTATAGTATTAATTAATTTTTGGAGGGAAAGAAATGTCCGAATCTACCAGGCCCGCGCTAACTAAAAAACAGCGTCGTACGCTAGACTACATCACCAGCTTCATCGAGCAACATGGCTATTCGCCCAGCTATCGCGAAATCGCCAACGGTCTCAAGCTAAACTCCGTTGCCACCGTGGCACAGCATATAGATTCTTTGGTCGGTAAAGGATTACTTCAAAAAGGCAACAACTCCGCTCGCTCTCTGATGCCAATTGAAGAGATTGAGGCCGCTATTAATGGCCAGGGTGTTGAATTACCAGTGCTCGGATTGATTGCCGCCGGTAAGCCAATTGAAACTGTCAGCAACAACAATGAGACCTTAGAGGTTCCGCCTTTCATGATTGGACGTAAGCATTCATATGTCTTGCAAGTTAAGGGTCAGAGTATGATCGAAGATGGTATCAATGATGGTGATTTTGTTGTAATTCAAGAAAAAGACATACCGAGCAATGGAGATGTTGTGGTCGCACTAGTGAACAATTCGGAGGCCACTCTAAAAAGATACTACAAAGAAGCCCGTCGCATCCGTCTTCAACCTGCTAACTCATCAATGGACCCAATTTACGTTGAAGCAGACACCCCCCTCAAGATTCAAGGAGTGGTGATTGGCCTCATTCGTAAGTACTAACTCCTCGAGTGGATTGAGCGTGCAGCAATAAAAATTAGTCTTTGTTTGCGAGACAACCCGAAAGGCTTATTTTTATTCTAATGCAAAAATTGTTGAAACTAAGACGCGAGCCAGATAAAGATTTATCATCGATCCGATCAATGCGACCGCAAGCGGGCCTAAGCCAGGCAAAACTCCACTAGGCAAGGTTAATATAAACTGGTTGAAGCTACTGATCCAAAATTGCGGGTATAGCACAGCTATACTTAGGGCCATAAATAAAAGTAGGCCTATAAAAATAACGATTTGCAGGACTGGGCCTTGAATCCGATCTTTTAATTTTCCGCGATTGACATAATCAGTTTCAACAACCACTTCATTCCTGGCTTCAGTCAGTATAATCATTGCAATCCAAATAATAGTATAGACCACAAGGCCAATCGCACTCCAAAACAACACAATTGTCAGAATATTGACAAACTTATTATCTCCCAAGCTCTTGATTTGCTCTATAACAGCGTTTTTGGCGGTCTGATTACTCAATACCGACTGATTAAAAATCTGATCAATAATGGTGTTGTAACTAAAAAACACAAAAACTACTAGACTAATAATGAAAAATACAATCACCTGAAGCCAGCTAATCGAAAATATTTTTATAATTTCAGATTTTTTTAACAACTTATCATCAGCCGGTTAATGCTACAAAGCTTGTGTTATTTAATCAAAGTAATGCCACCGATAATAGGTAGCGGCTTCATTTGCTTATTAGCAGCATTCATGATGCCGATTATCATCAGCACCACTCCTACCACCCAGACAATTGGCATTAAGAGGAAGCCGATCAGGGCAATACTCAATATGCCAGCGGCAAACCCAGCCACTAGCTCAGCTAAAAACAACACCAGCCCCTGATTAGCATGGTACATAGCGAATTTAGAATCCTTAGCGGCAATTAACGGTACGATAAAGAGAATCCCAATGTAAGCTAAGATGCCAAAGATGACATCGTTTTGACTCGCTGATGAGCCTTTATTCTTAGAAGATGAACCTTTACTTTTAGAGTTTGTAGGCATATTAATATTCCTTTCAATAAAAATTAAAATTAGTGCTTATGCTTAATTGAATAGTAATATGAGTACTTATATTTTACAAGGCTATTTTTTCACATAACACTAAAAAGAAAGGGTCCGCGTCACTATAAAAATGAACACCGAACCAAAGATCGTTAGCAATAACGTCAAAACAGAAGGATGCCTGCTGTGTGCCTCAGGAAGAATGTCGCTAGCACAGATATAGAGCAAAAAGCCAGCAAAGAATCCCAAGAATAAAATTAGACCGACCAGCGGTATTGGCAAGATTAGTGCTATCACAATGCCAACAGCTGGAGTAATTGCATTAATTAATAAATACCTAAGGGTGGTTTTTTTGTCATTTTTATGAGCTAGCATCAAGCTGACTGTATTGAGACCATCGGCAAAATCATGTGCAATCACTGCCAATGCGATAGCATAACCAACTACTGTATTAAGCCTAAAAGCCATACCAATAGCCAAACCATCGGCCAAGCTATGCCCAGCTAGGGCTAGCGCCGAAATCACTCCTAGTCTGGGGTGATAATGCTTGTCGTACTTATCTTCATGAGCTCCATGAATAATGACAATTTTTTCGACCGCGTGAAAGGTCAAAAAGCCAGCCACTAGCGCAATCATTGGCAATATCACTTCTACACCATGTTGTTGTGATAATTCAAAAACTTCTGGCAAGATATCAAAGGCCACCACACCCAAAATAACACCTGCTGAAAAACCTAAGATACGGTGCATCTTGTCCTGATATCTTAAGGCAAACAAGCCACCTGTAAAGGTCGATAAAATTGTCAAAATAATAACAATCAGCATTGATTTATGATAATTTTCTTTTAACGCTAGATGCATGCATGCCAATTCGAGTCTTATTGGCTTGCTTTTTAGCAACTGCCCGCAAGTCATCATAACGATCAAATTCATCAATAATATCTTTTTTGATGATTTTCTCTAAAACATCTTCTAAGGTCAAGACACCTTGTATTTCAGCAAATTCGTTGACAACTATAAACAAATGATGCTTTGTCTTAATAAAAGCGTCCAGAGCGTCATCTAAATTATCGATACTATTGATATAGTAAACTTTCTTATCACACACTTCGATAGCGCGTCGATTTTGCTTATTCTTACCGAGCAGCTCACGCAAATAAATAATACCCTTAGCTTCACCCGTCTGACGATCAATTACCGGAAAGCGTGAATGACCACTTGATTCGAGTCGACGGATTGTAGTAGTATCAACTATTTCATCAACGTCCAAGCTCACCATGACAGATCTTGGCGTCATAACGTCCATGGCTGACTTTTCAGCAAAAGTCAAAGCACCACGAATAATTCGCTCTTCATCAGTATCTAACTCGCTCTGGCTAGAATGCTTATGCTCTTCAATAATCTTAGCTAATTCTCGCTTGGTGTAGATTGTTGGCAATTCATCACCGAGCAGCCTATCAAGTACCCAAGCCAAAGGTGCACAGACTGGAAATAATATAAAAATAAAAAATCGTACCAACCAGACCAAGCGCACGCCAAGTGCCATGGCATAGCGTGAAAACAAAGCCTGAGGAATGATCTCGCCAAAAACAGTTATCAATAATGTTGTTGTCAGACCAGCAATAACCCCTGACACAATTGACTCTAAAAAAATTGACAGAGCGGAAATCACCGCTACATTACCCAATAGCAACGTAACTAGCAATAAATTTCCTCGCCGACGGACAGAATAGATTTTTTTGGCACGGTTATCACCCAAGGCAATTTTACGTTTGAGTTCATAGGGGTCTAAGCTCATCAAGCCCAAGTTCATTCCTGAAAATAATGCTGAGAGTAGAATTAATATTAATGAAATAATGTAATTCATAGGCTCCTATATTTAATAGGCATTATAGCATGCTGATCTTATGAGTGAATTGCCGAAGCGACCGCCTCAACTACACCAGGATCAAAGACTGAAGGTATGATTTTTTCAGGCGTCGGCCTCTTAATGATTGCCGCTATATTTTGGGCTGCTGCGAGCTTCATTTTGACGGTAATACTATTGACATTTTGTGCCATTGCGCCCTTGAACATACCTGGAAAAATTAAGACATTATTAATCTGATTATTAAAGTCAGACCGGCCGGTCGCGACTACAGCAGCACCAGCGGCAAGCGCTTCTTCCGGCATGATCTCTGGTGTTGGATTGGCTAATGCGAATATTATCGGGTTTTGCTGCATACTCGATATCTGCTGCCTGGTTATCAAGCCGCCCTGAGACAAGCCAACAACCACATCAGCCTGCTTCATCGCCACCGATAAATCTCCAGCCACCCTCCTCGGATTAGTAGTTTTTGCAAGTTCGGCCTTGTCTCGATCGAGATCGCTTCGACTACTGGTCAATATACCCTTACTATCAACAACTAGTAAATTTTTAATACCATATGCGCTCAGCAGCTTAGCCGTGCCATTTCCAGCCGCACCTGCTCCGACCACGACTACCTTCGCACTGGCTGGCTGTCTCCCTGTTACTTTAAAAGCATTGATTAGACCAGCCAAAACAGCTATGGCGGTGGCATGCTGATCGTCGTGAATGACTGGAATATCAAGTATTGATTCAAGACGACGTTCGATTTCAAAACATTTTGGAGCTGCTATATCCTCCAGATTAATACCCCCAAAAACTGGCGCAATATGACGAATCGTGGCAACTATCTCTTCGATGTTTTGAGTATCAAGTACGACGGGAAAGGCATTGAGGCCAGCCAACTGAGCAAAGAGCATTGCCTTGCCTTCCATCACCGGTAAAGCAGCGGCCGGCCCTACATTGCCAAGCCCCAGAACAGCCGAACCATCCGAAACAACTGCCACCAACTTGTTCTTAATCGTATACTGGCCAATCAGCTCCGGCTTACCAGCCAGTAAACTCGAAACGGCGCCAACTCCTGGAGTATAAAGCAGATTGAGATCAGCCTCACTACGCAAGAGTAGCGATGCACTAATCTTGATTTTTCCTTGTAGCTTCTGGTGCAGATCAAGAGCTGCCTGACGAAAATCATGTGAGTGATAAGCCATAGTCTTCATTGTACAACAATTGCTACACACTGGCAGCCAGATTGACAAATAGACTTAAGCATTTTAGTGTAGAAACAACGCTATGTCCTCAATAATCCAAAAAAAACCTAAAAAAAAGACCTCGTTTTCACCCAAAATTAAGCGTAACAAACCCTTTTACAGACCAATTCTAATAATTCAATTAGTACTTTTTGCGCTCGTTGGTACGATATTAATATACAACTCTTTTGCAGGTGGTATACCAGTATTTCGCACCAATGCCAATTACTGGCGACCCCGCGTGGCTGGCTGCGAAAGTGGCAGTGGACCAAACAGTCAACCAAACTATCTGGCAGCTAATAGTAGTGGGCATTATGGCGCCTACCAATTCGATATCGGTACTTGGCGGTCCAACGTCGATCCGAGCGTTTCAGCCATTTACCCCAAAGCCAGTGACGCCCCACCAGCTGTTCAAGATCAAGCCTTCAATAATACTTTTAAGAAACGGGGTACGCAGCCCTGGAATGCCTCATATTTTTGCTGGATTCAAGGGGCTACTCCACCAGCCCAAGAAGCTGTCGAACCCAAAGGTCCACCACCTGGCTCATACAACACTACAATATCTGGACGCGCAATAACAGAAGATGAAAAGCCAATCAAAGATGTCGTCCTGCAGACCTGCGCCGAGTCTCTTAGCGTCAAAACTGACGAAAATGGTCGTTTTAGCTTCAACTTACCTTCTAAGCGTGACTTTTGCCTACGTATAGTTAGCGGTGTGCCTGCGGAGTATAAATTAGTCAGAACTTCTAATAATGTCGAGCACATTGATGCGATCAGCTATGAGGCTCAACGATCTGGTTACAATTGTTATCATAACCTGCTTTGCCTCTTCTCGCCGCAATATAATTGGGATAGACGGGCCGATAATGGCTACAATTTCATCTATGCCAGTCCACAATGACCTGATTTAGCTTGCAAAAAGCGAAAAATAAGCGTATACTTTGGTACTGTAGATCTTATCTTAAAGAAGTAGCCATTTAGTTTGCTTAGCGGGCGACCGCTTTTTAAAATGTTTAGGTGATACGAGAAAAGATGAGAAGGTCGTTCTACGAGTCAAGTAATAGGAGTTAGTAATGGCTACTAAATTATATGTAGGCAGTCTACCTTACCGTGCTACCGATCAAGAGCTTAAAGAAGCTTTTGAACAATTCGGCAGTGTTGAATCGGTTGCTATCATCCATGACCGTGAGACAGGTCGATCAAAAGGCTTCGGCTTTGTCGAGATGTCAAGCGAGGATGAAGCTAAGGCTGCCATCGAAGGCATGAATGGAAAAGAATTTGGCGGACGAACACTGGTTGTGAATGAAGCTCGACCAATGACCGAGCGCCCAAAACGCGACTTTAACTAGTATTTTAGACGCACTAAAAAGCCTCTCTTCAACGGTAAGATGAGGCTTTTTTAGTACTTACTTTTGGCTAACTTGCTAGTAGCTCAAGCTAGCATTTTTTTGCATTGTGTCTAAAGACACCTTCAGAGCTACTACGGCCAAGCTGCCGATGACAGCTGAGAAGATCCAATTACTACCAAGCCCTGTCCGAGGTAGGCTAGTTGGCGCAGTTTGAGCTGAAACATTTTCAGCAACCGGAGCTGAACCAGCACCTTTACCGGGTGTAATTTCCTCAGCCGGAACTACCGCCCCGCTACCGTTAGCAATATTTATAATAGTATTGGTGGTGTTTTCGCAGTTAGCCTCACCACTCTGGGCGCCACCAGCATTTGTATTACTGCTCGTATTCGCACTCCCCGACTGGCAAGTTTGGTCTGAATTATTGTCAACACCGACGTGATTATTGTTTTCTTGGTTTGTATTTTGGTTGTTGTTATTTGTTATGTTGTTGCTCGAATCTGGTCCTGTGTTGCCAATAGCCCCAGTGTCAGCTAAAGCGATGCCGCCTAAAAACATAGCACTGACTAGACCAATCAGGGATAGTTTAACTACTTTCTGCACTTTCTTGCCTCCTAATTTATTATGCTTGTGACTCACCCCCTTTTATTTAGCGACAAATATATTTTGTAAGTAAAATAAAAAAGGGCCGAACCCTCCTTGGAATCCAGCTTACGCCACCCCTCCCGCCAAAAGCAAGCATGAGAAAAAAGATTTTTTAACGTAATTGTTTACTTTTTGTTTTTGGCTGAATGAGGCGAGCCACAATACTTGCAGCGCTTGGCCTCGCGCATGATTTCGCTTAAGCACTCAGCGCACTGCGCTGTGGTGGGCTGTTCATTGCGACTTGATAGCTCGGTCAACTTATTAATAGGCTTGACCACCAGGAAGAATATAACACCCGCCACGATTAAAAATGACAAAACAGCGTTAAAGAAATTACCATACATAAATTTACTGCCATTGATCTCAAAAGCTAGACTAGAAAAATCGGGCTTGCCGCCAAGAGAGGCAATAAAAGGGGTTATCAAATCTTTGACCATTGAGTTTACAACTGCAGTAAATGCGGCACCAATAACAACACCGACAGCCAGGTCGACGACATTACCATGCGAAATAAATTTTTTAAATTCATCGAGCTGCTTCTTCATACTTTAAATAATAGCAGAAACGACCGAACCCTGTAAAAGCTAGTTAAAAATAAAAGGCGACCTCGTGAGCACTGATGGCGCACCCAGAAATACATTAGTGTTGTCCACGGTGCGAAAAGAAAACCGACGAAAGCCCAAACCAGAGAGCTACCGAATACGAGATGCATCCGCACATTATCAAAACTTCACTGACTAGCTTGTCGTGAGTTGGTCAAATGAACTCCACGAATCATTTCATGGCTCTATTGATCGATCAGCTCGGTAAAAATAATCAGTCTTTTGTCATATTTATAAGCCGAAGCATACCAGTCGCCATAGCAAGTTATCAGATTGAGCATTGGTTTTTGAGCATCGCCAAAAATCTCATTAAGTGGTGCGCCGGTCGGCCGATAAGCCTCGGTGCGTTTAACGGCAAATTTCCAAATTTTGCCATTCTTGTCATCGACCTCAACAATATCACCTTCTTTGAGTCCATCGAGTTTACGAAAAACTCCAACTTGATTCGGCGCACCATAATGGCCATCTAGCACTGCCTTACCTTTCTCACCAGGCTTTGGCCCTTTGTTGTACCAGCCAACTTGAGTTAGATTTTTAGGCACGTCCATATTACCCTCTTTGGTCACACCAACAGGAATAATACTAGCATCAAGGCCGATCTTGGCAATGCGAATCTTAGCTGGCTCAGCAATCTGTACAACTGGTGCTAAGGGTGTAATAGTCGGCGCTAAACTGGGTTGAGCCTCAGCTGCGATTTTATCTACTGCCGGTGATAGCTCGACATGGCGATCCGCCCACCACCACATAATCCCTAGCTCAGCGATTATGATTGATAGCACGAAAACAGCCAACCAAATTAAGCCTAAGCGCCACCTGGCAGGCTTTTTCTGACCGCGGCTACGCGAATCAATAACCGCTGTCGTGGAGGTAGCGGGCCGCATATCATCCACCCGACGGGTAGTGTGAGTGTGTGTATGTGATCCCTGTTTGGCAGTAGCCTTAGTGGATGCTTGCGACTCAGCAGCTGAAATAACGAGCTGGCGTTTACAATGCGGGCAGCGCGTCTCCATCGCTTGTCCTTGTTATCGCTCAGACGAATTTCGAATTTGACGATATTTGAGCAAACTGAGTAAGCCAACCAATCCCAAGCCAGCCACAGCAGCTACAAGTGGCTTGTGATCGACTGGTGCATTTTTATCAGTTGGTGTATTGGGCAAGCCTGGCGCGGCAATATATGTTACAGGTACGGCCCAAAAAGGGTCCTCGACTGCACCTATAGTAGCGATATTTGAGCCATTACTATCCATCGTAAATCCCATGGCACCTGGAGATATTGCAAAAAGCTTAGATACCATCTTATTTCCATCGGGTGACCACCTGGCTAAAGCAAACTTGGATGCTCCACCGGGAGCATTTGTATTTGACAAAACCTGTGACACGTTACTACCATTAGGATCGGCCGTAAAAATACCAGACGTAGCATCCGTACCTGTATCACGGAGAAAAGCAATTTTACTACCATCTGGCTTCCAGTCGGGTCGATAATTTTGGATTGAGCCCGTGTTGGCAATTATTTGAGTCGGTGTAGCAGATACCGAGGGTGCAACCGTAAACAGCCCCCCTAGCGTCGGAGTAATAAATTCAGTCCCCGAAACAGCTAGTAGATTGCCGTCCGGTGACCATGAAGCGTTCGAATAAACTAGCGAGCTTGTATTGGCCAAGACGTGGATCAATCCTGTACCATCTGCATTGACTACAAAAATACCACTTTGTGTTGGTTGGCCATTGTACGACTGATTAAAAGCGATTTTTGAACTATCTGGAGACCAGGAACCAATGCTCACGCCATCTCCACCCACCCCAATAGTGAATATTGTCGTTGGACTACTACCATCCCCATTCGCTACCACCAGGGAGTCATTGCCTTTACGGTATAGTAGTTTTTTACCATCTGGTGACAGCTGCGGGGAATCTATTAATAAACCATTCTGTCCCTGAACTATTGTCTGGGCATCAGTCCCGTCAGACTTCATGGACTTGATGTTGGTATTGCTTTGGTCCAATGTATACTCATCGTAGAATATCCGTCCGTTCGTCCCCGGGAAAGAAGCCTGCGAGCTCAGTGGCCAGGCCAAGAGGCTCAAGCCCAGCACGATGAGTGTAAATTTATTTAATAAAACCATCGTTCGTATTCGCATCGAACCGATCCTCCTCAACTATTATTACACTTATAATACTTATGTTTTAAGAATTATTCAACCACTATTACTTTGTTGCTGCTACCACGGCGGCCAAATTTAGTCGAGCCATAAGAGCTCAAATCAAATAAGATTCCAACGACTATCCAGAACCAGCCCCAGCCTGTTAAGTGGCCGATTACTGGATTATAAACCCAAAAATACATTAGTGTTGTCCACGGTGCGAAAAGAAAACCGACGAAAGCCCAAACCAGAGAGCTACCGAATACGAGATGCATCCGCGCATTATTGAATAGAAAGTACAAAAACAACAGCAATCGCGGCGAACACAAGATTAGCAAAATTATCAAACAACCCATAATTACCTCTATTATTATGATTATATACTAAACTACTGGTCGTAATAATCAAGATATTAAGGGACTAGAAGTTAAAATATAATTTTATTACTTAAGCTTTAGTAAAAAATATCTACACACCTGGTGTTGATAAAATCGAGGAAAATAGGCCTTTCGAGTGATTATTATGTCAGAGGTTGGGCTTAAGACAGCTCTACCTATGAGCTTGAACAAGCGGTACTTCAAGCACGAAGATCGAACCTTTACCAGAAACAGACTCTTGCAAATAGACCTTGCTGTGCATCTTCTCGACTAATAGTTTTGCCAGGTAGAGGCCAAGTCCGATACTTTGGCCAGCACTACGGGTTAGAATATCACTGCCAGACTGATGAAATTTATGAAACAATAATACTTGATTGTCCGCACTGATACCGCGGCCGGTGTCAATAATGGAAATTTTGGCGTTAGCTTCATTTTTCTCGATAACGACCTTGACGCTCCCCTCGTTAGTATTGCGCACAGCATTATCAATTAAGCTACTTAGGACCTGATCAAAGCGCTCAGCATCCAGGTTTACCTCGGCTTCATCTTCTAGCTTTGAATGAAAGCTCAGCTTAATCCCCTTATTTTTAGCGACTGGCCTAAATTTGTCAGTTGTAATGGTGGTTAATTCAGCTATATTATATCTGCGAGGCTTTAAACTAACCTCCCCTAATTCGAGGGCTGATATCTGTAAAAGTTGATTAACGATATATATCAAACGTTTTGTAGAATCATACGCATTGTCGATCATGTGGTGAAGCTCAATATTTTTGATTTCAGCTAAAAAGTTCTCTTTAATAAGAGAGATATTTCCCTCAACTATCGTCAGGGGCGTGCGAAGTTCATGACTTGCCACTAAGAAAAACTCATCACGCGCTCGTGCAATAATTTTTTTCTCTGTAACATCTTCTAATAGTACGATGGCACCAATGGCCTGCTCTTCATTATTTAATATAATCGGTGCTAATGTAATCTGCAGTATACTCTCCTGATAGATTAGTTCATTGATATCAATTCGTTTTTTATCAATCATGACGTCTTTTATAGACATGCCCAGCTTGAGCTCGTCCCGTAATATATTTGAATAACTCTTATCCTTTTGAGTGGTCGCTTTTCCGTTCAAAATCCGCTTAGCTTCAGCATTAATATTGGCAATGAATAAACTCCCATCGGTCAAAATGAACCCCAATGGCAAGCTACCCACAGATGCCTCAAGTCGAGCATGCTCTTTGACAAGCGAGCGGGTCCGTTCAAAGACTTGTTCTTCAACATGAGCCTTAGCCGACACTAATTCACTGTTCGCCTGATGTAGTTTCTGGTTGCTATAGAAAAGTTCTCGCTTGGCTTTTTCATTGATTTGCTCGGCTTGCCGATTTATCTCTTGGTAAAAATAAACCACAATCGAAATAACGACAATGGCATAGCTGGTGTGCTGGTAAATGTAGTTATCATAGCTGTGGTAGAGATGGCCGCTAAAAAACAATCCTGCTAGTGTTGCTAGCAACAAACCAACCCATAAAAAGCTGGCCTTCCAATCTTCAAGAAAAAATAAGAGGGGTGGAAAAACTAATACCCAAACAATGCCCGCACCATCACCACCACCAGTACTTGCCAGCATAATAGATACTATAAAAGTCGCCAAGATAATCAAATTTATCGCCAAGCGTGGCCGTCGCCATATTCGCAAAGTCAGACCAGCACATAAAAATATCACTCCTGTGAGTAATTCAATAGAGCCGACAAAAAAATATTTCGAGAAGTCAATAATACTAAACGGTAAACAAACCAAAAAGCCCAATAATGCGATGATGTTGATAAATTGCAGCTTGCGTAGTTGACTAATACTGGCTGATTCTGGAATACCACCACGTACATACCAGCGCCATAGATTTTTTACTTTCCGCATATGCTTATAATATCATGATCGTTATTTTAAAATTGATTTTTAATTACTTATGAAGCAATTTATAAGCATGTGTCCAAGAATTATAAGCTAGTCCATACTTGATCCACAAAATACAAAGCGGCTCAAGCTCGCGCGCACCTGTCAGATCGCCAATATCGACTGGTTGCCATCCAAAACTAAGTAGTATCGTTCGCACCACTTCTTTGGCTGACTCATCATTGCCGCAATAAAACATCGTCGGCTGATCACCCTCAAAATCTGGCTTGTACATCAGCCCATTGCCAACTGTATTGAATGCTTTGATCACACGCGAGCTTGCTAGCCAGCGTTGGACTTGTTCGCCGCCGGAGTCGTCTCGGCCGAGAGCTAATTTTGGTGGCATACCAGAGTTAAAATCCAATGGATTAGTGACGTCGATGAGCACCTTACCGTCGAGATTTTCCGGCCGAGCCAGCTTTATTGCATCTTCTGTGCCTGTCCAAAGAGTCGCTAATACAGCTAATTCGCACCACTTAGCTACCTTGGCAAAAGTACTGACTTTGACATCTAATTCTTTTTGCAGATCATGTGCTTTTGGGCCGTTCACCTCACGCGTGGCCATCATTACCTCATGACCCTCGCTCAGAAAACCTTTCGCTAGAGCTTTACCAACTTCCCCGCTGCCTAAAATACCAACTTTCATATGATTATTATACGTCTAAATCTTATCAGATAAAACTACGCCTTATTATTAGTAGACTAATAAATGAGTGGCTTTGCAATGTCTTTTTAAACTCTCTGCATGAAATATAAAAGTCATATTTAGTAGATTCCATAATTTAGGTTTAGGTTTTTCCAATAAAAACTTATTAAAAAATGATAAATTACTTATGCTTCAATAATAAATTTACTTTGATACAAATCGATTATTTGCAATATAATAGCGGCGTTGTCGTTCTTTGGCTTTGGAGATACCGATCCGAGCTGAGCTGGTGATTTTTTCGTCGACTCGCAGTTGTCCAGCGAGTAGCTGCAGTGGTGATAAGTGCAAATCATGACCATTGAGTCGCCGGTCAATCGCCAGCGACTGGCAGAGCTTGGCTGGGCCATTAGTCAAATCTTGGTCAACTTTCATACCTCGCCGTTGTCTCATAATTTCAATTCCCCTGACAGGTTCTGCTGCTCGTATCAGAACACCCGAGCCGACGCCAGCTTTGCCAGTCACGATATTGCAACAATAATGCATGCCATAAGTAAAATAAACATACAAATGTCCCGCTTCACCAAACATAGTTGCATTACGTTTGGTTTGGCCACCATAGGCATGGCTGGCTTCATCATCTTGATCATAAGCCTCGACCTCAACAATTCTAACTCTAAGAGTCGCATTGCTAATCATACGCTCCAGTTCACAACCTAAAAGTTGCCGAGCCACATCATCAACTGGTTGAGTCAGAAAATCCGGAAACATATTATAGCTACTTTTCGGCTAACAGACTCTGTAACACCACGGCTTGATTATGCGACACGTCTTTGGCGCTATATACTAGTGTCACCTTTTCGTGCTGACTGACAATTGCCTTGAGCTCGTCATAAGCTGGATTTACCTTCAATTCTTGTCGATAGCGCCGAGCAAATTCATCAAACTTGACTGGGTCATGGCCAAACCACTGGCGCAGTTCGTTCGACGGGCCGACTTCTTTGAGCCACAGATCAAGCTTGGCCGCTTCTTTACTGACTCCCCGTGGCCACAGCCGATCAACTAAGATTCGAAATCCATCATCGGCAGCTAGATCATAAACACGCTTTATCTTAACCTTCATAGGCTAATGGTACACCTTTTACCAATTCCGTGCCAGGTTCAGCTATTCCCCACTAGACCTTTAGATAATCTAATGGTCTTGTTCGCTCGACTTGGTGCTGCCTTGGGCGTTTTTATTCTCACCACCGATTTTATCGAGATTCATAACCACCTTCCAGGTCTTGCCGCTATCAGTCGATTTCCAGACAAAGCCTTTTGAGCCACTCATATAGATGGTATTTTTATCTGACGCAGAATAAGCAAACCCGGAGATACGCACACCATTTTGTTGGCCATCAACTTCGGCTGGTACTTTAGATAGTTGGCTCCAAGTTTTGCCACCATCCATACTCTGGGCGATCATCGGAGTACTACCATATGGTGCGTAACCCAAAATGCGCTTACCAGTAGCATCGTTAGGGTCAAAATCTGCTACCTCAACGTACATACTGGTTGCGCTCCAGCTAGCACCTGCATCGGCAGTAACAAAGCTCTTTGGACTACCCTCTCGGGTCTGACTGATCGCTAAAGCAATTTGACCATTTTTTGGAGATAATGATCCGTCTAGTAGGGTACGGTACCCGGTAGGCAACTTGTCAGCTAGAGAAGCCCAAGTTTTACCACCATCTACAGAAGTTAGCACAGCTTTTTGCTTATCCTCTGGCTCGACACCTCCTTGCTCGGAAGCCGTGAAGCTAAAAAGCCAAAGCTTATTGCTGTCACTATTATCTACCCCGACGTTCAGTGCTCGCAGACCAGGTGTTGCACCAGTTGGCAGTTCACTCCAGGTTTTGCCACCATCTTTAGTTTGGTACAAGATACCGTCTTTATTAAAATACTTATCTAGCTTCTGCCCATTATCACCGCTAAACGATGGCTTCATATTATTTGTACCGTGATAGATAACATTCGAATCTTTGGGGTCAAAAGCAATCGCCCGCGAGCCACTAGCATTCATGCCGTCTTTGACCATTTGTGTCCAGGTAGCACCAGCATCTTTACTCTCCCAGACACCAGCGTTCTCACTAAACTTAGTACTCAAGTCGCCCGGCGATTCGACCCGAGTGACAAGAATGTGCTTGTTGTCTTTAGGATCGATTACGGTACGGCCAAGCTCTTGAACACATTTTTTACTCTTATCGGCTTGCATTGGGTAGCCACGAATGCCTTTATCGCTCTTAATCCAGGTCGCACCCCCATCGGTCGATTTATAAACACCTTTGTACTCGACGCCAACATATATCGTATTAGCATCAGACGGATCGACAGCTAAGGTGTTGTTGGTGCGGTAATTGTCATGTCCACGCGGCACGCACTCGAGTGGATAGCCATCGACTAGACCATCGGCACTGACCTTGCTAGTTTTAGTTTCGTCATGATCGGCCGTTTCTTTTGGCTTATTTTCGTGGCGCATGAAGGCATAAGCACCAACACCCAAAATTAACGCCACTGCAATGGCTCCTCCGATAATCAGGCTGAGCTTATTAGCTTTTAGCTTCTTGGTTTGCCCAATATTTTCTTCTGGTTTAACATTAGACTCATTTGATAGTTCTGATTGATTGTTATTTTTTTCCATAATGTAATTATACCGCTAATGCTTAAGTTGACAATACTACTGACATACCGCAAGACGTAGCTACTATTTTCCGCTAAAATAGCTTGGGTATGACTCAAACACCAGCCGTTACAATCAAAAATCTGGTCAAAGATTATGGCGCAGGCGACAATGTCACTCGTGCTGTCAATGGCATCAGCTTAGATATAAAATCAGCTGAGTTTTTGATGATCACTGGGCGCAATGGCTCGGGCAAATCAACTCTGATGCACGTCATGGCGCTTTTGGATGAGCCGACTCAAGGTCAGATATTTATCCATAGTCACGACACGACGCACTCGACTCAAAAGGCCAAAACGAGCTTACGTTTACGGGAGCTGGGTTATATATTTCAAGAATACGCGCTAATAGCCGAGCTAACGGCGCTCGAAAATGTCATGCTGCCGGCCATGATGCTGACAAGTCGCAAAGCCGCCCGCCACAAGGCTGCAGCTTTACTAAAAAAAGTCCGGCTCGAAAAAAAACAAAAACGTCTGCCGACCCAGCTCTCTGGCGGCGAGCAGCAACGTGTGGCAATCGCTCGCGCACTGGTCAACTCACCCAAGATTATCTTTGCCGACGAGCCGACAGCCAATCTCGATAGCGTTGCTTCAGTCGAAGTTTTGGAAATCTTCAAAAAGCTCAACCGTGACGAGCAAATCACCATCGTCATGGTCACTCACGAACCGGAAGAACTCAGCTACGCCAGTCGTATCATCAATATAAAAGATGGCAAACTCGATGAAAAATGAGCTCAAATTACCATTTTATCTAGCCTTCCAATCCATCCGACGCGGCCGCAAATGGACATTCTTTCTGACTGTGCTTTTGATGGCAGTGGCCTTTATCAACCTGATTTTTATCACGGCTCTTTTCAATGGTATCGTCGAGGGTAGTAATCGTCAGATTATCGACACTTTGACTGGTAATGTCTACATGGTGCCCAAGCAAGGTGTCGATTTTTTGAGTCAGCCTAGCCAGTTGCTCGACAAAGTCCGCCAGACCGAGGGTGTCCAGGCAGCCAGCGCTGGCTTTATGATCCCAGCTCGGATCGAAAAAGACGCCCGTACCGGCCG
Source organism: Candidatus Saccharimonadia bacterium (assembly GCA_041906885.1). Taxonomy (GTDB): domain Bacteria; phylum Patescibacteriota; class Saccharimonadia; order CAILAD01; family CAZGYV01; genus JAYRII01. The sequence continues at coordinate 121,702 of JAYRII010000014.1, read as the reverse complement.
TTGGCCAGTCATTGCCATCAACCCCGAGGATTACGCCAACGTCTTTAAGATCAAAGACAAGATGATGGCTGGCGAATACCTACGCCCAGACGACAGCGATGGCATTATCCTGGGGCGGCAAATCGCTGGCGGTGATGGCGTGGAGATGAACTCGACCTCGCTCAAAGGCGCCACAGTTGGTGATAAAGTCACTGTCGCTTTTGATGGATTTGAGCAAATATTTACCGTACGAGGCATTTTCTACACTAAGTTTATTGAGTCAGACGCCCGAGCGTTTATCACCGAAAAAGCCTTAAATAAAATCATGCCCGCCTCCACAAACAAAGCCACCGTGGTCAATATCCGCACCAGTGACGCCGACGAGACCAAAGTCCTGTCCGCTGTTAGCTCGCTCCACCCCGATGCCGACACTTTTTTGTGGAAGGAAGCCGCCGGCCTGATGAAATCAGTCAGCAGCAGCTTTGCTAGCATCGATATACTGATGACCATGGTTGGTGTCATCATCGCCGCGGTGACCGTCTTTATCGTCATTTACGTCGACATCGTCAATCGCCGCCGCCAGATCGGCATCTTGCGCGCTATTGGCATCAAGCCCTACATTATAGTTTGCAATTACGTTATCTTAGCGGCCATTTATGCCACCCTCGGCATCATGCTCGGCAGCTTGATTTACTTCGCCATCCTCGTGCCCTACTTCAATATCCACCCCTTCGCCCTACCCATCACCGACGCCAAACTGATTTTGACTTGGCCAGAATTTGTCAAACGGCTCGAAATCGTCAGCTGGGTAGCAGTCATCTCCGGCCTCATCCCCGCCATCATCGTCACACGCGCCAAAATGCTCGACGAAATCCAAGGGCGGTAGCTCGCTCAGAGCAAAATCATCTCATTTATAAATCTTTGTCTTTACTCCCACTTGCACAGCTTTTCTTGGCCAGGTTGATGAGAGTGGCGAGGTTTTGGGCTTGCTCGCGCGCCATTTGCTACACATCATCAACAAATACAATGATAAACTTGGTAAATTTGTCAGCGATGCGGTCTAGCGTGGTACTTCGCTCGCGGATGCCGAGTTTGTAGCCATCACTAAAGGCTTTGGCGTAGTCGTCTTGGCGTGGTTTGCGTCCGCTATATGAGTAGTTAGCTATCAGCTTTTCGAGCCGCGATACATCCAGGTTTTCCTTACCCGCAAATTTTTCGATCGCCTTTCGCTCCTCATCGCTCCAGTATTTTTGGAATTCACCATCAACTTGCTCACCATCGGTAATTTTTGGCAAATAGCTGTTAATAAATCGCTCTATCAGCTCACGTTTACTGCGTAGCTTTTCGTCACCACCCATCAGGTCATCAACTTGCTATTCTGAGGCAAATTTTAAAACTGCCACAATACAGAACCAATAGTTTACAGATTAGGAAGTGGTATGCCAGTTTTCTCAGAAACTTCGTGCGCCCATTCAACGAGCCGAGCAAATTGTGCGTCACGAGCAGCCTGCTCCGTCTCATTAACGGTGATGCGACGAATAAAATCATCCATAGTATTTATAAGACGCTCAACATCAGCTTTATCAGCCTTGCGGTCTAGTTTTTGATCAAGCGAATCAAACCGCTCCGTCATGTATTTAAATAGTTTAGTGAATTGGTCGTCGCCCATAACTAGATTATACACTCTTTGAATAAATAATTCACAGTATGTATACGAGTTTCAGTCGGCAATTTCGCAGGGATTGGGATGATACTTACGGCAGAGCAATCTTTTGGAGATTACTTATAATTGCTCTACGTTCACTTGTCCGACCATCAGGCATATTTCGTACTTTTATTGATTAGCCACGCCTTAGCTCAACTCACCCGAAAAGGGGTGGGGCATTTAGAGTTCTGCCGTAATGCTATAATACAGCTATGGCAAACCAGGCATTTATAGATGGGCAGAATCTACACATGAATACCAAATCTTTTGGCTGGGGTGTTGATTTGGCTCGTTTTCGTGTCTATCTGCGCGAGAAATACCAGGTAGATACCGCCTACTACTTCCTCGGTGCGGTCGATGACGACCAGCAAAAGTTATACGAGAACATCCAAAAAGCTGGCTTTATACTGACCTTTCGTGAACACAGCCAGAGTATGATTGGCAAAAAGAAAGGCAATGTCGACACCGATATCGTATTCCACGTCATGGAGAAAATAGCCGAAAAAGAAAAGTTCGACAAAGTAGTTCTAGTATCTGGCGATGGTGATTATTACAAAATGGTGAAATATTTGGCGAGTAAAGATAAGTTCAAGAAGTTGCTAGCGCCAAATAGAAAATCTATGTCGTCACTATATCGCAACAACCTAGACAACTCGTATTATGACTTTTTAGACACAGATAGTGTCAAAAATAAGATAGCCTACAGAAAAAAGAAGAAATAAAAAACGGGATCTCCTTAGGTATTGCTCCTGCCGGACAGCCCGTATCGGTATACTCTTTTATATTAGCACAGTCGGGCTGAAAAATCAATAGTTTTTGTATCAATTACAGGGGTGACAAGTCAATTAATTATTGCCTCACTCTTCTATCCTCACATGGCCGTTCATGAGCATGGGGATGAGCCAGTCGCGGAGACGAGAGAGGTTTTGGAGTTGTTGGCGGTTCATTGGTTGCATATTCACCCTCAAGCTTTCGTAAACAAGACTTTTTGAAAAGCAAAGAAGTGTTCACGGATTCTTTGAGCGCCACCAAGTTGCTGTATCGCGTCATCGATAGAACGATATTTGAGACTTAATAGTGTTGGCAGTCTTTCCTCAGAGATTTCATCAGAGCCTCTCATTTCATATTTGCTTAACACAAAGCCCAAGAATTCAACTTCCCGCTCGTTTAACCCCTGATAAAGCTCATTCTTTGTACGATCCACTCGCTCTACACGACTAACAGGCGGTACTGTGAAAGAAATATAGGCCAGCACATCAAAGATATCGCTATCTTGGGCATCTACAATCTTCTGTAGTGCTTCAAGTTCGGCAATACCATAGCCAAGTTCCGATAATCTAGCCAAAAGCGCTTTTCGCGTTGTTGGATTAGCCCATATTTCTCGTAGCTCTGCCTCGTTTCTAAACAAATTGGGCATTACTCCGTACAGATTCTCTATAAATTGCTGTACACTAATCGGCACGCCATTGGCATCATAGAAGAAAGTTTCTGATGAATGCAAAATTGCTCGTTCTTTACCGTCTCTTAGCTTTATCCGAATCTTTGCCTTTGGTGGATCCTGCACACATTCGCACGGATACTGCCCACAGACATCACATGGCTTGGGTGGTTCTGGTGGCTTTGGCGGTGGCGTAGGCTTAGGCTCAGTTGTCGTGTCTATTGGCGGGCCGTCCCAGTCATCGTCTTTAAACCGTTCGCTGGCATTTACAAAATCATAAATCGTAAAATATTCTTTATTATCATACAGCCTTGTCCCTCGCCCGAGGATTTGCTTGAATTCAATCTGCGAATTAATCGGGCGCATCAGCACGATATTACGCACATTACGGGCATCTACACCTGTAGAAAGCTTTTGCGATGTCGTGAGAATAGTCGGGATCAACTTTTCATTATCCTGAAATTCTCGCAGGAACTGCTCGCCCCGTTCGCCGTCATCGGCTGTCACTCTCACGCAGTAGCTAGGGTTTTGGCTAGTCTTAACACGGTTGATGAGGTCGCGCACTAATAGGGCATGGGCTTGGTTGGCGCAAAAAACCAAAGTCTTTTCGTTTTGGTCTATCTCGTCCATAAAAAGTTTTACGCGCTTGAGCTCTCGCTCCTTGATGATTATCGTCCTATTAAAGTCATCTTCGGTATATTTCCGCCCAGCCTCTATTTCGCCCTCCACGACATCATCGTCTGGGTCGTAGGTGTATTCGTCCAAAGTAGTTTCAAACTTTCGTACCTTAAACGGTGTCAAAAAGCCGTCATTTATGCCCTGTTTTAGAGAGTATTCATACAGTGGCTCACCAAAATACCGATAGGTGTCTATGTTGTCCTTGCGTTTTGGTGTAGCCGTCAGGCCAATCTGCACCGCCGACGAAAAATGCTCCATTATAGCTCGCCAGTTACTTTCGTCATTCGCTCCGCCCCGATGGCACTCATCTATTATCACTAGGTCAAAAAAGTCGGGCGGATAATCACCAAAATACGGCGTATCGTTTGGACCACTCATAAATGTTTGGAAAATAGTAAAAAATATACTGCCATTAGTCGGCACTGAGCCACGCTTACGAATATCTAACGGACTGATCCGCACCAGTGCGTTCTCGTCAAAGGCGCTAAAGGCGTTGAAGGCTTGGTCGGCCAAAATGTTGCGGTCGGCTAGGAATAAAATCCTCGGTCGCCTACCGCCGTCTCGGCTGATATTCCAGCGCGCATGAAACAGCTTCCAAGCTATCTGAAAAGCTATGGCGGTTTTGCCCGTGCCAGTCGCCAATGTCAGAAGTATTCGGGATTTGCTACTAGCTATGGCGTCTAGCGCCTTGCCGACAGCGATTTCTTGGTAATAGCGCAAGTCATAACTACCAGCTGGCGAAATAGCGTTAAACTTGGCGTGCCAATCGTTTTGCCCGCCACTGACCATCTGCCATAACTCCTGCGGTGTTGGGTATCTGTCTACATCTTGCTCGTGCCCAGTTGCCATATTGGCGTGATAAATCTGCTTGCCGTTGGTGCAGTAAGTGTTTTCTATGTGGAGCGTCTGGGCGTAGGCTTTAGCTTGGGCTAGACCTTCGGTGTAATATTCATCGGCTTTTTTGGCTTCTATCACCGCAATTTTTTGATTGTTGTACACCAGCACATAGTCGGCAATCTCTGGCTTGGCGCGCATACCACCAGTCATGATCCGCCCTTTGGTGATGTGATGTTCACGCAAAACTTTTGAGCCCTCTATTACGCCCCAGCCAGCCTCACGCAGTATCGGGTCTATTAGTTCGGCTCTGGTTTCGGCTTCGTTCATGCTGGCACCTTTTCTTTAAAAGTTGTCAGCTCGCCAGCAAAGGCTTTTTGCAAAATGGATTTTTTAAGCTCGTCCAAATCATCAATCTTTTTTTGATACATTTCTTCTAGTTTTTGGGTTTTAGCTCGCATGGTATCTAACTGGCGTACGATGGTTTGTTGGGCTTCTTTTGATTGAGGAAATGAGAATAGATAGTTTGCTATCCAATCCTTTGAAACTCGTTTATGACCAACAGCACCACTCATATATTTCTTACCTTCTTCTCTCAAACTCTTTCTTGATAAGAAGTAGTAAAGAAATTCTGGGGCAATATTTTCTGGACTTCTAAATACAATGTATTCACTAGAACCAAAGCCAATCCCATTTTTCAATTTTTTTGCAATGCCAAGTTTTCCATTTTCAAAACAAGGAGTGATTTTAGCAAGCAGGACATCGTTGTCTGCAAAATAAGTATAGCTACCTGACACATCTTTTAATGGTTTCTCTTTTTCTGGTTTAATTTCATTTGCACAAACACCTAAATCCTCCATAGGAAGAAAAGAAACTAAATCATTATCACTCAATTTTTCTTTTGCTTCCCTTTTTGATGGTTTAATTTCCATTATTTCGCCGAGTTTCTTTTCTTCCCAGTCGGGGGATTTATTTTCAAATATTTCTTGTAGGTAGCTTTCAAAAAGTTCTTTGGCACTGCGCAGGTTCTGCTCTGCATTGGCTCTCGCCTTATCAATAGCCAAAAAAGCCTCATCCAAAACCCCCACAATCCGCCGTTGCTCCTCAAGCGACGGCAAGGGAATTTCAATACTTTCAATTTGTGTTTTATTTATGGAATTGAAAACTGCACCTGTATTTCCTTCAATTTCGTTCTCGTGTTTTATTAAAAAATTATAAAGAAATTCCTTGTCAATATTTTTCCCTACACGAATCGCAGCAAGTCCACGACCAATGCAAATTTTTTGAGTTGCAAAATTTACAGGTCCAACAGGTGCTCTAACGGATATTAGGACATCGCCTTCTTCTGCCTCCTTTGTAATTTTAGTTGTCCAAGTAGTAGGTTCTCCTATGTATTTTTCACCATATTCTTTTTTGCCTTGATAAAATGGCATTCCATTTCCTTCGGAATTATAAAATTTCCCTTCTGGTGATTGTCCTGCAATCACTTTACATACTTCGCCTAACTTCTTTATTTCCCATTCTTGCTTCATATCAATTCCGAAATTGAGTTTAGGATTTCTGCACTCTGGGCATCAAGTGTTTTCATCTCTTGCATAATTTCTTTTGGCTCGCGCAAGGGGGCTTCTTGTTTGGCGTTGGGGTTTTTGACACTTAGGTCATAGGTAGATTGATTGATATCTTTGACATTTAGCGTCCAGGAGTTCTCGCTACCCGAAGGTGTCTTTTGTAGCTCTATGAACTCGGCCATGTCTTGGTCATTTAGCGGATTGGTCTTGCCCATGTTGCGACTAGGAATGAGCTGGTAATACCAAATGTTTTTGGTAGGCTCGCCTTTTTCAAAAAACAGCACCACAGTCTTGACTCCAGCACCGAGGAATGTGCCACTCGGCATGTCTAGGATGGTATATAGGTTGCAACTTTCTAGTAGGAGCTTGCGCAGGCTGATAGACGCATTGTCGGTGTTGCTGAGGAAGGTGTTTTTGATGACGACCGCACCGCGCCCACCAGCTTTGAGCGACTTGATGAAATGTTGCAAAAAGAGGTAGGCTGTCTCGCCAGTTTTTATCGGGAAGTTTTGCTGGATCTCGGCGCGTATCTTGCCACCAAAAGGCGGATTTGCCAGCACCACATTGTAGCGGTCTTTTTCTTGGATATCATTGATGTTTTCTGCCAGTGTGTTGGTATGGAGCAAGTTTGGGTGCTCTATGCCGTGCAATATCATATTCATAGTACCGATGATGTATGCCAGAGATTTGAGCTCTTTGCCGTAGAAAGTTTTGGTCTGGAGTGTCTCAAGGTCTTTGGCGGTCAAATCTTTTGACTGCATATATTCAAACGCTTCGCACAAAAAGCCCGCCGAGCCGACCGCGCCGTCATAAACTGTCTCGCCAATCTGCGGATTTGTAACCTCCACCATTGCCCGAATAAGTGGACGAGGCGTGTAGTATTCGCCACCGTTTCTGCCGGCATTGCCCATATTTTTAATCTTTGTTTCGTAAAGGTGCGACATCTCGTGCTTGTCTTTGTTACTACGAAACTTTAGCTTGTCCACTTGGTCTAGCACATCACGGAGCGTATAGCCACTTTGCAACTTGTTGCGCAGATCTCCAAAAATTACGCTGATTTTGCCCCGAATTGATTTTTGCTCGCCTTGGTCTGCGTCTAGGGTCTTTAGATACGGAAATAGCTTTTTGTTGACAAATTCTATCAGGTCATCACCGGTCATAGCTTTGTTGTGGTCTAGTGTGCCGTCTGGCTTTTTGGGGCAAGCCCAAGTGCTCCACTGGTATTCATCAGCCAGTATCGGCTGGTATTCTTTGCCTTTGAGTGTTGCCTCATCGGCCTTGTCTTGCTCTAGCTCTGATAAATATTTGAGAAACAAAATCCACGACGACTGCTCCACATAATCAAGCTCGCTACTACAGCCAGCGTCTTTGTGCAACCTGTCATCAATATTTTTAAAAGTTGTTTCAAACATTTATACTTCCTTCGTGGCTCAATTATAGCAGTTTTCTGACAATAGCTTGAGGTCATTTAGAGCTCGCAAGAATTGGGTGTTGTTGTGCTCGATACGCTTTTTGTTGATTACAAAACCATTAGAAATATAGTCCCGCAGGGTTTTTGTCGCCCATTTGCGAAAAGCCGTCCCTTTACTTGAGCTAATGCGGTAGCCAACCGCAATAATAGCATCAAGATTATACAGTTTGACAGTACGTTTAACCTCATGTGCACCCTCTTTTTGAACTTGTAAGGATTCTTTACAAGTTGCCCCTTCACTCATTTCACCCTCTTTGTAAATACCAGCTAGGTGAATAGTTATGTTTTGTGGGGTAACATCAAAAATCTCGGCGATTTGCTTTTGACTCGCCCAAATCGTCTCTGACTTAGCATCGATTGGCAGCTCAATCGCGCCATCAGCGCTCTGATAAATAGCTAGCTTGTTTTGGTCGCTCATATCTGTATTATACCTTAAAACAGGAGCTATTCACACGATGCTAGCGTGAGACTCGTGCGTCACAACGATGTGATCGACCAGCTTGATGCCAAGCAATTCACCGGCCTCGCACAAGCGCTGGGTGATAGTTCTATCGGCCTCACTAGCCTGCAAATTACCGCTCGGGTGGTTGTGCGCCACGATGATGGATGCGGCGCGATCAGCAATCGCCTCGGCAAAAACCTCACGCGGGTGGACTAAACTCGCAGTTAGCGTGCCGATGGTGATGATACGCCTCGCGATCAGTCGATTTGCCCCATCAAGTGATAGGCAGACGAAATACTCTTGCTTCTTATCACGAATATCAGCCAGTTGCGCCACGGCCTTTTCGGGCGAGTCGATAATAGGCCGCTCTGACACTTCAAATTGCCGACGCCAGAGCTCAAAACCCGCCATTATCTGGGTGGCTTTAGCCGGGCCGAGACTCTTGACGCTCAATAGATCGTCATAAGTCAACCCACTACCACGAGCTTTGAGTAATTTGCCAACATCGCGGGCGATTTTAGTAACATCAGCCTGTGCGTTGCCACTGCCAATGATGGCCATTAGTAGCTCGTAATCACTCAAGGATTCGACGCCTCTGGCTTGTAGCTTCTCACGCGGACGCAAATCGGCCCGCCTATCTGTCATTTTCATAGTCCAGATTGTACAACTATTATCTGAAGATTTACAGGATAAGCGGGATGATTTATAAACCACACAGCCACAATGATGGGCCAATATAATATGTGGATTTACTTAGCTGGCTCGGCGTGATTATTGAGTCGTTTAGCCAGACAGCGCTTTGACTACCCGCCCGATCAGCTCTCTGGGCAGCGGCTGGTCGAGGGCAAACCACAGCGTGCCCTTGCCTTTGACGTACGGTGCCAGCTCAGCGCGCATGGCTTCGTCCTTCGGCACTGGATAGATCGCCAGATGATCCTTCCAGCCAGAGATAAAGACCCGAGCTCTTTTATTATCAATCTTATAACCGATAATACCGTAACTGACTACTTCATTGGCTTTCGGCAACATGCCACGCACCAGCGCGCGCAGTTCATCAAATTGCACTCGGGCAGCGGGTGGCACGCTAGCGATGTATTCTTCGACACTCACTCCTGTTGGCTTGGCTTTATTGTCTGACATATCGACCTCTTTAAGGCCTCCCATTAGCGTACAACGCCGTAAAAGCTCTCGAGCAATTTATAGACAATATAGGCCGGCCAGACCAACGATTTCAGAAATCCCGTCACGACGGCGCCAAAACCAACCGCTGCTTGCATCCAATACACCATCGAGCCGATAAAGCCAACAAAGTACAGCGCTCCGGCCGTGCCGTGAGTTGAGCTTGGCTTATTCTTCTTCCAATCCTTCGACCACTCTTTCCACTCTTCGGTGCCTTTTACCTTAGCGCTAAATTCAATCTCCGGTTCTTTTTTCTTTGTGTTTGGCATACCAAAGCTCCTTTCTATCTACAATTATAATACCACCGATGCCGTTAAATAGTTGCGAATGTAGTGGTAAATTGATAGAAAAGTGTGGCTGGGTTAGTATAAATAATATGAGTAGTAAAAAAATTTCCGAGGGCGTGGTGCATGAGTTGCCGGCCGACTTGCGCAAAGCTCTGCTGGCAAACGAAGCTGCGCTGACCAAATGGAACGGCCTGACTCCTTTGGCACGCAATGAGTGGATTTGCTGGACCATTAGCGTTAAGCAACAAAAGACGCGCGATGAGCATGTCCGCCGGGTCATCGAGGAGCTGGTCGAGGGCAAACGCCGACCGTGCTGTTGGATCGGCTGCATTCATCGTACGGACAAAGCGATTAGCCCATCGATTCGAGGCATACTCGAAAAACGAGCCAAATCCAGGTAGAACAATTCGTTTCTATTTTCTCTCGCCTCGCCCTTGTTAGTATTGGCGTAAAATTATCATAAACTATCTAGTGGGATGCCGGTCTTTTCAGACACCTTGTGTGCCCAAGCAAGCAAGCGAGAGAATTGTCGATCACGCGCTATTTGCTCAGTCTCTATATCGTCGAGACGCTTGACGAAAGCATCGATAGTATTGGTGAGGCTATCGAGTTTGCGGTCAAATTTACTCATGCGAGCTTCTAATTTATTAAACCGCTCATCGGCCCAGTGCTCAAATCTATCCGTTCGACTTTCGATTTTATTAAACCGCTCATCGACCTGGCCCATAAAGCCATGTAGTACACCGACAATTTCATCGGTCTGCTTTTTTAGCGCGGTGTCTAGCTCAGTATATGTCACATATTTACTCATAGTCTTTTCATTTTATCATATTTCGATAGACATTCTCTTTGTGAGCAGAGTATCGCACCCAGGATGCTCTACGGAGGCTCTAGGTGAGAGCTACGAAAACTAAAGATATTTAGCATAAACATCGTATAGAAATAGCCGTTAATACTAGAGCTGGCTCCTCTCTACAATACTTATCGCATCGAAAATCCACGGAGCTCTAATTTTATTATCCTCATATAGAGACTTAACTTCTTCATAAGTAAGCCATCTCGCGTCGAGAATCTCATCTGGCTGTGGCTTTAGCTCGCCACCAATCATTTTAGCTTGAAAGGCATGTTTAACTGATCGGCTGATATCTTCATGATAAATAGCTATTTCTTTGATTAGCTCAATATCTACCCCCACCTCTTCTTTCGCTTCTCTAACCGCAGCCTGCTCAATGGTTTCGCCATTATCAACATAACCTGCCGGCAAGTTCCATAATCCAAAAGCTTTTTTCTGCTTTTCTTGAACCAACAGATATTTATTATTGTCTTTTATGACACTACCAGCCACAACACCGATCCACGATACACTTTTCTTCCATTCATCTTGCGACATCTTCATGAATTAATTATAGCAAAAGATTATCGCAGGCTGATATATTAAATCGCGTGGCTGCGACCCAGTCCGTGCTAAGCTTAAAGCATGAAGAAAATATCACAGCAGCAGTGGCAGCAGAAGCTTAAAGATTTGGACAAAGTCACCGATGGGCTCGGACTCGGTATCGATTCCGGCATCAAGGAGACTGTCGCGCTGCTAAATTTAGCCGGCGTTCAGACCACTGCGTCGTGCGAGGGGCATATAAATTGGGGTGTGCCGTATCCTTGGATTGATGTTGGCAACCCAGATGCTTGGAAAATCTATGAACAGATGGATAAGGTTAAAGATTTTGAATCGAAGCAGTTTAAGAATCTAACCGGCCAAATGACTGCACTCAATAAGCCAGAGTGTAAAAAATTATTTAGGTTGCTCAAGAAGTTCTACCCGGATAGCGAGGTTGATCATCGGGCGATGCTGATAATCGAATCTTATGGGCATGGTAGTGGACGACTTCAGTCGAGGCAGGAATATTTGTTCGAGGATGACAAAGTGGCCTACACCCAACACACTCGCCTTGCCAAAGCAGAGATGAAACGGTTCACTAATTTTTTGAAGCAGCAAATGCTGATGTGAGGATGATGGTTAAAAAACTGAGGACGGCGCGGGAAGTTAGTGTTAGTACTCGCTAATCACGATTTTCTTTTGATCCATTAAAATCGAATAGGCTTTTGATTTCACCGGTAAGGGCACTCTGGGCACAGGCAGCATATCCTCTTACCACCAAAAGATAGCCGAGTGCGCCGACTGGTCAGAAATACAAGATCTCTTAGAGACGGAGCATAAAAGGAATACTCTTGGCAGAGAAAACTAATTAGTCTATATCACTGCCATCTTTCAACGTACCTTAAAATCCAGAGAACGGAAGTAAATATGACAAGGATTCCTATCTACCCAATAATTAAGGTTGCTTCGAGTTGTAATCTTAATTGTAAATATTGTTCTGCAGAAAGTTATATGGAACGTGGACGTAAGTCTATTATGTCCCACGACGTACTCGAAGCGACTATATCAGAGCTTGGAAATACTCAAGTCTCCTCAAAATACCTCTGGCATGGCGGTGAAGCCTTGCTGGATGAACAGTTTTAGTTGCGTCAACTCGGCAAAATGAGCCGGCGGATTGTCAAGCTGCACCGATATCAGGCCATTTGAATGCGGCGCAAAAACTTAGCTCGCAGCCAAGCTACAATGGCTAGATATGTAATAACTAGCGCGAACAAGCCAAGAAAATATGGCGCTGGCAATGGGACAAACCCGAGGCTATGAGCAAATGGCATATAAGGCAGTAAGACGCCGATTGCCACTACGCCAAGACAAGTCATAATCACCCACTTGCTCGGGCGGCTCTTGTAGAATGGTTGGCGGACAGTTCTAATAATAAAGATGACGAGCACTTGAGTGGCCAGAGATTCGACAAACCAACCGGTCTGAAAAAGGGCCGCGTTGGCATGAAATACCCAGAGCATCATGCCAAAGGTCAAGAAATCATAAACTGAGCTGATTGGCCCAAAAAACAACATATAATATTTGATAAATTTGATATCCCAGTGGCGAGGCTTGCGCAACACTTCAGCGTCGACATTATCGGTCGGTATACTGACCTGCGAGATATCATAGAGTGTGTTGTTTAATAAAATTTGGCTTGGCGTCATGGGCAAAAAAGGCAAGAAAAAAGATGCTCCAGCGGCTGAGAACATATTACCAAAATTCGAGCTAGTGCCCATTAGAATATATTTGATCGTATTGGCAAATGTCCTTCTACCTTCGTCGATACCCTCGCTAATCACATCGAGCCCTTTGCGCAATAGCACAACTGCGGCGGCGTCTTTGGCCACGTCCACTGCAGTATTAACCGATATCCCGACATCTGCACTACGCAGAGCCGGTATGTCATTGATGCCATCGCCCATATAGCCAACCGTATGTCCAGCTTCGCGTAGTAATGAAATAACCATTAGTTTTTGGCTAGGCGTAACGCGCGCGAAAACGGTTGCCCGCTGTACGGCTTGAATCTGTTGGGTTTTAGAGAGGGTGGCTAGCTCTTCGCCGGTAATTATCTCGCCCGAGCTTAGGCCGACCTGCTGGCAAATATGCTTGGTAACTAGATCGCTATCGCCTGTCACGATTTTAAGAGAGACACCTTGGTTTTCCATCTTTTTAATCGAAGAAGCGGCCGATTCTTTAGGCGTATCAAGAAATGTTATAAAGCCCTCATAATGAATATTTTTCAAATCATCCCAGCTGTAATGCGATTTTTTAGCGACTGTCTTGGTGGCAATGGCAACTAGCCTCAGTCCATCGGCATTGAGCTTTTTAGCTCGGCTGGCGGCTTTTTTGACAGGCTCGGTCTGGCGACATAGGCTGAGAATCTTATCTGGCGAGCCTTTGGCGATCAAAATATAGCGGCCATCTTGCTCAATGACACAAAACATTTTGCGTTGTTCATAGTCAAACGGCTCTTCAAATATTTTATTCGGTTCAGGGGAAGTTTTTATCCCCCTGCTGTTTGCTTCATGCCAGATTGCCACGTCGATCGCATTACCGAGCACTCGATGATGAACAGTAGCGCTATTGCAGATCGCACCATAAGCAATGAGCTGGTCATTTTTCTTGCCAACAGCATCAATCGTACCTGTCACGACAATCTGGCCGTTTGTCAGAGTACCGGTTTTGTCAGTGCACAGCACATCCATATTGCCAAGATTTTCGATGGCAATAAGCTGCTTGCAAATCACTCGCTTTTTGGCTAATTTACCAGCACCGTGAGACAGACTGATAGTCACGATAATCGGTAATAATTCGGGCGTTAGCCCAACCGCGATAGCTAGTGCGAACAGCAGCGAATCAATTAGCGATCGGCCGAGTGCTGCATTGATGGCAAAAATCCCAACCGAGAGAATAATTATAATTCTAACAATCAGTCCGCCAAATTGACTTAAGCCTTTTTGAAAATCTGTTTCTGGTTTGACAAAAGAAGCTTGGTGAGCGATTTTTCCAAATTCGGTCGCTTTACCGGTCCCGACCACTATGCCCTTAGCGCTGCCGCTAGTGACTGTAGTGCTCATAAAAGCAATATTTTGATAATCATTTAAGCCATGCGGGGCGCGATCTAATGCGCGACTTTGTTTGTAGACTGTTTTTGATTCACCGGTCAGCGTAGACTGATCCAGCTCCAGATTATCTGATTCGAGTAGACGCAAATCAGCCGGCACGATTGAGCCCGGCTCAAGAAAAACAATATCACCATAAGTCAGCTCGGCTACTGATATGGTTTGTTTTTGATTATTGCGAATTGTGATCGCGGCCATTGAGACTCTCTGGAGCAATTCGGCGACTGTCCGCTCGGCAGCAAATTCATTCCAAAAACCCAAGCCGGCACTGAGAATAATCATAGCGAATATATACAGAGCGCTTGTTTTTTGCCCCATAATGTATGAGATTGTCGTAGCAGTAGCTAAAATTATGACCAACGGATTGCCGCCGATTTGTCGCCACAGCAGTATCGGAATATTGGTTTTTTTTCGCTGTATGGTATTTTCGCCATAACGCTTCAGCCGCGTTTTTGCTTCGACTTTACTCAGTCCTTGAGAGCTTGAATCGAGCCGGGCGATGACTTCATCCGGAGATAATTTAAGCGTATTTGAAAGTTGAATTGGCGTCATTTACTTTATTATATTACTTTAACGCCAACGTGGCGAAGATGAAATGATCGTCATTATGACTATTCAATTAGGAAAGCTTTTTTATGTTTTAGTTGTTAGCTTAACAACTAATCTTTTTACCTATCTCAAACTCGTGCTGTTTACTAATGTTGCGCCACGTCTATCAATGTAATCTGATGCAGCATAAAAGCTAAAGATATATTGAGTACCAAACCTTCTTTTGCTTTTGGTTTATTACTTATAACTGAACTACAAGTTAATTATTCACTATACAATATCAGCAAAATCACCATACTTTTGCCAATATCGATAAAACAAACTGTTTAACTTTTTTATTCGTGGCCCAATGTCGTCACGTCCAACATCCGCCACAAAGTGGCTGAAGTAATAATCCCATATCTCATCAACAGAAGGCTCAGTTAATAAAAATTTGACGTGTTTCCAATGAAAATATTGTAGATACACATTTATGACCGGCCGTGGAATATCAACATGCTTATTCATAACCCACTTGATATTATTAGCCATTAGTCGCTCTCTTAAGTATATCTGCACCCACCACACCCAATTTTTTGTTGCTTGTGGATACAAATGCTCCCAGACATCACGCCACTCTGACAGTAATTCACCAGGACCATCAGTAGGATAGACATAGATTTGCTTACCTTCACTCCACAACTTGGCAATTTCTCGCCACATATATGTATCAGCAGCAGCCCAAGGATCTGTTTTGAGGACCTCTGGCGGAAATTCTTGTAGCCTAATTTGCACAAGCTTGGCTGGTTTGCCTTTAGGAGGATAGTTGTTTAACTCAAAATAAGGAGTGTCGTGCCAGGATGGATACTCTAACAAAACAATATCCGGTCGATACTTGACAATCCCCTCACTCTGACGAAGATCAAGAGACCCATCGCGAGACTCTGTACAATTAATTTGATGGAAAACTGGTTTATTTGTAAATTTGAACTGCTTCATACATTATAAGTAGCATATGTTAATAATCTGAATAAATCCAATATTAGTTTGGTTATTTTGCTATTGTTTTATGCTTATCTCTTGAGTCTCCGATGCAATCTCACGTGTAGGACGAGGAGCTGGATAAACTACCTGACAACAAATAAACTACAAAAACCAATAGTATTAACAATCATATGCAGAGCCAGACCTGCCCAAATATTTCCAGTTTTGTATCTAATAAATGCACAAACCAGCCCAAACACAGCTGTGTCGACAACCCAAACCATTGGTGGGTAATGCAAGGCTCCAAAAACGAGACCAGTAACAACAATAATTGCAGCTGTTGGCATTTTGAATCTTTCTAGCTCACCAAATAAATAGCCCCTAAAGATGATTTCTTCGATAATCGGAGTAAAAATTGCTACTTGCAATAGTCCGAGAATAATATCTGGTGTTGAGCTTACTTGAGTACGGTCATAAAGTTTAATCGCATTTGGGTCAAAACTATGAAAGATTTTTGCCAATAGTAAAATCAGACCCCACGAAACCAAAAAATACACCCCATAGCCTATAGCCGCCCAAATTACACCCATCAAGGTAATCGAACCTCTTATTCCCAGAACGCTAAGTATATCTTTTTGTTTCCAGAACTTTCTAATAATAAACACTAAGGCGAGTAGAACAGTACCATAGCTAGCAATACCAACGAGCAGGCTGGCCAGTGGTTGATTTGATATTTTATTTGTCAGAAAGAAAGCCAGTGCACCGATGGCGCCGCCGATAGCAAAACTTACCACTAGCCAAGCGTATATTGCTATCCAAGCGAATATATTAGCAGAGGGTTTGGTTTTAGGCTTAATCATATCAGTAATTATATCAAAGAGCTGAAGTCTTTTTGTGCTCGCACTGGCATAAGGCAGACAGGCTCGAACTATGCTAATGCAACTACGCGCCTAAGCCTAGTTGTGGATTAGGCCTTTCCACTCGCTCAATCATAAATTTTACGGCATCGTTCATATTGATTGGCTTTATAGCTATGTTAGGATGCTTACTTTGGAAAACCCTAAATATTTCATCTGAGAAGCCCTGCCCAGCCGTTGGAACACCTTCAAAATCTAAGATAATTGAAGAAAACTTATCTAGTCCCGACAGCACTCTTCGAGCCTGCGACCTTGAAATATGGATCGTCCCCATTGTGTAAAGCTTTATCTGGACTTCAGTTTTATCGAAAGCCATCACCTCTGGAGACGACTGAAACTGCTTGAAGGTATCACTTATATGAGTTTTAGAGTTAAGTGCTATCGAAAAAATAACCTTTGTACCCCGCTTCGATGGCTTTAACGGAATTATGAAAATATCATCAATCTTGTTGTCTATGACTAGCTCAAAATCAAAGCTTTGGAGTTTAAATACATCTGCCACTTTAGAAGTAAAAAAGATACCTTCTCCAGAGTGAGCTTGGGGTTGTGTGGTGGTCTTTCCTTTTAATAGATCTTGAATAGCTTCGAGTTCGCTTGCCAAGCCTCTTTTTTGCATGACATTCTTAAACACACCGATCCCAACATCATTTATAACAAAGGTAAGATTTTCTTTGTCTTTAAGCACTTCGGCCTGAATGGTTTTAGACTTTGAGTGATCAATTGCGTTATTTAGCATCTCAGAAAAAGCATAGTTAAAAATAGCCTTAATATTATCTTTTAGACTAGAGTAGAAAAGTGCTTGCTGAGTTAAATCATCAAGAACCTCGTGCTCTTTCAGGTCGTGATTATTAAGCCTACGAGATATTCTAGTTTGGGCAGTTACTAGATTGATATTTTTAGGAAGTACATAAAAAGCATCAGAGGTGGAGCCACCTTTCAAAAGTTTACCCTCAGAAATCAGCTTGTTGATCAAAACATTTATGTACTGCCTTGACACCCCAGCAGATTCTTTGATCTGGGCAGCGGTAATCCGCTTATTCTCTTCGGCCAGTTTAAGTATTTGTTCTTCTAACTTCATGGCACTGATTATAGGCTATTATAAACTAATTGTCAACTTACATTTTTTTGTTGTCAACTAAGTTGTCAAGTGATGTTTTTTTATGAGCAGATTCATTGTCAACTGACTATAAGACGGAGGAGAAGCTGGCTCCGGCTTCTCAGATGTAGTAAGCTAGTTCAATCGCCGTGCTCGAAGTAAACTTCTGCGCACGTGCTCAATCACAGCGAACTGACCGTTTCGCGGTTTCAGTTCAAATCTCATCATCAAACAATCTAAAAAGCCCGAGACAAGCACGGACTTTTTAGATGGCTCTATGTGATAGTGGAGGTTGGAACTGTATTATCTAAAAACTTGCTCTAAGGTGCTTCGGTTTTTCAACGACCACTGAATCCTGTTCCATCGTTTTTCTATATTGCCATAAATGATATACATTAGCGCAATGAAAAGTGCTGCATCAAAGATTCTATCTAATTCTTTATCAGTTAGTTGAATCTTTGCTTTATAAGCATTATAGAATGCTTTTGCAATGGTTACATTAAACTCACATTCCTCGGAAATAAATTGTTGAATCAATGGAAAAGCAATATCCAAAATTCGTACTCCAACTCCCACATCATCCCAATCGATTAATATTATTTCACCATCAGACTTTTCTATAGCATTTACTGGAGCAACATCGGTATGAATCAATGTAGTCGGTAAAGCATTGAAGTCAGGCAATGACTGGACAATATCCATATACTCGGCTTTAAATGACTGATCCCGAACTAAGCTTGGTAAATCGTTTTGAATGATAGCTTGTGGCTGAAATTGGGTTGGATACGGGTAATCCATGATCGAATGTAGCTCTGCAATAATGCCACCGAGTTTTGTGTATGTTATTTGACTGGATATGGGATTCTCACCTTCCACATATTCGAGAAGATATACGTTTTTTCCCGTAACTTCGAGGTAGAGTTGGTTATTATTCGTTTTCAGTAACTTAGAGATATGATGGAAGTTCCTTGCTGGTAACAATTCATAAGCGAGCAAGTCTTTTTTAAGAACTTCTGGCGTTTTCCATTCATCGGCTATCTTGCAAATATATTTACCTTCATTGGAATCAATGACGAAGACCGATCGGTTGCCGTCAGTTTTCTTTAATATTGAACCAAGCCTTACGTCAGTCAGTGGCCAATGTGCTTCAATGTCTTTGCTTTCGAGAAACATACATTAATCCTAACATAAAAGACCCTCGCGGGTCTTAAGCATAAGTACTTGGCTTAAGGCTCAGATGTGTAGCAAGCTAGTTCAATCGCCGTGCTCGAAGCTAGCTTCTGCGGGCAGCTTTCGCCACGCCGAACTGACTTGCTTCCGCAAGTACCAGTTCAAATCTCATCATCAAACAATCTAAAAAGCCCGAGCAGAAGCTCGGACTTTTTAGATGGCTTAAGGCGGTCAGATGGTGGCGCTTGAGCGCCACCTCCACTCGGTGCTCGGAAAATATGCAAACACGTTTGCTATTTTACCTGCGCGCCTCGCTCCACCGAATTTTCAGTTCTCATCAGATGGCCAGAATAATACAAATGCCCCGAGCTTTTGCTCAGGGCATTTGTATGGCTCCGGCGGTCAGATTCGAACTGACGACCAACGCGTTAACAGCGCGCTGCTCTACCACTGAGCTACGCCGGATTGATATATTCCGGAATGTTAGGCTGCTCTACCTCCGGCAGCTGCCGGAGAGCTACGCCGGAATAAAAGTCTCTGGCCATAGGCCAGCTACTTTCAACTTGCATGTAGTCCGTCAGCCGGCGAACTACGTTTTAAAACGAGTAGTACCAGGTGATTATACCGAGTGCTAGGCACAAAAGTCAATCATAAGTCCCTCGCTTTGCTTACCAAGCCTAAAAGTTTACAATAAAAGCGTGAAGTCTACCGACCCACTAAAAAAATACGAGATCAGCCCCAGCTTGCCCCCCAGACAACGCCTCAAAAATGCCGGGGAGGCCTTGGCTCCTAAAGCTCGCCGCCAAATCAATTGGCCAATCATAGCAATAGCACTGATAATCACCATTGCTCTTCTTATAGTCTTGATAGCTAAGCGATGAAGCAAAAGAAGCATTCAAAAAAACTCCGGTACCTAAAGATTGCCGGCCTCGCAACCCTGACAATCCTAATGCTGCTAATTATTTTTAGCACCCTGGCGATGTGGCGATTTGCCCGTCTCTACGCTCAAGACAAAGAGGTTATCGGTGTCAGCTTTTCGCAAGTCCAAGCCGAGCGCTTCGGCCAAGATTGGCGTAAAAACTATGAAGCTATCTTGGATGATTTACAGCCTAAGCATATACGTATTGCAACATACTGGGATCGAATTGAGAAGACGCCCGGTCAATATGACTTCTCTGAGATCGATTGGATGCTAGAAAAAGCTCGTGTTCGCGATACTCAAGTTACCCTCGTAGTGGGCCAAAAAGTCATCCGTTGGCCAGAGTGTTTCTACCCTACTTGGCTAAATAAAAACAATCCCGGCGAGACTGGAGCGGCCGCGACTAACTTCGTACGAGCGACCACTGAGCACTTTAAAGACAATCCGGGTCTGACTAATTGGCAGCTCGAAAATGAATTTTTGCTCAAAGTCTTTGGTGAGTGTCCGCGCCAAAATCTCACCCGCAAACAACTGTCCGCTGAGCTCAAAGCGCTCAAAGCGATCGACAGCAAACGCCCAGTACTCATAAGTGCCAGTAATAATTACGGTCTGCCCGTGCTCGGCCCAATGGCAGATATATATGGCTTCTCGGTCTACAAAAGAGTCTGGAACCCGCAGCTTGGCTACTTCAAATACATCCACCCGGGTGCCTACAACTGGTGGCGTGGTGCCATGATTAGTCTATTCTGGCATCAAAAAATAAAAATTCATGAGCTGCAAGCCGAAGCCTGGGGCCCAGTTGGTAATGAGAAACTCAGCTACGAAGAATCACTCAAATCGATGAATCCAACATATCTGGATGAAATAATTGCCTTCGCCCGTTCGACCAAGATTAAGGAGTTCGACCTCTGGGGCTCAGAGTGGTGGTATGATCAGAAAATGCGACATGGCCACTCCGAGATGTGGCAAGCTATTAAAAAAGTTATTCAAGATAACAACACCAATAATGGCGAGCAATAATGTTGTCCAATGACTGCTAGTTTTTTGGGCCACGCATAGCTTTTTGGTAGACTTCTAGGGTGGCCTGAGCCGACTTTTCCCAGCTAAAATCTCTCGTTCGCTTTAAGCCCAGCTGTACAAGCTGCTCTCTCCTAGTAGAATCGGCCAAAAGTGCCGCCATGACCCGAGCCATGTCATTAACATCTTTGGGGTTAAAAAACTCGGCGGCATCACCAATGATTTCTGGCAAGCAAGTAGCATCAGAGCTAGCGACCGGCAAGCCGTAGCTCATCGCCTCGAGTGCTGGCAAGCCAAAGCCCTCAGAAAGCGACGCGAAGACATAGATTGCTGCACCTTTATATAGTCCTGCTAGTTCACGATCGGTGACATAGCCTGTAAAAATAACTCGGTCCTCAAGCTTAGCGCCGTGCACTTCCTTCTCGAGGACAGCGTGAAAAGTATCTTTCTTGCCAGCTATTACGAGCTGAAAATCCAACATATATTCAGTCATAAGCTTGCCAAAAGCCAAGATCAACCGTTCGAGATTTTTATATGGATAAGCATTGCCAACATAAAGCAAGTATGGCTTGACGATGCCGTGTTTTTGCAAATTGATACTGGCTCTCTGGTAGGGATCACGTGCCGCTTCATAAATGGTAGTAACCTTGCTTCTTTTGATGTGGTATTTTTCGATGACTTCATTTTTTACAAACTCACTCGGTGTGATGATAGCCCTAGAGCCTTTTATAGACCGCCTGAGCACACTTCTCATAACCGCGTCGCGGACGTGATAAACAGGCCTGGAATGCTTTGACGCATTGATGTTTTTGAACCTCAATAGCGTCAGGTCGTGAATCGTGACGACAAAACGACCGCGATAGAGAACCGGCAAATTGAAGTTAGTAAAATGCACCAGATCGGGCTTGAGGCTTTGGATAAGCTTAAGTAATTTAGTCTGTTCACGCATGGTATACCAGGTGATATTTGCACTCACCAACTCCAAATTTGGCGCTCTAAGACTGATGGCCACCCTATCTTCGTCGCGCACCAGCAAGATGTAGTGATTGTCATGGTCCAGCTCTAAAATTCTTTTTAGAGTCTCTTCGATATTGCGACCTATACCGGTTTGCTTGATCCAGCGCCCATCGATTATTATGCGCTTCATACTTTCCTACTTTTATTATAAAACCTGCCAAAATATTTTTTCATCGATTTTTGCTGCAAGGGGGGCATAGTTTTAATTAGCCAATCATTTAAATTACTCGTATTAATTTTACGATTTTTTTGAATATTGTGCCGCTTAATTAGCATACTGGGTGTCATAATTATGGCTCTAATAGTTGATTTGACATGAGGCCATAATAAGCCGTTTCTAATCGAGGAAATTAGTTGCAAAAATTGAATAAAAATCAATCTGGGCAGATATTTCCAAAATAATTTCATCGGTAAATTTTTTAGATAACAATACCAAGTATTCTTAATACTATGGTATCTCGAAAAACTAGATTTTCCACCGCCGGAGGTCGCACCAATTTTGTGGTACACTATGGCGCTTGGCTCATAACGAATCTCATGTCCAGCCAATCTAGCCCTAAACGATATATCAACATCTTCATAATATGCAAAGAATTCTTCATCAAATAAACCTATTTCTTTAAAAAGTTTGGCCTGGTATATAGAGGCACCACCAGAAGCAGCAAATACATTAGTTTTAGAGTCATACTGGCCTTTGTCCCACTCTCCCCTACCACGCGGAAAAGGCAACCCCCAAATGGAATAATAATCCCCGGTTGAATCTATCTTGTATTTATCGTTGCGCTTGTTTTGTTCGAGAATCTTAGACGTACAAATCGCTACATCCGGGTCATCCTCTAACACATTCACTAAGTTCATCAACCAATCTGGATCAACAAATGCATCATTGTTTAGCAAGGCTATATATTTACCCCTAGCATTTTTTATGCCAATATTCACACCGCCTGAAAAGCCTAAATTATTTCTTTGTGGTAATAGATTTATATTGGGATATTTTTTTGCAATGTACTCTGACGAACCATCGGTCGAACCATTGTCCACCAATATTATCTCAAAGTTTTTATATGACTGCTCACTTAATGAATCTAGACACTCATCTATCAAATCAATGCCATTCCAATTGAGGATGACAATACTCACAGCCGGTCGCTTCATAGGTGTATTATATCATTTAAACCGATTGTTATTTTTTATTTTTTAATGCTCTTCTTGCTCTACGCAGTGGCTTTGTGATCTTCCAGAGTAAAGAGCTTGTCACTATAGAGTACTGAGTTTCTAATTGTTCTAATCTGGTATTTAATATTTTTACCTTCTCATTTTTCTCTTTTATGTCCTTTTTTAGCTGTAGTAACATATTGTGTCTCTGTAAATCTTGTTTATAGACATTTTTGTCGCTCCAAGCTTCAGCAATTACATTAATTTGCCCGAGTTTAGGTGGTTTGGAATTACTACAAATCGCAATGAAATAAATTGCTTTGTCTTCTTTTTGTACTAGAGTTTTTAATACTTTTTCTTCTTTCAGCCACTCTTTGCCAAAGTCATCAATAGGATGAATGGACAAATTCGGATGAACCCCTTGCCACAGCTCCTGATAGAATTTGAAGCTCGAGTTAACTTCTCGTACCTATTTAAAGACAGTCAACCTTACTTTTAAGAGTGTTTGTTCCGTGTGCTTTGACAGATCCAATAATCATAATCTAGAAATAATAGAAGTAATATTGTAAACTTTATACTTGATGGCAAGTCTAAATAACATTTTTTCAAAGAAAAACGTAGTACTATTAAAAGAGTTAGTCCGTACAGACTTTAAGCTAAGATACCAAAACTCTATATTGGGATACGCCTGGTCATTATTAAGACCTTTGTTTTTATTCTTAATACTGTATGTGGTATTTGTTAAGTTTTTAAAATTAGGGGGATCCATACCCCACTACCCAGTCTACCTACTTCTTGGAATAGTTATTTGGACTTTTTTTGCTGAAATTACATCGCAAAGCACTTCATCAATCGTTGGGCGTGGAGATTTAATTAGAAAAATAAAGATTCCTCTTTGGATTATTATTGTGTCAGTTAGTATTTCTGCGTTAATAAATTTTGGTTTAAACTTAATAATTGTTGCCCTGTTCATGATTCTCAATAAAGTCACGCCGTCACTATCAATTCTGTTTTTACCAATATTTATTATGGAGATGTATATATTTTCATTGGGAATATCGTTGTGGCTTTCAGCTTTGTATGTAAAATACCGGGACATAAGTTATATATGGGAGATAAATCTTCAAGGACTTTTTTATTTAACCCCAATAATTTACCCACTTTCTCTAGTAAAGCAAGCATGGATGCAAAAAATAATACTTTTAAACCCTATTGCACAAGCAGTTCAAGGGAGTAGGTATGTAATGGTATCGAAAGAGACTATCACCTTCAGCAGAGTATATGGTGACAATTTATTCTTTATTGTTCCATTGATAATTGTCTTATTAACACTTGCTTCGGGCATATATTACTTTAAAAAAGAATCTATCTATTTTGCGGAGAACATATAGTGACAAAACCAATCATTGAAGTTAGAAATCTCAATAAAATATTTAGATTACCGCATGAAAAAGTTAATTCACTCAAAGGTATAATTATAAATCCTTTTAGTAGAAATAGCCATTTTGAAAACCAACACGTATTAAAGGATATTTCATTTAATGTTAAGGGGGGTGAATTTTTTGGAATTGTTGGTCGAAATGGTAGTGGCAAAAGTACTTTGCTTAAGATATTAGCAGGAATATATAACCCAAGTAGTGGCACAATCAATGTAAACGGCAAATTAACTCCTTTTATAGAGCTTGGGGTTGGCTTTAACCCAGAATTAACAGGAAAAGAAAATGTCTATTTAAATGGTGCTCTTCTGGGATTTGGAAGAAAAGAAATAAGTACTATGTATGAAAAAATAGTTGAATTTTCTGAGTTGAGTCGGTTTATGGATCAAAAGCTTAAAAATTATTCATCGGGCATGCAGGTACGTTTAGCATTTTCAATAGCAATACAGTCAAAAAGTGATATTTTACTGATAGATGAAGTATTAGCGGTTGGTGACGCAGCATTTCAGACTAAATGTCTTAGATATTTTGATGAATTAAAAAGAAGTAAACGTACAGTAGTTTTTATTTCACACGATATGGCATCGATTAAAAGGTATTGCGATAGATCGATTGCAATTGAATCTGGTGAAATAGCTTGCACTGGTACTAATACAGAGGTAACAAATTTTTACAAAAACCTATTACTCGGTGGCAGTAAGACTGTTGAGCGCAAAGCTTGGCACAGGGGAACAAACGAAGTAATTATAGATAAGGTTAATATATATAATTCTAAAGGTAAAAAAACAAATAAAATTTCGTCATATGAAAAATTCCAAATTGAATTCAACTACAACAACGTTGCGGGAAAGAAAAAATGTATTTTTGGTATAGGTATATTTAATGAAAGCGATGTTAATATTGTAGGACCAAATACAAATCAAAGCATAAAATCACCTATTGTATTAAAAAATAATGGTGATGTAATTTGTAATTTTGAACCACTTAATATCACAAATGGTGAGTACAGCATTGTAATCAGTGTATTTAACGAAAAAAACACCATTCCTTACGATTTTCTGGAAAATGCATCGACTTTACACATTAGTGACAATCCAGGCTATGGAATAATAAATAATAAATGTAAATGGGATTTTAATTAAGATGAAAGCAGTAAGAATGCTAGGGGGTCTAATTCTTGACCCTGTTGGTAAGTATAAGCATGTCAATAGTAAGATTGAGAAAATGAAAAAAAAGAAAGACTTTAACAAAAAATATCGTGCTTGGTTAAATAAACAAAAATACTCCACACCTCCAAGTAAAGGCCCTAAGATAAGCATCTTAATGCCCGTATACAATACCAATATTACCCATCTAATTGAATGTATCGAATCGGTACAGAAACAAACATACTCAAATTGGGAGCTTTGCATAATCGACGACTGCTCGACAAATGAAAAAGTTTTTGAGAAACTCTCAGAAATAGCAAAAGATGACCCTAAAATTAAAGTTAAAAAACTGAATAAGAATGGACACATATGCAAGGCAACGAATGCTGCCTTCGAATTAGCGACAGGTGACTATGTATCTCTACTAGATCACGACGATATACTTAATATTAATGCTCTGGCGGAAGTGGTAACTATTATTAATAAAAACAAAGATGTTGCCCTGATTTACACTGATGAAGACAAGATAAACAAGTCGGGTGTTCATCTTGACCCCTTTTTTAAACCAGACTACAGCCCATATTTTTTAAGATCATGCAATTGTATTACTCACTTTTCTACTATTAGGTCAGATGTATTCGAGAAAGTTGGTGGATTTAGGCTGGGGACCGAAGGTGCCCAAGACTGGGATTTAATACTAAGGGTTACAGAAGCTACCAAGCAGATAGTACATATACCCAAGATACTGTATTCATGGAGAATGTCAGATACGTCTACAGCATCAAACTCTAATAGTAAACCTTATGCATACAGAAACCAAAAAATAGTTCTAAGGGATCATATGCAGAGACTCGGACTTGGATCGACAATTTACAACGGACAGTATCTAGGCTTTTGGAATGTTTTCAACAACATACGAGACAATTATAAAGTTTCTATAGTTATACCAAACAAAGATTCGTCTTCTTTATTAAAAAACTGTTTAAAATCTATATTTGATCTTACAACATATTCGAACTTTGAAGTTACAATAGTCGACACCAATACTACCGAGAAAAAGTGCCTAGACATATATGAGGAATATAAAAATAAGTTTCTTAATAGATTTAGGGTCGTTAAAATTAAAGGAGAGTTTAATTTTTCTAAGGCATGCAATTTGGGTGCAAAACATTCCAATGGTAACTTTCTACTATTTTTGAATAATGACACAAGGGTAATAACGCCCGAGTGGCTAGAAAACCTAATGTCTTTAGCCCAACAACCTGAGACAGGTGCAGTTGGAGCGAAGCTGTATTTTTCTAAAGATAAAATTCAACACATTGGGGTTCATGTAGACATAGAAGGGATTGCCCACCATACACATATTGGTAAAAATGAACTCTTAGATCCAAATGTTCTAAACTACTCTTCTAATATTAGAGAATGCACTGCAGTTACAGGAGCTTGCTTAATGATCGACCGAAAAAAATACAATGAGGTAAGTGGATTTGATGAAAAGCTCAAAGTCACATACAATGACATCGATCTTTGTCTGAAGTTATTAGATAAAGGATACACTAATTTATTCAATCCATATGCAAAACTATATCACTACGAATCTCAATCAGTTGGTAAAATTGGCACGACTGACAGAGATATGGAAGAGTTTTGTAAAGCCAAAGCACTGATGATGACTAGGTGGAAGAATATACTCACGAAAGAAAAATACTACAGAGAGGTCATTTAACAACTAGGGCGCAGCCACGGTATGCAGAAACCATCCTTGCAGCCCTCTTGTCCAGCCATGTATTTCAACTTTATAAGAAGTATTTGATGCTGGATATTTGACTAGTATAAACTCATCTTCTTTACCCCCTGCAATATTTGCAAGTAATACCTTCACGGCAGAAGTGTCTAGCACAGAGTGGTTAGTGGCAGTATGAACAGACCATTGTTGCATATTTGGTGTCCAGCCATGTATTTCTATTTTACCGCTAGTTGTCCCGCTATAATGTACTAAAAATATTTCGTCTTTATTATCCCCGTTAGTATCACCCGCTATCAGCCTGGATACATTCTTATCTACTGATGGATGGTTTGTAGCTATGTGTGCAAACCATTGTTGCATATTTGGTGTCCAGCCGTGTATTTCAATTTTACCTGAAGCGGTGGAGTTGTATTTTACTAGGTATAATTCGTCCCTATTATCACCATCTGTATCGGCAGATATAACGTCTGCAGTCGAAGGGTCTAAACAAGGATGATTTGAAGCGATGTGAGCAATCCAAACCTGGTTTGACCTATCCCATACATGAAACTCTATTCTTCCGCTGTTTGTACCGTTCATCTCGACTAGAATTAGCTCATCATATCCATCGCCATTTAGATCGGCGGAAATAATCTTCGAATTAATAGGATTGATCGCATCTCTGTTTGAGGCTGTGTGGGCAATCCACTGTTGAAAGTTGCCTGTCCATGTATGCATCTCTATGCATTTACTGGAAGTATTATTCTGCAGAGTAAGCGTAAGCAAGTCATTCGAACCTCCAAACTTTTGGGGCATTATTTCAAGTCCATTTTCAGCATTTATCTGGTTGACTCCTGTTTTACAGGCTAGACTGGGCAAACCCGAGGTCGAGCCAGCACCAAAAAAGGTTTCAAAAAGAGGTGGAAAGCTCTGATTAAGATGTGGCGTATAGGAATATAATGCAGCTGTCGAGCCATTTCCTAAGAATACAGTCTGCCCATCAATCACAGCATAGCCATCATAGTAAATCAGCTGGCATGACCCACACCGCTTTCTATTTCCTTGTGTCATATACCCATAGTAGGTTATACCATCATCTCCGTCCCACGCAGTATTACCATTTGCCCGTTCTTTATTAAATTTTAGTTGCCAAGCTCCTTTCGTGACCTGCTTACTAAAGCCGGCGTATGCTGGCGAGGGGCACTGTCCGCCGTCAGGACAACCCATGCCCATAGCTGAATTATATCTCCAGCCCGCACATCCAGCATTGCCCCTTACAAGCGATTCTTCTTTTTCTAGTGTAGCAATAACGACCTGGGGATTTATGCCCCACAAGTCCGCTGCTCTACGCACTACTCGAGATGCTGGCACATCAGCTCCATAATCAAAATAGCTATTAGGGAAGGGGGCTGCAAAGCTCTTTAAACAACTATTCCCATAACTATTGAATAAGTTCTGTATGCCAGCTTCATTAAGGCTACCAGCATTATCAAAGACTGTATCATCTATCATATTGCTATTGCTGTATGCCCTAGCTGGTGTCACTTGGAATGCTACAACCAGCAAGCTACCAAGAGCTACTACTATCAGGCTTTTTATAGTGCCAATAATTATACTGTTACCCTTCATGTACTCACCTTACAGTTAGTGTTTGTTGATCTGATTGACTAGACGACCCACTATTGTCTCTTGCTCGAGCAATTACTTTCCAGTTGCCTTGTTCTGCAGTCCACACCCAATTGATACTAGGCAATCCTTTGCTAGTCGGTTGTATTAATTTTTCGTCCAATTTTACTTCTCTACCAGTGGAGCTCGTTAGCACCACTTGGCAATATGTGCCCGTATCGGAACTACAGACAAATTCTATTGCTGCATCCGAGGGAACCGCCCCATTATTACCACTGCTTTTTATTAATATTGGCTTAGGTAAAGCGACCGGTGATTTCTGTTGAGTGACTGGGGTGCTGCCAGGCTTGGCTGGACTCGGAGCAGGGCTAGTGCTGTCTTGACTGCCGCTTTCTGTGTTCTCGGACGACACACCAAGTGGCTGGGCGCCAGGAGTTTCTTTTTTGTGGCTATTTCTGGCCACGACAATACCCCCTCCTATGAATATCAGAATTGACAATATTGTAGCTAGCAATATATATTTATTCTTTATTTTTTTGTTTCTAGTTTTTTCTTTTTTCACCATGACAGAAATACCGTTAGCTACTATAATATGGATATATTATAGTAGATTCCTCAAGCTTTAGCAATTTTAAGAATGGGTTGCCCGCTATCTATCATACCATCAACATGTTTATTAATAATTTAGTTAAAAATAAAAATGTCCGACTGTGGTTTTTCCCCTCGGTACTTTTTTTGTTAGTAGTTTTGCTGGCTGCCCTCCAGATTCACGGCTCGTCGATTGGTATTTATAATCAGTTCTTTAATGGAGATTTGGCGAAAGACCCTCATCTACTATTCAACGCTCCTCAACCCATCAGATCTGATGAGTGGCTGGTAAACAGTGGCTATACTATTGCTCAAGAATTCAATCATTTTGCTGAAATTAATAAGAATATTGGAAACGGCCTAAATGTAACTATCGATACCGACACCCCTTATCTGGGCTGGTCTTCTTTTTTTAAGCCCCAGAATATTGCATTTTTTGTACTTCCCGTCCCCTATGCTTTTGCCTTCAAATGGTGGTTTATTGGTTTTATACTGATCACCTCTTGTTACTTTTTTATATTACATTTTTTACCTAATAAGATTTGGTTGGCAATAGTGTTATCACTGAGTCTATTTTTTAGCCCCTTTATTCAATGGTGGTATCATTCCATAACTGTCCTTTCGGTAGCTTATAGCTTTTTAATCCTCGTTCTGCTATTTAATTTTTGTCGGAGCAAAAAGACGCTCAGTTTACTACTATATGGAATGGCTATCACATATTGTTTAATTTGTTTTGCCCTGCTAATATACCCGCCATTTCAAATACCCTGCGCTATAACTATCGGGGTTGTATTTGCGGCCTATGTGCTTCAAAACAAAGATCGTTTAATCAGAGGGCCATGGAAGTTACAAATGGGGCTACTAGCTATTAGTGGGGTAATAACAGCCTTAGTAGTACTACTATTTATTCTTACCAGACTGGATGCAATAAAAGCCCTTCAAAATACAATTTACCCTGGATCTCGCATCATAAGTTCGGGTGGATATTCTTTAAGGTGGTTTCTTGACGGTTTTCTCAATTTTTTTCTTCAAAATAAGGATAGGGCGGGCACCTTCTATGGCAACCAAAGTGAGGCATCAAGATTTATCATTATACTGCCGTTTTTAGTAGTCCCAATGATTTATTTAGTGTACAAAAAATACCGACAAAAAACCAAGCTTGATTATATGCTGATTGGCGTACTAGCACTGTCTGCTTTATTTATGACCAGGCTATTTGTCCCCCTGCCAAATATATTTTTTAAACTCATCATGCTACATAAAGTTCCCAACTATAGATTGATAATCGTTTTTGGCATACTAAATATCATGTCGATAGTATTTATAGCAAAACGTTTTCTCAAAGACAAAGATAAATTACCAAATTGGATAGTAGCACTGTCTACATTTATTGCTCTAGCGACTTGTGCTTTTGTGCTTGTCAGAACAAGAGCACTATATCCAACTTTTCTTGTCCCCGGCAGAATTGGCATATTGCTCGTACTTGCCATGGGCATAGTGGTGTGGCTCGTGCTCACCAGAAAAATACTTATTGCAAGTATTCTGTTGCTAGCAATTTGTATTTTTTCTACTTATAGAATTCATCCTTTATATAATGGGCTGAACGTTGTCCATAATGAAAAAATAAATAGCGCCCTAGAGAGTGTAGATAGAGACAAAAAAGGTAATTGGATCTTATTTAATTCTTTTGTGCTCAATAGCTATTTAATGATGAATGGCTATCACAGTCTCTCTGGCATATATCTATATCCAGACATGAAGCTCTGGGAAAGATATGATGACCATCAGGATGAACAAAATACCTATAATCGATATGCCCATGTAGTATTTGTAGAAAATAATTATTCAAATCAGCATAATAATTTCATCTTAAATCAAGGTGACTATTTTACTGTGTTGTTTGATGCCTGCAAGACCAATTTCCAAGCAACTGTAGATTATGCTATGAGTACTGTGCCTGTGACCGACAAATGCTTACTACTACAAAAAACGGTAAGACTTCCGAATATGAGCGTTTATTTATACAAGGTTAGCAAATAAACTATAATTATACTCTATTATTATAATACCTCGGACGCCGATTTCTCGAGTTGTCTTCTATTTTTTTAAGTTAAGGAATACTAGCCCTGCCACTATCAATGTTATGCCAATGATTTTGGTCAACGGAAATGCTTCTTTGAATATGAAGTATGAGGAAGTAAATATTAATATATAGGTGAATGCCGCCGCAACCGGAATAATGTAGCCTAAATCAAATTTCGATATTAAATAAGTGTAAGTTATAAAACTAACCCCAAATAGTACAACACCCAATACCGTGTAAAAATTAATGTTAATAATGGGCTTGCCGTTGATAAAATTAAGCGGAGGGGCTTGTCTTGAGCCTAGCTTTAGAATAATCAGTGCAAATGATGTAGTTAATACATATGCTGCTAAAATTATTTTTTGCATTTGTATATTATACCTAATTTTATATACTTTTATGGCATTTAATTTGTAAATTTTATAATAATGGACGAAACAACCAGCCAGCCACCCTGTCTATATTTATTTCTTGGTATCACTTATTGTATACTAGTTCTTATTCACGTAGTTCTTGTTTATATGAAAAGGAGGTTTTAGTGAAATCAGCTTTAGTTTGCGGGGCGGGTGGCTTTATAGGCTCTCATTTGGTAAAGAAGTTAAAAAAAGAGGGGTTTTGGGTTAGGGGTGCAGATTTAAAAAAACCTGAATTTGACAAAACCCATGCTGACGATTTTATTATTGGCGACTTAACAAACCCCATTGTAGTAAAAAAAGTATTAGACCGTCCCTTCGACGAAGTATATCAGTTAGCCGCCGACATGGGGGGTGCAGGATATATATTTACGGGGGAGCACGACGCAGACGTAATGCACAACTCTGCTACAATCAACTTAAATGTAGCAAGACAAGCCGTTGAGTCTAAAGTTAAAAAGATTTTTTACTCTTCATCAGCCTGTATATATCCAGAAAGAAATCAACTGGACCCAAACAAGCCGATCTGTTCTGAAGATTCGGCATACCCAGCTGCCCCAGATAGCGAATACGGCTGGGAGAAGCTATTTAGTGAAAGAATGTATTTGGCTTACAAGCGTAACTATGACCTAAATGTACGAATTGCTCGCTTTCATAATATTTTTGGAATCGAAGGAACTTGGCGTGGCGGTAAAGAAAAAGCTCCGGCAGCAATTTGCCGAAAAGTTGCCGAAGCAAAAGACGGAGATACAATTGAGATATGGGGAGATGGCAAGCAAACCAGGTCTTTCTTATACGTTGATGAGTGTCTAGAGGGAATACGTCGATTAATGGACAGTGAATTTATTGGTCCCGTTAATATTGGTTCAGAAGAAATGGTAAGTATTAACCAGCTGGCTGAAATGACTATGGCGGTTGCAGGCAAAAATCTTTTGGTAAAGCACATCGATGGCCCTTTAGGAGTAAGGGGCCGAAGTTCAGACAATAGATTGATAAAAAAAGAACTAAATTGGGAGCCTAGTATAAAGCTCGAAGTGGGTCTCAAAAAAACATATCATTGGATCGAAAAACAACTAGGTAATTCGTAAAGCCGTAGAGATAATGAAAAAAATCAATCAACCATTAGTTTCAATCGTTACTCCGTCCTATAATCAGGCTAAATTCATCGGGAGAACAATTGAGAGCATATTAAACCAAGACTATCCGAATATTCAGTACATTGTCATGGATGGCAAGTCAACTGACAACACAGTTCAGATACTAAAGCAATACGGTAAAAAAATAACCTGGAAATCAGAAAAGGATAGTGGTCAATCCGAAGCTATTAATAAGGGCATTAGGATGGCAAAGGGTGAAATAGTAGCATTCTTGAACTCTGATGACACATACGAGCCAGGTGCAATCAGTAAGGTAGTCAAATTTTTTAACGATAATCCAAGCACAAAATGGGTATATGGCAAATGTAAAATCGTCAATGAAAACGATGTTGAAATTAGAAAGCCAATCACTCTGTATAAAAATTTACTACTAAGGAATTTTAGCTATAATAAAATATTGGCTGAAAATTTCATTTCACAGCCTGCAACATTCTGGAGAAGAGAGCTGCATGATGAGTTTGGGTACTTCGACGAGAATGATCATTGGTGTATGGACTATGAATTTTGGCTACGAATTGGTTCTAAATATCCTGCTGGTGTCATTAATAACTACCTATCCAACTTTCGCTACCACAGCGATAGTAAAAGTGGCCTAGAAGATAAAACAAAGTTTCAAGATGAACTTAAGCTTGCTAAAAAATACAGCAATGGTGTTAAAATACCAATTTACCTACATAAACTCAATTATTTCAAAATAATCTGGTCGTATAGGATAATGGCTGCTGCGAGCCAAAGGAGGTTAAAGTAAAAGACAAAAAAGTCCTTATTACCGGTGGTTGTGGCTTTATTGGCACCAATCTGGCTATCGAGTTACTGAAACAAGGTGCTCGCGTGAGTGTGCTTGATTTAGAATCAGCAAGCTGGTCTCACCTACCTTCAAATATCATTAGAATAAAAGCAAATTTGCTAGATAGATATAGCCTGAGAGACTGTTGTGATAATATTGATATTGTGTACCATTTAGCTGCAAAAACGGACATAAATGGCAAATCTTTAGGAGATTATAAAGTAAATTACGTTGGAACTAAAAACATAATAGCAGAAGCTGTTGTGGCTAAGTCTGTAGATAGGTTTGTATTCTACTCTACCCAGTTAGTGGTTGGGTTATTTAATGAAACTAGGTTTATTGATGAAACAGAACCATATAGAACGAATACGATTTATGGCAAATCAAAAATTGAGGGCGAGAAAATTGTTCAAAAATATTGCCAACAGGCCAGTCTCAGCTACACAATAATTAGGCCGACATCGGTCTATGGTCCGTGGGGTAAAGAGCCTTATGAAGAATTTTTTAAGACAATAAAGAATGGTCGATACTACCATGTTGGTAAAGCAAACAATCTGGTGAGCTTAGTATATGTAGAAAATTTAATAAATCTAACCATACTAGCTTCGTTGAGCAATGATGCAAAAAATGAGATATTCTTTGGAAATGACTTTCACCCTTACACAATGAGGCAGATTGTAAAAGAAGTCTCTGATCACTATAAGATTAAAGTCAAAAGCATCCCAGTCGTCATAATTACACCTATTGCTTATGCAATGGGGATCTTAAAATTAATGGGCTTAAATGTTCCCCTATACCCTTTTCGTTTGAAAAATATTAAAACCAACTATTGTTACAATATCCAAAAGAGCATTGGTATTGGCTATAATCCACAATATAACCTAAAAAGTGGAATTAAAAAAACCCTAAATTGGTATGAGGACAATATTAAATGATTAAAAAATTTAAAAAATGTCCATATTGTAATGGTAAGATATTTAAAAAATATACTGGCCTAAAAGATAGACTAGATACTACCACAAGAACATTTTCCTGCTCAGAGTGCACCGTTTGTGGGGCAGGCTTTTTGAACCCAATGCCAATCGGAAATGCTTCCAAATACTACCCTGCCAACTACCTCTCAGGCGAGGTAAGCCAAATAGATCACGGCCTAGATTCACAATTTGATCTTGAAAAGTGGTACCGCTATAACCAATACAGGTATGACTTTAAGCTCTTTTACAAATCCTCCGATATTAAAACAAAAGACATCCCCTCCTATCTAGATATTGGTTGTGGTAGTGGAGAACGAGTCGCTTATATTTATGAATCGGGCTGTAAAAATGCGAACGGTATTGATAGGTTTGATTTTGCCAAGCATAGATCGAGGATGCTTGGTAAAATAATTAATTCTGAGGTAAGCAAATACTTTCCAAAAAGCAAGTACAATGTGATATCTCTATTCCATGTGTTAGAGCATATTGAGTATCCGCACAAACTACTTAATCATATAAGAAAAAATCTGTTAACTAATGCTGGCTATTTGATTGTTCAGGTTCCAAATTACGATTCTCTTGAAAGAAAGATCTTTGGTAGAAAGTGGTTTTGTTTTGATTCACCACGTCATTTGTGGCAATTCAACGAGGCAGCCCTAAAAGAAACTCTCGAAAAAGCTGGATATAAAATAATTGGCACCTACAAAACCAATGCCCCACTACACCCCGTTTCTATTGTGCCTTCGATATTTAGAGAATTGGATGTTCAGCGTATTTGGGCAAATAAATCACGGGGCAAATTATATAAGAGGCTCATGATGCTTCTTTGGGTTGTTCTGACTATTATGACGATTCCTTTGGTCATAATTCAAAACGCCTTCAAAAGTTCTTCAATGCTAACAGTAGTAGCAAAAATTACATAAGCACATTGATATACTAAAAAATGTCTAGCTGTTCTTTTTATCTTTTGAGAGACGAATCGATAGCTCCTGATGTAAATCGCGTAACTGTCTCTCTAGTAAGCTAGCTCTTAAATTCGCTTGGTTGGCAATAAATAAAATGGTAATTATTGCCGTAATTTGTATAACATCAAAAAGGCTAAGTGGTTCTGTATGTGTGAGGCTATTAGTAAACAAATAATTGTATATTGGTTCGGCAAACAATAGACCTGCAAAAATGCTTACCCATAGTGCCAGTCGGATACGGAATCTGCGTTTGCCTATATTTTTCATCTTATACGAAACTATAGTGTTAAGGACGCCGATCACTATTAGGGGGGTATTTAGAATAATTAATAATGTATATCTACTCACCAAAAAACTCCATTACTCTTCTATACAACAATGATTTTATTATATTGATAGAGTTCCAGTTGTTTTGGCCTTTTGATATTGAATAGCTTGTATATAAAGCACTGATGGGATACTCATCTATTTTAAGGCCACATTGCTTGGCCCTCCAGAGCATTTCTGAGCAAAACTCATAGCCGCTCGATTTCCACCTCAAACTATCTATTGCTTTTTTTGAGAATATCCTTAGTCCAGACTGTGAATCGGTAGTTTTTACACCAAACAATACATTAGTAAAGATAGTTAGACCATGATTGCCAGTTATTTTTGTTTTAGACATGCCAGCTGGATTAATTAGTCTGCTGCCAATTAGTAGATCGGCATCTGATCCTTGCATGATTTCTAAGCCTTTAACCATATCCTCGGGCGTGTGTTGGCCATCAGCATCCACTGTGACTGCAACATCGAATCTGTTCTGTTGTGCATAGCTTATGCCCGTAGACGTAGCTCCACCACTACCAGTATTGATGATATGAGGGACTACTGTGGCTCCTGCCTCCTTAGACCTAGTCACTGTGTTGTCTTTAGACGAGTCGTCTACGACAATAATTTCAAAATTATATTTTTTTTCATGAAGTATCTCTTTAATATCAGAAATAACTTTATTAATCACTTGGCCTTCATTGTAAGCAGGCATAATGATTGCGATTTTTTTTACTTTAGTCATTATATGGTAGTTTGGTTGGATATTGGCTGTAGTCGTCTTTTAGCAGTTCGATTATTCTTGTGTTTGAGTTTTATTTATATTTGGTCATACAGCTATTAGAATAATATCCTCACATAGTAGTAATCGACACTATATAATATAACATTTGAAGGTAGGCTACTCAAATAAACAAACCCTATGATCATGCGCTGACACTAAAATCTATTATTTTCATAAAGTAGCAATTAGCCTGGGGGGATGACATATCGAATCAATTGATTAACACACGTACTATCGAGGGCTTTGTTAGGAATAAAATGTGCATAGATCCGGAAGGGTTACAATATTTGAAGTGCCGATATCGTTTAATGGGCGGACTATACAGCAGGGCAAAAAGATTAATATTATTGATGGCATTAATTGTTTTAATGACCTAATTAAATATAAATTTGATAAAAATATTTAATATTTAACTAGATTCTTAATACCATCATCGCCCCTAATATCCAATTTACATATAAATATTGTTTTTAAAGAATGCTCATCAAATATTTGCCGTAGCCACTCTTCATAAGCTTTTTGGCTATGATTTCAATCTTATTGGCGTCAATATATCCCTCGCGAAATGCCACTTCCTCGATACAGCCAATCTTAAGTCCTTGTCTTTCTTCTATAACTTGGACAAACTGAGCAGCCTGCATGAGAGAGGTGAAGGTGCCCGTATCAAGCCAAGCGGTTCCTCTGTCTAAAACCCCCACTTTAAGCCTTCCCTCTTTCAAGTAAATATTATTCACATCCGTTATTTCGTATTCTCCTCTGTCACTTGGTTTTATGGAATGAGCAATTTCTACTACTTTATTATCATAAAAATATAGACCTGGTACAGCATAGCTGGACTTGGGATTGGATGGTTTTTCTTCTATTGAGATAGCTTTCATGTTGTGATCAAACTCCACTACGCCATATCGTTCTGGGTCTGATACGTGATAAGCAAACACTATTCCACCATCAGGAGTAGTAAATTTCTTTAACTTATCGCCAAGATCTGAGCCATAGAATATATTATCGCCTAAGATTAATGCCACGCTATCGTCACCGATAAATTGTTTTCCGATCACAAAGGACTGGGCTAGGCCGTTTGGTTCACTCTGTTTGGCATAGCTAAAGTTACAACCAATTTGGCTGCCATCGCCTAAAAGTCGTTTGAAGTTTGGCAAATCAGTAGGAGTAGAGATTATTAGAATATCTCTAATGCCTGCCATCATGAGAGTCGAAAGAGGATAGTAAATCATCGGCTTATCATAAATGGGCATTATCTGCTTGCTTATACCAAAGGTGATTGGATGGAGCCTGGTACCGCTGCCCCCAGCTAAGATTATTCCCTTCATTATCTTCCCATCCTGGCATATTTGGCTTCGATTTCTTTCTTTTGTGGTTCCCACCATGCCCGATTATTCCTATACCAATCTATGGTTTGCTCGAGACCCTGTCGAAAATCTATATATTTTGGCTTCCAACCTATATCATTCTTTAGTTTTGTCCAGTCGATCGCATATCGCAGATCGTGTCCGGGTCGATCAGCTACTTTGATAAACCAATCAACTGGCATATCCATAATATCTAAGATAAGTGCTAAAACTGCTTTGTTGTTTTTCTCTCCATCGGCTCCGATAAGATAAGTTTCGCCAATCCTGCCCTTTTTAAGAATGCTATGTATCGCACTATTGTGGTCGTCGACATGAATCCAATCGCGAACATTTGCACCGGATCCGTAAAGCTTGGGTTTATCCCCTAAAATAATGTTGGTTATCTGGCGTGGAATAAATTTTTCGATGTGTTGGTATGGGCCATAATTATTAGAGCAATTAGAGATAGTCGCCTTTACCCCAAAGGATCGCATCCAGGCTCGCACTAGCATGTCAGCACTAGCCTTGGTGGCAGAATATGGGCTAGAGGGATTATATGGCGTAGCTTCGCAAAACTTCATAGGGTCATCAAGCTCGAGATCGCCATAAACCTCATCAGTAGATACGTGATGGAGGCGTTTATTATGCTTGCGCACCGCTTGAAGTATACTATACGTACCAACAATATTTGACACTATAAACGAACGTGGGTTATCGAGCGAATTATCATTATGCGATTCAGCTGCAAAATGAACTACTAGGTCGCTTCTAGCAATCACCTTATCCATGAGCTTACCATTGCAAATATCACCCTCAATAAAATCGATCTTGTGCTTTACTATGTCGAGATTATTATTATTTCCAGCGTAGGTAAGAGTATCTACTACGGTAATTTCATATTCGGGATAATTCTCTAGTGTATAGCGAACAAAATTTGAACCTATAAATCCAGCTCCACCAGTAATAATAAGCTTCATAATATCTATTTTACAGGGATGTACTTTATATACAAAACTGATCAACCCAGCCTCCATGAAGGAGTTTGGTTGCTCTTGCAACAATATCGGCCGCTAGGCTATAAATGCTTAGGGACTGGCGGCTCATTAAATAAAAAGTATTTGCGCACGAAAAAGTTCCAAATATAGACAATGGCTGCCGCAACGACCTTAGCAATTAGATCGAAGATGTACATTTTTTGAGTTAAAAGCCCCAACACCAGTGAATTTATAGCCAGTCCAATCACACCAATTGCGGCAAATATGCCAAATTCAGCCAGCATGGTTCGTTCGCCCCGTCGTGGAAAAACCCATGCCACACTCATGATATAGGTAGCCACCATAGCCGTCATAAAGCTTACGATGTTAGCAGCAATATAAAACAGATGAAAATATCTCGTTAAAATATAATAAATAGTAAAATCAGTTACAAACCCTGTGCCGCCAACAAAAAAATAACGGAAAAACTGAATTTTTGTGCTGTTGGTTTTTTCTATAAAAAATTTTTTAAACAAAAATAGCCTGTCTTTTTAAAACAACTTTCATCATTATACCCACCTAAGAATCTAAACGCTACTTTAGCCATTGGCGTGCTATAAATCGAAAAATATACGAAAATATACCGCCTCGGTATATAATATAATAATGGTCAAGCCGAATAAGCTACCTCCTAATAATTCGCACCGCCCCATAAGCAGCCGGGTGGATGTTGTTGCGCTTAAAAAGCCTGGTAAGCTACCCGGCGACTCCCAAGTTGAAGCTAAGACGACAGAGAGCCACGTCTTCAATTTGCCAAATATTCGCCGCTGGAGTGGTAGTCAAAAAATACTGTCGTTTCTGCTGTTTTCGCTGCTTATTTTTATCATTGGGATGTTCAGCTTACGAGCAGCTTACGCTCAAAGGGTATATCCCGGTGTCTGGGGTAATGGAATCTATTTGGGTGGCCTAACAAAAAATGATGCCAAAAAACTTCTAGACGAACAAACGGCAACTTTTATAGACACCCCCCTATTTGTGACTAACGGCCAAAATAATACAAAAATCGACTTGCACTCGATTGACCTGACCTATAACAATCAAACGCTGGTTGATGAACTTTATGCCCAATGCCGCACCGGTAGTATTTTTAATCGGCTATCCCAGCAAATAAGTCTAATGCTTGGTGGTGCTAAGAAAAATACTTCCAATCTAAACTACTCGGGTGAAAAACTTTCTAGCACACTTGATGAGGTGTACAACAAGACAGCCGCTCCAGTCTCAAATGCTACTTTTGACTACGCCGACAATAAACTAACGGTTGAGCCGGGTAAAAATGGTCAGCGACTTGATCTTGGTGGGTTAATTCTCGACATAGACAATCATTTGCGCCTGCTTGATATCAAGCAAATAAAAGCCGAGTCTATCACCATCAAGCCTTTGGTTGGAGATGACACCATAGCCGCCAATAGGATGGCTATCGAAAATTTTGTGTCTAAGCCGCTGAAATTAACCGGGGCCGACAAGTCGTGGAACATTGAAGTCAAAAATATTGTCAGCTGGCTCAAGTACCCCGGTGCCGCAAACACAGTTGTCAAAAACAAACCTCTACTAACAAGCTATTATTCAAAAATAGAAACTGACTCTCAATTCAGTTTTGATAGATCTGAGATTAAAAACTATCTGGGTGAAATTGCTGGTCAAATCAACGTCGATGCTCAGGATGCTCAGCTTACGATTGAAGGTGACAAGGCGACTGTTTTTAAGCAAAGTCGCGACGGCAAGAAGCTTGATATCGATAAAAGTGCCGATGTCATCTTTGCCGCTTTGACTTCTGCAAATAGTGCAAGCCGTACAGTGGCACTTCAAATCAACACTACCAAAGCTGATGTTGATGACGACAATATCAATAATCTTGGCATTAAGGAGCTCTTGAGCGAAGGGGTTAGTTATTTTCCAGGCTCATCGGCTGCCAGGCTGACCAATGTGCGAATTGGCGCCTCTAAATTTAATGGTGTATTGCTTAAGCCAGATGATACTTTTTCATTTGGTGCCCTTCTGGGAGATGTTGGACCCGAACAGGGTTATGCCAAAAGCTACGTCATCTTGGACGGCAAACAAGGCACCGACTATGGTGGCGGCTTATGCCAAGTATCTTCTACCGCCTACCGAGCTGCACTTTTAGCTGGCCTGCCGATCGTCGAGCGGCACAATCACGCCTTTGCCGTCAGTTACTACACTGAGCCTTATGGTGTACCTGGCGTTGATGCCACCATCTACTACCCTCAAGTGGACATGAAATTCAAAAATGACACAGGTGCATATATCCTGATTCAGACAGAGATGAAAGGCACGACACTGAAGTTTAGATTTTATGGAACGAAGACCAAATCTGGGGTTATCAGGGGGCCGCAGTTTATTAGCGGGAATAACGACGCCAATCAACCATCACACACGGTCTTTTATCGCGATGTAATGGTAAATGGTGCTGTTGCTAAGACTGATACTATAAATACATACTACAAATCAGCTCTCGACTACCCTCACATCAACTAGAACATCCCCGCCAGACTATCTAATCCTGTCTATTTTCCTACGCAAAAGTTAGTAAATATCGAGTCAATTATCTCTTGGTTTGTGACGTCGCCGGTCAAGCCTCCTAATGTATGGGCGACTTGTTCCAATTCGGCCACCAGGATATCACTACCAACTCCGTCCGCCAGCGACTTCTGGCTCATCCTAATTTGCGACTGCGCAATTTTTAAGGCTTCTATTTGTCGATACGTTGTAGTAGTGGCTGTCTCTAAAACCCCCTTGTCGTTTGCATATTGCTCCAATATGCTCTGGATATCCTCCAGCCCCTTACCGCTAGCAGCTGACACGTTGATATTCTTATTTATTTTTAAAGCTAATTTTGTTGGATCGGGCTTAGATTCTAAGTCGCTTTTGGTCCATATCACCACCACGTTCTCCTTTGTCTTTGCACCACCCTCAAATAAATGATTTTCTTTGATATATCGACTGGTCGCATACTCGCGGCCTGGCTCAATTAAAAGCAATATCAGATCGCTATTATTTATCTCCTCTTTAGTTCGCTCGATGCCTATCTGCTCAACCTCTTCTGGCTTGGAATTTAGTCCTGCCGTATCTATCAATCTAATGTTTATTCCGTTAATATTGACAACTTCTTCAATCGTATCTCGAGTGGTGCCAGGGATGCTGGTCACTATCGACCTCTCATAGCCAAGCAAGCTATTAAGTAGCGTTGACTTGCCGGCATTAGACAGGCCAACTAAAGCTACTTTATAGCCTTTTCGCAAAACCGCCACTTGGTCAGAATTTAATAATAATCTATCAATCTTATGGTGGATATTATCTAGCGCCTTGATAGTTTTTTGGGTGTCTGCGGGTGAGATATCCTCTTCGCTAAAATCAAGTAAGGCCGACTCGTGAGCAGCTAGGCTTATTACTTCATCTCTGATTGACCTAATTTCCTTACTCAGCTTTCCAGCTAACTGGTCGGAAGCTAACCGAATCATAGTCTCATTCTCAGCCGCGATCAAATCACCAATTGCTTCGGCTTGTAAGAGGTCTATCTTGCCATTTAGGTAGGCTCTTTTGGTAAATTCGCCCGGTTCGGCCAGACGAGCTCCGCGATCTAAGAGCAATCCCAATACAGCCTGAGTCACAGCTGCCGAACCATGGGTGTGGATCTCGACAACATCTTCTGCTGTGTACGAATTTGGGCCCGGCATTAAGACGCTCAATACCTGATCAAGCTTTTTATCGCCATCATATACCCAGCCCAACATCAACTCTCTCGGCTTAATCTGTCCCTTCTTGAGTGGACGATAGATCGCCCCCAATAAAGCTTTTGCCTTTGGGCCACTGACTCTAACAATACCTATTGCCCCCCGCCCAGACGGCGAGGCAATCGCGGCAATTGTATCATATTTTATTATTTTCACTGGAATCATAAAAATAATATCTATTAAAGTAAAAAGATTTTTATTTAAGAAGCAATTACGCTACTTCTTGGACGATTTTCGAATATTTTAGAGAAGCAATTGTACCGTGAATATCAAGGAAAATCGAGTGATCATCTCGGGGCGCAGTATGCCTACGGCGTTGAAGTGAGTGATGATTTGACAATGATAGTCGCGGATAGAA
The DNA here is from genome assembly GCA_041906885.1 of Candidatus Saccharimonadia bacterium. Classification (GTDB taxonomy): domain Bacteria; phylum Patescibacteriota; class Saccharimonadia; order CAILAD01; family CAZGYV01; genus JAYRII01. The sequence continues at coordinate 78,299 of JAYRII010000014.1, read as the reverse complement.
TTGCTTCGGGGTGTTAAGTCCGTTTTTTGACAATAATAGTCCGATGCGGCTCCTCGCCCTCACTACTTGTCACCACCTCTGGATTTTCTGCCAAGTGCATGTGCACCAGTCGCCGCTCATAAGAATTCATCGGCTTTAGTCGGACATCCCTACTCGTGCTGATCGCCTTGTCAGCAGCTTCTTTGGCGATAGTAGCTATTTTATCGTTGCGCTCTTTTTTATAGCCTGCCACGTCCACCACCACAAAAGGACTGTCTTTTAGGTGGTGCTTCAGGATTAGATTGACAATATACTGCAATGAGCGCAGATTTTCTCCACCGCGCCCAATCAATATAGCATGGTCTGAACTTTTGATGTTTAAATATGGCTGATCGTTAAAAATGCCAGTCTCAAGCTCTGCAACTACCCCCATCGAGGCAAGCAATTCGGCCGTGATGTTTTTTGACTGAGCCTCATTAAACATTACTTTTTCTTCCTTTTCTTTTTTGAGCCAGACGGTTTATTTACTATCACGACTGGCTCTTCTTCCATCTCCTCAACTTCTTTATCGGCGATAATTTTTTGTTGAATTATAGCTACAATATTGGTTGTCAGCCAGTAAAGTGGTAGAGCAGCTGGCAAGCGCCAAGCAATCGCCACCGTGATAAGCGGAAACAAATAAACCATCATTGATGTCATTTGAGCTTGAGGATCTTTACTGCCTTTAGGCACGTTCGGTGTGATCATTTTGACCTGTATATATTGGCCAATTCCAGCCAAGACCGCCAAGATAATACTTGGCTTGGCCATAGAAATTACGCCAAACAAAGTGGGGTTAAACAAGCTAGGACTTGCTATGATTTGCTTGATATAAGGTATATTTGCTACCCACGGATATAGATGTGGCAAAACATAATTAGCACCCTTGGCTGCTTGGCTGAAAACCACAAATAAAGCGATTAAAAACGGTAGCTGGACAACTGTAGTTAAGCAGGATGAAAAAGGATTGACTTCCTTCTCTTTATACAGCTCCATCAAAAGGGCTGATTCTTTTTGTCGATCACCGCCTGCTTCTTTTTTGAGCTTGGCAATCTCTGGCTGTAAGGCTTGCAACTTTTTTTGCGAACGAAGCTGCTTGCCGGCCAGTGGCCAAAGTATCAACCTAATAATTAAAGTTAAGATTATTACACTTATTCCAAAATCATGACCTGGTAAAATGCCATAAATCGCTATGAGGACATTCAGTAAGGGATAAACCAAAATCGTATTAAACATGTTTACCTTTCTTGCTAACTATTTTAGTGTATTCCGGCAAATAGCTTAAATCTACCGCTGGCTTGGTCCACGGCGTACATCGCCCTACTCTTTTTATCCCCAGCCACACGCCCAATAACGAGCCATTCTCCTTAATGGCCAACTTAGTGTACTCACTACAGCTCGGGTAGAAACGGCAAAATCCATTTGGGTGGCGATGACGCATCAGCCCGTGATCGGGCGATAAGGTTTTTTGATAAACATTGATTGTACCAATCAGAACTTTCTTCATTGCCTATGCCTTTTTACTTGCTATTCCTAGTCTTTCGAGGCAGAAAAAAATCTGCTTTTCAAACTCAGCTTCGGTCGCTCCACTGATATCCTTTTTTACTGTCACAACTATATTATAGCCTGGTTTTAGGCGATCCCAACGTTTACGCAGCAGCTCAATGCCTTTGCGCTTTATTTTATTACGCACCACAGCTTTTTTTGAGACTTTTTTCGATACTACTATGGCAGTGTGGCTCAAGTCATAGTTTGTCTTAATGGCTTTAATAAAAAGGTCTTTGGTTCCAAAGCTACGACCATACTTATAGACTTTTGCAAAATCACTCGCTCGCCTGAGTCGTAAGTCTCGGGCAATCATAATTAAATAGCAACTCGCTTGCGTCCCTTAAGCTGTCGCCTTTTTAGGACTGCTCTACCCATCCGGGTGGACATACGCTGCATAAAGCCGTGAACTCTCTGGCGTCTTCGTTTTTTGGGCTGGTGTGTACGTTTCATAAATCCCATCCATACTATCTGATTTAACCTCAAAAGTCAATTCCTAGCAGTGACTTTGGGTGTTTGTTTTTCACTGCCTGTACACAGCTTATCCACTTAAGTTGATAGAAAATGTGGATAAATAATTGGATGATTTGTTGGTTGTGGAAAACTAAAAAAATCGCTATTATATAAGTATCATTTGGTGGGTGAGATCTATTGTGACTATGACAACTTTGGACAAGCTATGGCAAGCCGTTCTCGGTGAGCTTGAAGTCTCTCTGAGTAAGGCTAATTACAAAACTTGGGTCAATGGCTCAAGACTGATTAGCATAGATAATGGTGTTGCTACCATCTCGGCTCTTAATATTTTTCAAAAAGACTGGATCGCCAAAAAGTACAACGACCAGATATTTTCTGCCTTAGTAAAAATCAGGCCTGATATCTCGAAGGTTGAGTATATTGTTGGTCAAACCAATCTCGATACTCAAGAAAAAAATGATATCTTGATTGCTGGCTCAAGCCAAGAACCTACCTTTGCTCGCACCAATGACACGGATGATGAGCATGAGATAAAACCCACTAGCACATCTTCTGCCCGCGCAGAGCTAAATAATATCAACCAGCGTAACAATCTATACAGTAAGTACAACTTTGATAATTTTATTGTCGGCTCGAGTAATCGACTAGCTTATGCTGCGGCCAAGCTAGTCGCCGAAAAACCGGGCGATTCATACAATCCTCTTTTTCTCTACGGCCCGGCTGGGGTTGGAAAGACCCATTTGTTGTTTGCAGTTAGCTCTGCCATTGCTAAAAAAACCCCCGGTTCGAATATATTATATGTTACCAGTGAAGATTTTATTAGTAGCTTTATTAATGCTGTATCGAGGGGTCATAAATTTCCTGACAAATATCGCCAAGTCGATGTCTTGCTAGTTGATGATATGCAGTTTATTGCTGGCAAACAAGCAACACAAGAGGAATTCTTCCACACTTTCAATGCCTTGCATCACAAAGGTAAGCAAATAGTTCTCTGCTCGGATCGCCCGCCTAAAGCAATTGCCACTCTTGAAGACCGCTTGCGTAGCCGCTTTGAGTGGGGTATGGTGGCCGATATTCAATTGCCCGACTTTGAGACTAGGGTTGCGATTATTGCCAGTAAGGCAAGGGGTAAAAAAATAAATTTACCGGATGACGTGGCTGAGTTTATCGCCCAATCGATCGAAACCAACATTCGTGAGTTAGAGGGCGGTCTAAATAAAGTAATGGCTTATTGCGAAGTCCACGACTTGCCTATTACCCTAGAGGTGGCACAGGAAGTGCTGGGAAAAAGCCATCGAGGTGAAACAAAAAAACCCAATCCAAAACAAATTATTGAAAAAACCGCCGCCCATTTTGACTTAAAAGTGGTCGATTTAATGAGCCCAAAGCGAGACAAAGAGATTGTGGTGCCCAGACAGGTAGCTATGTATATTATGCGTGAAGAATATAATATTAGCTTTCCAATTATTGCCCGATCGCTGGGTAAAAAAGACCACACTACCGTTATGCATGGTGTCAAAAAAATAATTGAATTATCACGCTCCGATGAGTCACTCGGACACGAGATAAGAGTTCTTAAACAAAAATTAATCATTTAGTTATCCACATTAGTCGGTGGATAAGCTGTGTATATTAAGCGAATACGGTCTGAAAAAAATATGTAAAAAGTTATATTTTTCCACTTTTTATCCATAGTTGATAAATACACTTATTAAGTTATCACCAGTTCATAAACAGAAATAAAAACTTTTTAGACCAGCTCTACACAACTTATACATCTTAGATGATTTACAAATTTTCGCTATATAAAAGTAGAAAGATGACTTTATACAAACTATCCACAAAGCTTATTACTACTACTACTAAATAACTTATAATATACCTAACTAAAATATAACTGGAGTCTGCAATAATGAAACTATCTGTCATTCAAGAAAACCTAAATAGGGCACTTAATAATACGACCAGAATCGTTGGCTCCCGTACTAGCCTGCCAGTCTTGGGTAATGTCTTGATATCAACTGACAAATCAAGACTTAAGATAATAGCGACTAATTTAGAAATGGCCATCACATATACAATAGGAGCTAAAATAGAAAATAATGGATCTATCAGTGTGCCTGCAAAGCTTTTGAGCGAAGTCGTATCTAGCTTACCTAATGATAAATTACAGTTAGTTGCATCTGGTGACAATCTAATACTAAAATCTACTCACTTTAATTCGCAGATCAATGGTATTTCAGTTGACGAATTCCCTACTATTCCTCAAGTTAAAGCCGAATCATCTATACGTCTAAAATCAAATATTTTAGTAGATGGGTTGACGAAGGTTGTATTTGCTTCTTCGCCAGATGAGTCAAGGCCAGTACTAGCTGGTGTGATATTTATTATCAAGGACAATCAGCTTACGCTCGTTGCAACTGATAGCTATCGTCTAGCTGAAGTTGTAACTGACCTAAAAGACGTTAAAGACGCCACGATGATTGTGCCAGCCCGAACTGTGAGTGAGCTAATTCGTATAGCAACCGAGTCGGAGGATGATATTGAGATTAAATTTAGCAAAACCGAGGCAATTTTTGAAATTAATGATATTAGTATGGTTTCTAGGTTGGTGGACGGTAAATTCCCTGATTACAAGCAAATAATTCCAACCAATACTAAGACTAAAGTGGTAGCAGATCGAGCTGAGCTACTAAATATTGTTAAGGTGGCTAGTATTTTTGCTCGTGAGAACGCCAATACGATTAAGTTGGAATTTAAAGATAATAGCATCTCAATTGCCAGTAGTGCATCTTCGGTGGGTGAAAATAAATCAAGTATGGATGTCAAGCTGACCGGTGAGCCTGCTGAGATATCAATTAATGCTCGTTATCTAATTGATGTTTTGTCGGTTCTAAAAGTTGATATGATCGAGATTGGTGTGAATGATAAGCTTGACCCGTGTGTTATTCGCCCTGTTGAGAAAAATAACAAGGCCAACTATATCCACATAATCATGCCGCTAAGGAGTTAATAATTATATTTATAGGTATAATTAATTAGTATGATTAGGCAGCTCAATCTAACTAATTTTCGTTCGTACCGTACGATTGAGCTTTTAATCGAACAGCCGCTGGTGGTTATATTAGGGCCGAATGCAGTTGGTAAGACAAATCTAATCGAATCGATTTATGTTGCTGCCACATCTCACTCATTCCGGGCTAAGGATTTTGATCTGATTCATTATGGCGAGACTTTTTATCGTGTGGTGGCTGATTTTGATGGAAACAGCCAAGAGATTCGGTTCGAGGATGGAGGCGTCAACCATAAAAAAAGTGCTATTATTGGTGGCTCTAAAAAGCCGCTCAACTCTCTGTCTGGCCTAAACCCAATAACTATTTTTGAGCCGAATGATATGAATCTACTAATTGGACCACCGGATGCGAGAAGGAAATACTTGGATGTTATATTGTCACAAATTAGTATCGACTACAGGCAGGCGTTGAGCACTTACCGTAAAATTATTAAGCAGAGAAATAGTCTGATTCACCAGGCAAAGGTTAGTTCTAGGTTAAGAGGGCTTGATGATCAATTATTTGTTTGGGATTTACAGCTAGTCAACCCGATGGGGATAATTATTGAAATGAGAAAGGACTTGCTAAAATGTATCGGCCCGCTATTGTCGAGTTATTATCATAAGATCTCCGGCAGAGATGATAAGATAGAGCTTAAATATCTACCAAGTGTCACGACTAATCGAGATCAATATCTTAAGATAATAAAAGATAATTACAAAAAAGATATTCAGGCAGGCTTTACCACGCTCGGGCCCCACCGTGATGATTTTGTGGCTTATTTCAAAGACCACAGTTTGGACAAAGTTGCGTCAAGGGGTGAGTTGAGGACGATTATGTTAGCGCTTAAGCTGTCTGAGATGGACTATATCGAACGAAACTTAAAAAAACGACCGTTGCTATTACTAGACGATGTTTTTAGTGAGTTAGACGCTGACAGGCGCAAATATTTAGTTGGTAATGTTGCGGCTCAACAGACAATTATCACCACGACCGACATTGATCCCTCCCTAAAGTATGATTATCAGCTAATTGATTTAACCGGATCTGGCTATGTCGCTTGAGAATATTAAAAAAATCCTAGAAGAAAAAGCCGAAACACTCGGTGTTTCAAAACTAGATGTTATGACCGAGGCAAAGTTAATAATTGTCGACAAGGTCCATGTAGAGGTTAGGGTGTTGAGCTATAAAAATAACGTCCTCAAAATAGCCACGGAGGATAGTTCAAGCGCCTCAGAGCTGCGTTACCGAGCACGGAGTCTGATGGTGTTAATAAATGGGAAAATTGCGCCACACAAAGTGAGCCGTATTGTGGTGACAATTAGATAGTTATTCGGATAAACTAGCGACCGTGATAATTGTTGTTTGCCGGATTGAAGTTAATAAAGTTTATTGGAATGAGATCTGGATTAACACCCTTGTTACCTACATATTCAATAGCTTTTTGTCGAAATAAATCGTAAGGCTGCTTGTATAAGCTGACAGTCGTTAGTTTATATTTATCATCGTAAGACACATTGAAATCAGTGAAGTTATCGGGTGTTTGAATGGTGTTAAGATTCACTGTGTATGGCCTTTGTATGTCTGGTGTTTGAATGGTATTAACCCCATCTTTATTAACAATAAATACCAAGCCCTCGATTCCCGATGCAATAAACTGATAAGCTCCACTATTGCGAAGATTGATCTTATCAAGCGGCTTAAATATTGTAGAACTGCTGTTATCAACATTAACGATGCTTAACTTAGAGCTGTTGGTAAAAGTATAGATTGACTTGCTATTCCCAGACCAACTAAAAAAGTCTGAAGTTTTTAAATTATTAATATCTTTAACAATCTTATTGTTGTCTGAATTGTAAATATTTAATTTGCCGCTAATTGGTTCGGTATTCTCGCCATCACTTATTTTAGATGCATTGCTTGGTTCAAAAATGTAAAAATATTTTCCGTCTGGCGAAGTGTTTATTATATTCGAGTTGACTTTAGTAATTAATTTACTTTTTCCAGTACTATCTATATCGTTAACTTCCAAGATAGAGCCATCTTGTTTACTTTCAAGAATAATATATTTGTTAGGATTGAGTTGAGATAGATAGAGGACTAAATTACTATTCTTAAACAATAATTTAGTTTCTTTTTTGATAACATCATATAGGTATATCTCGCTCGTATCCCCTACTTTAGTAACAAATATTATTTTATTTGGGTCTACTCCCCACGTCGTGAATAGGGTTTCTTTTAGAGAGTCCTCTTCAAGTGTGTAAGAACCTGAAATCAAGTTAAATTCACCGGTGTTTGTATTCATTACCCAAAAATAATGGTTATTTAGAGATAAGCCCATGTTATTTAAATATTTTCCGAGCTCATCATTGGTAGTAAAACCACTAGCCTTAAAGCTTACATAGTTCTTGTCTTTAGACCATTTCATTTCAGAAACACTGTTGGGAAGATTAACGTCTTTGATTCGGCGGCTGGATTGTTTGGTCTTTAAATTATATTTAATGAAATTGCGGCCGTTAAAGAGATGAATAACTTCTGGATTATTAATGTCTGGCGACACCGAACTGATTCCAGTAAAAAAATTATCCTGATAATTAATTGGGGTGGGGTTAACTTTTTCATTGCTGTGTTTGGATAACAAAAACAAGGCCAATATTATACAAATTACTAAGAATATAGCAAATACTATTAAGAGTACTTTTTTATTAATTACTTTATTTGGCTGGTTATATATATCTGGTTGCATTGTTATTGAATCTATTTTACAGCATCTTTTACTCTTTGCAGGTAGGTATCATCAACATCATCCTTGCCCGAACCTGTTGGACAAAGCGCATCAACTTCTTTGTGAGAATGGACTCCCACTACGCCACTAGAGGAAGGATTTTGTATAACGCCATCAACAGGTATTGAAAATTTTTGCATTAGGGTTTTAACCGCGCTAACCACGGAGTTAAACTGGGGTTGTGAGCCAGCAAGATCGGCCGGCCCCTCGCCCTCTATTTCAATACCAATAGCATATTTATTGACACACTTAGCGTGTTGAGCATAGCTGTTGAGTTGGGGAGTTAGCTGATATAACTTACCATCTAGTGTGGCACCTATTTGTACGGAAAGCCCCCTAGAGTTTAGCCCGCTGACTAAGCTATCAATGCCACCCTTAAAACCCCACCAGTGCAGGATAATGGCAGTTGGCTGTAAAGTTGAATTGATTGATGGGTCGGTTAGTTTGCCTGTGTAGTCTATAAATTGCGCATCACCATCTGCTGAGCCACTTGAACACACACCCACTTGTTGGGCAGCTTGTGAAACGGCAGACCCGACGGTACTTATGCCGGTTCCAGCACCCGAAAACTCGTGATAAGCTTGCATAACAGTATCAAGATACTTTTGGCTGTGGTTGTAAAGCCAAATTGCATTTTCAATCGATGGTGTGCCACGGGGCCCGTCTGGGGCTCCAATAACAGCTCCGTTGGCTGCTAAGTAATTAGCGGCCCCAAAGGCAGCATCTGTCAGGTCTTGAATGTCCTTTTTGCCATCACCGTTTCCATCATCACCGTATTCACCCCATGTACCTGGTAGAAATTGAAATGGGCCCTGAGCATTAGCGTAAGAAGTCTCCCACGACTTACCGCCTCCGTAAGGTGGTGGAGGGTCTGGCCAACTATGGCCGTGCTCTCCGGCAAAAAAGATTGCAGCTACGATAGCAGGAGGGGCATTGTGTTTGGCAGCAGCGGCAATGAAAATGTCATGGTATGGCCCCGGCACGCTATCAGGAAGGGACCCATTACCACTAAGACCAGAATTAGCTTGACTACTGGCGGCATTAGCCACACAGGCTGCTGTTTTGTCGTATGCCCAATGAAATTCGATCTCCCGTCGCTGTTCAGATACCCCGGGCCTATACTCGGATTTCTTTTGGGCATCGGCTGCCACAGCCACTGAAGCGTTAGGTATGCCCAAGGCATTTAAAATTAGCAGAGTTATTGCAAGTATTCGCCCGGCAGTCTTTGCGCTTCTGGGATAATGTTTTATAAGTGAAATATTCTTGATCATACTAATGTCCATTTGGCGACCAATGCCAAGGCTCAACGGGGAAATTCTGGTAACCATATTTGGCCGCATTTGCGTCCAGCCATTTAAAGCATGCTGTGCTGTGAGTTTTGCAATTAGCGAAATCTATGGCCAGACCCATCTGATGATTGGAGTTACCCGGCGTGGCTACGGGGGCTGAGTGAGGCGCACTATAAAGGGACTTCTGGTGTTCCATAGTGCGGAATGAGCTATCTGCTGAGAGTGGATTACCAGAGCTTGCAGCATCATTAACCAAAGATAGCATCGCCCCCGAAACACGTGAATTGACTAGGGCATTACCATCGGCCCCTTCTACATAATATTTGTCTCCTGGTTGACTCTCACTACTACCGCTTGGGAAGTTCGGTATAGCACACAAGCGAATTTTTATAAGCACACCGCCGTGGTAACCATCGGCAATGCCAACATCTTTTGTACCTGCAGCACAAGCGATATCAACTGAAGTTTCATAAACATCGCCGACGATGCCTCCAGGATTAGCACTGCCTGCACCGGGGCCAGTGGCCTGGTCGCTGCTGGCAAATAGACTTTCATCGACCTTGCTGGGGTCAGACAGGTAGAGCATGGCGTCGGCCACTAGGCTATTGTAGTGATATGTTTTGTAGGCTAGGGCTAATTTGCCTCCCTCGGAAGTATCAAGATCAGCATTAACCCCAAAGATGGGCTGGCATTCGCGGACGGTATCGTCGTCTAGGGCCAGTTCACCAGGAATGAAAGTTGTAAAGCATTTATCCCAAACACCAAACCATTCTTTGATCGTATGATCACCCTTATTCGGATCAACGGCCTTTTCTGCGCCGTATGGAACATAGAAAACATTAATTTTGACATGCTTATCACCGTCGGTACTTTCTTTGAGGTGTTCGATATATTTACCATTCTCAATCGGGCTTGAGGATATGATTGAATCTGGTATCGTCGATGGCTCAAGTTTCAGATAGTTGTAGCTAAAGCTGTTGTCGGCCATGGCGCTATTGTTGTTACCGGTAAGGAAATAACTCAGAGAGCCACTAGCTGAGCCGATATTCTGCAGCGGGCTAAATAAATCACCAAAGACAGAAGCAACGTTCTTAGCAGCCTGCAGCGGACTAGCAATCGAAGCTGCACCAAGGTGGCTGACGAGCGAGCGCGGATTTTCGGTATTAAACAAGCGGTAGGCCAGGCCGCGACGCTTTTCTTGATCACGCACACCTTCCTCGATCTTGATGTCTTCGGCTACAGCGCGATCTTGAGAGATTAGGTTGCCACCCATGGCCAGGTTATAGGCGTACATATAGGCTTGCACTCCGTCATGCATACGATTGAAGTTTTGCGGCCCATCTTCGGTGCCGGCGTCACTCACATTAGTGCCAGCTTTGGCGAATCCAAGCAGCACATCATCGAGGCCTACCCCGCTTTGATCAACTGCGCTCTTGGTTGCACTACTGATTGCATCGCCTATTTTGGCAGTGCCATTCTCAGCGGCAGTGCCATTAACAAAGGCAGTTTTTTCATCGCGAAATTCCTTCGAATTATAATAAGGCAGGGCTTGCATCTGATCGCGGAGCTGAGGGTAGAACGCACCAACCTGACCGATCTTGGTTGAAGACTCGTCTTTCTTGGGGTCGGTTGCCTTGCCATTTTTATCGACCACACTGTTGTTGCCCAGGTAATCACTACAGTTGCCGGCTAGCTGCCGGACTGCTTTTTGGATTGGGTACTCAGGGTGCACGCCAAGCATATCCATACCCAGAGAGCTACCGGAGAGGGTTTCGGCCTGCGGGGCGGTGCCATTTTCGGTGCCGTAGGCTGTATGATGATAGGTAACGGCCCCAGCGAAATTGCTCATTTTATAAAAGTCAGCTCTCATCTCATCCAGTAGTAGTGGTCGCGATACCTGGGTGTCGGCGTAGGTGACATGCGAGAAACCAGCATTGGCCATTGAGGCGATACGGGTTTTTTGAGTTAGTTTTAGGCGGTCTAGCGGCGTTGCTTTGGCTGATTCGACCAAGTATAGCGAGTATCGACAGATCACATCGGCCATGTCTTTTGAGCTGCCATTCTCGCCCACTTTCCTTATCTGTCTGGCTATATCATCATCGAGCTTGATATTTTGTGGGTCGTCGCCACAGAGCAAGTCATTTACAACTTTGACGACCGAGTAGTCTATCGGGGCTGACGACTTGAGGCCGGCGTTCTTATTTGCAAAGTCTTTATCGCAAGTCTTGGGTAGGGCGACCATCTTCGTGAGCGGGTCTTTGGGCTTCTCGGGAGTTGTCGGAGTTGATGCTCCGCTGTCACCTCCTCCTCCACCGCCACCCCCACTAGAAATACCGAGTCGTGCGGCTTCCATTCTGAGTAGCTCTTCAGCATATGCACCCGCCGCATCAACGACTGCTTTTCGCACTGGCAGTGTAGTGCAATTATCGCCACAAGCAGTAAAACTACCACCCGGTTCGACTGAAGAGGTTTTTTGCCAAGCGCTCATAGCATTGTAATATTGTGCCTTTGTGGAAGAACCTCCAGGAAATTTATCGGCGTATTTTGACTCGTAACGGTCAATCACAGCTTTGCTGGCAAAGTAGTAGTTCATCATGCCTTTTGAGCAGGTGTTGGTAGCTACCCCCTGACACCAATTAAAGTCAAGCTTAGCATATACTGCCTTAGCGAAATCGTAGCCAGTCTTTAGACCTGCATAGGTAGTCCTATCGATAACTTCTTGAGCAGCACCAGCTCCAGGTGGGGTTGCCCCAGGAATCCGTGTTGCTAAAGCTAGAATAGCCGATGGTGGTAGTGTAGACGGCGTACGAACGGCAAAGTTGGCTGCAACAGTTCTATTATTTTGAATTGTGTCTTTCATGCTGGTTGATCCACTATTAAATTCATCATAATGCTTGTCACCGCCTGCGTTAGTACCATACCATTTGAGGTAATCAAGTCGATGACCCTTATCCTGGTAGTAGGCATTGGTGGCTGCTGGATCGTTCAGGGTTTTAGCTCTTGATTGAGCCATGGTGGCGGCATAACCGACTGCCGTGTCAAACATCATCTCGCCATGCTCCGGATAGTCTACCCCAAAGGTCTGTTTGAAGGCGGCCAGCAGCTTGGCGTTATAATTTCCTCCACCAGGATATTTATCAAGCTGCATCGGCCCTTGGCAGCCTGCTGTACAGCCAGTATCACCCTTTGCCTTATCCATGGGTTGTTTACCAGCGCCTGGGATCATATAAGAGTGCTGTAAGACATAATTATCGTCTTGATATTGCCCTACCCAATAGTTTGATGACTCCTGGTAGGCTTGTGAGGCTAGCATGGCAGTTGGCACACCGGTTTTAGCACTTACCCAGGCAAATATTTTTTTAAATAAGGCGGCACCTTCAGGAAAATTAGCTAATCCAGGGGGCACACTAACACCATCAAGTGAGACATCACCGGACGGCTGATTGGCTTGACCAGTGTCACGCATCCAGATACGGTCAAGGGTTTTGTTGCGTAATTTTTCTTTGAGCTGTTCGTAGGGGTCGGTCGTTGCTGCTGGACTGGTGGCTGGAACAGCGACGGCAGTAATGTTTTGTTTTAGGCCACGAATAAAATCATCGACGAACATTTGCTTGAGGTAGGCTAGGCCGACGCCCCACTTGGATTGAGTTGTCGGTGCGGAAGCTGGGCTAGCTGAAGGCGATGGGCTGGCGTATATATCCGGCGCATTACCATTTTCATCCTGCTCGGCATAGTTGTAGCGCAGGCCAATTTCCTTATTGATTCCCTGTCGCAAGAATTTGCTGCGCATCATAGTATTAAAGATTGGATAGACCTTAGATAAGCACATCGCTTTTGAGTTTTCACTCATGGAGTTATCGGCGTTGTTGGCCATATAGACCTTGTCGATGACGGCTCGCTGCTTGCCGGTGATTGGATTAACAACCTGTTTAGTGTCGACTCTGCAGTTGCTTGGCTGGTCGATTGTTTGGTATTTGGCCTTTTCCCAATCAATCTGGCTATATTTCCACTCCAGCGTTCCTTCCTTTGGAGCATCAGCGGCCGGGGCGGCAACAGCACCGGTGGCTGGAAAATCTTTAAAGTCTTTGAGGTCAATTTCGTAGGCAAATTTTTTAGATTCACCATGATCTTCGAGTACAAGGGACTTAACTGCTGATACAACTGGGTTGCCGTCCCAAATGGCCTTAATCGGGTTTTTGATAAATTGATACAACATCATGACGGTTAGCATAACCGAAAGAATAGGCCACAAGAGAAGAACCCCGATAATAATTAGAATTCGTTTGACGCCGACTTTTTCGACGACCTTGCCTACTGCTTGGGCAACAGGGGCTCCTATTCCAGACGAAGCAACCGCTGCTTTAGCGGCTTGCCCGGCTGCTTTATCGACTGCTTTCTCGGTCGTTTTTCTAGCTGCTTTACTGCCATCTTGTTTGAGGTGTTTTGGCTTGTTTCCGTCAATAAACTTATTGAGGTCCCCGGCGGCCTTACCGAGGTTACCTGCAAGGCCTCCTTTTTGCCCCAACTTATTCTCGATACCGGAGAGCCTTTTTTGGGTTTTATTGAGGCCTTTATTGTCTTGTTTGCTTTTTGCATGCTTGGGACCGCTTGAGCTCCGCGACGGACTTACTTCAGGCGCATCGTTTTCTGAGCCGGTATCACCGGACAGTCCGGCGTCATAGCCGGCGTCAGCGTCACCTATCGGGTTGTCATATTGTTCCATTTCATCAGAAGGAGGCATTAAATAAATTTCACTCGACTTTATTAATAGTAGTGGTGATTTATTTTGGTTTTAGCGTTTTGTTTTGGCCTGAAATTAGAGTGGATTTTCAAACGGTGGTGGATTGGCAGATATGATAGCCTCACCCTGCCCGTTCTCAGCTGTCTCCTCCGTCTCTTCGGTCGCTACATCGGTTTCTGTAGGGCGATCTAATAAATCTCGAGGATTTGTGGTGATCAGCTGCTCCTCGCCAGGAAAAGCTAATATGTGCAGTATGACGTGCGACAAACCGGCAAAAAACAGCCCTTCGCCAACCGGGAATTGGGTCAGTCGATTGCGCTCCTCGGCCGTCAGCCTAAAGGTGTCAGCCACGACATCGACGGCAGCCGGCGACTGCTTGAGGAGCAGCTGTAAGCTTGAGTTGGTTACGATAGCCCGTCCCAGCCTAGTACTCAAAAAGTCCTCCACGTCTTGCGAGATGGTGGTCAGACCAAGGTAGTACTTACGGGCGCGTTTGGCGATTGAGAAAAGGAATTGCGCCGAGTCTTGGTAGCGCATCAGCTGCCAGGCCTCGTCGACGGCTAAGATTCGACGGCGCTTATCCATTTTGACGCGATTCCAAATGTAGTTGAGCACGATATACATGCCAATTGGTCGTAATTCATCTTCCAGATCACGAATGTTGAAAACGACGAATTTATTATCAAGCTGGATATTGGATTGCTCAGAGAATATACCCGAAAAAGTACCCTCAGTATAGCGCCGCAATCGTGCCGCCATGCCTGGCCCATTACCGCCCATGTTTATAAGTGTGTTGTAGAGATCGCTCATCAGTGGTGGCTCGGACTTATGGGTCAGCGGGTCGCCAGTGATACCCTTGTCGGCGTAGGCTTGAATCAGGGCGACATCCAAGTCGGCCTCTTCGGCCGGCGTCATCTCGCCCGTCATCAGTCTGATCAGGCCGTGCAACATGATAATGTTGGCATTTAAGGCATTGTCGGCCTCTTCTTTATCGACAGCTTTGGGCAGATCAAATGGATTGATGCGGGTGGCACTATTGAGCGAAAGGTGCAAGAATGACCCACCGACAGCATCGCACAGAGTCTTATATTCATTTTCGGGATCAATAATGATCACTTCTGTATCGAGCATCAGATAGCGCAGACACTCGAGCTTAACAGCAAAGCTTTTACCGGCTCCGGACTTGGCAAATACAACCATATTAGCGTTCTCGAGGCTAAAGCGATCATAGAGCACCAAGCCGTTGTTGTGGCGATTAATGCCGTACATAATCCCCTCTTCTTGGGAGAGCTCAGCTGTGGTGAATGGGAAGCTGGTCGAAATCGCACCGGTATCCATGTTGCGATAGATATTGAGCATGTCAGTTCCAAGTGGCAGAGTGGAGTTAAAGCCTTGCTCCATTTGAATCGTTGCCAGCTTGGTATAGATTAGGCTATTACCAAAAATTCCTTCAATTTTTTTACGAACCAGCTCGAGTTCATTTTGGTCTTTGCCGTAAAGAGTCAGATAGAGGCCAAAACGGAAGAAACGCTCACTGCCGACCTGGAGCTTATCACGCAGCTCCTCAACGTCTGATATAGCGGCCTCGAGGCCAGGATCACGAACACGGCCTTTTTCTTGGTTGATGCTGTAGCTGGCTTCGAGCTGACCGACTTTCTTCTTCAAATTATCCATCACCACCTTGCTCTCGACCGGCACGATATTGATGCTGATGTCGATCACCTCATCGAGATTGATGATGGGCGACAGCCACCCAGTAAATAAAGTGCGTGGATAGCCAAAGACAAATAAAGTTTGAGCTAAGCGGCTACCGATACGCAGGTAATTGCTTTCGATTTGAATCGACGAAGGCGCAATAGCATCGCGTAAGGTGACAATACCTTCCCGGTAAATACGCTCGGCATCAGCTTGCTCGGCGGCTGCTCGGTCAATCTGGGCTTGAATGGCCGGGTCGATTTGGGGTTGCTTTTGTCTCGCCATCTAGCTGGCTCCTCCATCGGTTTGACCGGGGTAGCCATCCTGCGAGCTAGTGTCCGATTGCAATTGCTCGCGGCGATGAGCGGCGGCAAAGAGATCATCAGGCTGAGCTGGTTGCGACTGCGGTTGATGTTGCATGGCCGGCGGGCCGCCACGCTCGACTACTGGAGTTGTCATATCCTCAACTTTTATTAGTCGTTGGCTCTGTGAGACATCGATATTGTAGGAATTATAAAATAGCTCGATTAGCTCTTGTGTCTTGAGTACGGCTGCTCGAATACCCAACTGAGCTAGCCCCTGAGCGACGCTGTTGGTGCGTTGCAATATGTCGCGTTTGCGTTTTTCGAATTGTTCATTGGTCTGAGTAGCCACATTAGCATCAGCCGGCTTAAAGATAGAGCCGACTTTTGAT
The DNA here is from genome assembly GCA_041906885.1 of Candidatus Saccharimonadia bacterium. GTDB lineage: Bacteria > Patescibacteriota > Saccharimonadia > CAILAD01 > CAZGYV01 > JAYRII01. The sequence continues at coordinate 62,005 of JAYRII010000014.1, read as the reverse complement.
GTCACATTGTCCTTCGAGACCGCTTCGACATAGTAGGGCACGACAACGTAAAATTCTTTATCCATAATATTAATCTCATCAAGCAGGGCTTTGATGTTTTCGGTGTATTCTTCCATCAGCCCCGCTAGTAGTGGGTTTTGTTGGTTAGACCTAATGTTGTCGAGCTTATCAATGTAGCTGCCTAGGTCTATCTTGCGCGACCTGATAATGATCTGGATTGGGAAATGCAAACCATTTAAGAAGCCCTGATATGAAAACTCGATAGCGTCTTGTTCCTGCTGACTTTTGAGGTCAAAATTCAGGGCCGATCCTAGGATGATCATGCGCAGAGAGCCATCTCGCATCACCACAATGCCATCTTTGATCTCAGAGAACATCAAATATTTTTGCGTACTGATGCGCTCGTTTTTGTCGCCCTTCTTGCCCTTTTTGTCTGACGCCTTGCCCTTGCCGGGCGGGACTGGCTGCTGAGGCATCATTGGCGGTTGCTGCGGCTGGTATTGCACTGGGCCATACGGTGGCGGCGGGCCCATTGGTACGCCTGGTGGCGGTCCTTGGGCTGGTGGTGCGGCTGGATAAGGATTGTTTGTTTGATTTGGAGGCATAGGAAAATTACTCAGCAGGCATTATTAATGCTAATGTTTAATCTTACTCCACTTCGAGGGACTAGCGCAACTTGACGGTTTTGCCCGGCGAAAGTGTAACTTCATTTGAGACGCGATTTGCGATTTGGGCAACCGTAACTGGCTCTTTGCGCATCGCTAACTCAATTATACCAGCAGCCTGCGGATTTGGCGATCCTGCTTGTGCTTTACTTTTGGCCGCCTGGTGCTCTTGTGGTGTTGCCTGATGATGGCTTGGCTTGGCCGGCGCAGACTGGGCTTTTTTCATATTTTCGACGGCTTGAGCGCGGACGTCGTGCTCGACATTTTCAAGCATCTGCCCGACGGCAGCAGCTTTGTCACTGTTTTGGGTATCGAGCATATCGTCTTTCATGGCGATAGCTTGCGGGTTAATCACTTCGTGCGACTCGGCCATAGGATCAATCACCCGGCTGGCCAGCTCAGCGTTTTGGTAGCCGACATCTTGGACTTGGACCATTTCGTTTTTTTGCAAACGGCCGCGCGAATCAATGATCGTAGCTAGCTTGTGCAATTGCCCGCGGACTTCTTCGGGATTGGGCGGCTTGGCCTCCTCGGGCTTGGGTGGAGCCTTGGGGATAATTTTGACAATATCCTTGGTGTCGTCTTTTTGCCAAATTCGTTTGCGCGGCAAGACCATAAACCGGACAAAAGCGATAAAGTAATTTTCGAAGCTCTGCTCCTCGCGCTTGCCGACTGCCAGAGCGATAAAGATGCCGCTGACGGGCAGAATTAGCAGAATGGCGATCGGCAAGAAAAAGCCAAAGATGCGCCACATGAGGAAGCCCCACATCAGGGCGATCACAAGATAGACAAATTGCTTGATCGAAAACGGACCAAGGATTTTGTCTTCTGTCTCTACATTTTGTGGAACTTTATATTGACCCATATGATATTCTCGCGTGCACTATTCTCTGAGCCATGGTGGTGGCGGGCTATCTGAGCCAGGTAGGTGAGAGGAGTCAGTGCCGCTTGAAGGGTCATGGCGGTGAGGCTCTGGTGATGAAGGAGGAGTAGGTGGCGGAGTGCTGCCAATATCGTCTAATTTACTACCAATTCGTTTTAGTTCGGCAACAACCTCAGAGCTGCCAGTACTTGAAGTTGATGCATGGGGAGCTGATGCTGGAGTGGGTGCAACCACGATTGGTGGTGTACTGCTGCCAGGTGCTGGTGCTGGCATCCCTCCGGCGGTTCCAGATGGTGTCGTACCAGTCGCACCAGCAAGACCTCTTAAGGTTGCTATATCTTCGGAGCTAAACTTGGCTTCCAGGGCAGGTGTACTCAAGATTTGATTTACTGCTGAACCTGATACTTCCCCAGCACCCATAATATGTTTTTTAGAGTCAGTCGATGCACCCGCAAGAGACTCACCAGACATACCAGCGTAGAAGCTCGTCTGTATGGCTGGTCTTTGAGTAGTGCCACCTTTTCCATCGGGTACTGAAGTCATGATTGCTCTACTTGAGCTGCTTTTTTCATCTGCAAAAGCCACTGAGCGCATCTGAGGCATCTTGTCGAAATCACCATGGTATTGTTCGACTGCTGCCTTATATGTCCCTCGAGTAACCTGGCCGCTCGCTAAAACGCTGGTAAGTCCTTCTAAGTCTGATTTCTTGGCCATGCGCCCAATCGCAGCCATCTGCATGCCTTTATTTTTACTGCCAGCTAATTGACGAAGTTGGTCTTTTTCAGCATACTGGGCAGCTTTTTCGTACTCACCAAGTATACGTCCCTTGTTTTGGCCTCTTCTGATCATATTCTTACGAGAGCTATTCCTCCATCCTCCTCCCGATATACCATGAAGGAATCTGCTATTGCCAGCATTTAAGGCAACTCTATCTCTAGCACCACCCAATCCAGCCTTGCCCACGTCCTTACCCTTCTTAAACGAGGCAGATTGTCCACGAGCAACCCAGCCGGCTGCAGCACCAGTAGCTGCGGCGACAAAATCTCCTCCCCATTTGAAAGTTTTAGGTAGGATAGCTAGGGCGATAAGGGGAGCCATAGCACCAGCGAGCTGCGCCAAAGAGCTTATGTGATTTCCATTGACATCTGTTTGGTGGCCTGTAACTCGGGAGAACAAAATAGCAACCGCAATCAAGCCGGTCGCGATTGGGAACATTGCTAAGATTCTCCACAGATTATTCCACCATTTTTTAAAAATCTTTTGAGTATTTGGAAGTACCCAGCAGGCAATTGCAATCGGTGCCGTAATAACAAGCGCAAAAACTATTAGCTGTCTGGCGACAATCGTAATTAGAGCTACTATCAGGCTAAAGAGAGCCATTATGGCAAGGATCAGAATTAGTAAAAACGATACAACACTCGCTGCCCCTCCCCATATACCAGAGATATTGAGGGTGAATGTTTTAGGGCCTTGAGCCAACACAAAACTAGGCAAGCCAATGCCAATAACATTACTCATATCTATAGCGATATTTAGAAATAAAAATGAGAATTGGGTAAAAATCGCGGCTGCAAAAAGCCTAGGTAAGGTCTTCTTTATGGTGTAGGCATCAATGCCAAGCGACATAGAGTTAGAAAATATAACAATCAAGAAAATAAAGACGTATACGCTCAGGGCTATATTCTTTACATTATCCCAAACAGAGTAGAGTGGGTTGGAGTCTTGACCATTAGCGTCTGTTGTTCTTTGAAACGAAAGCGGTCTGACGTAAAACATATCTATTAGCAAGCCTTTGCCACTACCATCACTACCGATTAATTTGCCAATCGTTTTATTGACCATATTGAATATCGGGCAGGTGATGAAATTAAGAGATGAATTATCCCCACAGTCTCTTTCTGCATCCAGTGCGGATTGACTTTGTCCATAAAGAGAAACAAAGCCATCTAACCCATTGTTGGGTTGACCATCCCATGCATTTAGACAGCCTTCAGCTGTGTTTATTATGCTACACAGCTTGTTTCTTTCCTCATCTTTGCCGCTCTTAGCCTCTGATGAGATTGGACCTTGCGCGCTGTCAATATTACCCTTGTTGTTAGTATTGCGTTTATCGCTACCTGTGAAATCAAAATTTTTAGGATCGAGGTTACCGGGTGCTACAAGGCTTGTCCTGTCGGTATTGATGACAAAATCGTCTTTGCCTTCTGCATGATATTGAGTAATGTGTACGTAACCATGTCGTGCTATATCACCGGATTGAGGCCTAAATGTATCTGTATTTGACTCTTTCGAAGCCTGAACATCATACAAGTAATTAATGCCACTACATTGTATAAACCAAGCATTGATCCATGCACAGCGAACATGTTCATCTGCCTTATATGCACTTGGTCGATTGGCAGCCAGAGCTTTTGGGGCAAAAATAAAACTACAGGCTACGAGGCTTAATAGCACGAGAAATGAAATTAAAAATTTTTGTTTCAGGATTTTGAGTAGCATTTTACTCAATTATAGCACCAAACTTGCTTATGTATAGCAATAGATTGCAAGATTATTTATAGCGAAAGGACTGTTTGAAATAACTTCATTGCAGTGCGTGTTGTGTAATTTTTTATTCATTTAACCATTATAATCACATAAAACGTAAGCTTTACTTTTACTATGACCTGACGGATAATTAATCATGAAATTATGAAGAAATTACTCCTTATTGTTGGCCTGGTGGTGTTTGCTTGGATAGTGCTTGTCTTCGGTGTTATGGGAGCAATCTATACACCCCAGCGAGCCTTGGCAATATCTGACCAAGAGGCCCAGAGTCAAGCAGAGGCTGCTTGTAACGGATTTCCCTCGGGTGTAAACAGAGATGACTGCATTAAAGATAGAAAAAAAGCTCTTCTTGAAAATGGGGTAGTTCCCACCTCCACTAATGGGCAAGGTGGTACAGAGGGGGGCGCTGGTACTAGAGACAATATAACCTGCGGTAGTTTTAGTCAAGGAGGAGTAGACCCAGGCGAACGAGACCCTAGTGATAATAGTCAAAAATCGATCGGTGTAGGTGGGTATGGCTTTGAAAAGCTCTGTGACCCTAGCCAGAGCAACGTAGTGATGGGCTATGTGGTCGGCATTTCCAACTGGATTGTTGGTTTGGCGGGCGCAGTGATTGTGCTGATGATAATAGTTGGAGGAGTGCAAATGGTGACCTCGGCGGGCAGTCCGGATGCGGTCAAGGCAGCCAAGGGCAGGATCACTAATGCCGTCATGAGCTTGGTAGTCTTGATAAGTATGCGGGCATTGTTGGTGTTGATTAGTATAGGAGGCAAGCCGGATGAATTCTTTGGGGCTACAGTACCTGATTCAGGAAAAACATTAAATAGCATACAAGGCTTAATCCTCAACATAACTAACTTTGTTTTATATCTTGGAGGCGCACTCTCGGTCGTATTTATCATCGTCGGTGCGTTGCGCTACGTCGCCTCGGGCGGCAATCAGACTAATTTGCAGAAGGCTAAAGCCACAATCAGCTACGCCGTACTAGGGCTGATTATTTCCATATCGGCCATTGCAATTGTCAAATTTATCATTGGTAATTTAAAATAAGGCTATTATGTATATAGTTACAAAAATATTTCTAGCCGTCAGTGAAGGTGATATTGGCGTACCGGCGCTAAGCGGCACACCCTCCACTGTCGGCTCGATCATCAACTCGATCACCAACATTCTTTTCTGGATAGTTGGTGTTGCCTCGGTCATTGCATTGATCGTCGGCGGTCTGCAGTATATCACCTCAGCTGGCGATCCGGGCAGGACCAAGACCGCCAAAGACACCATCATGTATGCTGTCATCGGCCTAGTGGTGGCGATCCTAGCCTATGCCATTGTCAACTTCGTGCTGACACACATCAAGTAGAGTTTGGTGCTGGCGGGCAGGAACAGATTCTGAATCGTCCGTCGGCTGTCGGATCAGGACGACGGAGTGGGTTGTAATTTTGAATCTTGACTGGAGAGGAAGAATCTACAGTCATTCTTCGTCTGAGATCTTTCGGCTGCGCTCAGGATGACAATAGGTGGGCTCAAGATGACACGAGAGAACTCAGGATGTACAATGTCCAAACCAGAACATAAGCAAAATAGTAATTGTCATGGTTGAGAATTTCGTTTACAATAAAGCCAAGTTTTTATTATTAATCTAAAAAATCCTACAAGAAGGAGACAAAGAAATGGTTTCATTAATAAAAAAAGTAAGCTTGTCGGCGGGTGTGACGCTGCCGATGTTAGCTGGGCGAGCTTTGGCCGCCAACAGTGAAATAGAGCAAGGTGCCGGCTATGCCGGCCAGAGTGCCGGACTAAATGGCGACCTGCCATCTCAGATTACGGCTATAACCAACACTCTTTTACTAGTCATTGGTGTGGCTGCGGTACTAATGCTGATTGTCGGTGGCTTCCGCTATGTCTTCTCGCAAGGTAATGAAAAAGCCATTAGTGGAGCTAAGGACACCATTCTCTACGCCGTCATCGGTATCGTGGTGGCAATCATGTCTTATGCTATTGTCAACTTTGTAATCGGCCGATTCTAGGCTAAGGAAGTTAAGGCTTTCATGAAAAAGCACCTCAATACTCTGGCTGCCTTTGCCGGTGCTGCCCTTTTTGGCTTAAGCCAGCGAGCTTTAGCGGCTTGCGATAGTGTTTCTGATGGTGCATCTGGTGGCGCGAATTGTGCCAAGTCAGCTGGCACTCCGACTGAGCTCGGGCCGTCTATTACCAACATCGTAAATACTATCTTGATCATGATCGGCGTAGTGGCTATTATTGCAATTATTATTGCCGGCTTTCGCTTTGCCCTCTCTCAAGGTAACGAAAAGAACATTAGTGCAGCTCGAGACACCATTCTCTATGCCGTCATCGGTTTGGTGGTGGCCATATTGTCTTATGCCATTGTTCACTTTGTCATTGGTCGTTTCTAAGATTTAATTAGTTAGGTATTTAACGGCTAACATCTCTAGACATGTTAGAATATTGGCATGAATAGTATTGAAACAGGGGTAAACTGGGTAGGTCAAGGAGCTGGCCTGAATGGCAGTCTGCCGGCCCAGATTAAGATCGTCACAAATACTCTCTTGCTAGCGATCGGTATCTCGGCTGTCATCATGCTAATCATCGGCGGCTTCCGCTACGTCTTCTCTGGCGGCAACGAAAAGTCAGTCAGTGCTGCTAAGGACACAGTCCTCTACGCTGTAGTCGGTATTATTGTTGCCATCATGTCGTACTCGATTATTAATTTTGTCATCAGCCGCTTCTAAAGTATCGGTCAAGAAGGATGCTCGCCCAGCTGATGTATTGTCATTCTGATCCGGCAGCTGTCGGAGAAGAATCTGTGTTTTGGTCGTGCGCAAGACCCTTAAAATGAGTTCAGTGTGACGAGAATGAAGATCCTTCGGCAAGCCTCAGGATGACGACTGACGGGCTTAGGATGACAGGCCGCTTCGCTTTGCACTAAGTGCTCATGATAAAATAAAAGAATGAAGAACAAGGGACTGGTGATCTTTACACTTGTAGCTGTGATTGCGCTCGGCTATTTCTCTTATCGGCTTGGCAACAAGTCGGATATTTATTTGAATCTAAACAGCAGTAAGGTCAAATATCCGACTACGCCGATGACACTTACCTATTGGCGGACGATTGATGCGCCGGACACTCTTAGCCCTATCATTGATGACTTTCGCAAGGTTCATCCAAATGTCGAGGTTAAGCTGACCGTCATCCCTTACAGCGAATATTATACTAAGCTGTCAGCTGCGGCCGCTGCCAAGCAGCTACCCGACCTGTTCACAGTCGGCAATGACCAGCTCGAACACTACAAACAGTTTGCCGCAGCGGCTCCGGAGACGGTATTTACCCAAAAAGATTATGAAAAAACATTTGCTTCGCAGGCAGTTCGTGAGCTGACCAACTCGAAAGTTCCTTACGCCCTGACTTACGGTATCTCGACGCTCGGGGTATTTTATAACGAAAGACTTCTTAAGAGTGCTAAAATCGATCCTCCCAAGAGCTGGCCAGACGTCATTGCAGCTACAAACAAGTTAACCCAAAAAAATGGTGCTTCAATCACTCAATCTGGCATCGCGCTCGGCTCACCTAATATCAGCCAAGCGACGGATATCGAGTCGATTTTGATGATGCAAAACGGGGCCAAGATGACAGATCAGCCGCCAACTAAAGCTACCTTTGACCAACCAGATGGTGAGGGGTATTACGGTGGGATTAAGGCGGCTCAATTCTTCTCTAGCTTTGCGACTTCGACCAAGTCTAATTATAGCTGGAGTGATGGCTTGGGCGAGAGCATTGATGCATTTACCAAAGAAAAAACCGCCATGATAATAAACTACCCCTATAGAGCGGCTAGTATTACGGCATTAAATCCAAAACTACAGTTTAAAACCGCTCCCCTGCCTCAGGTGAATAGCAAAAGCCCCGTCAACCTGGGCGAGTATTGGGCGGAGATGGTGAGTAGTAGCAGCACCAATAGCGAAGTGGCTTGGGATTTCTTACGCTTTGCTTCCTCGAAAGACGAGCTTAATAAATTCTCGATTTCGTCGCAGCGCCCGTCTAGTAGATTGGATTTAGCTAAGGCTCAGGAAGGTGACAGTTTGCTGGGGCCATTCGCCAGGCAAGTACCAAGTTCGACTAACTGGTATCGTGGCAATAGTCACAATATTGACGCAATTTTTTATGATATGCACGCGGCACTATTGGGCGGGCTCGATGCGGCGACAGTAGTTCGCTCGGCGAACAATCGTGTCAGCCAAGAGATATCACGCTCAAAGTAGTAGGGCTTATGTCATCCTGAGCCCACTGGATGAGATCCTTCGATTACACTCAGGATGACGAGGGAACGGGAACGATAGAGATCCTGAAACTAGTTCAGGATGACATGGCAGGAGAATCTAGGATGATGGGACTCGTAAAAAGTAGAAGGACCTATGCTGGCTTAACCTGGATTTTCTTGACTTTGTCTTGAATAACCTTAGGGATCTCGAGTGTCAAAACTCCATCTTTGAGGGTGGCTTGAGCTTTTTCGGCCACAGTTGAAGTTGGCAAGATGACAGAGCGTGAGAATGAGCCCCAGAAGCACTCTTGGACGTAGTAATGCTCCTTCTCGACCGCTCGCTCGTCTTTGCGATCACCACGAATCGTCACCACGTCTTCGGATATAGCAACGTCGATGTCTTCAGGGCGTACACCGGCAATCGGAGCTTTGATCACGACCGAGTCTTTGGTTTGATAAACGTCAACTGCCAGCTGGCCTTCGAACTCCTCTTCGCCCATCCAGTCGCCTTCGCCACCACCATTTCCCTCATCAAGAAACTCTTCTTCTAAGATTTCATTTTCAGCTTCGTTGTTCTTGCGAGCCATACTTACTCCTTATGCTTGTATTAGACGCTATTTCTCACTATTATAGCCACGCTTATAAATAGTTGCAAGGATATGTTGTCTAAATTGATAGATGTAATTGTGCCACCAAGTTGCGTTGTTTGTGGCCAGAGGGATAAATTAATATGCCCTGACTGCTCGACTTCTCACCTGATAGGGCGCACGCCAACCTGCTATAGCTGTAATAAAATCAGCCATGGCAGCAAAACTTGCCCAAACTGTCGTCGCAAAACAGATCTATCTGGAGTGTTGGTGGCTTTTCGTTTTGAAGAAGCCGCCAAAGAGCTGGTTTACAGGCTCAAATATCAGTCTGACAGGAGTGCAGCTCGGTTTTTAGCCGGTGCAATGGCAGAGAATGTTGATACGAGTAAGTTCGACATGGTCACCTATGTGCCGAGTGACGGAGCTTCTTTGCGCCAACGTGGCTACAATCAAGCTCAGCTTTTGGCGCGGGAAATAGCCAAATTGACTGGGCTTGATTATGGCGAAACCCTACTGAGGACCAAGCATAGCCCTCAGACTAAGCTTACGCGGCGGGAGCGTTTTGAGATGATCCGAAATAATTTTGTGGTTTTGCCGGTGCCCATTGAGAGCAAGCGGCTGCTGGTGATTGACGATGTGCTTACTACCGGTGCGACAATGTCGGAGTGCGCCAGGGTGTTGAAAAGTGCGGGTGCTAGGAGTGTCTGGGGTGCCGTGGCGGCTAAGAAATAGAAGTCAAGCAGTCCTCTAATATGATACTATTGACAGTATGGAGAAATTTCAGCCAGTCGTTGATAGTCCTGAAAGCCCTCAGCTCCAGTATGGCTCTGGCCAAGCTAGTGTTGATGAGCTGGCGAATGCAATCACTGCATCAAGCTCGGGGCGCGGAAAAGAGAGTATTTTTCCCACAGAGCTAAAGGGGTTTAACGCAGGGGCTGCTCTGGCCGGCCCGGTTTGGTGCTTAGGCAATAAGGTTTGGCTCGGTGCATTGATACAGCTCCTAATCCTGATAATATGGCCATTCTCCTATTGGGTTTCTGACGTGCTCTACATAATATGTACGGTATACTTTGGTCTGAAGGGCAATGAATGGGCGTGGAGATCAAGAAAATGGACAAGCATAGCGCAATTCAAAGATGTGCAAAATAAGTGGTCTATATTCGGTATAATTTATATAATTTTTTTTACTTTAGTAGTAATGGTTTTGGCGTTGATAAACTATGGGCATGGCTTCTCCAGCCTTACTTTTTGACCACATATCATTAATTAATTCATGATATATAGCAACAACCCCTGCTGTCTGTACGTTTTTGTGCCGTCGATGCACCATTATCCATCCTGCCAATTCCACCACTTGAGCTTATTTGGCTCCCTGCCACCTTCGGCATAGTAGATAGCACAACGGAAGACATAGAGTAGGCAGCGGTCTTGAATCGAGCCAACCTGACTGTTTGACCTCGCAAACAAATCTTCCGGATCTTTGCCTTTCAGGTCTGCGACTTCTGTAATGCCAATATCGATTAGGTCATGGGCAATGCTTTTGCCCAGCCCAATCAAGACTTGCTAGTCACTACTTCCCAGATCATACACCTGGTTTTCCTCCGATACTTGAAGTATCTTTGCTATCTCAGGTATGACAACCAGGCGGATTCCGATGCATGGAGCGCGCAGGTCGAGCAGGGTGTCGATCAGTTTGATGATCAAAAACAACAGCATGGTCACCAAACAAGCAGCCGTGATGATCGGCGCAATGATGAGAAATGGGTTCATTTTTGGGCTTTGGAATTAGAGGCTTTTTGTACGATCAATTGCCCGAGTCCAAATGAGCCAGCCATCAAGGTTGAAAGAAATAGAGATTTATATAGTTTAGGCCAAAACTCATTTTCAAAGCTGACCCAGTCCCCGCTAGCTATCTGGTGGTATGACCCAAGCCATATTTGCTCATAGTCCCAATAGATGTCTCCCACGCAAAGCTCATTGGCTTCACACGTACCAATTTGTTGCTCCACCATTTTGCTACCTGGAAGAACTAAAAAGATAATCACAGTGCCGACAAGGGTCACTAATATATACCAAACAAGCTTATGGATCTTCATGATCTGATTATATATAAAAGGCATACCATAGTACAGCTATATTTACAGACACAAACGACCCACTTTCGTGAGTCGCTTCCATCCGGCGGAGAGGGAGGGATAGCGGCTCCGACTTCTCCGTTCGCTATTACTCGCTTCACCGAATCCATCCGCCTACCGGCGGATACGGGTTCAAATCCACCACATCACATAATGAGTCAGTGCATTTGCACTGACTCATTATGTGGTTTTTTGGACGAAGTTCGAACATTTTTTGACGAAAATCCTGAAAACTAATTTGGACTCGGCGGGGCAATTCCTTACGATTTCACAAAAAGTGAAAATTGGCGGAGAGGGTGGGATTCGAACCCACGGTACGGTTGCCCGCACACTGCTTTTCGAGAGCAGCACCTTCAACCACTCGGTCACCTCTCCGTGTCGTTTTATGCTCCAGCTTACGTAAAAACCAAGTAGTTTTTACTTCGGCTTACTCACAAAGCCTTCTTTTCAAGTCTAGCTCAATTCACAAAATTATTTTTTACCAATGGAAATTGATAAATAATTCGCATTGCGAGCTAGATTTGTTATTTATAACTAAAGATTAGTTCAATGGCGTGCCCGGAGGGATTGTCGCTAGCGCGACCTTCACGAAGTGCTCGACAAGAACTGAAGCAAACTTCATTCTTGCTCTGCGCGCTTTGTTCCACCGAACCCTTCGGGTTCTCATCCCTCGAGGAATCAACTTTTATCTGCATTACCTACAGGTAGATCAGATAAAATGGCGTGCCCGGAGGGATTCGAACCCCCGACTTCCAGCACCGCAAGCTGACGCTCTATCCAGCTGAGCTACGGGCACTCGTCGAAAATAGCTATAACTTACGTTCAATTACTGCTGTATTGAACTTAAGATTTCGCTAAACTTCTCCTCTTCAAATACAACTCGATTCACGAAATTATTATTTATTCATTCTGAGGTCAAATAATTTCGCACTGCGGGTTGTATTTGGTGCTAAAATTCAGGTTGCTCTAAGGCCACCTTTTAAAGAGCAAAGCATATTATACTAACTTCTTGGCTTCAGGTCAAAGGCCATCCGGCGTGCCCTAAAATCTTAAATAGGTAAAAATTTTGTCTACAAGACTGTTAGTAGGCTCTGTTTTGGGGATGACTTCTTCTATCATGGCAAAGACATCATCATGATTGGCTGGTATGACCGGCATCGAGATCATTGGCGCAAAGCGTTTAGTTGGAACCAGCTCTAATACTTTCTGACCGTAGTCATTACCTTCGTAGTGGGCTTTAAAGCTATCAAACGGGTAGGCTTTCTGTCCGATGTAGATACCATAATTAGTAATTGAGTAGTTGAGCACACGTGGCCTTCTGCCAGCGACCACCCCGAGCGATGCCCCCATGACAAGCACTAAAACAGCTGCCATCCACTGCTTGAAAAATAAAAATCCGCCAGTCAGCATAATGCAGACTAAGGCTAGTATTCCATACCATCCGGCCGGTTTGCTGATATAGGTAAATTCGGGCGCATTCCAGCTCACCAGAGTCTCTTCTGGCTCAAGTACCTCGGCAGCTTCTTTATCGCCCTTTTTTATGCCCTCTTCTTTTTCATGCACCAGGGTGGTGTGCTCGGCGGCCTGGACAATATGGCCAGGCTGGGTCGAGACGATTGGAGGGGTCGTGGGCTGATTAATTTGGTGGGTACTTAACGGCGGGCCTTGGATCGGGATCTGACTGGGCTGTGTAGGCACTGGTGCTGGATTAGCTATGGGCTGTTGAAGTGGTGCCGTCTCGGATTGGCTTTGTTGTCCCGGCGTGAAAGATTGGCCGGGCTGGATTTGATTATCATTCATCTTTCTTAAGCTTCCTTCGCTCTTATTATCATACAAATTCTAAGTCCAGGCAAACGAAATCCGTTAATGCGGCTACCGGCTCACCTAATCATGTAAACATGCCAGCCATTTTGATTGACGACCTGTTTAAATCTAGAGTCGTAGTAGAAGCTATTGGCTGAGTCGCTAGCGATATCATCATCACTAAAAGCGACGTAATCAATCTCGTAAGTTTTTAACAGCTCCGCCGCATTGGTTTCGCCCAACAGCATCCGGCGTGCATCTCGGTCTCTTTCTAGGTAATTGATACCATAAGACCACAGCCAGCCACTGTAGCCGACTAAGGTGTTGCGCCCGGATAAATTGGTAATTGGATTGTGGTGTAGGGTGGGATTGACCAGGACGAGGGACGAGGGCGGAACTGTTCGTTCGACGGTGTCGGCCACCGCAAGATCGCCCTTGGTGGCGAAGGTGTAGTTCGCCTCACCCTCCCGCACCAATGCAATTAGGCCGGTGCCGCAGGTCAGTACCAGGACGATGAGTAAAATAACCTTGCCCCACCATGATCGCGAGACTGAGGCCAGCGCGACGGCAATCGGCACGAGCATCATCCAGTAGGCGTAGGTAAAAAACTTCATATTATCCCAGGCGCTGGGCTGAAATATGTAGACATTGCCGATCACAAACAATATCACCCCAAACCAGTACAGCACCGATATAAAATAGTGAGCCTTTTGCCGGTAAAGTAGGTAGGGGCCAATTACAAACAACAGCGCCATTACACCTAGTTGACGCAGCCAAAAGACCAACACGCTCATATTAGACGGTGTTAGCCAGCCTAGCCGCCAGTAGCCAAAGCCATCGTGATAGCTGCTACTAAATTGCCAAACCAGCTGTGGTGCGGCCAGGACGCCTCCGATCAGCAGGACATAGAATAACTCCTGACTAGCTGTTTTGCCACGCAAACTGCTGACAATCCAGAGGATTCCAGTAAAACCGGTGACGACCAGAAATGAATGAGTATGAATCAGTGGCAAGGCGCCTAAAAGCAAGCCACACAGAATGACTTTTGATCGACTTTTGGCCTGCCCACTACGCTTGCTGGCGAGATCCCAGAGTAACATAAATATCACTAGCGCAACCACGATACCAAATAAATAAGCCCTTTGTGGCAAAAGATGCGAGGTGATGAAGTTGGCGTATTGCAAGTTGTTTTGATCGAGTTTGGAATAGTCCTGGAGCAGCAATTGGTGCGCGGATAAGCCGCTAGCTGCTAGATCTTTGATAAATAATACCGCTCCCCAAGCGCTACCGCTAAGAAGAACAAGCCCCAAGCTGATCCAAGCAGCTCGCAGGCTGCGGGTTAGGCGATAAATAAAGCCAATAAAGAGGCGCACGAAGGCGTACATCAGGGCCAGGCTGGGCAGCAAGAGCGACCATTGCCAGCCGGCACCGAGTCGGAGCATTTGGCTGCTGAAAAAATCCACCAAAAACGGGTAAGTTAGTTTGGAGCCGGCAAAGATTGGTAAGGTCAGGTCGACTATCGGTTTTTTGGCGAAGGACGCGATCAGGGTAGTGTGAAGCGCTAAGTCGGCCCAGGTGTAGCCGGCACTCATCAGATTGCCATTTGAGCTGGGCAGGAAATGGCTGAGACAAAAGTTGACCAGAACGACAGCGATGAGGCCGATTAGCAGCCAGCTAGCTAGCCGCAAAGCTGGTGAACCAGGTGATGGCTCTCTGAGCTCCCTAGAAGCACTAGGGCGTGTTTTGTACAGTATAGTTGTATTCGTGACCATAAGCACTATTGTGGTGGCCAGCAGGCCGTTCTGAGCGCCTAGGGCGATGGCTAAAATTAACCCTAGCCAACTGGCGGCCGCAAAACCAATTGCGATACTGACTGCTACTCGTTCACTCTTGGTCAAAGGGAGCTCGACTAGCCTAAGGATCGAGTAGCCGGTAACTATGCTGAGGCCACAAAAAATAATTCCAAGCATAATGCTATTGTAGCGGGCATAAGGGAGCTAGGGCAAAAAGTAATATTATCTGCGCAAAAGGGTGGGATAGCCGCTAATCTTCCCAGCTATGTCCCAGCTCAGATAATATCAACCAAGCCTTAACATTCTTTATGTTCGATTTGGTTTGTATAAAATTTGCAAAATCTAGACATAATTCGTCTTGTTTCTTTACTCTGTCGTCAAATGCATATGCATTAACCTCAGCTTCAACCTCCCCTATCATGGCGCCCCCGGCTTTAATTAGATGAATAATTATCTTGCATTGCTTTATAGAGATGTCTCTGCTAGCCAGTATTTTTTAGCTGCGTATTTTTTATATCAGAAGTATGTTTTTTTGGTTTGTGGCTTTAATTATTATTTGTAATTGGTGCTTGTTGTGGGTGTAGTTTAGTTTGCATCGATGCAATCAGTGCTCTTTTCATGGCTCAAGAGCGTGGGATAGCGGCTCCGCCTTCTTCGCCCACTCATGCTCGAAGTAAACTAATAATTTGCTCTGCGCGCCATGACAGTACGCCCCCACTGCGTGGATTCTCATCCCACCCACAGATGCAAAAGACCCACTGTCGTGAGTCGCTTCCATCTAGCGGAGAGGGTGGAGATTAATCATATAACTCTGTCATTCTGATCCGCCGGCTAGCGGAGAAGAATCTGCATTCATATTATATCCAGATCCTTCGTTGTCACTAAGGATGACAATCCGATTTGTTCTGCGCGCTTTGCTTCACCGAACCCATGTGGGTTCTCAAGCACACCCAGTCCAGATGAATAAGTACCACTTCCGTGGCTCTCATTCATCTGGCGGAGAGGGTGGGATTCGAACCCACGAGACCGCTAAACGGCCTGCTGGTTTTCAAGACCAGTTCCTTCAACCACTCGGACACCTCTCCGCGTCCTATTCGTGCTTTAGTTTTCGTTAAAAAGCTTTGCTTTTCAACTTCAACCGATGCACGGATAATCCTCTCAATTTCGCAAACAGTAATCTCATGCTCATAAATCTTCGCGTAAATGTATTCGCAAGTAGATTAACTTCGGTTTGTAAAATTGCTAAACTTTCCTCTCAAATCAATCTCGATTCACGGAATTATTTTTGTTTTCAACATAGATAAATAATTTCGCACTGTGAGCTAGATTTGACCTTAGTTCTTATGTGCCCGCCCTGGCTTAAGGAGGAGAGATAGTATTGGTGAATTTTGTCATTCTGAGCGCCAGCGAAGAATCTCTAGCAAGCTGATAACCGAAGATCCTTCTTTATCACTCAGGATGACAATTCTATTAACCACAAAACTCAATTGTCGAACCATCGGTTTTCATCGCTACCTGCTCAAATAGTGTGTCCGCCACTATCGTGACGACCACATATCTGGCGGAGAGGGAGGGATAGCGACTAACGCCTTCTCCATTCGATGATTCTCGAAGCTAGCTTCTGAGAGTCATCTCATTCCGCCGGACCCACCTGCTTCACAGGTACGGGTTCAAATCCTGCTACCAGCAGGATGAACTCTCGACAAAAGTCGAAAGCTCATCCTGGCGGAGAGGGAGGGATAGCGGCTAACGCCTTCTCCATTCGATGATTCTCGAAGCTAGCTTCTGAGAGTCATCTCATTCCGCCGAACCCACCTGCTTCGCAGGCTCGGGTTCAAATCCTACTATATCAGCAGGATAAACCTTCGACAAATGTCGAAAGCTTATCCTGGCGGAGAGGGAGGGATTCGAACCCTCGCGCCAACTTTCGCCGACCTACCGGTTTAGCAAACCGGCCCCTTATAGCCTCTTGGGTACCTCTCCTCGTCTAAGACGAGCACTATAGTCTACGTATGTCATCTTTGATGGCATACTGCGACTTTCGTCTCGCTTCTCCTCTTCATATCAAAGCTCGCTATCGCTAACACTTTGATTTGGTGATTCAATTCTAGCAAACCAGCAAACAGTAATCTCTTGCTCATAAATCATTGTGCAAATGTATTCGCAAGCAGATTAACTTCAGTTTGCAAAATTACTACACTCTCCTCTTCAAATCAAAGTTTGCCATCGCCAACACTATGATTTGGCAAAAACAAATTATTTTTAATTTGTTTTTTAATTTCGCACGCTAGCTAGTTTTGGTCCTCAAAGAACGTCGTTATTATACAGTTTGAGCTTAAATCCGACAAGCATGATATCTGGCAAAAAAGGTCGAATTATTTGCTATAAAAAAGTGTCAAAAATTTATAAAAGAAGGCTAAAAAACGGTGCTTTTTGCTCTAGGCACGAATTGCGATTTCACGGACCAATTTTGAGGCTATTTCCACGTGCACGATATCGCGGAATTTGCTCTAAAATTGTCTTATAATGGATTGACGAATCGATGTAATTTTGACGCTGTTTTCCAGTGCTTTTGGAAGCTAAATTTTCGTTAAATATTACGGCAGCTTGTAGAATCTCCCAATTAGTCGGATCTTTTTTGAGGCCTTGTTCAATACGTCTTAATGCTTTGTCGTACTCTTTTCGGCTGGCCGCAAAATTAGCAAGAAAAAGCCAATCGCCTGGTGTATTTTCTAAGCTACTTTCGAGCTCGGACTCAGCCACCACCGGTACACCACTTTCTGCTAGGAAATATGCTCTCTCCCGCTTGGAGCTTAGTTTTGGGTCGGTTAAGCCGGGAGGGAGCGTGCTTTCCCCCACTCCCCCATTTGCCATCACAGTGCAGACGGATTTGGCACTATTAGCTCTTTTATTGTTAACATCAAGCTTAAACGCATCGTCGGCCAAATTGCAGCCTTGCTCGACATTTCTAAGATTAAAATAGCTGATCGCTTTGCCAGCTAAGCCCTCGGCCACTAAGCCTTCTCGGCTTGCATTATCAAAAAAACGCGTGGCTAGGTTGTAATCTTGAGCTTTTAAGGCCAAATTGCCAAGAAAGGCGTAATTAGGGCTGACTCCCCCGCTCTGATAAATGGCAATGGCGTGGCCAAAGTCGCCTCCGTCGACATAGTATTGGGCGTGTAGCGTTCGGGCTTTTGTGTCGAATGGGTTGGCCGTTTCAGCTTCATATAGGTAAAGCTCGAATAGTTTAGCATCGCCCGATTGCTTGGCTTTTTGAGCCTTATCAATCAAATTATCAGTAATCTTTTGCTGAGCTGAGACTAGATTGGGTCCGAATATTCCAATCAGAAGAGCTGCTAGGCAAAAAACTAGCCCGCTTAATACAAAAAAACTTCTTGATGATCCTTTTTTCATAAATATTAGCTTCTACTTACTATTTTAGCACCGTCGCTAGCTCAATGCTTCCAAGAGCGCAATGATAATCTAGCTGCTCACTCTTCTAAAGCTCGCGCTCTAGCCTGGACAGGCTATCGCGGGCTTCTTCGAGTCGAGCCTTTTCAGCTTCGACAACAATATTAGGTGCATTTTTCACAAAGTCCTGGTTGGCAAGCTTTTTATTGATAATCTCAATGTGACGCTTTTTGGCTTCGATATCACGCATTAGTGAATTTTTTTTGTGCTCGGAAACCGCTTGGCTCTTAGCCGCTAAAATCTCCTTTATCTCGATTTCAAAAGCTTTACAGGAGGGCTTATCAAATGGTACGATAAAGTTCGGCCATTGTTCGGATATAAGGAAGCTTTTAGAATTTGATATTTCCTGCCAAATTGCTTCAGTCACAAATGGAGCAAAGGGATGAGCCAGTTTTAGGCAGGTGCTTAGGACGTAGGCAAGAAGAGGGGAGTTGGGACGGGTTTTAGAAGCTTCGATATAACGATCGGCCAGATCATCCCAGATGAAGTGGTAGAGCTTGTCGCCTGCATCTGAGAAACGAAGCGAATCAAGATTTTTAGTAATGTGTTGGGTTGTGTCTGCGAGGCGCGACAGGATCCAGTGGTCTGCCGAGGAGTGGGGGACAGGGTTAGAATTAGTGGAAAAATCTAGCTTTTTGTCAGTATTTTTAGGCTGTGCAGTGGTTGTTTCAAATTGAGCTTGGGCATATCGGGCGATATTCCAGAGCTTATTGACGAAATTGCGATAACCTTTGATCTTAGCTTCAGAGATCGAGCCATCATTGCCAGGAGTAATGCCAATCGACAGAGCTAGTCGCAACGCATCAGTGCCGTATTCGGCTGTTATTTTCATCGGGTCATCATAGTTGCCTTTGGATTTGGACAGTTTTTGCTTTTTCTCATCTGTCACCATACCCCAAAGATAGACATTTTCAAATGGTACTTGGCCTGTCTTGTAGAGGCCAAACATGATCATTCGGGTAACCCATTTGTGCAGAATGTCACGAGCTGTCGCCATCAGGGTGGTGGGGTAGAATCTCTCAAAATCTCCTGTTGTCATTAAGGTCGCAAAAGGCCACTGCGAGCTAGAAAACCAGGTGTCGAAGGTGTCGGTCTCGGCTCGGTAATTACCTTTACCGTAGTATTTCTCAGCCTCAGCTTTGGTCTTAGCAATGATGTAGGCGTCTTTTGCCGGATCGTTGCTGGTTTTGTAGTAGACCGGGATGCGAATGCCCCACCAGATCTGACGGCTGATACACCAATCGTGCTCTTGGGCCAACCAGTCAAGCGCGATCTTGCGGAATCGAGGTGGATAAAAGGTGATTTTGCCTGAGCTGATGGCTTCCGCGACCGGCTTATTGAGCTTTTTGACGCGCAAAAACCATTGCTCTGAGATGAGCGGCTCGATGATGGATTTGCAGCGGTCGTGAATGGCAACAGAATGAGTCAGGGGAGTGGTTTTGACCAGCACGCCCGTAGCTTCCAGGTCGCGCGTCACTTGCCGGCGGGCTTCATTGACGCTCAGGCCAGCATATTTCTCGGGCACATTGATGAGCTTGCCAGATAGATCAATCACGCTAATCTCAGGCAGATTGTGGCGTTGGCCGATCTCATAATCATTAAAGTCATGGCCAGGCGTTACCTTGAGTGCTCCACTGCCAGAGTCCGGATCGACGTGGTCATCGGCGATAATCGGGATCTCACGACCGATCAGAGGAATGGTGGCAGTTTGGCCGATCAGTTTTTTGTAGCGAGTGTCTTTTGGATTGACAGCCACGGCGGTGTCGGCAAAAATCGTCTCCGGCCTGGTGGTAGCAATCTGGATCACGCCATAATCGAGCGTGTACATGGCGTCTTCGCGCTCAGTATGATCAAGCTCAATGTCGGCAAAAGCAGCTGAGCAACGCGTGCACCAATTGACAGTCCGATTGCCGCGATAGATGTAACCATCAGCGTGCAGCTTAGCAAAAGTATCGTAAACAATCTCGATAATCTCATCATCAAGGGTAAATTTGAGTTTGCTCCAATCGGCCGAAAAGCCCATCGATTGCATCTGAGAAATCATGGTATGCTGATGAGAGCGGGTGAAATCCATCACAGCATCGTAAAATTTCTCCTGACCCAGGTCGAAACGGCTTTGGCCCTTTTTCTCGAGCTCGCGCTCGTATACCACTTGTGTCTCGATGCCGGCGTGATCGGTACCAGGCAGCCACAGAGTCGGTTCACCGCGCATGCGGTGATAGCGGGTGGCGATATCTTCAATCACATACATCAAATGTCCGGCGTGCAGGCTGCCGTTGGCATTGGGCGGCGGCATGATGATCGAAAAGGGCTTTTTGCCCTTATCACCGGCTGGGGCGAAGGCTTTGGCTTCTTCCCAGAGCTTCGATATTTTGCCCTCGTACTTGGAGGGATTGTAGGTTTTTTCCATTTATTAACTTACATAACTAAAATTATAATTTCTACCTAAAAGCGTACTAAAAATATAGTTAAATTACTAGGATAAGAGGTATTTACTTCTATAGGCGGCGGTGGTAGAATGCTCGGTGCAGCAACCAAGCAATCAAAGGGGATAGCATGGTAGGGACGCTCGAGTGGCTGGATCACCCAGCTAGTCCGCCAATCAAGGTGGCAATCGACTGTTTCCGAGCACTGATCTGTGACAAGACCAGCGTAGTGCTGATCAGCTCTCGGCCGGAAAGCGAGATGGCTGAAAACACCAGAGGGATGCTGGACAGACTACACGGAACTTTTCCGGTGCTGAAGGCTCACTCGTTCGAGTACTTTCAGCGTCTCGACGAGCAGTACGGCGGCGATTTCGTCGCTCTGGCCCAAGGGGACAGATACTCCTTCGGCATCGACGAGATCACGCGCGAAATCAATCGCGCTCAGCGATACCAAATCTCAAGGCTGACGCCCTAGAGCTCTCAGCCAAAAAACCAAAAAGCAAAGAGAAATAAAAAACTTTTTGCTTTCACATCTAGGCCCGTCCTCACTCGAGGGCGGGTCGCTGCTATTTATACTAAAAATAAGCATTGATTTGCAAAAAAAAACACTTAAAATGCAATCATAAGAGATATACAAAATGCCAGAAAATATTCATTCACAACCAAGCCCTGAGGAGTTCGCGTCGCCTCTTGACTCCTCAGATAATCATGCAGACCTAGAGCGCGATCAAGATACTTCAAGTGCGCTTGAGGCGGATCAAGCTGCCACTGAGACGTCAGAGCAGCCAGCCACAGACAGAAAGGCCGATCGTAAGGCCCAGGCCAAGTCTGAGGCTCTCGGCTTTTATGATGCTTTGATCGAGAACGCCAGAAAGGCTGACGTACCGGGTATAGCAGAAGCTCTGGCCGATCTGGAAGCTGATAAAAATATCCGGGAGCAGGCTATCGAGAATGGTCTGGAGAGCCTTTTCGAGGCCAAAGAATCGACTATTAAGCAAGTCTTGCTGCGGGTTAGTCGATTTTATGCATGGTGACGACAAAGAGGTGGTGGCGCTGTCCAGTGATGATATTAATAAACTAGCAGGCATAGCGGTGGACTATAAGGCGGCCGATGGCAAAACTCGCAATTTCCGACCGTTTGACAAGGTGGAAGATACCGCCGACATGATCAATGCTACAACTAAAACGCTGGGTATTACTTTCCCGGCTGAGTCAATGAAATTACTAACTAATATTTTAGAGCCAATTCCAGGTCCAGGCCGCCAGTATAGACTCACTGCTACTGCTGGGGGATTAGATGGGGAGTACAGCTTTGAAAACGGGAGGCTTATGGTCGATGGCAGAAATGCCTATGAGGCAGCGAGAGAAAAATCTCCATTAGCTTTTGATAGTAATCTGGGCTTTCGAGTTGAAATTGACCGCAAATATAATATTTATAGACAAGAACAGCCTGGCATATCGGGCGACCGAGCATTTAGTTTCGAGATAAGACTCGTCAGAAAAGAAGAGACAGAAGAGGCCTAATATGGCTTGCATTTATAAGGTAAGAGATGAGAATTTATAAAACTTCCAGGCTGGAGTCAGCGATCAATGCTTCTGGTTTTGTAACCAGCTTTTTTCGCCACATTTGGTAGGCCAGCGCTCCGATCATAGCGGCATTGTCCGTACAAAGCACCGGTGGCACGAAAATAGCTTCAGGCACAGCCTCGAGCATTTTTGTGCGCAAATGTTTATTGGCGGCCACCCCACCACCAACCACCACACTAGCCGGTTGATATTTCTCCCGAGCCAGCTCGGTTTTTTGAATTAGAGTAGAAACGACGTTGTGCTCAAATGAGGCAGCAATATCAGCCACGGTTTTATCATCAAGCTGGTAGGTTTTTTGGTGGCTAATATCGCCCGGATTAACGCCAGCAATCTGTTGAACCTGGCGCAGTACAGCCGTTTTGAGGCCTGAAAAGCTAAAATCAAGCGACTGGCGACCAAGCTTGGCAACGGGGAATTTATAGGCCTTCGGATCGCCCTTTTCGGCGGCTTTCGAGATAGCCGGACCGCCCGGATAGGGGAGGCCAAGTAATTTGGAGACTTTATCAAAGGCTTCGCCGGCCGCGTCATCGAGTGTTTCGCCCAGCACCTCGAAGCTCAAATCGTCTTGGTATAACGTCAAGGCGGTGTGGCCGCCGGAAACTGTAAGTGCCAACATCGGAAATTCTGGCTGTGACGGCCGGCTATCTTGGTTCGTCTCGGCGTCAGTCGCTCCAGTGCTGGCTCGCTGTACAGATTCGTACACCTCGCGGCGCGCTTCACTACTTCCTTGATCTGAACTCAAGCTAGCCATCCTTGGCTGGTTTGCTGTCGGCTTGTGGTCATCAAGCAGACGGCGCACTACGGCGTCAGCTGCCTCGCTTCTCGCTTCTCGTACGGCATGGTACGATTCGCTGCGAGCCTCGTTGCTTCCTGGTATTGCATCCGACTTCGCGAAAATCGGCTTTGCCTCAGGCGAGCTATTTTTATCGCTACTTGACGTTTCCAAAAAGCTGGCAAAAGCGTGAGCCACGATATGATTCACACCCACGAGCGGCTTGCCGAGAGTATCGGTCAGGACACGAGCTGTCAGGCTGCCGATCAGGAGCGAACCAATTAGTCCCGGTCCGCGAGTGACAGCAATGACGTCGATATCGTTCCATTTGCAGTCTGATTCACGCAAAGCCTGCTCGATGACAGGAATAATCACCTCGATGTGGCTGCGGGCGGCCACTTCGGGCACGACGCCACCATATCGAGCGTGAATATCAACCTGCGAGCTAATTACATTACTTAAAATCCTCTGACCATCTTCGACCACAGCCGCAGCCGTTTCATCACAACTCGATTCAATAGCAATAATTTTCATGACACCTACTCTAGCTTTGGAATAGCAAAAATGCAAACCGTGCACTTATTAGATGACGGCTGTATCAATTAGCGAATGCTTGCTAGAATTAGAGCAAATGAATAACTCAAGCACAGATCTGGACTGGGATAAACATATTAGTGCGCTCGACGGTGGCGTATTGCAATCGGCTGGGTGGGCAGAGTTTCAGCAGGCGGTTGGTCGTCCCTACACCAGGAGAAGTGGTGATGGGTGGGCTTGGCAAGCCTTTGAGAGGCGTTCTAAGGGCATTCGTTATTTATTTAGTCCTTATGGTCCAGTTGTGCAGAAAAACGCTCCAGAAGCTATTGAGAGCATTCTGATGGCCGCTAGAGAGCGAGGGATGGACTTTGTCCGGCTCGAGCCAATCGGAGCTGTTACCGCTGAGATGGTCAAGAGATTCGGTGGCCACCTGATCAGCGAGGTGGAGCCGGCTTGTACGGCGCTGCTTGATCTGACTAAATCCGAGGAAGAGCTTAAAAGTGGTTTGTCGTCGGGGCATCGCAACTTGATCAATGGCACAACACGGCGCGGTATTGTTATCGAACAAACTATGTCGCCCCAAGCTATACGAGAATTTTTAAAGATGCTGCGTGATACAGCCGAGCGAGCTAGAGTTAACTTTTATGAAGACGACTATTATATTCGAATGCTTGATGTTATGTCTCGATTTAACGCCGTGAAGTTCTATATAGCTCGAGTTGAAGGAGCTCTGGTTAGTGCAGCGATATTCTATGATTTTGATGGCACTAGGTATTATGCCCATGCTGGTGCATATCAAGAGCTCAACCGTCAGGTAAAAGCTTCCGTATCTTTAGTGTGGAAGGCGATTATCGATGCTAAAATGGAAGGCAAAGCTAAATTTGACTTCTGGGGGGTTGCACCAACTGACGACGCATCCCACGCCTGGGCCGGTATCACGACTTTTAAGCTAGCTTTTGGGGCTAAGCGAGTGACCTTGATTGGTACTTGGGATATACCGATAAACAAAGTCAAGTACAAAACTTACAGTGCCTACCGTAAGCTTAGGCGGATGGACTAGGGCATGCTCGATCGATACTCGCATCGCAAGCACCTGCTGTCCGACAGAACTGTACCAGTCGCGCTTGCTCTTGGTATATTACAGCGTTGCCAGCTGCGATTCTCTCTCGATGTCTTTAATATACATCTCGATCTGATTCTTGCTCGTACCTTGTACTGTGCTCAAGTGCAAACGTCGATTTTATCAGGAAGCAGTCGATGTTAAGATTGGCCAGCAATGAGGAGACTAGCGAGTGGGACGACCTGGTGCTGGCGAATCCCGATGGTGGCCATATATATCAATCTCACCAGTGGGGACAGTTCAAGAGTCAATGGGGCTGGCGACCACTGCGACTAATTTTTGAGCACGATGGTGCTAAGATTGCTGTCCACTTAATTGGCAAAGCGGTACCAGCGCTGGGCACGATTTATTATTGCCCGAAGGGCCCAGGCCTGTTTGCTAAGGCTAAGTCAGACAAAAAGTCGGTGGCCATGCAGCAGACCTTCACTAAAGAGGTCGTAGAATTTTTGCCCACCCACGACAAGACGGCTGTTCTTCTCAAGATTGAGCCGGAAGTCGAGGAGGGGGAGATTGATCTTAAGAAATTCGGCTATCATAAGGCCAAGGGTGATTTGCAATTTAAGGCCACCATAATTGTCGATATTGGTGCGCCCGAGGAGGAGCTGCTAGCCGGCTTCAAGCAGAAGACGCGCTACAATATTCGCCTAGCTGAGAAGAAGGCTGTCACGATCGAGCGATTGCCGATGGATGAGGGTGGTGTTGATCTGATGTACCGGCTAATGGAGGCGACCCAGGATCGGGCTGGATTTTTTTTGCGTAAGCGCGAATACTTTGCTGACTATTGGCAGCAGCTTTGGCAGGCGAATATGGCCCAATTCTTCGTCGCTCGCCACGAGGGGGAGGTGTTGGCTGGCGTCTACGCGACCGTTTTTGGCACCCGCGGCTACTACAAGGATGGCGGTAGCTTTCCGATTAAGCGTAACCTGATGGCACCGTACCTGTTGCAGTGGGAGGCGATCCGCTGGGCCAAGAGCCGTGGTGCGACTGAGTACGATATGGTAGCGGTGCCGCCCAAAAGCCAGCTCGATAACCCGCAACACCATCAGGCTGGGCTGTACAGCTTCAAGCGTATGTTTTCGGAAGAAGTGACCGAGTTTGTCGGCTGCTATGACTTGCCTTTGAGCTATCGCGCCAAGCAGTGGGACAAATATGAGGGTATTTACAGCCGTATTTACGCACGGGTAAATAAGAATCTGTTTTGGTAAAATACTCGGCTGACTTGCAAATGTGTTAACAATGTATATACATCTAAGGTATAATTAGGTCATGAAGATTACTAAACTGACCAAATATGGCAACTCGATGGGCGTTCGCATACCGAAAGCCATGCTCGAAGAGAGTGGACTGACTGGTGAAGTAACGATCGAAGCGCGTCAGGGCAAAATTATTATTGGGGCTCCTAAATTACTGCGCAATGGCTGGGACGAGGCTTTTAGCCGGATGGCTCGAGCGAATGATGATCGACCAGTCTTGCAGGATGATGTCTCGACAGAGTGGGATGAAACCGACTGGCAATGGTAATCAAGCAATTTGAGGTTTATTTGGTTGACTTGGGTGAGATGGTGGGCAGTGAGATGCACAAGGCACGTCCGTGTGTGGTGATATCTCCGGATGAGATGAACCGCCATGTCACAACCGTGATCGTGACGCCACTGACGACTAAGCGCCGAAAGTATCCCACCAGAGTTGATTGTCAGTTTGATGGCAAGCTTGGCCAAGTGGTACTAGACCAGATCCGAACGCTTGATGGGTCTCGCCTGACGCGCTGTCTCGGGATGGTCTCTGCGACAACGCAGAGAAGTATCAGGCAAGTTCTTGTTGAGATGTTTAGCTAGTCTGCTGGCTTGAGGCACCAGTGCGTCTGCTACAATGAAAAGTATGAAATTTGCAGAGAGTATCTTTAAAGCCTATGACATCCGTGGGGTGTCGGGTGATGAGCTGACAGCTGAGGTGGCACATGGTGTCGGGCGAGCTCTGGCTGACTTCTTGCTAGAGGGCCAGGTGGCGGTCGGGCGTGACATGAGGCCAGATTCGGCTGAGCTGGCTGAGGCGCTTAAAGCTGGGCTCATCCAGCAGGGTCGGCCCGTCTTGGATATTGGCCTGGTGTCGAGCGACATGGTCTATTTCGCGGTCGGCAAATATGATCTGGCCGGCGGCGCAATGATAACAGCCAGTCATAACCCTGGCCGCTACAATGGCATCAAGCTGACGGCTAAGGGTGTTTTGCCAGTCGGCCAAGACACCGGTCTGGATCAGATTAAGCAGTCGATCAAAGATGATAATTATCAGTCGGCTCAGCCTGGTGGCAGGATAATCAAAAAAGACATCACCAGTGAGTGGGTTGAACATGCCCTTGGCCTGGCTGGAGATATTAGAAAACTTAAAGTTGGCATGGACTTCGGTAATGGTATGGCGGCGATTGACCTGCCGCAGCTCAAAAGCAAAACTCCACTTGAGATCGAGCCGCTCTTTACTGAGCTAAACGGCACATTTCCGAATCATCCGGCCAATCCGATGATTAGCAAAAACTTGCTGGATCTTACCGGACTCGTGAATGATAAAAAGCTCGATCTGGGAGTAGCCTTCGATGGTGACGGTGACCGGGCCTTCTTGGTCGACGAAAAGGGTGAGCCGGTTCCGGCTAGCCAGCTGGGCGCGCTCTTAGCTTGGGTGGTTTTGGAGGATAATCCCGGCGCCACTATTCTATACAATGCCATTACTTCCGATGTTGTCCCAGATGTCATTCATACCTTGGGTGGTAAGGCGATTCGGACGCGGGTTGGGCACTCATTTATCAAGGCTAAAATGCACGAAACCAGCGCGCTACTAGCAGTTGAGCACTCTGGACATTTTTACTTTAAGGATAATTTCTGTGCCGATAGCGGCCTGATTGCCGCCTTGAAGGCTATTGCGATCTTGAGCACCTCTGGTAAGAAATTGTCTGCTGTGATGGCTCCTTTCAAGCGCTACGTAGGCTCAGATGAGATCAATATCGAATCTTCAGACAAAAGTGCGATTTTGCAAAAAATTAAAAACCACTACTCAGATAGCCACCAGGATGAGCTCGATGGCTTGACGGTACGCTACGCAAGCTGGTGGTTTAATCTTCGCCCCAGCAACACCGAGCCGTATCTACGTCTCAATGTCGAAAGCAAGAATGAGGCGCTGACCAAGGAAAAAACGACTGAACTATTAGAGCTGATTAGGGCTTAGACATGACCGACTTGGCTGGTTCAGTTTTAGATCTCTTGGCCTACTTTGCGGTTTTCCGCCTTCCCTTAGCTGAAGCTGAAATAAATCAGTTATTACCCGTCAAGACCAGCCATTTAGCCATCCGAGACGAGATAAAAGACCTCATCAAGAGGGGGAAGATACACATCATCGGTGATTACTTAGGCTTAAAGGGTATTAAATATCTTAGTCGTGATGAACAGCTTAAGCGTCAGGCCAAGCTGCTAGCCAAAGCCAAGCGCTGGAGTTATCTTTTTCGACTCTTACCTTATGTCAAATCGGTCGTGGTAGTGAATAGTGTTAGCTTTGGCAACATTCACTCGGCGAACAATATTGACCTACTGATTATCACTAAGCCCAACCGAGCTTATATTGCCAAAGGTAGTCTGATGTATGGCTTGCGCCTGCTGGGGCAGCTGGAAACCGCCACAAAAACAGCTGGCAAGTTTAGGCTGGGCATGTTCTTGACTACAGCAGGGGTCAACAGTCAAAAAGACATCATGAAGCAAAACGATCCTCATTTACTCTATTGGTTGGTCATGGCTAAGCCAGTATATGGTGCTTCTATCTGGTACGGTTTGCTCAAGAAAGACCGCTACGCCTTCGAGGCTCTACCGAGCTATGTCTGGCCGAGTACAGATATTCATGTCTACGCCAATGGCCTGCGCCTGCTCGATCGGCTTGATGATCGGGGCTATCGGGTACATCTCAAACACACCTCGCGCCAACCCAAGACGCATACCGATCAGGCATTTATTCGAGTGCGGCCGGATATAATAAATCTCCACAACCTGGATAGAAGCGCTGAAATTGCCACTAAATACTGCCAGATTAGGCAAAAACACGACGAGCTTCGGAATACTCGTATATAAGTCAGGTTATCTAGTAAGATGCTGGCTGTCATATCTTTGACTTTTTTTATCTTGATATCTCAAGGGGCGCTTAGAGTTTATCTTGACAAGGGCGGTTGTCTTTTATAAGCTGATATTAGCACTCGCTAGTGCAGAGTGCCAAAAACTTAAGCAGTATGAGTTTTTGGGTAATTTATGTGTATAACGAACTAAATTTTTAAGGAGGCAAAAGAGCATGAATTTGCAACCATTGGCCGACCGTCTTGTAATTGAACAGGTTGCGGCCGAAGAGGTTAGTGCGTCGGGTATAATTCTACCTGATAGTGCTAAAGAGAAGCCAAGCGAGGGTAAGATTTTGGCTGTCGGCAAGGATGTAAAAGAGGTCAAAGTGGGCGACAAAGTTTTATATGGCAAATATGGCCCAACTGAAATCAAGGTGGATGGCAAAGAAGTCCTGATTGCTAAAGAAGAGGATGTTCTGGCGATAATTGAATAGTCGGTAGTCATGGGCGAGTGAATTTCGGCATCAAAACCTGCGATTCTCATTTCATTCACCAAGCAGTGAACTGCACTCTGATTCTCGGTTTTTCCTTGAACTTCATCACGCCAAGACTACCTAGCTAAACCAATAATTATAACTATAGATAATTTCTAGGGAGAAAATAATGGCAAAAGAAATAATTTCATCTGAAGATGCCCGTAAGAAGCTTAAGAGTGGTGTCGATCAGCTGGCTAATACCGTTAAAACTACTTTAGGCCCAAAAGGTCGCAATGTGGTTCTTTCTAAAAAATATGGCTCGCCGGTCATTACTAACGATGGCGTGACGATTGCCAAGGAGATCGAGCTCGAGGATGCTTTTGAGGACATGGGTGCACAAATCGTCAAGGAGGTGGCTTCTAAAACTAACGACCAGGCCGGCGATGGTACGACCACGGCGACCGTCCTGGCTCAAGCCATCATTGAGGAGGGTATCAAGAATGTGGCAGCTGGCGCTAATCCAATGGCAATCAGACGTGGTATCGAGAAGGCTGCGGCTCGAGTGGTTGAAGATCTAGATAAGATTGCCAAACCAGTTAAGGCTGGTCACGAGATTGCCGATGTGGCCTCGATCTCGGCTGATGATCCGGAAGTCGGTAAATTAATTGCTCAAGTCATGGAGGCAGTTGGCGAGGATGGCATCGTCACGGTTGAAGAAAGTCAAACCTTGGGCCTCGAGAAGGATATTGTTGAGGGTATGCAGCTTGATAAAGGTTATGTTAGTCCGTATATGGTGACCGATACAACAAGAATGGAAGCTGTTTATGACAATACTCCGATTCTAATCACTGATAAGAAGATCAGCTCGATCCAAGAGCTTTTGCCGCTGCTCGAGAAAATGGCTACTGAAGGTAAAAAGGACCTAGTCATTATTGCCGAGGACGTCGATGGAGAGGCTCTAACGACACTGGTCTTAAACAAATTGCGTGGCACATTCAATGCTGTGGCGGTTAAATCACCAGCTTTTGGTGATCGCAGAAAAGCTATGCTCGAAGACATTGCCGTCTTGACTGGCGGGCAAGTCATTACCGAGGAGCTTGGCTTGAAGCTTGAAGAAGCCGGCGTTGAGATGCTGGGAGAAGCACGCAAAGTAATTGCGACCAAGGATGACACCACGATCGTTGAGGGTAGGGGTAGCGCTAAAGCTCTCAAAGAAAGAGTTAGCCAGATTAAGGCTCAGATGGAGGGTATCACTTCTGAATACGAGCTCGAGAAAATGGCCGAACGACTAGCTAAGCTCGAGAGTGGTGTCGCAGTAATTAAAGTTGGTGCAGCCACCGAGGTCGAGCTAAAGGAGAAGAAGCTACGTATCGAAGACGCTATTAATTCGACCAAGGCAGCAGTGGCTGAGGGTATTGTACCTGGTGGCGGCGCGGCCCTGGCCAAAGTGGCTCGTAGCCTAGAAAAGCTGGAGCTTGATGATGAAGAGCAGATTGGCGTCAAGATTGTGGCCAAGGCGCTGGAGGCACCGCTCAGGCAGATCGCAGCCAATGCTGGTATTACTGACATCGCCCTAATTCTAGAGGTGGTGGCTAAGCCGAATGACGCCAGAACCGGCTGGGATTTTGCCAAAAATGAAAAAGCAGATATGCTGGCTCGTGGCATCATTGACCCGGTCAAGGTGACTAAAAGCGCCCTAGCTAACGCGGCCAGTGCGGCAGCCATGCTGCTAACGACTGAAGCGGCTGTGGCTGACTTGCCAGCTGCTGAGGAGACGATGCCAGGCGGTGCTGGTGGTGGAATGGGGGGTATGGGTGGTGGTATGCCGGGCATGATGTAGTTTTCGGCGTATTTGTACGGCGGATTACTTCGTTGCAAATTGCGATACTCATTCGCCGTACCATATAAGTACGACTCATTCCGTTTCTCCTTTGTGCCTCGCACTCCGGCTCCTACAAATACACCTTAAATTTACTTAAGCTTCGGTTTTTGCTCGAACTGCATGCAAATAAATTATGACCGTTTAACTTTAAAGATGATACAGATTATACAAAAAAGACCTCCGAAGCAAGGCGGTCTTTTTTATTGAATTAAAATGTGCTAGGACTTAGTATCAGCCCTCCCGCAGGTGAAGATATTTTCATCCTCTAGGGGAGGGCGGGAACTTAGATCAATAATTGTCCAAGTTCCCGCATAGTCTCTTCTAGGCAGCACCACCAGGTGGTTTTGGTTCGTTCTTTTGGACCGATTGATTACGGTCGAAAAAAAGCGGATGATCGAGGTCGTATTTGAGCTTGTTTCTTTTGGCAGCTTCTAACGGTTGTCTTTTGGAGCCATTTTTGAACTTGACCCCGACTTGGTATCCGGCAATCGTGGCCGGATAATTACCCAAGCCCTTCACATCGTCAAAGTATAGGATGATGATTGGGGCCGTGTCGCACCTATCAGGTAGCTTCCATCCACTGAGGTACTGATTATCTTCTTTGAGCCTCTCTAGTACTTCTTTGGCTTCGGCTAGTCTTTCTATGACCTTGCGATTGATCGGTATGATCTCGCCAGGAACATCGTTCATGCTAGTGCTTCTTTCCATTCGAGGATGGTTCTGATCTGGGCTTCAACTCGGTGGATGTGAGCCTGCGAGCCAGATTCACTTAGTACCAGTAGCATTAGGGCTGTGTGGCTGGCAAGATCGGCATCGATTAGCCAATCAATCTCACGCTTTTCCCTATAAAGTTCTAGGCAAATGTCGGACAACCAGAGCTGTGCTATCAAATTCTGGCGGGCTGAGATGTCCTTTTCGCGAAGGACTTTGTTCAGGCTGTCGTAAGCATTACACAACAGATTGCTGCGCTCCTGTCCAAATGGCAAGCTAATCGCCCAGCGGCAGTAGACTATAGATCTAATAATCCTAGTTAGAAGCAAGCCGTCTTCGTCTTGGGCTCTAAGGAGTAGCTTGGCCGATAAGCGAATATGCTGCTGAGCTTCCTCGAAGCGGCCAAGCTTGCTCAAAAGCTCGGCTTGATCACGGTGGATGGCACCCTTCTGACGCGCGTCACCGTGCCGTAAGGCTGTCCGGAAGCACCAATCAGCCGACTTGCTGGCAGAGGTTTTGAGTAAGCCGCCAGACAGTTTAGTCAGATTGACTCCGACTTGCTGCCATAGCTCTACTCTTTGGCGTTCGTCGGCGAAGACGATTGCCACGAGGTAGAGCATGATGATAGCAGGCTGGAAATAGTGTCGGACTTGCCACCGGTGTGCTTGAATCGCAAAAAAGCTGTAGATGCGCTCACGAACATTCATCAGTTTTCCTTTTGGTCGCTCATTTGTCGAAGAACATGCATATTATTAAACTAAAAAGGTGGCGTGCTGTAAATAGCCTTGAGCGGGGTTTGTTATAATAAAAGCAAACTAAATTTTTAAGGTGTTATAATAATTTCATGACCGATCCATTTGTAAAACTAGATGAACTTGACCGTCATCATATCTTCGATGCGATTGATGCGCAGCCAGATCATTTGAGCTTGAGCTTTGGTGATGAAATGGGTCTTGCTTTGACTCAAGAAATGGGTGCGAGGGTCAGCAATATTGTCTTGGCGGGCATGGGTGGCTCGGCTTTAGCACCGGAGATTTTGCGCGACTGGCTTTGCGAGCGGCTAAAAGTGCCGTTTGAAATTATTCGTGATTATGACTTGCCCGGCTATATTAATGAACAAACGCTGGCTATTATTTCGAGCTATTCCGGCAATACGGAAGAGGCTTTAGCAGCCATGAAGGAAGCGGAGCGCATGAATTGCCAGCTAGTGATTTTGACGGCCGGTGGTAAATTACTGGAAATTGCGACTAATAAGAAATATACATTACTAAAGCTACCAAAAGTCAGCCAGCCGCGTTTGAGCGTCTTTGCAGCCCTAAAAGCTTTGGCCTGCCTAGTGGCGGACTTGGGCTTGAGCGAGGGGGTCGACTTGGAGCGTGAATTGCTTGAGGCGGCTAATTTCTTAAACACCCAAAAAGCAGCCCTATCACTTGATGACTCTCATGATAATTTGGCCCGACAGTTGGCCATCAAGCTACGCGATAAAATAGTTTTGATTTATGCTGGTCCCAAGCTT
The DNA here is from genome assembly GCA_041906885.1 of Candidatus Saccharimonadia bacterium. GTDB lineage: Bacteria > Patescibacteriota > Saccharimonadia > CAILAD01 > CAZGYV01 > JAYRII01. The sequence continues at coordinate 28,737 of JAYRII010000014.1, read as the reverse complement.
AGGTCAGCGGGATACAAGTGGAAGATTGATATCAATGAAAATGCCAAGCAGCTAGCCTTTTGGAGTCAATATTCGGAGCTCAATCACAATGAAATGCAAGGTTGGCTTTTACCCGAAAAAAAAGAGCTTACTTGCATTCAGCTGGAGTCAGGCTTAGACAACGAGCGAGTCAAAAAACGCCAACTGATTACAGGCCAAGTTTTATCAAGCTATGGTTTTGCGCCGATTCGTGTTGAGGCTCAAGGCCGGACTCATTTGGAGCAGCTGCTTTATACGATACTACTTGGAGATTATGTCTCGGCTTATTTGGGAATTTTAAATGGCATTGACCCGACGCCGGTCGAGCTAGTCGAAAAATTCAAACGTGAGCTAGGCTAACAATTATTTGGAGGGTGGAGTGACTAAAAAACAAATGTATGGCTGGCTGGTAATTGTCTCAGTTTTAGCGGTAATTGTGGAATTTATAATTAGTGGCACTATGTTGCTCAAGTCTCAGGCCGGCTGCTCGTCACTCTGTGGTGACTCACTCGACGCGATGATTACGATCGGTTGGATGTTTGGTATAACGTTTATGGTCATCACGGTGAGTTTTATTTTTATAGCCTTAAATAAATCCAAGTAAGTAAGGAAAAGCTTTGAATACCGACGTCTATTATTGCTAAGACGGGTATTATGTGCTATAAACTTATATTGTTGAAGATGATGTCGGAGAACTAGGAGCGACATGGTAGACTCGGGCGGAATCAAGCTGCTTCCAAGTCGGATGAAATGCTGGACAAGCGATTCACTCCTGGGGCAAGCCCTCAAACAATATCTGCAAGCTGAAGCATTTGAAGTGCACACAGAGCATGGCCATCTTCAGATATGGCTGTATCAGATCAGTCTTCATCTGGGGGGACATATCGAGGTCGACCCACTTCGCAATGCTCATTTGCCCCGTCAGCATCGTTTGCTGGGGGTGGCTGTGCCTTCCTGGGATCCATCTGGAGCTCGCATCGGTGTGGAGGTGACCTGTCTTGATGGCGCGTCAGACGGCACCCTGACCACTAACCAGCGTAAATGGGCGCCCACCATCAGTCTCTAAGGAATAGCCACAAGATTCCTGACCATCTGCTTTGTACCCGTCTTTATTTTGGGGCGGGTACGAAGCAGGATATTTTTTAAGCACTTGTTTTATACATGGTTTGTTCTTAAGATGATTATCTAGGGTGCGAATAAGAACCCTCTTACGAATAAAACAAATCTTTCTTATCAAATCAACAAACCGAAGTTTATCAACTTGCGAACCCCAAAAAGTGTATTGATATACAGCAAGTGAAAACTGTTTGTTGATTTGAAAAGGAGGCTTTATGGTGAAAGATGAAGTTGAAAGATTTTATTTTTCAACGAAATCTGTAGCCTAAAACGACGCGGAGAGGTGTCCGAGTGGTCGAAGGAGCACGCTTGGAAAGCGTGTGTGCGGGCAACCGTACCGTGGGTTCGAATCCCACCCTCTCCGCCAGATGAATGAGAGCGACGGAAGTGGTACTTATTCATCTGGACTGGGTGTGCTTGAGAACCCACATGGGTTCGATGGAGCAAAGCGCGCAAAACAAATGTCAAGCTTACTCGAATGTTTATCGAGCACTTTGCGGAGGTTACGAAGTGACAATCCCGCCCTCTTGAGCCAGCATCGTGAGTCCGAGCTTGTCTCGGGTTTAGGTTGTTGATGCGAAAGGAAGAGATCCCGTGACTGCAAAAGCATAAGATTCGGTACTGGTAAGGGCAGCTTGTTGTTCGTAGCGTCCCATTGGCTTAGAATATGCTTATGGTATTTATTGAATTATTTCGCTGGTGGTATGCGGAAGGCTGGGCGTTGCTCATCAAAAAGCTTGGGGCACGCTTGCGTAACATTTGGTATGTCTTCTCGGTGCCGACTTTGCTCAAGACCCTATTCGCTCCCTGGCGGCGCATAATTACCTATCCAGGAAAAGGCTTTGGGCCGATGATGCGGGCCATGGGTGATAATCTGTTATCGCGCCTGATTGGTTTCATCGTCCGCACGATGGTTATAATCGCGGCTACGATCGGTTTTGTTTTGACAGCCGTGGTCGGACTAGTTTGTGTTGTAGCATGGCCATTTGTACCGCTGGCAGTCATCGGCTTTATTATTCGCGGGGTGATGCCGTGAACGAGCAGCACAAATTCGTTAGCAGTGCTCGAGTACAAAAGGCTAAATTAGCTGGTACTGTAACTAAAAAGCCGATGATGATTGGTTTAAAGCTGACCATTCTCGTGTTGTTAGCGGCCGGGTGTTACCTGGTCTTTTCGGGCATTGGACTTGGTTACCTGCTGTTCTCGCCAATGCTTGTTTGCGTCATGCTCGCGACTTGGTTCTCGTGGGACTTAAAAAATCTCGATAGCTCGGCTAAAAAGAATCGTGATAAAACCAGACTTGATCAAATGCTTGCAGCGGACATTGTTTACCGATTCAAGTTTCCGGCTAGCCCGCAAAGTATCTGGCAGTCAATTGGTGGAGTCTGGCAGCAGAGCTTCTTTGTCAATCGCTTCTTGCTTGATGCTAAGACAATTGGTGGTCTGCTCTCAACCGCACCCCAAGATGGCGAGCAGATTTGGCAGGCGGCTGAGTATTTGCGTGAGTCCTACCAGGAGGACTACATCTCGGCCGGTATGATCACAGCGGCCCTGCTAACCACCAATCAGGGCGTTGAGCATTACTTGCAATCGATTAATTTAAATGCCAAGGATATCTTAGCCGGTCTGCATTGGCAGGAAAATGTGGTGCGCCGATATTTGCGACCGAAGCCGAAGTCGGTTTTTGGTGGCATTGGCCGCGATTGGGCGGCTGGCTTCACGCCGGTGCTAGATAATTTTGCCCATAATATTAGCTTGGAGATTCAAAACGGCAATTTGGATTTTTCCTCGGCGGCGCGTCATAATTTGCTCGATCAAATGGAGGCTCATCTAGCGCGGCCCGATCGCAATTGCGTAGCTCTGGTGGGTGAAACTGGTGTCGGCAAGACGGAGTTGGTTTATGCTTTGGCCGATCGCTTAATTCGCGGCGAGACTGCCGGCGTACTGGCTTACGATCAAGTTGTGTCTCTGTCGGTGACCTCGATTACGGCCAATCTTGACCGTGGCGTCAACCTCGAGCAGATTATGATTCGGGTCATGTCTGATTTGGCACATGCTCAAAATATTATTTTGTTTCTTGATGAAGCCCAAATTTTCTTTTCCAATGAACCAGGTGCGGTCAACATCGCTCAAATTATCTTGCCAATTATTCAGCAGGGCAAGGTGCGGGTCGTGATGGCAATGACACCGGCTGATTGGCATAAGGTCGGTACGGTTTACCCTTCACTGTCGCAGCTGTTTAACCTGGTAAATGTGACGGAGCCGGATGAAGCGACAACAGTTTCGATCCTCGGCGATATGGCGATTGCTTATGAGATGCACAGCAAAAAGCTCATCACTTACCGAGCTCTAATCGAAACATACCGCTTAGCGGCGCGCTACTTGCAGCAAGGTAAGGCTTTTCCGGCTAAGGCGATGAACTTGCTCGAAGACAGCTTGAATTATGCTGCTGGCAGCGTGGTGACAGAAGATTCGGTGGCTCGCGCGGTGGAGGCGATTACTAATACCAAGGTGGCAAAGGCTGATGTGGCCGAGAAACAGCAGCTCTTAAATCTCGAGGAAGTGATTCACGGACGGATGATCAATCAAACGCGAGCTGTTAGCGTGGTGGCCAATGCTCTGCGTCGATCACGAGCTGGTGTGCGTGATGCCAGGCGGCCGGTCGGCAGCTTTTTATTCCTCGGTCCGACCGGTGTCGGCAAAACTGAGCTAGCCAAATCGTTAGCGGCCATCTACTTTAGCAGTGAGGCAAATATGATTCGCTTGGACATGACCGAATATCAGGATAAGTCTGATGTGCCGCGGCTTTTGGCGGCGGCTAATACTGGGACTGGCGGATCGACTTTCATGCGCCTTGTTAGCCAAAGGCCGTTTAGTGTCATATTGCTCGATGAGATCGAGAAGGCTCATCCAGACGTGCTTAATTTACTTTTACAGATGCTCGATGAAGGCCAATTGACTGACAGTAATGGCAAAAAGGTTAATTTCAAAGAAGCAATTATCATCTGTACTTCCAATGCCGGAGCGGATGATATTCGTAAGCGGATTGAGGCAGGACAAAGCCTGGAGCAATTTGAAAAGGAATTCGAGGACAACTTAATCAACAAAAACTATTTCCGTCCCGAGCTGATTAACCGGTTTGATGAGGTCGTATTATTCCGACCCTTGAGTCGCGATGAATTAAAGCGCATTGTTGATTTGCTTCTAGTCCAATTTAATAAAACAATGGAGAGCCAAGGCATAAAAGTAGCACTTGATGAGGCAGCTAAGACCTTCATTGTCGATAGCGGCTACGATCCCCGATTGGGCGCGCGGCCAATGCGTCGAGCGATGCAAAACTTGGTTGAAAATGTGGTGGCGGCCAAGATCTTGCGCGGCGATGTCGGGGCCGGTAATACAATCTCGCTTGGGGTGAAGGATCTTGAAAACACGTCAACCGCCAATGCACCTAGCCAGGCCGAGGCGTCACCTCCAAATGTGTTGAGCGATAAACCGGACCAACCTGCCGGTTCGCCTGCGCCATCACCCGGCTCTATTCCGCCACCGAAGGATTCTTACCGCTAATTAGTACGGTTTAAGATTTATGGCGTCTGAATTAATACAAAACCATTTGCTGGTGCTGTCGTGTCATCATCGAAGACGCATCCGGGGCGGGCATCACATCGTTACGAAGCATCTCGATCACACGTATGATGTAATCATCATCTGGTATTCGTTTGGTGCCGTCTGGGAGGAATTGATTAAAACTAGGCCAGCCTGTGGCTGAATCAGATTTGTGACTAGAGTCAAACAGCCTTTGTCCGCAGGCCGCAATGATAGAAGCTGAGATCTTTCATATCCCAGCACTGACCGCTAACGAGCATTGTGGTACTCGCTTGGGCTGAGCTTTTGACGCTTTTCGCGTTCGTTGGTAATGTTTATTATGATGCGATTTTAAGACTCCACAAAAAATAATTTGAGGCTAATTCATCACGCTTGGCTTGACAATTGGTACCTCCAGGTAGTAATAATTAAATTATCAGATTAAATAAGTTTTTAAAGAGGAGTAGTTATGGAAACAGCAGCTTCACAGCCACACAATGAGATGTGGCTAATGCTTGTAAAAGGCTTGGCATTGTTCTTTCTCGGACTCATTGCAGTCGTATGGCCTGGCTTGACACTAGTGATATTCGCACTTGTGTTTGCCATTTTCTTGCTAGTAGATGGTGTCGTCGAGATCATTAATGGAATTGCCGTGCATGGCAAAGGGAGTCATTGGCTTCTGCACATCATCTTGGGTGTAATTGAAATTGCGGCAGGTATTTATCTGCTCAATCGGCCATTGGTATCAGTTGCTACCTTCGTCTTGGTGATTGGATTCATATTCTTGGTTCAAGGTGTGGTTGAGCTATTATCAGCCTTCATCAATAAGGATGTTGACCCCAAGAGCCGAACCCTTCTGATCGTAACCGGCGTCATTGCTCTTTTGGCGGGTATTGTAGTATTACGCTACCCAACTTCGAGTGGTATTGCTTTTGCATGGGTCGTTGGTGTATACGCCCTGATTTCAGGAGCAGTTACAATAGCTCGTTCATTTGGGCAAAGCAAGGCTTAGCCAGTTTGATGTCAAATCACAAAACGCCGCCTAGAAACTTCTGGAGCGGTGTTTTAGTTTTGACATGTTAATTTGAAGCTATACTAAGTATAGCAAGTATCATTGTGTTACAATTGACATATGAAAGAGAACTACTTCAGTTGCGGTTTGGATAAAACCATCAAAATCATTGGCAATAAATGGTCGGTGGCGATCTTGTTCGAACTAATGAGTGGTACTAAAAGGTTTAATGAAATTCAACATAATCTTGGTGTTAGTCCACGGACATTATCCCTGCGCTTGCATCAATTGGAAAAAGACAGAATAGTTAAGAAGAAGGTCTATGCTCAGGTTCCACCAAGAGTTGATTATTCCTTGACCCGCCGTGGCCAATCACTCAATCAAGTCATCCAGGACATGAGAGAATGGGGCTGCAAGCAATCAATACAAAAATAAAACCACCGATACTTGTTTGATGATCTGTAAAATTAAATAGTCAAAAAAAGGGGGGCTAGCTTGCTGATCAAAAATAAACCCAGTCATACTACGGTCAAGCAACGCTATCAAGTGAGATTTAGGCGTCGTCCGGAATCAAAGCTGATTGCAATCTCGTTTTATGGTTATGTTGTGATTGCATTAAGTTATTTTATCTGGCGACTCAATGGTACGGTGAATTGGTCAATTTGGTATGGCCCAATACTACTTCTAGCCGATATCTACGGACTTGTTACGACTGGCCTGTTTCTCTACATTGTCAGAAATATTTATGACCCAGTACACCACCAAGCCAGACGTAAGTATACCGTTGATGCTCTAATACCAACCTATAATGAGCCGGTTAATATCATTAGACCCACTATCCAGCGGGCCAAAAAATCTAGGGGAATTGGCCAGGTGATCGTGCTTGATGATGGCAATCGGCCGGCCGTACGTCAGCTCTGCCAGCAGCTCGGGGCTATATATCATGCGAGTGTTAATAACTGCCATGCTAAGGCCGGAAATTTGAACCAAGGCCTCAAATTGTCAGATGCTGAGATATTATTACTACTCGATTGCGATCATATTCCACAGGCAAATTTTTTAGACCGTACGCTTGGATATTTTGATGATCTCGAGGTGGGAATTGTGCAGACACCGCAAACTTATTACAATCGTAAAAGTTTTCTTTATCGTGAGCACAGTCGGGGTAGGCAATGGTCTGAGCAGGGCATGTTTTATGAGTGTATTCAGCCGGCCAAAAACTATTACAACTCGGCTTTTTTTGTTGGTACGAGCGCACTATTAAGACGCCAGGCGATTGATGGGATTGGAGGTTTTGCAACAGGCACAGCAACCGAAGATATACATAGCTCATTGCGATTACACGCCGCCGGCTGGAAATCTGTTTTTGTTGACGAACCCTTGGCCTTTGGCTTGGAGGCAGCCAGCTTCAAGGAGTTTTATAAGCAACGCTTAAGATGGGCGGCTGGCTCACTGGGCTTGTTATTGCGCTCAAAGGATTCGCCACTTGTTATTAGCGGCCTTTCTTTTAATCAGCGCCTCAACTATCTCAGTGCTACTTTAGCTCATCTCCAAGGCGTCCAGCGCCTACTCTACATACTGATTCCGGTTTTTTGTATCATTCAATTGCAGAGCCCAGTCCGTATGGATATAGTCGGATTTTGTTTGGTTTATATACCTTTTATGCTGATGTCGATTGCCATGACAGCGATTGCAGCTCGCGGTTCATACCATTTGTTTTTCACGGAGTGCTTTGGGTTGGCTAGTATATTCACTCATCTGGTGGCCCTCAAGGGAGTAATTAGGATTCAGAAAAAATTTGAGGTATCGCGCAAGTCCGTTGTTAGCGCCGAGAAGTCTTGGGTTAAGCTAAGTCTCTATGGGCTGTTGCTGATATTCTTTGTGGCTTTGATCCGAGCGGTCTTGCTACTTAATAATAGCGCCTATATGTCAGTTCACGAACTAGTTTTGATTAGTGCTGTCTTTGTGGCGATTAATTTTAGTATATTAGCTGGATTTCTAATTCAGCTAATAAAGTATGAACACCAGAAAACTGACCTCGCCAGCTCCATCTCCCACGATGAGTCCATTCAAAAATCGTTAAATACTCAAACTAAATGGTAATTTTCATAAAATTGTTGTCCGCCATAAAACTATAGGGGAGTAATTAAAATATATATGAATTTCTTAAATAATAACTTTAGTTGTTTGGCGAGAGCTAAAAAGCTCAACCAGAGCACTAATCGATAGTACAACCATGATTATTTGAGTAGTTCTAATCCAGTCGAGATTATTGGCAAAAGCTAAGTATATCAATGTCAATACAGTCGCACCGATCCAGATGTATTTTTTTTGTTGCCTGGTCCAAACTCTGGCCAGTCGGACATAGTTGAAGACTGAGGCTTTTTTTATCTCTGTCAGCTTGAGCTTGTGGCGCATAGCTAGCGACCATTTGTAAGGGCCAAACAGGATCGTTATGATTCCCAAGAGTAAGCCAGTCACGAAGTAGTTGCGAGCTAGGCTGTTAAATGGATTGACCAATGAATCGATCACGACGCCGGCGGCTGGTCGGTAAAGGCTGTTTTGGACTTGGTTGATGATCTCAGGACGGAGTAACTTGACGCCGATTATTTGCAAAGTAGTAATCAGCATAACACCGATACTAATGCCCAATAAGACGTGGTGCCGCTTGACGCCGATTGCAAGAGCTAGTAGAAAACTTGTGACAATGAAATATGGCAGGACTTGGTAGAGGGTGTCAGTGGTTTGAACAAAGCGCTTAAAGTGTTGGAAAGAGACCTTGAGGTCGGCCACAATCTGGCTTGGTTGCTGGATAGAAGTTTGTAGCTCTGGAAAGGCATCCGATGAACGCAATTGAGAGCTGACAAATGATCTCAAGCTCGACAAATCAAGCGTAAATTTGGTATTACCGATCTGAAAGGTGCGTTGAGTCGAGACGGGCGCTGTATTTCTAGCCGCTTCGATTAGCTTGGTGTGAGTTATTCGATTGGCTGATGCCCAAATATTTTGAAATTGATCGCTCTGAATAAACTTTTTGGTAATATTTTGGGTTTGTGAGGTGATGGTAGAGGCTAGGGCTGGGGCTAGGAAATCGGCTCGCTCAGGTAGAGCTTCCTTGATTTTGGCCTGAATATCAATTGAGTCAAACAGCTGAGTGACGGTGTAGGTGCTAATAGCTTGAGCGACTTGGTCGTTCTTGGGAATCGGTGCGACTATTGCCACCCAGTTATCAGTAGTCAGGATTTCTTGTTCGGTCCAATGAACGGCCACAAAAGCGGCCACTGCCAAGCAGCCAATTGTTACTAGTAGCCAAGTGAAAAATACTCGCCATTTTGACGGGAACGTATTATTAGATTTTTTTGCCATCGTGTATTCTCTCGTAAATAACCTACTATTACGCCAACGGTGGTATTAAGTCAAGCATAAGATATATATTGCGTAACGCACTATTTTGTATTTGTAATATTTACCACAGTCAAAAATAGGTATGAGTATTAGAATCTTAGTAATCAAATTGATTGGAGAGGAGGTGATTGTTGTGGCGCATGAAGGTTTAACGATCAAAAGTGTGAAGCCAACATCTTTGGCTGTATTTGTTGGTACAGCCTGGGCATTAGTTGGTTTAGTAATTGCGCTGATTGCAGCACTTGGAGGTAGTCTGGCATTTGGTGCTCAGACAGACAGCGTTATTAAGGGGCTGCTTTTCGGGCTAACAGCTGGGTTATTTACAGTTATTCTCTTGCCGATAATTTATTTTGCTGTCGGCTGGCTAATCGGAGTCATATACGGCTGGTTGTTTAATGTTGTGGCTGGCGTGTCTGGCGGTATCCAGTTTAATCATAAAGAATAAACTTCTATTTATTTTGATGTTTTGATTCTTGTTCGTGGCGATAACGCCTCAAGGCTGCGTACTGGACGATAATGCGAGCGATCGCAACAAATATTGTGATTCCGACAAAAACGTAGAATATAGTGAAGACTTTTCCGGCTGGCGTGTGCGGTACAATGTCGCCGTAGCCAACGGTTGAGAGTGTGATGACAGTGAAATATGCACTATTTAGCCAAGATAATTTTTCTACTAAGTGATAAAAGACTATTCCTAAGATGACAAACAGAACTCCAACGACTACTACTTTGCGGTAGGCGTTTATCTCTGCTAGTTGTTCGGGCGTTAGTTTTTCCAACTCAATTCCTTTATTATTAGATTTTAACTACTTTTCACGAGGTGGCGGCAAGCTATTACCGGTCTTTTTCTTAGGGCCGATGGCTGACACAATTAGCACTAGGCCGGAAAGCATGATGAGTGCTACAATGGCGGTTCTGCCACCAGCTGTGCCAAACAAACCTAATTGATATATCAGCAGCAAGGCACCAAAAAGCATTGTGACCAGGCCAGTCTTGGGGCTGGAGGCCGCCATAATCGCACCGAATAGCAGAATCAGGGTTGGCCAATATTTTACCATAATAATATCAACCGTAGATCCTTTGCTAAGTAGATTGACTAGAAGAAGCAACCCCACCACGATGATGATTAGTCCAATGACGATGGCCGATGATTTGTTGTTAGCGTCTTGATTCATAGGCCTTTCTTTCTCTTATTAAGCCTCAATTATACAACTATACAACTGAATTATAGCACTGAGCTAATAATTCGCTAGGCCAACTTATTCTAGAAAACTAGCGTGTCATTCTTAATTTAAGCTCAACTATCTTGAGCGAGCCGTTGGTAAAAAATTTGCGGCCATCCCCATTCCAATGCTCATAGGCCGGTACATACTGTTTAATCTCGTGCAACTTTTTGATCAGACTAGACTTGCGCAAGGTACTAATAATATAATCGCGTTCCGCATCCGTATCGGGTGCAATTGTATGGGTGATCTGGCCGGTAAAAAAACTAAAACTGATATCGTTATCATAGGTTGCCGCACCCAGCCAGAGATTTGCTGGTATTTTGCCTGAGGCTTGGCTTTTATCGACTTTCCAAAATCTGACATGATGTCTTTTGCGTGGAGAACCCGCCACAGCTTGCTGAAAAACTAGATCTTGCTTACGTCCATACAGATACAGATCGCTGACCGGTGCGTTTGGATAAGACCGTTTGAATAGAACGCACAATGCAGAACGTAGACTATTTTTTAGTATTCTCGGATCGGCTTCGTGCCAACCGGCTTTTGCCATGCAGTTTGTAATTTCTTCTTTAGTACCAACTAGACCAATATTAATTGGATCGGCCAAGATACCATCTCGCGTTCGAGTACGCCCCAAGATAAACGGTGGGGTGTAGAGTGATTGTAATAGACGGTGGATCTTGGGGATCACATAGTAGGCTGTCACGCCATAGGTGAGTATAATGCCGACTAATTTGCTAATATCACGATATGTGATTGGAATGATAGTAAAATATAAGAATAATACAAAAATAATATTGGCTGCTAAGATTAGTAGACGTTTGAAGGCTACAATGGCTGGTCTCACCATCAATACAAACTGGTTCATTGTTTAATTATATCATTGACACTTCTTGGGCTGACTGATTGTCAATCTTGAAGTAGTCTGAATATCAGCTTACCCTATGGTAAAATCATTATATGTCGATCACTGCTCTTAAGAGGGAATTAAAGGCAAAGGCTGATCCAAAAAGAGCCGAAGCATCATCTTGGTTTTTTAAGACTGGACCAGGTGAGTACGGTGAGGGCGATGAGTTTATCGGCGTAACCGTACCAGAGTTGCGCAAAATAGCCAACAATCATCGTGGTTTAAGCCTAGCAGATATTGAGAAGCTATTAAAAAGCAAGACGCATGAAGAGCGACTCTTGGCAGTCTTCATATTAGTCAAGCAGTACAATAGGTCTGATGAATATCACCAGGAAGAGATCTATAATTTTTACTTAGCCCAGACTGATTATATAAATAATTGGGATATCGTTGACTCATCGGCGTCGCATGTCGTCGGCCATTTTTTAAGCGATAGGGATAAAGATGTCTTAATCGTACTAGCTCGGTCTTCGAGTGTTTGGGAGCGACGTATTGCCATGATTGCCACCTTTTATTTTATTAGGCAGGGCAATCCGGAGTGGACACTTAAATTGGCCGAACTGCTGTTGGATGATGAGCATGATTTGATTCAAAAGGCCGTTGGCTGGATGCTGCGCGAGGTCGGCAAAAGGTGTGATCAGCAAATACTCGAAGATTTTTTACTTAGCGACGGTCGCTATAAAGCTATGCCACGCACAACTCTACGCTATGCGATCGAAAAATTACCCGAAAAAAAACGCCAAGCTTATCTTAAGGGTGAGCTTTAAATAGTAATGAAAAAAATCAATAATAGTCACGATAGAGTCGAACGTTCATTTATCAAAACAATCACTTATCGGGTACTGATAATTATATCGGTTTTTTTAATAGCCTTCATGATGACTGGACGGGCTGACTTTGCGGCTGGTTTTTCGCTAATATCAAATGCCATTAACACCGTTCTGTATTTTATCCACGAGCGTATTTGGAGCCAGATCGGCTGGGGTAGGATCAGGTAGTCTAATTGTCTCTAGTCTGGTGGGGGCTGGGTGAAGCGAGCTGACTTGAGTAGTCAGTGCCGAGGATGATCTCGAAGTCAGCTGGCGGGACATTTACAGTTGTTTCGGGGGCGACTGGCTTGATGTGCAATAGACCCTCTAGGTAGGCTGCCGTGCGCGGCTTCTTGCCACCACTGTGATCAATGATCTTGCTAACGGTGTAGTCGCGTTTGAGGGCGTTAGTGACGTTGACGATCACAATATATGGACTCGAGGCCATTAGCTGCTTGCTAAACTTATTGCCTATACCGCTTACGGCAGTACCATTTTCGATTACCACAGTCGGCTCTTCGGCCCAAATCGGCCCGACGGTAAAGACATTTTTCACAAATTCGGCGATAGCAGAGAATGTTCCATCGACCGGGACCAAGTCAGAGCTGCTATTTGATTGCTTCAGAAATCCGTTTGGCTTGGTAGAAAAAACTACATTGATGGTCTTAGATTGGTCGATTTTTTTGCTCAAATCAATTAGGCGACTGATGTTGTTGACCGACAGGTCGGTTTTGATATTGCTGCTGGCTGCGTTCATCAGGGAGTTGAGCTTAGCTGGATTGATTAAAGTTTGAGCACTGATAGCCTTGGACCGTACTGCTGTTAGGACTTCTTGTTGCCGTAAGGCTCTTCCGAAATCATCGCCACAGTTGCCCTTGCGGCAACGAGCATATTTAAGGGCTGTCGCACCATCCATGTGCTGAGTTCCAGCTTTTATTTTAAAGCCGCAACTTTTGTATTGGTTTTTATCACAAGGAAATTCCGGGTCATAGAGTGCTTCTGTGACATTTATATCGATTCCACCGACTGCATCGACCATCTGCTTTAAGCCAGTAAAATTAGCCCTGACATAATAGTGAATCGGTATTTCCAGTGTGCTTTCGATAGTTTGTTTGGCTAGATCTATACCGCCTTGATCTTTATTATTAGAAAAACCATCAGCGTGGGCTTGATTGATTTTATTGTAACCATAGCCAGGTATTTTAACTCTGGTATCTCTCGGTATACTGATCATGGCGGCTTCATTTGTCTTGGTATTGATACTGACTACCATATTGGTGTCAGCTAGAGTCTCGCCATCGTGGCCTGGATCGCCGATACCAAGTAGCATAATGTTGATCCGCCCATCAGCCTCACCTTTGAGCTTGCCAATAGCAAAAGGATTAGAGCTTATCTTAGTAACGTGTGTTAACAGATAGGCAGACAGAGCAATAATAGCTATTGCAGTAAGTAGTGTAATTTTAAGCCAACGCCGCTTTTTTTCAGGCTTATCCTTTGGCACAACACTCGGTGCTGTAAAAATTGGGGGCTTATTTGGCACAGGATTTTCGGAGGTTGTTGGCGATTTATCCTTGATTGGATCATAGACGAAATCTGGGTCGGGGATTTCTTTTAAATCTTTTTCTTTCATATGCTTTCCGCCTTACATTATACGACAAAAACAAGCCAACAAGGCCATTACAGATCTGACTATTTTTGCTTGGGGGGTCTGACTTATGAAATCTAGAATTATAGCTCAAAATAAGCTATAATTTCTGACTTATGAAGAACATATGGCAAAAATTATCAGCTGCGGACAAGCCGTTTTTTGCACTAGCACCACTAGATGATGTGACCGATACGGTCTTTCGGCAGATCGTCAATATGGCAGGACGTCCCGACGTCTATTTCACTGAATTTACCAGTGCCGATGCTTTCGTGCGCGGCGGCTTTGAAGTGGTCGAACCCAAGCTGCGTTTTACCGAGGGGGAGCAGCCGTTGATTGCCCAGATTTGGGGCCACGAGCCAGCTTACTACAGTCAGCTTACTGCTAAGGTGCGGGAGTTAGGCTTCAGTGGTGTCGATATCAATATGGGTTGCCCGGAAAAAAATATCGTGCGCAATGGATGCTGCTCAGCTTTGATTCGTCAGCCTGAGAAAGCGGCTGAGATAATTGCTGCTACTAGGGAGGCGGCCGGCAATTTGCCAGTCAGTGTCAAAACTCGGGTTGGCTTTGATAGGATTATTACTGAAGAGTGGGCTGGGTTTTTATTGCGTCTTGGCTTGGACGCGCTGATTATTCATGGTCGTACGACTAAAGAAATGAGTAAAGTGCCGGCCCATTGGGATGAGATCGCAAAAGTCGTCAAATTGCGTGATGCTATTGCGCCAGACACGATTATCATTGGCAACGGTGACGTTCTATCTCGCCCACAAGGTGAACAGTTGGCCGCCACTTCTGGTGCCAGTGGCATTATGATTGGGCGCGGTATCTTCTATGACATTTTTGTCTTCGATCAGTCTGGATTCAAACATAGTCAAGGTGATCGGCTGAGGCTACTCTTGAAGCATTTGGACCTGCACGAGCGTGAGTGGAGCGGACTCAAACGCTTTGAGCCGCTCAAGAAATTTTTTAAGATTTATGCTCACGGCTTTGATGGTGCTGCCAAATTACGGGCTACTTTGATGGAGACACGCGACTATGATGAGGCGCGCGACTTGGTGAATAAGTATCTTGAACGCTCATAAATATGGTTGGAGCTCCAACCCACCAGTCTTAGCCGGTAGGCTGGAGCTCTGCTTGCCCTCGCGATAGTTCGATGATTTTTACCTAAGCTAGTCCGAAAAACTTCTCGACTTTTCTAACAGCCTTATTGAGATGGCGGCTGTTGTCGATGATCTTGAGCGGTAGCTGGTCTCTTCTAGCTTCTGCCCAAGCTTTTTCCTGACCGGCTCGCACTAGTCGATGGTTGAGCTCAAGCTCCGGAATCTGGCTATCACGGCCGCAGATGCGCTCGGATAGCTGTCGAATGTGGACCTCGAGGAAAACGGCCTTGATTTTAAAACCAAGCGTGATAAACTTCTCGATACTCCCGGTGTCACAGCAGACAATGGCCTGCTTGCCCGCCGACTCGATACGCTCAAACTCACTTACGGGTATGCCGTAGCGGCGGCCGCCCGACTCAGTCGTTTCGACGAATCGTTCCATCCGCTGCCAACGGCAGAAAGCTTCCGAAGAGAGAAAGTAGTAGTCCTTTCCCTGCACTTCACTCGCCCGGGGCCGACGGGTGGTAGCCGAGACTGGCTCGCCCAATTTGGTCGTATGACGTATGAGTAGTCTGTCCATGATCGTATTTTTGCCCGATCCGGACTGACCGGTGACGATGAGAATCGGATACTGCATTTTGTGTTTCTACCAATTCTCGTTCTCTTCGGTGGCTGAGGTTTGGTTTTCCAATACTTCCAAAATATCCGCTTTGCTGAAGCGGAAGTGTCCACCGAGTGTCATGGTGTGGGGCAGACGACCATTTTTTGCTAACCTACAGACTGTCCTGCGACTACAACGCAAGAGCTTGGCTGCCTCGCCTGACGTAAGGTAGTCTTTTTCTATTACTGCCACTTTTGCTCCTTTGGGTTGAGGCAGATTAGTGATGATGACATAAAATAAATAAAAACACAAGCACAAGTAAATATAATGTAGATAATTTGGTCGATAATCGCTACAATTAAAGCATAAGCTTAGAGGGTGTAAATATGGCGACAAAGCCTCATGAGATCGGCCGCAAAATATGGTTTAAAAGTAAGCGTTATGGCTGGGGTTGGGCACCAGCTACTTGGCAAGGCTGGTTGATTTTAGCAGTTTGGCTGACGATCGTGATCGCTTTTGTGGTCAATGTCGACAGCCATTCGGGCTCGGTCAGCGACACTCTATATGGGATTGTGCCCTTTGTACTGGTGATGACACTCATCTTGGTCATGATCAGCTATAGTCGTGGCGAGCGGCCGAAATTACAATGGCGCGGTAAGTCTGTCAAGGCAAGAAAAAAATCTGTCCGCAAAAAATCTTAATGACTAAATAAAAGCATGACGGCTTCAAATAGACCCCATAGCGCCAGCCCGATAAAAGCAATGCTGCCGAGTAAGGAAAATGTACGGTTCTTGACGATTGCGATTGTGTGAGAAGGCGACAGGTATAAGAATATATTTAGCAACATATGGCCGGTGAGTACACCAATTGCAAAGCCAAAGATATGGACAATATTAAAAAGCGGCACGTAGCCAGCGAAATCATCTAAGCCTAGGATAAAAGGCACGCTGGTTGCCAATACAAGCAGTGGCCAGAAGGCCATCTTACCACGCGGCTGGCTTTTGGTTTGTGGCATAATAATTTTTAAGAATTGGACAGTAAGACGGTTGATGGGCTTCAAGGTTCGTTCAATAGTTTTGCCCAGTCGAGTTGTCAAAGTATTGCTCTTGGTGTTTGTGACGTGATCTTCCAGGCTTTCTTCAGCTAGTCTGAGTAAGACCAAAGCAGCTATAATAATCATAAGTATGAGCAGGATTTTAATATCTTTGAAAAACACCCAAAGCGCTAAAATGATCATGGTGCCGGCAGCGTTGCCGATGGCGGTGCCGAGCTCGATCGCGACGCGGCCGGATAGGCTATGGTTTTTGCTCATTAGCCGGCCGATATAGATAGCAAAGTCAATCGAAGTTTTGAGGTAGATTGTCATTCCGACCAGGACATCGGCAAGATAAACATTCAAGCCGATATTCGCTCCGGTTAAGTGATTGAGGATAGTTATTTCTAGCCACAAAAGACCGATCAATGCCGCACAAACAATGGTCGTTAGCAAGATAGGTAGAAGCTGTTCTTTGGCTAGACGTTTCATTAAGTTTAATTTTAACAAAAAAACATACTCTTAAGTACTTGCAATAATAAATTTTGGGCGTAGCATAAAAAGTGGAGTTGTAGGCAGCTGAAGTACGGAGGTGCTTCGATGCTAGTGGTCATGCATTCACGAGTTACCGAAGAGCATGCAGAAAGGGTAGCCCCGAATGAACTTTGTGCGGGCCGTATCGAGGTTGACAGTCCTGCCGACGCTACTAACGTCAAGCTGAAGGTCATCGCCGAAGAGGGCTTCGTCGGTGGCCACACTGAAGGTCGCGATGGCGATAGGCTCTTTTTCAAGGTCTACAAGCGTGCAGGCATCGATTCGCCTTATGTTTTGATCTTCTTCCCGGCAGCCTGATCTCTGCTTTGACTCACTGATCTTTTCCTAATAATCCTTAACACCAAAAAGGAAATAAAAATAAATTGGAAAGGATCAAAGTGCCCCGATTGATTAGCCTGTTGGCCGATCGACCGGGGCACAGTCCGTTTTTATTCACGATTGTTTGAGTAGCGTGATAGTTTTTAGTAAAATAACTTGATATGAAAACCGCCAAAGAACAGATTGTGCTGCTGTATTATAAATTTATCGCAGTGTCGGATGTTGATTATGAAGTCAGAGTTGATAAGGTGCTCTTGGCTGGTCTCAACATCACAGGGCGCATTTTGATCGGGCATGAGGGCATTAATGGCACCCTGGCTGGCTCGCGCGAATCGGTCGAAACTTACAAGCAATATATGGATAAGCACCCGCTGTTTGGTGGAATTGTTTTTAAGCAGTCGAGTGCCAAAACCCCACCGTTTAAAAAGCTGATTGTCAAAAAACGCGACGAAATCGTGACGCTCGGCTGTCCGATCGATCTGAATAATCGCGGAATTTATATCAGCCCGCAGGAGTTGCACGACTTATACGAAAACGACGAGGATTTCGTGATAGTTGATATGCGCAATAATTACGAATATCAGATTGGTCGTTTCCAAAATGCCGTTCAGCCCGATACCAAAGTTTTTAAAGAATTACCTCTAAAAATTAAAAGCCTAGCACGGTACAAAGGTCGCAAAGTGATCACTTATTGCACCGGGGGGGATTCGCTGTGAGAAAGCCAGTGCGCTATTAGTTGAAGCAGGCTTTGACAATGTCTATCAGCTAGAAGGCGGTATCGTAAAATACTTAGAGCAATTCCCAGACGGTTATTTTGAAGGCAAAAATTTTGTTTTTGATCAGCGGATGGTGACAAATGTCGATACGCCGAGCGGGCGTAAAATCTTAGCAGTCTGCGAGCACTGCAACAAAGCTTGCGATGATTATATTGATTGTGCACGGCCGGAGTGCCATAGACTATTTATATGCTGTAAGGATTGTGTGAAGAGATATAAGGGGTGCTGTCCGGAGAGTCAATTGGTCAGCGGCAATGTCTCGACCAAGTAAATAAAGGCAGCTGCTACTTAAAAAGAGAAACCGACCTTTGAGTGTAAAAGTCGGTTTTTGTTTTTATAGAGCACGGGTGGTAGCCGGGCGGCGAAGCAGTGTGGTTGTGCATTGCACACACCCGGCTACCAGAGCGTGTTTATTGGGGGTTTAGATGTCTGAATTGACGTTTTTGACAGATACCAGCTTGCCAACTGGTGGACGGGTGGTATCAGTCAGGGAAGGCAGGCTTTTTATGTGTTGCTGTTTGAGGCTACGTATATGTTTACGAAAGCATCGTTCCTTCTCGATGGCGAGTAGTGTTATCAGCACAATATTGCTAAATACCATGCTGATAAATAGCCCAAAGCGTACTTGTAACATCATCTCTCTCTCGGTAGACTCTAGCTGTTTGCTTTGACCCTATCCGCACTGGACAAGCATTACTAGAATAACCTGCATAATACTCTTAAGAATTAAAAAAATCAAACCCTTGTTAGATTTACGAGTTCCTCACGGACAACCTCGCGGCTTGTTTGTTTTGCAATATAAATGGGGCTTGGAGTTAAAATAGCTCCAAGCCCCATCGGTAGATTAGTGAAATATATCACCCATCTACGGTTGGTGGTGCCTCGGGGTTGAACCCTGCACCTTGGTTGGCCCAATCGCCGGTATCCATCTGGCCATCTCCATTGTCTTCTACATAGTCTTGCGACATGGTTGTCCCTTTTCTGTCTATTGTTGTGTCGCTGGATATGACTATCAAACGGTTTGCTAGCCTATGGTTGTACCTCCCAGTTTATACCTGATAACCAAGATTACCTGTTTTTCCTGATGGATCATATGTACAGTTTCCTAGGTCATTAGAACCACCGGCACCTCCAGACTCAAGATCACAACCATCTGCAGATCCCATCACGGTCAACATATCCCTGATCTCATCTGGGCCAGGCTCTGGGAAGCAGATTTCCTCATGCGGGTTTTCCTCTGGCTCAGGAAAGCAATCTACGTTCCAGATGTAAGTGCTGGTAGCTGTCATGGCTTATCTCCTAGCCTACTGAAGTAGTATTCGCCTGGGTCTGGTTCTACAACATCCCCGTGGACGGGGATGGGCTCAGCTGGCTTGCTGGATTTTGACATATTGCCTCTTTCTTACTTGCTACACAAGCAGTCGATAGAGGATCGGAGGAGCTACCTTAGGGGAGGTGAATTGCCCCTCCTCACCGTCAACGTGCATCTATCTTGTTGATAGATGTTTAGAGTATATTTGAGTTTAAATAAGATGTCAATACATCATGACAAAAAATCGCATAAATAGTAAAACAACCAGTAAAATAACAAAATAAAATATAAAAAATAACTGACAAAAGGTTTAAAAATCAAGCAAAGTAAAAGGGCCCGCTTACTAGGCGGGCCCTTTTACGCATTGTTCTTATAGTGCCATGCGCTGCACTACTTGCGTATGGGTGGCTGGCTTGAAACCCGAGCTTACATCAAGTTGTTTTGAGACCGGGATGGCTACCGCTAAAGTGACAACTTGGCATGATGCTAGCTTTTTTGGGTGTCCGGCCTCCATCTATATTGGGTGCAGATCGAGGAATTTGTGGCGACTTTATAGGCAACGATGCGTTAATTACGTACCGACGGTTAATTAGCGACTCTCTACAATCGTGTAAGCCCATTGGCAACATTAGCCCGCTAAATCAGAGCGTCGGGTTTGTAAGCGCCTCGTTGGCACCTATTTCGTCACGTGGCAGCTGGTACACAGCCGAGAGAATAGCCTACGTATGGCTAAATACACTTGACTGTTGAGATACTGCCATTCTCTAGACTGCTAGACAGTTAGCCGGCACTTCAGATGCCGCCACCCACTTTTATCATTCCCATATTGTTCCCCTTTGCTTTAGGGAATTGGGGCATCCGACGCATCGACTGCGACAGATACCATTATAATAACAATAAAAAGTAGAATGTCAATTTAAATTGACATTATTTGTTAGATCGTTGTTGCCAAATACGGTCAAATAATTGTGTCATCACTCCAGCAATATCATGGTCCTCGATCATAATGCCGACCGGCTCGTTTTTTTCATAGGTTACAAAACAAACAAAATCTTCATAAATACTGATATCGGCCTGGAAGGGTGTGTCGATGCGATATGTCTGTAGCAGCTTACTTTTGTTAGAAGGATAGGTATCATTGGCAGATGAATATATCAGTTGCCAGGAAATATTTTTCTTGAGTCGCTGAGGTTTTTTCTTAAAAACCCGGTTGGTATATAACTCACGCGTGGCGTCATAGTTCGAAATACCAAGGATCTTACTTTTTGGCCGGCTTTTGCGTAGTGCATAATTCAATGCATTGAAAATACCTTCTTCGCCCCTGTAAAACTTGACTGTCGGTGCTTTGCCCTTGGTGTTGCGGTTGATTTCATTGAGTTCAGGTAGGATGTCTTTAAGGTCACGTTTTTTTTCAGCTAAGCTTTTTTGCTGTTGCTCAATAAATTTATCGAGTGTTCGTGGATCTTCAGCAATAAAAATAGTCTTTTTGCCTTCTTCAGTCTGGCCCATTAAACCCATTTTGATCAGTTGCTCCATAATGACGTATGTCGTGGCGCGATTGACGCCGGCCTGCTCGGCTATCTTCTGAGCACTTGCCGGACCCAAAAATAGAGAAGCAACATAGACCTTTGCTTCCTTTTCTTTAAACCCGAAATACTCTAATTTACTTGCCAGTTTGGTTATTTGCATCTTTTTATCCCAAAATCACTGCTATGTTATACTATTTTGACAGTTTTTTCAATTCCTCACGGACAACCTCGCGGTCATCCCAGGATGAGCTTTTGCCGCCGATGACAATCGATTGCTCGGCACCTTTGCCAGTGATAAATACGACATCGCCCGCTTTAGCTAGCTGGAGGGCTTTTCTAATGCCAGCTCGACGATCCTCGATACAAAATAAGTCCTTGTCGTCCTGCTTGCCCGAACTCCTGGCGCCATCGGCCACGTCCTCGATTATCTTAAGCGGATCATCTTCGTAGGGGTCGACGTTGGTAATTACCACATAATCACTGTCTTGGCCGACAATTTTGCCCATGATTGGGCGTTTTTTCTCATCTCGGCCACCACCCTCGGCTCCAAGTAGGGTGATTATTTTCGCACCAGCTTTTTTCATGGTCCGGCCAGCTTCCATCAGTGCCTTCATACCGACCTCCTCATGAGCATAATCGACTATGACGGTGAAGGGTTGACCGGCTTCTATAACTTCCATCCGGCCGGGAATGACGCCGAGGTTCGCTAGGCCTTTTCTGATGACCGGTGCTTCTATACCAAGGCTACTAGCTACGGCAATCGCACCGGCGGCATTGATTACGTTGACTGGGCCCAAGATATGGATATGATAGGGCTGGCCGCGCAATTCAAAGTCCGAACCAACGGCCGAACTTTTTATGTGTTCGACTTTGAAGTCACTTTTTTTATGAACACTAAAGCTGAATTTATGCTCAGCCGGATAGCTAAAGTAGCGCGCGAAATCAGATGCATCAGCATTGGCGATGATGGTTTTGGCGACTGGCTGGCCATCAAACTTTTTCTTTTTAGTGCGCGTTAGTTGCTTAAATACTCGCGTATTATGCTTATGTAAAATGTCTTGAGAGTATTTGTGACTGGCCATCAGCTCGCGAGTGACGTTGGTGAAAAGTAGGACATCGAAGTGGATACCAATGTGGCGCCATTGGGTTTGACCTTCGGACGGCACTTCTAGGACGACGTAACGGCAACCAGCGGCCTTCATGCGAGCGAAAATCTGCTGCAGGATCGGGGCAGAGGGCATCGTCATGTGGTATTTATTGAGCTCCTCAACTCCGCCGATACGAATATTAGCAGTACCGATCAGCCCGGCTTTTTGCCCAGTGGCTTGCAAGATCGACCACAGCATATTAGCGGTGGTGGTCTTGCCTTTGGAACCGACTACACCGATCACAATCATGTCGCGAGTTGGGTGATGGGCGCGGTGGGCAGCTAGCAGTGCTTCGGGGTAGTGTAGGGCGTTGATAGCGTCCTGGCCCAAGAGGGGCCTGAGTTTTTTCTTGGCGCTCGAGATAACTTTATTCATGGTCATAAATATTATAGCGCGTTTTGCCTCGACTGAAGTATCAAAAGTTTAATAACTCAGGGGAGGCCCCGAGCGGATGCTCAGGGCAGGGTTGGTGACCTTAGTCCACTAGCACCCTATGACTAGTGGAGTGGAGTGTAGATCTCAGCATAGGCGGCTGCCCAGTATGGCGTTGATGTGTTCGACATCTCGAGTTAGTCTGTCGAGATGCTTCAGTTGCTTCCACCAAGGTACCTGCTTGTCGCTGATTTTCTCGATCAGCTCATCGATGGTCTGTTGTTGGTGGTACAGCCAGGCATGATCTGGACCCACAGAACAGTAGTTGTTCTGTAGTAGTTCCAGTTTCTTCGAGACATTCCGGGCAATTCGGAGAAAAGCTGCCACGTCGATCTCGTTGATCGTCTGCGTCTTCATATTGCCTTCCCACGGTTTTGATTGAGGGCACTTTTACCCTCAAATTAGATTAAGCTGCTGTATTATATACTAATACAACACATATGTCAATATGTATTGACTTCATTCTATCCCTACTAAAATTCTCTAATTCTGTTAGAGCGCTTTGGTCGAGCCCCAAGCCTATTGCTTAAGAGCAGGGCGGCACTAATGACGGCTTCGTGCTAAAAGCCTACCGGAGCTGCCCCGGTATATTACGGGCGGTTTTATGACACGCCATGGTCATTGCCAGCTTACTGGCTTGCCCAAACGCACCGCTCTGGCGAGTGGTACTCGGTGCCGTCAGCGGCGCCTAGTACACCCGGGTTCCGAGACAGAATCTCGGCCCGAGCCGCAGCTCGCAGGACATCGCCACTGGTGGCGATACCGTCGCTGCTGTTGGTGCCGACCAAACGTTCGACCTCGTCAGCGAGCCATTGGGGGTCATCGCTGGTGTCGGCCGTGCCGTAGGTGTGGCGGATCTGCTCCTCCTGGGAGCATTCCGCCTGGTAGCTGCCGCAGCTCGCCAAAGCGAGCGCGGCAGCAAGACTGGTGAACCCCGCCAGTAGGGTGTGGCGGCCGAGGCCGCGTGGGAATGACTTCAAGGGGATATCCTTTTGGTCGTGGTGCTGGGCACACCATTTTACAACCCAGCCAAAATACTATTTTTTCGGATAAGAATACTTTGGTTGGGCCCCGAGTATTTACTCGGGGCAGTGAGACTCTTGGAGGTGAGTCTCCGGACATATGTTAAGAAGGCTACTTCTTCTGGGCCTTCTTGGCCCGCGCCAGGCCGGCTCCCGCCACGACCCGGCCGCGCTCGGTCTGGCCGATCCCCTGGGGGTTCGGCTTGCCGAGTGGGATCGACTGAGCGTCGAACTTGGGCTTGGCCGGCTTGACCTTGCCCTTGTTCTTCAGCTGCGCGGCTTGCCGCTTGGCCCGCTTCTTGGCAGCGCCGTGCCTGCCCTGGGGTCCCGAAGTGGCCTTGAGGCGATCGAACTTCTGTTCGAGTCGCCGCTCGCGCTTCTCGGCCTCGAGCCAGCGCCCGAGCTTCCGCAGCTCGCGCACGCGCTCCCGGGCGGCCTCGAAGAGGCTCTCCCGTTCCGTCTTGCGGAGCAGGTACAGCCCCTTCAGGAGCTCCGAGCGCTCCTCCGAGCGGAGCAGGTCGGTGGTCTCAGCCTCGAGCCAGTTGCCGTACTGGGCCAGGCCCAGCTCGGCGAAAAGCCGAAGCGCATCAGTCGAATGGTAGGCGAGGTCCCCGCTGGGGACCTTCTCCACCCACCCTTCACGCTTCTTGGTGATCTGGTCGATGACGTTGACGTTCGCCATGGTTTTACTCCCCATGGTCCGAGCTCAAGCTTCTTTATCTTGAGCGGATAGCCAGCCTGTTATATGCCAGGCCACTTAACCACTCAAGAAATTAACTTTTCAAAAAACCCCGGTATAAAACCGAGGATATTAACTATTCACTAAAGTACTAAAAATGTCAATAGTTTTAATGATGATCTTGTTGGTCTTTTTCTTCCTTAATGTGGGCAGCATAAGCTTCTGGATCGGCTGGCATGAGCTTAAATCGTGGTCGATCGTAATCAATCGTGCCATCTTCACTTGCGAAATAATAATATCTATCTTTACCACGGGGCTGGACGGCTTGCTGACCACTCATGACCTCGGCCGCTAGCTGGGCAATATCAGCTCGCAGGTCCAAGCTGAGCTGCTCCTGAGCGGCCGCTACCGTGACTTGCTCGCCATCTGGCTCATGGTAGGTGATCTGAGGGCTGGATACGAACTTGCTCTGACCTACCTCAACATCGCCTACGCCGCGACCACGGGCATCATATGAGTGGTACCAGACAGGTAATTTAGTGACAAAAGTTTGGCGCTGTTCATGGCCGTTATTGAAAGTGGCTTCGGTTTTAGTCGCTCCACGAAGCCAATGATATTGTTCAAAGCGTGAGCTTGGAAAACTACTTTTGAGCAGCTTTTCGGTGATATTAGCGGTTGCTCCGGACACTCTAACCTCATCGACAACTAAAATGTTTTTGTTATCCAGGTAGGTGTCACTATCTTCTTGCTTACTTTTGCGGTAGATATTCCGAATTTCATGGACATCCTCAGACGACGGCGAAAAGGCGACCACTTCATCGCTGGTCGGACGCGGTGCGTCATCGGCGTGGCCTAGCATTCGATTGGCGTCGATGTTGACATATTTTATCTCCGGCTTAGGCTTATCTGTAAAGCTGTCCCACAACCCGGACATCAGCCAAGAGACCGGCCGGCCAGATTTATCCAAAAATAGTACCGTATCATAATCACCCTCGATGACTTGCTCGATCAGGTCAAAGGTTAGGCCGACATACTCAGCTCGCATTTCTGCGTCTGATTGCCAGCTGGCTTCGACGCCGTGGCCGCCAAGGTGTCGATTGTAGTATTCACGTGTCAAAATCTTGTAGCCAGATGACTCGACTTCTGCAGCCAGATTGGCTTTTTCTGCCATCTCAGACTCAGGAGAATTAGAATGTTTTTCAGGTGTCATAGCTTACCTTAAATAATTGTTTATCTAATTATAATCGATAGTACTCAGCTCGCCAAAGCTGTATAATAAGCAAAAGCATGTTAAAGATAATCCAGGCCGGCACTAGTCTCGGTACACTATCAAATTACGGTACGGAACTCGCCCCGATGGCGCTTTTAGGTGGTGGACTGACTGACGCTTTAGCCAGTAGCGGCAAAAGTTACGAAGTTTTAGAGCCAATAGCCGACCATGAACCTTCACCTGAGTTGAAGCAAAACCTATACAATCTCGATCAGCTGATTGAGTTTAATCAAACTCTTTTTACACGCATCAAAGATCAGGTGACTGATCGTGACCAGGTGCTTACACTAGGTGGTGACCATTCGATTGGAATCGGTACGTTGTTCGCCTCTAAGACAATTTGGCCCGAAGCTTGCGTGGTTTATATCGACGCGCATCCGGATTGCAGTAGCCCGGAAGAGTCATTATCGGGCTATATTCATGGTATGCCACTTTCGACCGTGCTAGGTGACGCGCTCTACGACCGCTTTGAGCACCCCAAATATTCTTATGATGAGGTCATAATTGTCGGTGCCAAAGATATTGATGAATATGAAAGACGCTATCTGGCGCGACATAAAATAAAAATTTACAGTATGGATGAGGTGATTGATCTTGGTATTGGACGGGTTACCAGGGAGATTGTCAGCCAAGTTGGCCACCGGCCGCTTCACGTTAGTCTTGATATTGATTCGGTTGATGGTCAGTTTGCACCTGGTACAGGTATAGTCAATCAGGGCGGGCTTAATTATCGTGAGATTAGCTATCTGACGCGTCATCTGGCGAGCCTTCAAGTCCGGGCGATTGATTTGGTAGAGGTTAACCCAAGCCGGGACGAGGACAATAAAACTGTCAATTTGGGGGTTGAGCTGATAGCTGCTTTATTGGGCAGTGACTGGTCAGCCTACGTAAAATATATGGGAAATCGATCGGCTCACCGCCAATAATTTTATATCGAGCCCGCGAGCTGTTATAATCAATGCTAAAGTTGTTATGAATGACGAAACTAATAACAAAGTAAACCTTTTTGTAAGCGATCAGAATGATAGCCGTACGATGCATGCTCATCCTGAGCCACCGACTCTTAGCTTTAAGCCGGGAGAAAGTTTTGCTCCTGGAAACGACATCTCGTCTACTAAAGCAGCCAAAAGTCAGGTAGAGTCAGAAAAAAGCCAGAGCAAGATAAGTAGTAAGCTGGATGATATGATTGCCCGTTCTGATGATGCGCCAGTGCGGAGTACGGCTCGAACCGGTGATGTTATTCTAGATGAAATAAAAGCCTCTGAGCTAAATCGGTCAATAGCTAGTGCACCAGCAATGGATATTGTTAAAAAATCGCCCGCAATTAAAGCTAAGACGGCAGACAAGCCAACCGCACTTCAGTCTACATCCAGCGATGCGAAGAGTGATGATAATCCACCAATAAAATATGACGAAAATCTCAAAGAAGAGCTCGAAAAAACTTATTCGGTAGATCGCGATGGTATTAAGCCAGACATGGCAGTCAAGCCAGAAGCAACTGATAAGCCGCTGATTCACGAGCCTGATGCCGAATCTAAAGACTCAACAGCACCTAGCGAAAACGAGGTGAAGGCGCTCAAGCTTAGTAACGTCAGTGTTATTGATAAATCTGATGGTCTGGCCACAGCAACAGCGGGAGGTAGTAAATCAGAGCCGAATCATGGTTTTCCAGATGAAAATCACTTAGCCGGACTACATAGCCCAGCTGGTGGCGATCTATCCTCTCCAATCCAAAAGGTCAAGCCAGCTGGTAAAAAAGGTCTAAAATACGCCCTGATAGCCGTAGCCGCTACATTATTAGTTGGTGTTGGTGGTGCGATGGCTTACACCCCAACGCGAACCCAGATCACCGCCTTTATTACAGGCAAGAAGGCCGAGCCTGTGAGTACAAATACGCCTCAGCCTAGTCCGAGCGCGCAGCCTGAACAAAAAAATGATACAAGCTACAGCGTCAATGATTATTTACAAAGTCTATCCGGACAGCAAAATAATACCAATTCATCAGCTGCCAGTGGCTTTAATTTCAAGAATAAGGCGAGCTACACTCAAAATTCGAGCCAGGCTACTGCATCAAAAAAGCTGACCACAAATAATATTCCAACATCAGTTGCTCCGCCGACGGTTGGCTCGCTTTTCCCGGCCCTACCACCAGCTCAGATTGTCAATGACTACATTGGCCTGGAGAGCCCATGTTTTGAAACTGTTCTGCCAAAAGATAATCAACCGTTTTATAACGATTGGTGCATTTTTGGTGCTAATTATGGTGCGCAATATGTTAGTAATTTGCAGGTTATACCTTATTCGGCGGCTGATAAGACAAACTTTGATCAGGTCATCAATTACTTCAAGAGCAATCTTAATCCGACTATCAAGCTGAGCTCAGAGTCAACCATCTCGGTCGGTGGTATTAGTGCGCATAAGTTAGTTTTTACCGGCTCATCAAGTGCTCAGAGCTTTCCAGATATAATGGTAATGGTAGATTTTGGCAAGGATCGATACACCAAAGACAGTGCCACTGCTCATGGCTTTCTGATTGCTGGCTCATACAATGACGACATTTCAAAGAAAAGTTTTGATACGGCGCTAACGCATTGGAACTGGAAGTAGGCCATAGCTAAAAAATGGTCGAGCCACCCCAAGACTCACCCAGCCAGCCTGCATCATCGAGCAATATCTCAGCTCCCACTCAAGCAGCTAATCTGCATCCATCTAGCAATGTTCATGTCGTCGAGCCAGGACATTTGGCAGCCGACGCCTCGCGGGACCACAAAAAGCGCCGCAGCTTGATTATTTTGCTAGTGCTGCTAGGCGTGGCATTCGTGGCCGGCTTTATTTTTTTGACCGGTTGGTATTATCTAGCGATCTATAGCAAGCCAAAAGTTTTTACGACTGAGTGCTTTGAACTAACTTTACCCGGATTTTATAACGTCGACACAACTAAGGACAATAATGACGTAGATATGTCAAAAGCCTGCAATATCGGTCAAGCGGCTTTTGGGCGTGGCGGTGTCTCGGCTGTACAACAAAAAAAATCAATTGATACTTCCAAGCTGTCATTGGAGGAGTATACTCAAAAAGCACTCAAAATACAGACGGCAGCAGCCAGTACAGGCCAGCTAGAAAGTCGTGAGCAGGTGAAGCTAGATGGTGTCGAGGCTTGGTGTGAGGTTTATCTCGGCAAAGATGGTATGCGCACTATTCAGTACCACGGTGTTAGAGATGGTAAATTTTTTATAGTCGGATGG
>JAYRII010000013.1:0-6915 GCA_041906885.1 Candidatus Saccharimonadia bacterium | reverse complement strand
GACATAGACATTACCGGAGGAGTCGGTCGTGATGCCGGAGGGACCGCTAAACTGGCTATCACCAGAGCCAGAGCTGCCCCATTTAGCTAGGAAGTTGCCGGAAGAGTCAAACTTTTGGATGCGGTCGTTGCCCGAGTCAGCCACATAAACATTGCCTGAGGAGTCAACGGTGATTGTCATAAGAAAGCTAAACTGGCTATCACCAGAGCCAGAGGTGCCCCATTTAGCGAGGAAGCTGCCGGAAGAGTCAAACTTTTGGATGCGATGGTTAGAATAGTCAGCCACGTAAACATTACCGCTATTGTCGATGGTTATGTCGGTAGGGGTGCTAAACTGGCCATCACCAGAGCCCTGAGTGCCCCATTTAGCGAGGAAGCTGCCGGAGCTAGTGAACTTCTGGATACGCTCATTGCCGTATTCTACCACATAGACATTACCGCTGGAGTCGGTAGTGACACCGTAGGGAGAGTCAAACTGACCATCACCAGAGCCCTGAGTGCCCCCCCATTGCGTAAGAAAATTACCCGAGCTAGAGAATTTTTGGATACGATGGTTAAGTGTATCCGCCACATAGACATTGCCTGAAAGGTCAACAGTAACATCACGTGAGTCATTAAACTTACCATAATAAGGCTCTGGATTATATTTGCCAAAGGCGAAGTCAAAGCTTGGTACGTCAGTTGGAGCTGGGGCAGCCTTGACTGGGCGTAGTTGAGACAGAGGCAAACTAGTCACGGCTAATAAGCCAATTAGAGCTAGGCAGATATAGTGTAGCTTTTTTCCAACCTTCATAATTATCACTATTCTAGCATAAGTAGTATATATATGGGAAATCTAGTTGATTCTTCGCCGGCAACAGCCGGATCAGAATGACAATGGGGGCTGTCATCTTGAGCGTAGTCGAAAGATCTTGCCGCACTAAAAACATAGATTCTTCACCGCCAACCGCTGGGTCAGAATGACAATGGGGGCTGTCATCTTGAGCGTAGTCGAAAGATCTTGCCACACAAAAACATAGATTCTTCTCCACACTCAGAATGACGATGCCAAAAACGAGAGATTCTTCGCCGGCAACAGCCGGATCAGAATGACAATGGGGGCTGTCATCTTGAGCGTAGTCGAAAGATCTTGCCACACAAAAACATAGATTCTTCTCCGACAGTCGGCGGATCAGAATGACAATGGGAGCTGTCATCCTGAGGCGAAGCCGAAGGATCTTGCCACACTAAAACATAGATTCTTCTCCGCCAACCGGCGGATCAGAATGACAATGGGGGTTGTCATCTTGAGCGTAGTCGAAAGATCTTGCCACATTAAAAACATAGATTCTTCTCCGGCAACCGCCGGATCAGAATGACAATGCCAAAAACGAGAGATTCTTCTCCGCCAACCGGCGGATCAGAATGACAATGCCAAAAACGAGAGATTCTTCACCGCCAACTGCGAGCGAGTGAGATGTTATTTATTGGCCAACGTTTTGATGTAGAATGCGGCCAAGATGACTTGCACCAAGCCCATGACGGTGTTGATGCCGGCCGTCGACGGGCTACTCCAGCCAGCTGCCAGATAGAAATTGAGGTTTAAAAGCGCGCCAGCCACCAGAGCTACAGCCAACAGTCCGCGATATATCGGGTCGAGTTTTTTAGTAATGAGATAATACGCACCAAAGACGACTAAGGCCACGCCGACAAAGATTTCGCCAGTTCGAACTAGGTTGGCAAAGAAGTCCGGGCTGGCTAAAACGGTGCTTTTGAGAAAATCGGCATAGAATGCGTGTGGTGTTTTAGCCGCGAAGAGGCCGACTGTCTTGGTAAATCCACCGACAAATTTGTCGTCGACGAATTTTTCCCATCCGCTCATCAGCCAGATAAGCGCGACCGACCACTGGATCAGCACCAGCCAACCGACATTAGCCCAATTGGTGGTTGATTTAGTTTTTTTGCTAGTAGATTTGGTGGTTTTTTTGTCTGCCATTTTGATAAGACCTTTTTTATTCACTTTTATTATAAGCATAATCGTTTTAGAATAATAGTATGTTACGAAAAATCAAACACTACGCCTCCAAATTACGAACCAAAAAATTACCTCAAGAATTATCTGAAATCAAACAATTTTTTCACGGCGACATCCTCGCTGATGATAAAACCAAAAAGACTTTCAGTCACGACACCAGCCTGTTTGAAGTCGTGCCAAAAGCGGTGCTATTCCCCAAATCGGTCGATGATGTCAAAGCCTTAGTCGGATATGTCGCCAAGAACAAAGCCGCCGACCCCGAGCTGTCAATCACGGCTCGTTCGGGTGGCACAGATATGAGCGGCGGGGCGATCAATGACTCGCTGATCGTGGTGTTTGAAAAATATTTCAAACGCATCGGACATGTCAAAGGCGATCGGATTCACGTCGAGCCGGGTGTCTACTATCGCGATTTCGAGCCAGTCACCCTCAAAAGTAAAAAACTCATGCCATCTTATCCGGCCTCGCGCGGCATTTGCGCTGTCGGCGGCATTGTGGCCAATAACTCCGGTGGCGAGAAATCCTTAGCTTATGGCAAGACCGAAAATTACGTGGCTTCACTCAAGGTCGTTTTAGCCGATGGCAATGAATATGCAGTCAAGCCGCTCGACCGAGCTGGTCTCAAAAAAAAGCTAGCTCAAAAAGATTATGAAGGCGAAATCTACCGCAAAGTCTATGCATTAGTCGATAAAAATTATGACTTACTCAAGAGTGCCAAGCCGAAGGTCAGCAAAAACTCGACCGGCTATTTGCTCTGGGATATTTACGACCGTGAGACGGGAATCTTTGATCTGACCAAAGCCTTCATTGGCGCACAGGGCACGCTCGGGCTGATCACCGATATCGAGTTTAAGCTAGTCGAGGCCAAGCCGCACTCCGGTCTGTTGGTGGCGTATGTACCGTCGCTCGACCACTTGGGCGAGATCATCAAAACAGTCGTGCCGCTCAATCCAACTAGCTTTGAGACCTTTGACGACCATACTTTTGGCTTGGCCATTCGCTTTTTCCCGACTTTTCGCAAGACGCTCGGCTGGGGCGAATTTATCAAGCTAGCCCTGTCGCTGATTCCGGATGTGTTGATGCTTTACAAGGGTATGCCCAAACTTATTATGCTGGTCGAGTTCGAGGGTGAGAACACTAGCGAGATCAAAGCCAAGCTCGATCAGCTCAGAACCAAGCTTGAGCCATTTGATATGGCCACGCAAATAGCCGAGACCGAGGCCAAGAGCCGCAAATACTGGCTGATGCGGCGGGAGAGTTTTAATCTGCTGCGCAAAAATGTCCGCGACAAGCACACCGCGCCGTTTATCGATGACTTGGTCGTGCCGCCCGAGCATATGCCGGAGTTTTTGCCCAAATTACGGCCAATTCTGGAGAAATACGACCTGCTCTACACCATCGCCGGGCACATGGGTGATGGCAATTTCCACATCATTCCCTTGATGGATCTGACTAAAAAATCGGAGCGCGATAAGATCACCAAGTGCATGGCCGAAGTTGACGAGTTGGTATTGTCTTTTAAAGGCAGCTTGTCGGGCGAGCACAATGATGGGCTGATCCGCGGGCCTTTCCTTGATAAAATGTATTCGCCAAAGGTAATCAAGCTATTTCACGAGCTCAAAGATATTTTCGACCCTCAAAATATCTTCAATCCGCACAAGAAAATCGATGCCCGCTGGGATTGGTCGTACCGCCATATGCGCGACCGGTTTTGACCGATCATCTCACCCACCGCAATTTAGGCTATCGATCACCGCAATTTAGACTGATGTATAAAGTCAATAAATGCATACGACTTCGCGCTAGCCGTAATGCTCCCGCCACCGCCATCAGCTACACCACAATCAAACGATCTGCAATTGCTAAGCCGTTAGCAAGCCTCACACTCTCAGATATTGCCAAGCGGCTTGGCAATAAAGACTTGCCGGCCGTCTGTCTCGCCTTTGAGCGTGCAGGTGTACAAAGTTAGTTTTGGGGTATTGCTAGCCGCTTCAATCTCAATTTGATTTGGCTTGACATTTTTTATCTCGATTATTTCATAGCTGTATCGCTTAGCCTGGTAGTCAACTATTATTTTGTCGCCAACCGCCAGCTTGTCGATGTGATAAAAAGGAGATTTTTGACGTGTTTGGGCTGGTGTCGTACCGATACTAAAGCGATGGGCGCTAATGATGAAATTACCACCTCTGACGGGATCGCCTCTGTCGGGCAGTCGGTGCCAAGCGCCCTTGTCCAAAACATCCGCCCCGCCAGCTAAAAGCGCGATATCGATGCCCACTTTTGGGATATAGACTCGGTCTTCTTTAGGGCTATCCATGTGCTTGACTTCGATTGGTTTGGTCGGATAGAAGACTGGCAAATGCGGCGTCAATACCAGCACCAGCAAATACACCCCGCCAGCTATGACAATTACCGCCAAAGCCAGCAAGGCGGCGACCATTCGGCGTGGCGGTTTAGCTCTAGCACGACTTGTTTTCATCTTTTTAGTATACTCTTAAAAATTATTTTTTCGATTGGACGAGCTACAGACTGCCATCCTTAAGCAATGGCCAAAACTCCGGCCGCCGCCAGCGTTCGAATCCGACAAAGAGCGGAATCCTGCGCGCCACTGTTATTATTCGAGCGAGCAGCAGCGAATGAGAACCATCGGTAGCAGTTCTCGTCGGCTGATGGCCTTCTCGAACAATATTGTTCGAACGAGCGGCCGCGCGAGAGAACCATCGCACCTGCGTCTGCAAAACTTCTCACTTCGTTCGAAGAATAAGATGGGTGCTGTTCGAAGAATAACATGGGGCGATCTCCGTCCCCATCACCGTTCGAATCCGACTACTGCCGGAGAGAACCACCAAGACCAGGCCTGCATCACCACCCACCAGCGAGACACGCGAAAGCTAGCCAAATCCCGCTCAGTCGTGTGTCTCTGCAATATGTTTGTCGCAGCACCAAAAGTAGTGCGACCGGTGCAAATAGCGAATACCAAGCGCACCGGGTAGCTACCACTGTGGCAAAAAGCTTACCATCTCACTTTTCTGGTATACCGAGCAGCCCGAAAGCCGATATTCGGATTGGAATCGTCCGGCTCATTCTCGAGGTTGAGCGTAAACACCCCCGCATTCGGGCCATTGTCCCAATTGCCACCGCGCACAAAAGCCATCACAGCGGGCGAGCCCGAGGAGAAATTCGAATTCAGGATGCCGACTTTGCAAATCTACTCACACCTAAGTATAAGTATACTAACAGCTACCCTCGCCGTATACTACATTTGAGAATGTACAGAAAACGCCGCCGCCAAGATCAACTACTCGATTTCACATCACTCTATGCCCTTGAGCAGGCATTTCATGGTGCTGCTCGGGGCAAGCGATATCGCACCTATAGTGCCAGTTTTAATTATAACCGGCTCGAAAGCCTGATCGAACTCCAGCAAGAATTAAATACCAATCACTACCAGCCAAAGCCACACAAACGTTTTGTAGTAAATGACCCCAAAAAACGCCTGATTGATGCACCATATTTTCGCGATCGTATTGTTCACCACACTATTTGCGCAGTGTTAAAAGCAGTCTACGAGCCATGCTTCATTTATGATTCCTACGCTTGCCGCGAGGGCAAAGGATCACACGCTGCCTTGCGTCGGCTTCAGCACTTTATTCGTTATCAAACTGATAAGCCCCTGTATGCGCTCCATATTGATATCTCTAAATATTATGCCAGCGTTAACCACGCTGTACTCAAGCGACTCCTCCAAAAGAAAATCAACGACCAATTATTATTACAAGTACTCGAAACCGTAATCGACTACTACCAAAGTGGTGACGAGCACGATCATCTTTTCGCACCTGATTCGCCCTACCACAGCAAACGACCGCGCGGTATTCCGATTGGCAATCTCACCAGCCAGATCTTCGGTAATATATATTTGCATGAAGTCGACTCATATATCAAACGGACTCTCAAAGTGAAACGTTACATTCGCTATATGGACGACCTGATTCTCATTTGCGATGACAAACAACAACTCCACCGCTGGAGAGAACAAATCACCACCTTTTTACACGACGAACTTTGCTTAACTGTCCATCCCCACAAGACTCGAATACTTCCAACCAAGTCAGGTATAGAGTTTGTAGGCTATGTTGTCTGGCGACATCGCATAAGAGTTCGTAGCTCGACCGTCAAACTAATCAAACAACGCTGGCGACACTTGCTTCGCCAGTACCAAAATAATAACGTCAGCAGTGATGAACTGCGCCAGATATTCTATGCCTGGGTAGCACACCTCAAGCATGCTAG
Organism: Candidatus Saccharimonadia bacterium; assembly: GCA_041906885.1. Taxonomy (GTDB): domain Bacteria; phylum Patescibacteriota; class Saccharimonadia; order CAILAD01; family CAZGYV01; genus JAYRII01. The sequence goes on along the minus strand of JAYRII010000013.1, from coordinate 609 downwards.
CCCCAGACAGGCAAATAAACTGATACTCAAACTTTACGGCCAGTATGCCGAAATTGCCAAAGCTAAGAAGGATCGTAACGCTTAAGCCAGCCGCCGCACATTTTGCCGAGCTCTAGAAGCTGTTTGATGCCGTTTTCGGTGCGTTTAGCATTCAAGAAACCTACTTCGCGAGCAACAGTGATAAGTTTGCGCAACACCTCCAGCTCGACATTAAGCTCAAACAGCAAACTAGCTTTTTTCTTGGGTGAGCGGGCGTTTCGAGCACTGATGATCAAGCGCAAACAGTCGAGCGCGCTATTACTAGTCTGCTGAGCCAGCACCAGCCGCTGATTTTTTGGAAAAGTATTTAGTATCGGGAAAAGCCAGGCCAGAAAATCGACCATTTTGGTATACAGTAGGAGGTCGTCCGGAGCTGTTTTGGTTGTTTTTATCGATGCCATATAGCCCTTTTTGGATTTATTCCCTATTGTATCGAAAGACATTTTTTTCACGCCCGATGTCCCGCACGGCGGGAATCGGGTAAAAAGCAAAAAGACATTAAGCGCCAAGTGTTCAAGCAGCAAGTGTTAAGCGACAGGTATTACCGAGCAGCCCGAAAGCCGAAAAGCG
>JAYRII010000012.1:0-167258 GCA_041906885.1 Candidatus Saccharimonadia bacterium | reverse complement strand
CCAGCCCTCAAGGTAGGGGACTCTTAGCTCTAATAAAGGCTAGGGGTCCCCACCTTGGGGAATCACTTCTAAGCAGACTATTATTGAAAATTAAATGGTAGCTTGCTTGAAAGGTGATAAACCTTAAATTATTTTAAAAAACAACATAAAAACTATTGACATAAGCACTAAAGAATGATAGAATAATAAGCATATTTTAATTTTAAGTTAGTTGAGGGTGAGGGTAAGGAGAATGAGGTATGAAAAAAGGAAGGGTAACTACCAAAGTTATTGGTGTAGCAAGTGCGCTACTTTTAGTTTTTTCTATAGTATTGCCACTCGTCCAAGTCAAAGCAGCCGACTGTGATTCAAACGCAGTTGTCTATTGTGGTGCCAGCACCAAACAAGAATTAATCAGTAAAATTAACGGCGGTGATGGCCACAACAGCGCTGCTAATATCCAACAGATCTATTACAATGAAGGCCGCGGTATCACCGAAGCTGGGATCATGGATCCAAATACGGTTGACGGTGTTGTCAAAAAAGACGGTACTGTCTGGGTCGGTGGCCAGCAAGTCGCAACGGGAGTATTTAGCTCAGGCCGTGAATTCTTGCAGAACTCATCTAAGGATGGTTCGATCTGGATGCGACCCCCAGCTGTTTCTTTCCGCAGCGAGTCGATCGCAGCATTTGTCAACATGAGTGGTGGGACTTTTCACTGGGCTATTCTAAAGTCTTGTGGTAACCCAATTAAGCCAATGAACAAACCTTTTGGTGAGACTTTCAAGCATGTTCAGAATATGACTGAAGACCCAAATGGTTCAAACCACGCGGCTGAAGACAATGCTACAGCGGTGGCTTTCAAGCCAGAGCAAGAGGCTCAGTACTCGATTTCAATCTCGAATGCTGGTAGTGCACCGCTAACCAACGTCAAAATCACTGACAATCTTCCAGCCGGTGTAACCTATAAGGGTGATGCTGCTAAGCGCACTGTGACCTATGACGGATTTACTTCGATCGAAGCTGGTGGATCGCGATTACTTCGATTTAAAGTGATTGTGGATAAGAACGTTTTAGATGGCGTACCCGCCGGTCAGGTGAAATACATCTCTAACACGGCTTGTTTTACAGCTGACGAAGGCCAAAAGGGTTGTAATCCAGCGGTTATTAAGGTGACAAATAACAACACTCCTACACCTACTCCTACACCAACTCATACACCAACCCCAACACCAACTCCTACAACCACCCCTACACCAACTCCTACAACCACACCAACTGTAACACCAACTGTCACCCCGACTGTTACTCCGACGGTTACACCAACTGTCACTCCGACACCTACTGTTGCACCTACTGCTACTACTGTAGTAACTCCAGGTGGCGGCGAAATCCCTCAGACTGGTGTCGAAAGTGCCGGAGCAGGAGTTCTAGGCATGAGCGGATTGAGCTATGTTGGCTACACTTACCTGAAAGGTAAAAAGGCCTTAAGAGAAGCTCTACGTAACTGGAAAAAATAAACATAAATAGTTAAATTATATAGAAGACCTGAAAAGCACCTTGCTTGACAGGTCTTTTATATTAGCTAGTAAAAATAAGATATAATGAACTCAAGAATGAAAACAATAATTGATCAATTAGCCAAACTGCTTGAGGAGGTTCGTCGGGCAATGGATGAGCTTGATATTTCGACTGACTTGAAAAAGCTGTCGGATCTTGAGACTAAAATGGCTCGACCTGACTTCTGGCAAGATAGCACACAAGCTGAACAAATTAACAGGCAAGCTGCCCAGCTAAAGCGCACGATCTCACAGTGGCGTGATTTAGATAAGGATATCGAGGCATTACTGGAGTTAGCCAAGTTGAGTGACGATGATCAAATCGATGAATTCAACGTCCAGACCAAGGGCTTGCAAAAGCGAGCAGGCGACTTACTGGTCGATTTAAAACTATCAAAGCCATATGATAAAGCTAATGCTATTATGCAAATATCGGCCGGGGTGGGCGGTACGGATGCCCAAGATTGGGCGCAAATGCTGATGGAGATGTACCTCAAGTACGGTCAAAAAAACGGACTTGTGATCGAGCTGGTAGATGCAAGCTATGGCGAAGAGGCGGGCATTAAGAGTGCTACATTAGAAATAACCGGTCACTTTGCCTATGGCAAGCTCAAAAGCGAAAAAGGTGTCCATCGCTTGGTTCGCTTGTCGCCATTTAACGCTGATAACCTGCGCCAAACATCATTTGCTTTGGTCGACATTATCCCGGAGGTTCCAGAGGCTGAGGTAAATATTGAAAATAGCGACCTAAGAATTGATACCTTTCGCGCTAGTGGGCACGGTGGCCAAAGTGTCAATACAACCGATTCTGCAGTCAGAATCACACATCTTCCGACTGGAATTGTCGTAACGATCCAGAATGAACGTAGCCAATTGAAAAACAAACAAAAAGCCATGTCGATTCTAGCCTCTCGTTTGAGCGAGTACGCCAGAGAACAAAATTTGGCGGATATCAGTCAGATTCGCGGCAAGCTCAAAAGCGCGGACTGGGGTAGTCAGATAAGAAGTTATGTTATGCAACCATACACCAAGGTGAAAGACCATCGGACCGGTTGCGAAACGAGTGACGTCAATGCAGTCTTGGCTGGCGCGATTGAGCCATTTATCGAGGCCTATCTTAGTTATAATATATCCAAATAGACTCATACTGCACGCGCGAGCTATTAATTTATCGCTTAGTATGAGTTACAATATAAGGGTGATTTTATTAGATCGTGTTACAGTTATGTATCCCAACAAGACGGTTGCTCTCTCTGGGATATCTTTACATATTACCCCAAAAGAGTTTGTGACAATTGTTGGCGCTTCTGGAGCTGGCAAGTCAACTCTAATCAGGTTACTTATCAAAGAGGAGCTACCGACCTCTGGTAAAATCATTGTCGGTAGTGTTGACTATGACACAATTGATAAAGCCAATATTCCTCACCTCAGGCGCCGAATCGGTGTGGTTTTCCAGGATTTTAAGCTGCTACCAAACTTAACTGTTTACGAAAATGTGGCTTTTGCGCTGGAAGTTTCGGGCGTAAAAACTTCTGAGATCAAACGAGCCGTACCGAAGATCTTGCAGCTAGTTGGTTTATCCGAGAAAGCCAATAATTATCCGGGTGAAATATCTGGCGGCGAAAAGCAACGTACGGCTATTGCCAGAGCGCTAGTCAGAAACCCCAAAATCCTAATTGCCGACGAACCGACCGGTAACTTAGACCCGAAAAATGCTTGGGATATTATCGAATTACTGCTTAAAATTAATAAATTTGGCACTACTGTTCTGCTCACGACCCACAATAAAGAGATCGTTAATGCACTCAAGAAGCGCGTTGTGACGATTAATCGAGGGCGGATTATTAAAGACGAAAAGGTCGGGAGGTTTGTACTGTGAGTCGATCGTTTTATTCGGGAAATTTCTGTGTCAAAACTATCGTGGCTCATTCATCGTACCAATTTGTACGCCTCGTTGCGCTGCTCAGTTTTTCCTTGAACTTTCCTCGAATAATACAATCTAGGCGGTTATATTGTAGGGGAATTGATTTATGACAACGCTGTGGCGTATTTTTAAGACCGGCTTTAGAAACCTCTTCCGCAACGCCTGGCTGTCGACAGCAGCTACTGCGATCATGGTTGTCACTTTGGTGATTGTGACTTTTTTTGCATTTTCGGCTATGTTCTTACATAATCAGCTGACCGCCGTGAAAGAAAAAATTGACCTGGCAATCTTCTTGCAGGATGAGATTACTCCTGATCAAATCAAGGAATTGCAAGCCAAGCTATCGGCTCTTAATAATGTCAAATCCGTCACTTATATATCCAAGGCTGACGCCTTAAAACGCTTTTCTTCGATTAGCAAAGATAGCAAGAACTTGACTGATAAAGTACCTGACATCGGCAATCCATTACCAGCCTCGCTAGAGGTTAAAACCAAAGATGCCAGCCAATTGAGTGAAATCAACCAAATCATCAAAGCATCGGATTTCTCCAAGGTGATCAAGTCGACTAGCTACGACGACAGTGATACGCGCAAAAAGATCTATGACAAAATTATCAAAATCAGTAATGGTGTGGCCAGGACAGGTACTATCATTTCGGTCGCCTTCTTAATTATTTCGCTTCTGATTATATTTAATACCATTAGGATGGCGATCTTTACAAGGCGGGAAGAGATTGAAATCATGAAATTGGTTGGTGCCACCAATTGGTTTATTCGCGGCCCATTTATCATTGAGGGCTCGCTCTATGGTGTGCTTGGAGCGACCATATCAGTTTTGATATCCATCCCAATTATTCGCTGGATGGGGCCGTTTTTCGTCAGCTATTTCAACGCACCGGAGGTTATTACCTTCTTTTCGCAGCGCATTTTATTGGTCGTGGCGGCTGAATTTGGACTGGGAATTATTATTGGCGTGCTGTCTAGTTGGTTGGCAATTTCGCGTTATCTCAAGCTGTAATAATTTGTCATTTGCTGGCATTTTAAATATGTTATAATAAAGTTTATTCAGTCCTGGAGGGTGCAATTATAAAAATAATCAAAACAAAGATTTTATACCTGACATGCTGTGCGGTATTGGCCTTCGGCCTTTTGCCGGGGTTTGCTGTTGCTGATCAATTTGATGATCAGATCAACGCCCTAAATGATAAAATCAATCAGAACCAAGCTGTTATCAATCAGAAACAAGCCGAGGCAAATACACTATCGAATAAACTTTCGATTTTGCAAGGGCAGATTAGCTCTGCCTTAGCGGAGCTAAACGTCACTAAGCTACAGGTTTCTCAAACCAATGAACAGATCAAAAAGGCCAATGCAGACTTAGAGAAGCAAAAACAGGTCCTAAAAGATAATATGGTGATCATGTATAAGCAGGGCAGTATCAGTCCGTTGGAGCTATTGGCCTCAAGTGATAATTTGAGCGATTACATTTCCAAGCAAGAGTACTTAACAGCGATCAAAAACAAGGTCAATGAGAATTTAACTAAGATCGATAAACTTAGAAAAGAGCTGGATGAGAAGAAAAATAAGCTCGATATATTAGCTTTCCAGCAAAAAGCCCAGCTTGACAACATCGACCGCCAAAGAGCCGAACAACAAGAACTACTGGCCAAGACTCAGGGTGAGGAGGCATCGTACCAGAGTTTGGTATCAGCCGACAAAGCCAGTATATCAAGCTTGAGAAAGCAACAAGCTGCTGCAATTGCTGCTAGCTCGAGTAATAGTACTTATGGTGGTACTGGCGGTTACCCTTGGGCAGGCGTCGAACAGGATAGCGGAGCTGACCCATGGGGCTTTTACTATCGCGAATGTACTAGCTACGCGGCTTGGCGCAGAGCTAATATCGGTCGTGCTATACCAGCATGGGGTAGGATGGGGCCGGCTGATGCCAAAATTTGGCCAGGCTGGGCTCGAAACTTCGGCTATAGAGTAGATGGATCGCCCGAAGTTGGCGCTATTGGTGTATATGGTGGAGGGCAATATGGTCACGTTATGATCGTTGAATCGATTAAGAATGGTGGCTCGACTGTGCGTGTTTCTCAATATAACGCTGACATGACAGGGCACTATAGCGAGAGCGACTGGCCCACATCAGCACTAACATTTATCCATTAGGTTGACTTACTATATGAACGACATTCCTAGTAATAAACCCAGCTCAAAGCGCACCAAGAGTCAAAGTATAGCCAAATATATCGGCATCAGCCTACTGGCTTTTGTGCTTGGTTTTTTCGTTTGCAAGCTCAACCCTAGTATAAAAATTGGTTTTCTTGGAGGTAATAACTCAACACGACACGATATGACTGAATACTGGCGGGTCAATGATTTGCTCCACGCCAAGTTTGATGGAGACATTTCCCAAGATAAGCAGGCCCAAGGCGCCATCACCGGCATGGTGGCTTCATTGGGCGATCCCTACACTACCTTTCTGACAGCCGACCAGAGTAAGGAGCTCAGCGACGACTTAAAAGGAAGTCTGAGCGGAGTGGGTATTGAGGTGGCATTAAAAAACGATAAATTGACTGTTGTCGCTCCGATCGATGGTGCACCGGCGGCTCTAGCTGGTATTAAGGCCGGAGATATCATTATAGCCGTTAACGGTGAGGACACCAGTGCCATGACGCTTGATGCGGCGGTGTCAAAAATTCGCGGACAGAAGGGCAGCGATGTGACTCTAACTATAATTCGTGGCAGTAGTAATTCTAAAGAGTACAAAATTACTCGTGACGAGATAACTGTGCCGAGCGTCAAAACTGAAATAAAAAATGATAATATTGGCTATATTAAAATAACTAGATTTGGCGATGATACGGTTGCATTGGTCCAAAATTCTGCTAGTGAGCTGAAAGCTAAGGGGGTTAAGGCTGTAATTGTTGATTTACGTGATAATCCAGGTGGCTACCTCGATGGTGCAGTTGATGTGACGAGTCAGTTTATGAGCCAGGGCGTGATTGTAGAACAACGCTCTCGAAAGGAAAAGAATACAGTTTATAAAGCTAAGCCGGGTGGCGAGCTAACTGATATTCCGGTGGTGGTTTTAGTTAATAAAGGCAGTGCCTCCGCTTCTGAGATTATGGCCGGTGCACTCCATGACAACAAGAGAGCGACTCTGCTCGGAGAGAAGACTTTTGGCAAGGGTAGTGTGCAGCAGTTGTTCGGTATCTCAGGTGGCGCTAGTGTTAAAATAACTGTCGCTCATTGGTACACTCCAAACGGAGTTAATATCTCAAAAGAGGGTATAAAGCCTGATATTGAGGTGCAACAAACGACCGATGACTTTAATACCGGCCGCGATCCTCAATTGCAAAAAGCGATTGAGACGGCCAGCTCTAAAATCTAAATAAAACTGATTGACTCCTGTAAATCATAAGGAGTATGATAGTAGCAGTAAGGGTTTTTATAATAGGTGGATAAACTCAATAAAACCAAGTATATATTTGTGACTGGTGGAGTTGTTTCTGGACTCGGCAAGGGAATTACAGCCGCTTCGATTGGCAAGATTTTAGAGTCGCGCGGCTTTGTTGTTAGCATGCAAAAATGCGACCCATACCTCAATACCGACGCCGGCACACTTAACCCAGCCGAACATGGTGAAGTTTTTGTAACTCAGGACGGCGGTGAAACTGACTTAGATTTAGGTCATTATGAAAGATTTATTGATCGTGAACTGACCAAGTCAAGTTCAACTATGAATGGTGAAATTTTTGCCAACGTCTTTGCTGATGAACGTAAGGGTAAATTCTTAGGTAAAACCGTTCAGATAATTCCCCACATCACGAATCAAATTCAGCGCAAGATCATTGAAGCAAGTCGCGATAGCGATATACATATCGTCGAGATCGGCGGCACGGTCGGTGACTACGAATCGATGGCTAATATGGAGGCGATTAGGCAATTCAAAAGAAGGGTCATGCCTAATAATGTACTTTATGTCCATCTGGTTTTTGTACCCTATTTGGAGACCAGCAAGGAACTTAAGACCAAACCGGCCCAAAATAGCGTGCGAGATTTGCGCGAAGTTGGTATTTCAGCTGATGTGCTATGTGTTCGTAGTGATCATGCGCTCTCAAAGGCTGCTATTGAAAAGTTAAGCTTGTATTGTGATGTCGATACCCAGGCTATTGTCTCACTGCCAACAGCTAAGACTGTCTATGAGGTGCCCCTAAAAATGGAAGAAAGTGGTATCGGTGACTATATCACGTCCACTCTCAACTTGCCGAAGCGAAAAGCTAAGCTAGAAGATTGGTATAGCCTAGTTGGGCGCATCAAAAGGGTTAAAGATGAGGTACAGATAGGAGTGGTTGCAAAGTATATGAGCCACGAAGATACATATATGAGCGTTTTTGAGGCTCTAAAATCAGCTGGTTGGTACCACGGTATGAAAGTAGCCATAAAATGGATCAACGCAGAAAAATTAGAGACTCTCAAGGCCGAGCTAAAAGACCTAGAGGGCATTGTAGTGCCTGGTGGATTTGGTAATCGTGGTACGGAGGGTAAGATTATAGCCGCCCAGTATGCTCGAGAAAATAAAATTCCCTATTTGGGGCTATGTCTGGGGATGCAAATTGCTGTGATTGAATTTGCGCGCCACGTAGTTGGTCTCAAGGATGCCAATTCGACTGAACTTAATCCAGACACGACAGATCCAGTGATTGACATTATGTCTGATCAGGTAGGAATTGATCTTGGAGGCACAATGCGGCTAGGTGATTACCCAGCTATTCTAAATCAGAAGTCTCGTGTTTACTTAGCCTATGGCAAGACGGATATAGTCGAAAGACACCGACACAGATATGAATTTAATAATAAATACCGACAGTCTCTGCAAGACAATGGCTTGGTGATTAGCGGTACATCGCCGGACAACAAGTTAGTAGAAATAGTCGAGATATCGGATCATCCATTTTATGTCGGCAGCCAATTCCATCCCGAATTTCTGTCACGTCCAGATCGACCACATCCATTATTTAGAGACTTTATTGGTGCGGCGAAGTTAATTAGACAGTCAAATCAAAGCAAAATATTAAGAGTAGAAGGAGTCAAAGGTGGCAAAGTATAAAATATTACTCGTTGAAGATGACCAGGAACTAGCGTCTGTTTATCAAACTAGACTAGAAGCAGAAGATTTTGATGTTTTTTGGGCGTCAAATGGCGAAGAAGCTCTAGCTAAAATTGCTAAACATGAAGCAGATTTAATCTTGCTTGATATCATGATGCCACGCATCTCAGGCTACGACGTACTTGACATTCTGCGCAATACCGACGGTATCAAGCACATTAAGATTATTGTCTTATCGGCATTGTCGCAGAAAAAGGATATTGATAAAGCAAAAGCTTTAGGTGCAGATGGCTATTGTATAAAATCACAATCTACAATCGATGATGTGGTTAGTGAAGTTAAAAAGTTGCTAAATATCAAAGAAACCAAAAAGTAGTATCGCAATTAGATTTGAATGCAACGCTTTTAATGGGAGGGTGTGACGCTGACGATAGTTTTTCTTTTGGTTGAACCCGTAAAAAGCGTTTTTCGGGCACTCGAGAAGGTTACCTGCCCGCTAGTCTTGGCATAAATTGTGTGATCGACACCTAGTCCAGTATTTTTGCCACAGTCGAATTTAGTACCACGCTGACGCACGATGATGTCGCCAGGCTTAACGATTTGACCGCCAAAAAGCTTGACCCCTAGCCGATTGGCCTGAGAATCTCGGCCGTTTCTAGTCGAACCTCCAGCTTTTGTCTTTGACATTAAGTTGCCTTTCTACTAAGTACTAATACTTGCCGGCCAACGAACTGATTGTCTCTTAGATAAATCAAATCAGCCACATTCTGACCTGCAAACTGTTCTAAAGTATAACCTAAATCCTCAATTTGGTCAATAATCTCGAGTGTTAATATATTCGTTTTAGCCCGCCAGACAGGTAGACTTATTACAATGATGCTAGGTTGGTGCTTAAGTAATGACAAATTCTCAAAGAAGACTAGGTAAAGGTTGGTCAGCTCTTTTTGAATAAGCAAAAAATCGGCTTCATCAATGGCTTGACTTAACGGTTTGCCAAGATAGCCTTCGGTTACAATAGCACAATTTTGAGGCAGTGTACTGATCGTGGTGGCATCGGCTTGACTGACGCGAAAGTGACTTGCGATCTTATAATTTGCTCTTAGCCAAGTTAGATTATTTTGACTACAGCGCACCATTTTATCACTCATATCACTACCATGGGTGTCATAGCCCATCAGTAGCGCCTCCTGCAATATAACACCACTGCCACAAAATGGATCGACAATGACTTGGCCATTTTTGAGATGAGCTAAATTGATCATTATCTGAGCCAGTTTAGGCGGCAGCATACCAGTGACCATATCACGGCAAGGTCGTTTAAAATCACGCTTGGTGTAGCTTGCAATGTCCTGGACGGCCGTAGTATAGCCAAGAATAAGCTTTTTCTGACTGGCGTAGCATACGAAATCAAAGCCTTTACTGCCTGGACCGAGCAAACTATTGTAGTTAACTTGAGCAGCTGAAGTAGTGTGGCCGTTTTTGGCCATGACGTAGCGGCAACTGATGCCCTCGGCTACTAACTGCTTCTTAATGCCAAGACCCAAATTTTTCTTGATTAGAGGCTGGCAAGTTATTTTATCACCATATAGACTAATACCAAACGAGACTTTTCGCTCCAGCTGGTGTGATTTTATAAACTCGATAACTAGCTTTTGGATATCACTAGCTAGGGTAGCTGCTTTATGGCCAGAAGTTCGTGTAATAACTTGAGCGATCTTAACAATACCGCCAGCGTGATTAATATCCAGCTCAATCGCATCTGACACTAGGCTCACGCCACCATCTAAGTGGCTAACATCTTGAGCGATAGCTTCGATTTCAGCTCGACATAAGTTAGTCTCTCGTCCTAAAATCACCAGTTTCATAGCCTTAATTATAGCTTAAGATTTTTATAATTATTGGCAAAAATGCTAGAAAATAGGCTAAAATACGAGTAATTATGAAAGCAAGACATTTTTTGTTTTTTATCGCACTGGTGATTATTGGTCTGCTTTTCGTACGGAATTTTGGCAAGTTTCAAAATCTAACAAATCTGATCCAAAATCTAAACATTTGGATCTTGAGCCTGATCATACTCATCCGATATCTAAGCTATTGGGCTAATACCAAATACTTCCAAGGTTTTTTTGGTATTTTTAATCATAAAATAAGATACAAACGCCTATTTCCAGTGATTATGGCAATGAATTTTGTCAATACAGTTTTTCCAACTGGTGGAATTTCAGGAATATCCTATATGTCTAGAGAGCTCAATGATAAGGTTGATAGTCAGACGGTTACAATAGCTCAAATATTCTGGTACCCGATTAGCTTCTTTTGTTATTTATTTTTTGCCGGGCTTTGTTTTTTGATGTTATTTATGTCTAATCAAGCTGGTAAAATTAGCTCCAAGATTGTGCTTATATTTTTGATTGTGATAATAGTAGCCGGTGCTGCTGCAGCCGTCTTGATGTTTTCTCGAGATTTATCAAAGAAGCTTTTATTTTGGGCCACTCGGCCAGTCAATGCGATCTTAAAGAAATTCAAAAGAGACATCCTGTCTGAAAAAAATATCAATAAATTTATTGCTGACTTCTACAATGCTCTCGATTATGTCACTAGCCATCATTTGAGGCTAAAAAAGCCAATCACAGCATTGATTGCCTATATTATTTTCGAGGCGACATCGATTTATATTGTGTTCTTGGCTTTTGGCGTAGTTGTAAATCCTGGTGTTGTGATTGCAGGCTATATTATTGCTTTGGTGTTTTCACTAGCTTCATTTTTCACTGGTGGCATTGGTGTCTATGAAGCTACTATGGTGGCCACTTTCGTGGCTCTGGGGCAGCCGTTTGCGCTCAGTCTCTCAGTTGTGACGATTTATCGGCTAATTGCATTGTGGCTGTTTATACCGCTTGGCTTGTATTACTATAAAAAATCTATGATTGACAAGCCGAAAATGAAACAAGAGATTAGTCGTGGAAAATGAAGTACTGACAGTTAGCGAGTTTAATAACTTAATCAATCAAACATTAGGATTTGCCTATCCACTAGTTGTTATCGAGGGTGAAATTGCCAGCTTTAAGGTGAATCAAGGCAAATGGGTCTTTTTTGATCTGAAGGATGCGGATTGTACGATTGGTTGCTTTATGCCTATTTATCACTTAAATGTCCCGCTTGAAGACGGTATGCTAGTCAAAGTCGCTGCCACTCCGAATCTAACCAAATGGGGCAAGTTTAGTATTACCATTAAGGAGGTTGAGTTATCGGGCGAGGGAGCCGTAAAAAAAGCTTTTGATATTCTAAAAGCCAAGTTCGAGCGTGAAGGACTTTTTGCCTTAGAGCGCAAGCGACCTCTACCCCAATATCCAAAAAATATTGCCCTTGTTACGTCGAAGCAGGCAGCTGCTTTCAATGATTTTCTAAAAATTGTCGGTGACCGCTGGCGCGGCTTAAATATTATCCACGCTCAAGTTCAGGTTCAAGGTATAGACTCGCCAAGACAAATTGTAAGCGCTATCAACTATTTTAATGAGCATCCTGAACAATCTGACGTGCTAGTGGTGATAAGAGGTGGTGGTAGCGCCGAGGATCTGCAGGCTTTCAATCACGAAGACGTCGTGAGAGCAGTCTACGGCTCAAAAATACCTTGCTTGGTTGGAATCGGCCACGAAGACGATATTAGCTTAGCTGAACTAGCGGCCGACCAGCGAGCAGCCACACCAAGTGATGCCGCTCGCAGATTAGTTCCAGATATGACTCAAGTCATAAGCTCTATTACTAGCTTACAAAATCAATCATCAAAATCAGTGATCAGTCTAATTAAACAGTCCGAAACGCAAATCGAGAGAATAAATCACGTCTTTATGCGCAGATATGGGGAGTTTAAAACCAGATTGTCGGAGCTAGGGCACCAAAACGATCATAGCATGGAGCGGATTTTGCGCTACCAAGCCGACAAATTGGCCGGTCTCTTGCGAGTTCTAACTAGCTTAAACCCGAAAGCAATTTTAGCTCGTGGTTATAGTGTAGCAACAATTCTTGGTCAAGTTGTGATGTCAGAAGAACAAATTCAACCTGAAGACTTGGTTGTGTTACAATTATACCAAGGAAGAGTTGAACTTAAGCTGAATAAAGGAGGCTCTGGTGTCAAACAACGCATCAAACGGCCACAATCACAGAGCCAAAAAGGCAACCAAACCAGACTCAAATTTTGATTTTAGTAAGAAAATGTCTGAGCTTGAGGAAATTGCAAATTTCCTAGAAGGCTCTGAGATAAATCTGGACGATGCCATGCAAAAATATGAACATGGCATAAAAATCGCCCAAGAACTTCAGGTTTATCTTAAAAACGCTGAAAATAAAGTCGAAACATTAAAGCAGGGTTTCGACAAATAAAAATAGTGGACTAATCTTCACGCTTATTGTATAATATATAAATCATGAAACCCATTCCTGATTATTTTATTGCACTTGTCAAGCAACATGCCAATTTGCGTAGTGATGATGAGGCCGTGCGAGTCATAAGGCTGATATCTGACGGACTCGATATGACAATTGATCCTAAAAGGGCTAACTATTTATTTTCTATAATGCCAGGATATTTACAGCCTAGTCAACAGAAATTTTACGTCCGTATAATGGATTGGCAACCTCGATTCAAGCGAGTGACATTAGTCGAGAGACTAAAAATATCCCTCCAATTAACTGATGAATCGGAGGTCGCTACAGTACTCAAGGCATACTTCAAAGCTGTCAAGATAGTTGTCAGCCCCCAGGCGAGAACGAAGCTAATGCGAGCCTTGCCCGCAGATCTCAACCAAATTTATATAAAAGCTTAAAGATTTTGTCATCTAGTAGTCAAAAAATTATTCATCAAAAAGGCGATATGCTTTATCCAGAGGTTCTGTTTGATAAGCCAATCAACCCTATGCTCAAACCAGTTGTGTTGATAGTCGGTGGCGAAGTTGGTAGCTTAAATAATTTGGATACAGCCTATCAGATTTTAAGTGCTTTAGATGCCTATCCTGAGCTAATAGTGCCAAGCGGTTTATCGAAATTAGGGGTCAAGGTACCGGCTAAGGCCTGTATTGAGCTACAATCAGCTGGCCAAATCAATAAAGCCATCTTAAAGTCACAGCTAGACGATGCTAATTTGTTGGTTCTGGCGCCTTTTCTGCCACAAAATAGTACTAATCAAATCGCTTGTGATTATATGTTCGAAAATTGTACTTCACCTGTCATTATTACCGATGAGGCTCTACGGCTGGCCAGGCTTAACCCAACAGTATTTCACCGCACGAATACGATTTTTCTAATTAGCTCACATGGCCTGATCGACCTAGCGAACTACCAAAAAATCGGTGTCTCGATTCGTCCTGACAGGGGTGTATTTAATAAAATTGATATAATTAAAGAGCTCCAAGGCAAATTCAAAAGTGACTTTATTGTTTATGACAAGGAGCAAATTTTAGTTTGCAGTCGAGATGATGTAATGGGTATTGTAGACACTAACAATGTTGATATTTTAGCTCGCAGAGGCGTTTTATTGGGGCTCATGTCTGGCTTACTAGCTGATTCTAGCAGTAAAAATATAAATTTCTTTAAACGAGCCATGACAGCCGGATATATCTTTAAGGTAACATCAGCTTATCATCATGACGCAGTATCTTTAATTGATAATATCAAAATGGAAATCAATCGTGAAAATTAAAAAAACTACCTTGCAGTCTAACGCGCGAGCTTTAGTTGGTACCAGAGGTGGGACTGTCGCTGACGCGACCTCCGCAAAGTGCTCGGTAAAAGATCAAATTAATTTGACTTTTGGCCTGCGCGCTCTGCTTCACCGAACCTTGGGTTCTCGCCAAATACCAACTAAAGCCCCCACTGGCGTGCGAGCTTTAGTTGGTACCAGAGGTGGGACTCGAACCCACAAGGAGCAAGCTCCACATGATTTTGAGTCATGCGTGTATACCAATTCCACCACTCTGGCTTGGCTGTAACTCCAAAACTCCTGTATTATAATAGATTATATCACGAAATTAAAGCATGAATCCCTCAGATAACAATCCCACTAACCTCAATATCGATGACCGAACCGGTGCAAGTCAGCCGAATTTGGGTCGTGTCCAAAAACCAACCAAGGCTGAGCTAGAAGCAAATGAGTTATTAAATGTCATTAAACAGCCAAGTCCACCGCCACCTCCGCCACCAAAAGCCGAGCCAATGCCTCAAATCAAAGTCGATAGCGGTATTAAGCCCAACACTCTGCACGACTACAGCCCAAGTCATTCAGATTTAGCCATAAACAAAGAACCGTCTACCTGGTCAGAAAAAGTGATTAAAAATCTCCATCTTAACAAGATTGCCACTAAACGTCGTCTGAAGTACTTAGGTATTGGCTTGATTAGCTTTACGGTTTTTGCACTTATTTTTAATGCTCCCGTTATTATCTCGCAGATAAATTATTTTTTTAATCCGCCCAAAGCTCAAGAGAGCATCAATCTCCCTGTCTCGACCAAGCAAGCCAGTGCGCCTCAGGCGGAAGTCGTACCACCAGAAAATATCGTATCGGTCCCAAAGATAAACTCGACAGCACCACTTATCCTCGAGCCTAGCCAACAGGAGAAGAACATACAGGTGGCTTTGCGTGATGGCGTTGTACACTATGCCGGTACGGCTGTACCAGGTGAGATCGGAAATGTAGTCATAGTCGGACACTCAAGTAATGATTGGTGGGAGCCAGGTAACTATAAATTTGTCTTTGCTTTGCTCGATAAGCTCGCGGTTGGAGATAAAGTTCAAGTCAACTATTCTTCACGTAAGTATGTTTATGAGGTGATCAACACCAAAATTGTAGCACCAACCGATCTTTCAGTTTTAAACCAAACTAGTGAGCCAATCCTGACTTTGATTACTTGCACACCACCAGGTACGAGTTGGAAGCGATTGATAGTGACGGCCAAACAAATCGAACCATTACCAAAAACGGAGACCACACCACAATTAGCAGCAGTAAGTGATGTAAAATCAGCTAATTTGCCGGGTAACGCTCCGAGTTTTGGCGATCAGATTAAAGGATTATTTAATAAAATTATAGCGTTTTTTAATCCTCACAAAAATGATAATCAAAATAATCTCCAGCCCACACCGGATAACACAAAATCACCTCATTTACCTGAGGTCAGCTAAATTACTTTTTCATTAAAGTTAAATGAAGTTTTTTAACTTGTCCAGATGATACATAGTTAATTGACTTAATGTCATTGTTGGGCAAAACATTCGATACGATATCACCGGATGCAGAAATTAACTGATCATTCTGACCATCAAAATCCATTATTCTGAGCTTACCATTTGTAATAATTAGTAAGTGATAGTCATCAAGCCAACGCCAATCCGACAAGCCGGCTAGATCCGTTTTGAAGTTATAGTGTTTGACCAGATCAAGATCGAAAGATTTTGTTGAGTTGTTGTTATTAACCACTAAGTAAGTCCCATTGGGTGAAAAAGTGAATCCAACTGCGTCTTTGCTCAGTACACTACTTTGTAGCTGATTATAGATATCACTATATAGCGTGGCCGTTTTATCCTTTGAGGCTAGCAGCACAAGATAGTCTTTTTGATTGACGCGCGTATAATCAATCTGGTAATCCGGGCTATCGACAACCGAGTTAAGAATTTTGATTTTTCGTACTCCATTAAGATCCATTCCCCATAACTCACGACTTAAATTATTAGGAGTGGCGGCTGATATATAGAATATTCGATCGCTATCCACCTTGATATAAATAATATTGTCGACCAATATATCACCAGTATTCTTTGAATCGAGATTTATCTTTCTGACCAGGCCACTGTCAAGCCAATAGAATTCGTGGTTATTTGTCGGGTTAAACGTCAGATTACCACTATTAATACCAAATGTATTGTTGATATTTATTGGTATTTGATTCTCAATAGTAGGGAGAGTTAAATAATTACTCCTGGCCTGACTAGTGACTTTAAAAAGTAATTGGCTACCATTATTTGGTGAGAGCTGCAGATCACTAATCGAAGTGATTGTCTCTTCGGGTTTATCAGGCGTTGGCACCTGGTAAATTTTAACTGGAGCTTTTTCGCCTTCCGACATCCAGATTGATAGGGTAGGCTTATCGGTTACAAAAACTACTTTTCGGTTGTCATTAGATTGCAAACTGGCTGCGACTCGAAATGAGCCATATAGGTTTTCGTAGAATATCGTCTGTGGTATTAGAAGAGCCCGGTCAGCAAAGCTTACTTCTTGAGCTTGGACAATTAGCTTTTTCTGCCAATCTCGAAATTCAGCCTTTTTTAAGCTAACAGTCAGGCTGCCCGGCTCGGCGTTAACCAATCTGTAAGGAGTTTTATATTTAGTAACATTGCCATTAAAGCTGATCGAAGCCCCAGAAGGTATTGAGTTAACTATCACAAGGCCATTTTCTTTAATCTGACCATTAAAGAAATCATAACTATAGCCTCGAGCTAGTGCGACTAAAATGATCGTACCAATGACAATAATCAAGATACTAGCGATGTAGAAAATTGCAGTTCGAGTTTGTTTGGAAATCATAGTATCAAATGCTTTATTAGATTATAATGGTTACCGTAATGTTTGTTAATAAGTGCTCTAATCTCATATTATTTATACCTAGTCAATGGCAAAATTAATCATAGACGGGCCTAGTCAACTTAATGGTCAAATCAAAGTGGCTGGTAGTAAAAATGCCACTCTACCTATTATCGCAGCTTGTCTCTTAAGTGAAAAGCCGGTTTACCTAAAAAATATCCCTGATATTTCCGATGTCTGGGTCATGACTGATATATTGCGCCAGTTGGGGGCTGATGTTGCTTATGGAAACGGCATATTAAATATCACGGCCCGCCATATTAGTGCCACAACCGTAGAGCGTAGTCTAACAGCGCGTATGCGAGCCTCTGTACTGATTATGGGGGCGGCAATTGCTCGACTACACAAGATAAAGATTGCCGAACCCGGAGGTGATATCATTGGTGCGCGACCGCTCGACACTCACCTCCATGCCTTTGAGGCTTTAGGTGTAAAAGTTGTCTACAAGGATGGCCTAGTATCACTATCTGGAACGCCTAAGCCAGGTCGAGTAATCCTGGACGATTTATCGGTTACAGCAACTGAGAATATCATCATGGCCTCGGTGCTGACCGATGGCGTGACCGAATTACGAATGGCCGCAACCGAACCGCATATAGTAGATCTATGTAATTTCTTAAATCATCTTGGTGCCAAAATATCCGGTATTGGTAGTCATGTCTTAGAAATCAAAGGGGTCAAGAAGTTGCATGGCGGCGAATGGTCAATTGCACCAGATCAGCTTGAGGCCGGGACACTGGCCATTGCCGCTGCAGCTACCAATGGCGATGTGCTGATCGATGACTTTGTCATCAACGACCATGATGCTCTTTTGATAAAATTTGCCCAGATTGGTGTTAATTTCAAGGTGGTCAATGATCATACCTTGCATATCAAACCACGCCGACAACCGCTTAAGGCTACTACGATCAAAGTGCAGCCGTATCCAAATTTTCCTAGTGATCTGCAGGCGCCATTAGCCGTGCTTTTAACCCAAGCTGTTGGTACTTCAGAAATTTTTGAAACACTCTACGAAGGTAGGTTGCAATACCTTTATGAGCTTCAGCGTATGGGTGCAAATGTCGCGATTAAAGATACGCACACTGGCACTATCTCTGGCCCTACACCACTCTTTGGTACCGAGCTAATTAGTTTTGATATCAGAGCTGGAGCCACAATTTTAATTGCTGCTATGGTGGCTGAAGGACGCACAGTGATTGATCGAGTCGAGCATATTGACCGCGGATATGAAAACTTTGATGCTCGGTTACGTCTACTAGGTGCCGATATGCATCGACAAACATCAGCTATTTAAACCTAGCTTAGGATGGTAATTTAAGGTGTTAATTGATATTATATAGATTATGATTAAAAAGCGAATAGCGATTGATTTAGGCACCGCCCACATTCTAGTCTATTTACCTAAAAAGGGTATTGTGGCCAATGAACCTAGCGTAGTGGCAGTTAGTGTCGATGACAATCGAATTGTTGCAATCGGCAATGAAGCCAAGGAAATGCTTGGGCGTACACCTGATATCATTACAGCTAATCGACCCTTGCGTGATGGCGTGATTGCTGACTACAGAATTACACAGGCTATGCTCAAACACTATATCAACAAAGTCTCCGGCCGCTTCAGATTGAGTCGTCCTGAGCTGATGATAAGTATCCCAGCCGGCGTAACATCGACCGAGAGACGAGCTGTGATTGATGCTGCTTTAGCAGCCGGGGCAAAGAAAGCTCATATTATCAGAGAACCACTAGCAGCAGCAATTGGTGCAAATGTGCCAATTGCAGCTCCAGCAGGCAATTTAGTAGTTGATATCGGCGGTGGAACGACCGAAGTGGCAATTATCTCATTGGGTGGTATTGTCGCCCAGAATAGCGTTAGAATTGGCGGCAATAAGATCGATCAAGCTATTAGTGACTATATTAGGAAAAAATATGGCCTAGTTATCGGTGATAAAACAGCTGAAGACATTAAAAAACAAATTGGCTCTGCTATGCCCCTAGATAAACCGATGCGCATGCAGATCAGAGGTCGTGATATGATTGCTGGACTACCAAAGACTGTCAATCTCGACTCGACAGAGGTGACTGAGGCGATCGGTGATCGACTCGATGAAATCATTATGGCCGTCAAAGTAGTCTTAGAACAAACCCCTCCCGAACTTTCAAGCGATATTATTGATCGAGGCATGGTCATGACGGGCGGGGGAAGCTTGTTACGCAATATCGATAAGCTAATGACAAAGGTAACCGGCGTACCCGCTTATGTGGCTGAAGAACCTCTACTTTGTGTCGCCAAAGGAACTGGCATTGCTTTAGAGAATTTGGATGAGTACATGAGAAGCGTAATCTCAAACCGATGAAGGCAGAAAAGAATAAACTGATCAAAGTAAATCTAGAGCAGATTTTATACGCTGGAATTGTGACGCTAATTATTGCCATGCCTTTCCATGCTTTTTTGACAATATACTTCGGTAATTTATTGCATTTGGGCCATCGTCTTCAAGCTTGGAAGGAAATATTAACAGTTGCCTTAGCCGCCATTGCTGCTGTATATTTGTTCAACAAAAAAGAAGCACGTCTCAAGCTTGATCAACTCAACAAGTTGGTGATCGCGATCTTTATTTTGGCTTTAGTCGTTAGTCTGGTTAGGTTCGGTAGTTTGTCGGCTTTAATCTTCGGTATTAAAACCGACCTAATGCCACTTGTGATCTTTCTATTAGCCCAAATTGTTGCCTCTAGATTCGATGAGTTTAAAGTCTACAATCTAATCGTCTGGCCGGCTTTTATTGTTTCTGTCTTGGCTATCTTACAAGCTCTGGCCATACCGCCAGATTTTCTAACCAAGCTTGGCTATGGCAGCTCAACAATAATACCTGGCCAGTACGTTGACTCCACGACCATGGTCATAAGAGCATTTTCAACGCTCGGCGGCCCCAACCAATTAGGGGCTTATCTGATTTTACCAATTACCTTAGTGACGGCGAATTTAGTCAAAAAATTTGATGGCAAAAAGTTAATCATACTTTTGAGTCTGCTCACCGGACTATATTTGACCTATTCCAGAAGTGCTTGGATCGGAGCAGCTTTGGCGATATTAACTACCATAATAGTTAGTGTTTCGAAGAAGAGTAGGGTGAAGATACTGATCGGCCTCGGCATTGTTACCGGCCTTGGTTTGCTACTGATCGTATCGCGTAATTTCTGCGATCCAAGCAATACCATTCAATACTACTTATTGCATGGCAGCTGCACCAATAACTCATTAAAGGGTTCTGATCAGATCAGATTATCCTCCCTGAAAGCCGGACTAGAAGACGCTCTAAAAAACCCACTGGGCAAGGGCTTGGGCACAGCCGGACCAGCCAGCTATCATTCACTTAAATCTCTCATTACAGAAAATTGGTATCTTCAAATCGCCATCGAATTAGGTCTAATTGGCCTAATATTGTTCATCGCATTTTTTGTGATCAATGCCTTCTCGCTCTTTAAAGACAGCTTAGACAGTAAGAACTTGGCTAGTATAGGGTTATTTGCCAGTATCATTGGTCTGGCTGGTACTAACATGTTTTTACATAGCTTTAGTGATAGTACTCTAGCGATCACACTGCTGGCTTTACTTGGAGTGCAACATGGGAGAAGACAATGAGAGTCGCTATCGTACATGACTGGCTCAACACTAAAATTGGTGGGGCAGAGTCAGTTTTCTTTGAGCTAGCCAGGCTTTATCCAGAAGCAGATCTCTATGCACTAGTCTGCGACTATTCAAAATTCGGCAGCTTTCTATCTGGACGGCCAATCAAAACAAGTAAACTACAAAAATTCCCAAATTTTATGAAGTTTAGCCCGCAATTGTTCTTACCATTTATCAAGGACGCCGTCAAAGACATGAATTTTAGCAGCTATGATTTGGTCATATCTAGCTCAACGGCTTGGGTTAAAAACATCAGTCTAGACAAGAAAACAAAGCATTTATGCTATTGCCATAGTCCAGCTAGGATGCTTTGGGATAGTTGGCCGGCTTATTTGAATGATATTAAAATCAAATCCTTCAAGCTTGGACCAATTAGCCGGTATTTTATTTACAAGATAGCTTCAAGCTTGAGGGTGTGGGATTATTACGGCTCAGAAGGTGTAGACCAGTTCGTGGCCAATAGCAAATTTGTAGCGGGAAGAATCAATAAATTTTATAATCGAGAGTCGGTTGTGATTTATCCACCAGTCAAGACAGAATTATTTAGTTCGCAATACAAGCATACCAAACAGAGCTACTATTTGATCTTGTCAGTTTTGAGTCGA
The DNA here is from genome assembly GCA_041906885.1 of Candidatus Saccharimonadia bacterium. GTDB lineage: Bacteria > Patescibacteriota > Saccharimonadia > CAILAD01 > CAZGYV01 > JAYRII01. The sequence continues at coordinate 145,767 of JAYRII010000012.1, read as the reverse complement.
TACAAAAATATTGATCTGGCAATCAAAGCTTTTATTGCCAGCGGCAAGAAGCTCATAATTGCCGGAGACGGTCCTGATGCAGCACGCTTACAGAATCTTGCAGCTGGACAAAGTAATATTACTTTTTTAGGTCGAATCAACGATTTTAAAAGGGGTATTTTACTTGAACAAGCAAGAGGATTCATTTTTCCTGGAATTGAAGATTTTGGTATCACGCCAGTTGAAGCCATGTCTGCTGGTACACCAGTGATAGCCTTGTCTCAAGGTGGCGTTTGTGAAACAGTTATCGATAGGAAGACCGGTGTGCTTTTTAAAGAGCAAACGGTTGAGTCATTGAACCGCGCTATTGCGCAGGCTGAAAAAACATCCTTCGATAATAAGTTATTAGTAGCGCAAGCCAAGAAGTTTGATCGAAAAATCTTTACTAGTAAGATCAAGTCTCAAGTGGATAAACTTATGGAAGCCGATGTCAAAGCAAACTAAATTCGACAAGGCAACTATACTCGGTGTTGAGATCGACTGTCTCTCGCCCGATGAATCAATTCAGTATATCGAAGGGTTTTTATCTCAAAAGCGTACTACTAGCATTTATATCGTCAAGCCTTATGTGGAGTTTATGACCAAAGCTAGTCATGATAAAAACATTAAAAATATACTCAATCAAGCTGAACTATGCTTGGCCGATGGCGTGTCTTTGCAGTGGGCGGCTAGCTTTTTATATGGGAGGCCGAGCACTAAACCAACTATATGGAAGCTGATTAAAAGTTTATTTGTTTATATTCAAAAGCCACAGTGGCGACAACAAATCATAAAAGAACGGGGAGCGGGAGTCGATGCAACAAGTAAATTATTGCAAGTCGCTCAAAAACATGACTGGAGTATTGGAATAATGACAGGGAAGGACAGTAATACGGCTAGCGTCAAAAATAATCTAAAAAAAATCTTCCCGACTTTGAACCTAGTTCGAGTTTGGCCTGGGTATTTTGATGACTCCCTCGAGAGAGTCATGATCGACGATATCAAATCATACAATCTAGACATTCTCTTGGTGGCACGAGGATTTCCACTACAAGAAAAGTTTATCTGTAAATACCTGGAAACAGACTTGGCTCGTGTGCTAATAGGTGAAGGTGGCAGCTTTGATTATGATCAGCTGGGAGGTCGTATTAAACGAGCCCCGCAGGCTATGCGTAAAATTGGTCTAGAGTGGCTGTGGCGCCTATTCATGCAGCCAAAGCGCATCATCAGAATGCTCAGCGTGCCATATTTCGTCTGGCTAGTCTATTTCTCTACTAAACGACAAAAATAATCTTTACGCTTATGATAATTACTTCTATAATCTAGTATAGGCATAAGTGTAAATAATATGGTAAATTGTCCTGATTGCGAAGATAAAGACAAGATCGTAATTGCTGGCAGGGTTTTTTGTGCTAATTGTGGCACACCATGGCAACCAAGCAATGCGACAGGCGACAAAGTCGCCAGTGGAGATGCTCAAAAAGCTACTCCCGCTTTAAGTACTGCTCAAAAATTACCCAATCCACCAGCACCAACTCAGCCACAAGCCAAACCAGCTCCTCCGGTCGTCCAAAAAACGATTTTACCCACTATTAGTAAGACGAGCATATCAACGCCAAAAGCTACTCCCATCGTAGCCAAGAAGATTGACAATATCGAAGACAGACTAAAAGCCAGTAAGCAATCGGGCGAATTAATTTCTAGAGCAAATCATCAAAATGAATCAATTGTCAAAGAGATAGCTCAAAATTTGGCTACCGTCCCACAGGAGTCAAGAAATATCATCGCGAGTGAAGATCTAATCAAACCGATTATTCCCCACTCGCCAATTGGAGACATTAAGGACGGATCACAAGAATTTGCACTCAATATTGGTATTGCTAATCAACAAAGCTCTCAAGCCAACCCGATGCAAATTGATACAAGAATGCTAAGCGAAAACGCTGAGATTTCAAATTTTTCTCCAATACCAAGTGAACGCATTGCAGAGGTCATCGATCAAGTAATTACATCAAGACAGCCCGTAAAACAAACCAGCCCGACTAAAGTTCTGTCTGATCGCATGTCGAGCTTAGCTTCTAATAAGCCTAGTGTGGCGCAGACTAATAATAGCCCACAAGTTATTACCAGGAACCGAGAACAAAAGTACATAAGTGCCGCTACAGTGCCGAGATCTGCAGTAATAAATAAATTCCAACCGCAGACAATCAGTCAAGCTAATATACCGCAACCAGCTAATGTCGCTAACCAGACAACTAGAGCCACTATTGCGCCACCACCGCTACCACCTCCTAAGCCTAATGTGGGTACCCAACTTGGGCCTAATAATATTCAAAAATCGCAAACTTTCTCGGAGCTGGCAAATACAATTCCAATTCAACAAAATGGACCAATAAATGTTGCGACTGGTGATAATACAGCAGTAATCGAGCAGGCCAGTGAGGACTCAGCCTCAACTGCAGTACCAAAGACCAATCTTGGTCAACTCAATCAAAACACCCTTGATCAACTAACAAACCTTGTCGGTAGTGTTAGCGACCCAAGCCGTTCTACAGTTACCTCTCAGCAGCCATCTATTCAGCCACAAGATGATACTGCAGAAAGCCAACCGGCCATATCTGCTGCTACCGTTGCTACGACGGAGGATAACGATAATACTGAGCACATAGGTAGTGAAATTATCTCACTTGACACTAAGGATGAATCTGTCATTAGCGATAATGAATTTAACGAGCTAGCAAGGACTAGCCCAACTGTCTCAGCATCGAACTCAAATGTTGATTCTGTAACACAAGCTCCGCAGTCATCTGTTAAGACAACTGAACCGATTAATGCCAATAGCGAAGCTGCAACTAGACCAAAGGCATTTAAGCCAATTGATACTGCAGCTGTTACAAAGCCAAGTACTTCAGCTCAAACAACATCCAACGTAGCCAATAGAGCTGAGAAGGTCTACAGCCAAAATACAATTACTACTTTGCCGCCATCACCAGATGGTATCACGCCAGGTGTGTCATTTCATCCAAGTCACGCGATAGATTATCCTGTGATGAAGGTTAAGCCTGCAGAGGCCGAGACAGAAGATAGGCCGCTTACCGAAGAGGAAGCCTTAAAACTAGTTCATAAAAAGGTCGCTGAGGAGGCAAATTTACCTAAGCCAAAAGTTGGTCATAGCTTTTCTGCTAGCACGATGGGCCTAAGTATTGTCGGCTTATTTTTAGTCGGTGCTTATATCTGGCAAATTAATTATCCAAATTTAGCTTTTAAAGTAGCGGCTAGCAAGGCGGGCATTAGTGCTAGTTCACCAGGATACATCCCGAGCGGTTGGAAATTAAGTAATAATATTAAAACTTCACCCGGGGTCGTCAGTTATGATTTACAATCTGATGGAAATAAGCGTCAGGTGGCAATTACAGAATCAAAAACTGACTGGGACTCGCAAGCATTGGCGGAAAACTATATAGCTTCAAAATCACCAAATTATTTAGCCTTACAAGCTCAGGGGTTGACTATTTATGTTTACGGCAACAATCAAGCAAGCTGGATTAACCGTGGCAATTGGTATCGTATTGAGGGTCAAGATCACGGTCTCTCACAAGACCAAATCATTAAAATTGCAACCAGCTTATGAGCGATCGAGCATGGGAAGAACTACTTGATGTAATCGACCAAAAATATGGCATCTCGTCACACCGCCGGCACGTCCAAAAGCTTGAGGACAACCACAACTTAGAAGAAACAATCATCGAAGTTGTATTTGAACGGTCCGGTCAAGAATATAAATTTACCCGCACAATCAAGCCACGCATTATCGACAAAAAAACTTACTATCATCGATCAGGTGGTGCCCAGCGTATCGAAAACATATACGACCCAGAAGAAACGAGTAGCAAGGTTGTGCTATATCAAAAAACCAATAATGATTGGCTGGAGATAGCTCCCGAGGGCATACTCTAAACTGTCAAGGAGTGTTGGTTGAGACTGTAATTCGAGTATAATGACTTTATGAAATCCAATGTAAGAGTGCGCTTCGCCCCATCTCCAACTGGCCTTATGCACATTGGTGGGGTTAGGACAGCCTTATTTAACTATCTATTTGCTAAACACTACCAGGGTAAGTTCATTTTGCGTCTGGAAGATACCGATAGAGACAGATTTGTCGACTCGAGCGCCCTTCAGATAATCGAAAGCTTGAATTGGCTTGGCCTCAAGCCGGATGAAGGATTTTGGATGGGGCAGCATAAGGGAGAATTTGGTCCCTATATCCAATCAGAAAGACTGCCGCATTACCAAGATTTTGCCAACAAGTTAGTCGAAGCAGGCTTGGCATATTATTCCATTATCGACCCAGCCGATTACAAAACTAGGCGCGATGCCGCTATTGCTGCCAAGCAACCGTTTGTTTACCGCCAGAGCATGGAGCCAAAGAGTGTTATTAAACCAAATAATAACCTACCAATTCGCCTAAAGGTTAGTCGCGGCACTACCAAGTGGCGTGACGAGATTAGGGGTGATTTTGATATCAATAATGACTTTATCGATGACTTTATCATCATTAAGGCTGACGGATTTCCGACTTACAATTTTGCTAACGTAGTTGATGATCATCTGATGAAGATTAGTCACGTCATTCGTGGTGATGAGTTTATTTCCAGTACGCCAAAACACGTCATGCTCTATGACGCCCTCAAGTGGGAAAGGCCGTATTGGATTCATTTACCAGTCATAAATGGTGCTAGCGGTAAGAAACTCTCAAAGCGAGATGGCGATACCGACTTATTGGACTATAGAGCAAAAGGATATTTACCAGCAGCATTGATTAATTTTTTAGTTTCTTTGGGCTGGAACGATGGCTCGACTCAAGAAATTTATTCTATTAGTGAGCTTGTAGCTAAATTTAGTATTGATCGAATTTTAAAAAGCCCAGCAATCTTTGATAGGGAAAGGCTTGACTGGATCAATGGTGTTTATATTCGTGAGAAAATCAGTCAGTCAGAATATCTCAAGCATGTCGCAAAAGAGCTCAATAAATCCAACCTTGATTTAAAAAAATATAACCAGGAATATATCACCTTAGCGGCCAATTTAGAGCGCGATCGGATTAGGGCATTTGGAGAGGTTACGGAGCTTTTAGAATTTTTCTTTCTAGCCCCAAGGGTTGATTCGAACTTAATTGAGCTAGTTTGTAAGAAAAACAGTCGATCAGAAATCACCAAATTACTCACAAGTGCATCTATTGCCCTGAGTAAATGCTCAGACGACGAGCAATCGATCGAGCAATGCTTACGCTACCAAGCTAAAGAAAACGGGGTTAAGCCTGGAGAGCTTTTTTACCCAATTCGAGTCGCCATCACTGGCAAGACGGCCGCACCCGGCTTGTTTGCAACGATACACGTCTTGGGTATAACAGAATCGGTCGTCAGAATTAAAGCAATCTTACAAGCGCTTTAAGGTGTTGGCTCCTTATGGATTTTCGAGTAGTTCGCGGTAGTTGAGAATAGCAAAATTACCAGTTGTTGTGGTCGGAAAGCCCGGTGGGGGATTATATTTGAGATTTTGATCATAATTATTCACCGTAGTATTGTAGCCATCGATCGTGCTACCAGAGCCATTGACGATCGTCCAAGTCCAATAATCGTAGGTCGCCATTGAGCCATAAAAATTAATATTATTTTTAACTGAAGTCTGACAATTACCATTATTATTTAGCGTATCTTTGTTGTACCAAACATGGCCAGTTTGAGCTAGCATAGCAGCGTCGATCTCAATGTTAGTAGGCGCAAATCGTGACACTTTGACGTCTTTTTGGGCTATCAGGCCAATCACATTGCTACCATCTTTTTTAGCATACAAGATGTCACCCTCGATTGTGATAGTTGTGTTCGTACTACTGTTGGTTGGGAAGCGACCAGTTGCAATAGTCAATCGGCCGTTATACTTATCAACATTAGGCTGTGAGCCATTTGACTGGATCCAAACATCATCCTCAACAAATAGTATGCCGTTAGCCGGCTTAGAAATATTTTGATAAAAGCTTTTTGTGATGTGCTGACCATTACAATTCTCTGTATTAACCTTGTAGACGTCAATCGAATTATCACTTTTTAAGAAAAGATAATAACCTTTTTTGCCAGATGCTCCCAAATATTTTCCACCCGACTGAGCGCTGGATTTTAGCTGTTGTAAGTTGGTCGTGACAGAGCTAAAGTCGATCGGCGGCACCGGAAATTGCCAGGTAGACTTGCCGGGTTGAGGATTGACCCCTGCCCAAATACCCGGTTTGACCGAACCATTACCACCAAACTGTACCGATGGCGTGTAGGTGCTTTGAGCCACCGTCACTGGGGCATTAACTGTCGAATCTACTCTTAAGCCAATATTTGAATGTAGTGGCCCATTAAATGTCTCGTTCTGTCCAATCCAAGCTTGGGTTGAAGTGAGTAGGACGTACGAGGCGACTGTCGGAATAGATAGTTGAGCCTGAACTACTCGTGATTTATTTAGGCCATTGACTTTGCCAATTGACTTGACAGTGACGGTATTAGCATAATTCTGGGGCGGCTTAACATAGAGAGAATAGGTACCAACCACTTTACCACTACTATCTTTATAGTTATAAGCGAAAGGGCCGAAACCGTCAGGACCTTGTACGCCGCATGTATTGCCATCGCAATAATCTGTCACATTATGCGATAAATGCCACAAATAGTAGTTAACACCTGCCTCGGCGATAGCTCCGGCGCTAATCGATTTTTGGGTGTAGGTAGAGAATTTGTAATTCATCACGGCAGTGGTGGCGACAATTAGACCAATACTTATTAATAAGATTGATGTAATTATGACTTGAACTGTGGTAAACCCCTTTATAGTATCACCGGTATTGAATAATTTTTTAGCTATTTTCATAGGTTCGTTTTTCTGTTTCTAAGATTGATTCTAGTTTGTCCGGTCATGTTCTTTTTCAAGATTGAACTATCTGGATTAATGTCAAATCTAATGCCAACTTCCTTAATAGATGTAGGTGCAATTGTACCGGTCAGCTGGTTGCCATTATCATCATAGTAGGTAAAAACAGGTGTGGTAGTATCATTTTTAATATTCGACAGTAGTGTAGTAACTCGTTCACTGGCGACATTATAGGTGTAATTGGGAGCGGTACCAGTGGCAACTACAGTACCAACCTTTAGGTTGCCGCTACTATCAACAAAATACCTGATCCGGTCAGGGATGTTGTCTCGAGGAGAGAAGTAGGCGTGTATCACCAACGATTTACTATCTGCACTCTCAACATCAAAAGCACCACGCAATACCCGTCCGACCCGTTCTAGATAGTTAGCAATCTGGTATGAGCCTTGGGCTTGAGCTTGGGAATAACGATAACTTTTGAGCGAACTGGTTATTAATACAAAGACAATAATAGTTAGAATTGCTACCATTGGCAGTACAATGATAATCTCTAGCATTGTCATACCTTTTGACTGAGTCCAGCTTGGCCTAATTTGAGACATTCAGACCTCCAATCTGGGTAGTTGTTAAGCCGCCTTTTGTAATCTCGATATCCCAGTTTCCTGTTGCCGCACTACTCAGATCAACGTTACCACTCAGCGTACCTGTTGAACTATCATAAGTTACTCCAGATGCAAGAATATCACTTTGGCCAGATTTTTTCAGCCTGACTGTGGTCGTACTGCTCAAGTTATTTCCAATTACATCAAGTTGCAAACTGCCTCCTGGTGGGGCACTGCGAGGGCTAACATTACTGATAGTCGGATAATTAGTTGAATTAACATCAGCCACAATATCAACTGTCAGGCTTGAAAGCGGGCCGACACTAACCGGACTATAGGGGGATGAAGTGAGGATTTTATATCCATTTATTGAGAAAGTGTAACTGTCCCACTCCAGGCTAGAAATATTGATTTTTCCAGTCGCATCAGTCGTTAGTGTTTGGGTTGTTTTTGGTACATTTGGTGTAGAATTCGGATCATTGAGTAGTTTTTGCCCGCTGACAGTAATTGACTTACCAGCTAAAGCATTGCCAGAGGCGTCTTTTACTCTAACGGTTAAATTAGCTGTTTGATCAATGCTAAATGTCAGACTGATAGTTTGCTGTGCTATAACACTAAAGTCCGGTCGCGCCGGTACTGGTAATTGAGCTGTAGCTGGATATGTTTGATCGCTTGAATAGCCAGTTTTAGTCACTTCAATATGATAATGACCACCAGCATCTGGTGGCATTTTTGGCACTAATACTTGACCCTGAATATCAGTATTAGTGGTGATATCAACCGCTGGTGCAACTGAGGAATTAGTCAAATGGACAACAGCATCTTCGACTGGATTGCCGCTGGCGTCTTGGACTTTAACCGCGATAATGCCGGTATTACTGGCCGTCTCGGCAACCTTACCGGCTATATTTGAACTGAGTGAGGTTAATTTCTGATTGCCAGCTACTAGATAAACAGATATGGTAGCTTTTTTATAATCATAAGGGTATAAATCCTTTGGCTTACCAACAATTGTACCACTATAGTTTCCATCATAAGGATCGTCAACGTAGTCAATATCGGTGTGAACACGCATTTTGATATTGCTGACAGTAACGTTTTGATCATCCGGAATCGTACCGGCCGGATAGATCGGTCCATTGACCGTAGCCAGGCTATCGTAGGGCATGTTGCGTAGATTTTCTAATTTTTCATTAGCTAGTGCCGTGCCGATAGCTCGAGCTTTAGCGCTGGAAATTATTCGTAAATTAAATATCAGTACCGATACAACTGCCAAAATTACAACCGATACAATACTTAGACTAATAATTATTTCGACTAAAGTAGAGCCTAGGGGACTAGGGATCCTGCGTGATAATGCCATGATTGGTCCTAGGAAGTATTATATCAAAGGGTAAGCGTTTTGGCAGTAAAATTTAAAATGTATTTTGTAATTTATTACCTAATGACTATTGACATATTGTTAATTATAAGTTATTATACGCCTCATTGTTTATTTCGAGGGTGAAAGCCCTCTTTTTATTTAAAAAATGGGCTTTGTTTACACAAGGAAGCTCATGTTTAAAGCTAGAATTTATAAACGTAAATTAGCCCTGGTCATTCCAGCCCATAATGAAGAGCTGGTGATTGCTGCTACAATTGCTTCGGCCAAAAAAGCTGGTCAACCGAAGCGAGATATTTATGTCGTTGATGATGCTTCGGTTGATAACACCTCACTAATTGCCAGCCAGATGATACATCCAAATAATGTCATCAAGGTAGCGCACAGTGGTAAAGCTGGTGCGATCAAGAAGTGTGTTGATTTTTATAATCTGACGGCACGCTATTCTTGGATCCATATCGCCGATGCTGATGGAGTCTTCGGACCAACATATTTCAAGGTTTTCCGTCATAAACTCAACCCAAAGTATGCAGCTGCCTGTGGTCATGTCCAGAGCTTACCAGGCGGATGGGTTAGCAAATACCGTACCTTCGAATACACTATCGGTCTAGAAATTTTCCGTCGTTTGCAGGCCTGGCTGGGCACAATTACTGTCATTCCCGGTCCAACTTCATGCTTTAGATCTGATATTTTCGACCAGCTAGACTTTGATCACAGTAGTCTGACCGAGGACTTTGACCTGACTATCCAATTACACCGCGCCAGACTTGGTAAAATCGCCTATTTCCCGGAAGCAAAAAGCTACACTCAAGATCCGAAAGATTTTAAAGATTTTAAAAATCAGGTAGTCCGATGGTACAGAGGATTTTGGCAAGGTCAGAAAAAACACCAGCTAGCCATGCGAGCTCAAAAAATTGATGCTTATATGTTTTTTATGATTGCTGAGACATTTATTTTTACGATTGAACTCCTCTTGATTATGGCATTTGCAGCCTTGAGCCAACGCGGGCTAAGCTCTTTGGCGATGTACTTTATCTTTGACATTGGCTTCATGCTCGGCTGGACAACGTTTGCCGCTGCCTTAAATAAACGGTGGGATATATTTACCGCTTTTCCGTTATTTTACGTTTTGAGATTTACGAATCTATACCTGTTTTATAAGTCATTTATCGAGGTAATTATTCTGGGTCGTTTTAAAACTATTAAGCCTGGATGGGAAACGTCATCGCGACGCTATCGCATCCAGACCAGATAGTTTTTTAATAGTAAGGAAAAATCATGAGTGAAGGAATTACACCAGGCCGCGGCGGCGGCGTAATAGTACCAGTAGTAGCTGGTGCCGGCGTAGCTGTGTTGCCATCAACTGGTGCTAACTGGGCTATCCCAGTAGCTAGCTTGTCAGCAGTCATTTTACTTGTTTGGGGTGTTTTGTACCTCAAAAACGCCACAAAATAGCAGGTTATTTTGATAAAGTTTAAAATTAGATCTTTAATAATAGCTTTTGTGGCTACTGCATTTGGTATTTACCACATAGTTTTAATGTCACGCGTCATAGCTTCTTTAGTGCAACATTAAATTTCAATAAGGGAGAAAATATGAAAAAATTACTTATGCGATTTGGACTAGGTCTAATGATTGCTCTGGCTGCTTTTGTCGTGAGTGCCTTGATGAACCCTGCTCAGGCAGCAATTGGGCCTAACTTGATCGTCAATCCATCAATGGAGCAACCAAGCACCAATAAACCAGGCCAACTACCTCAAGGCTGGACTCATTCGAATTGGGGAACAAATACTGCCGGATACAGCTATCTCAAGACCGGTCAGACTGGCAGTCGGAGCGTCAAAGTCAATATAGCTAGCTACACCGATGGTGACGCCAAATGGTTCTCTGACGATGTGGCGGTCAAAGCTAACTCACAGTATATATACAGTGATTATTATCGGGCCAATATTAGTTCTGAAGTAGTCGTCCGGGTGACCGATGAAGACGGTGGTGTCAGCTACCAATGGCTAGGTACGGCAGCTAAAACAAACACCTGGAAACAAGTATCATATGTTTTTAGTACACCTGCTAAGGCCAAATCAGTTACTGTTTTACACCTAATTACTGGTCGGGGCTGGCTAATCATCGACAATACTAAGCTGGCTCAATACACAGCTGACGTACCAGTCATAACTAGCGGGGTGCCAAATAACTCACTAGAACAGGTGAACGACCTAACTGGCAGCCCACTGGCCTGGCAGAATAGTAAATGGGGTACTAATACGGCCACTTTTAGCCTCCTCAGTACAGGTCACAATGGTAACCATGCTGCTCGGATTGACATGACTAAGTACACCGACGGAGACGCCAAATGGTACTTTGACTCGCAGCCGGCTCAGGGCGGACAAATCTATAGTTTTAGTGATTACTACAAATCCAGCATCGATACACACGTTGTGGTTGCTGCTAGCAAGATTGATGGTACGATAAGCTATTTGAACCTAAAAAATGCCCCAGCCAGCCCGACAAGCTGGACGCAATATAGCGACAGCGTTGAACTGCCAGCCGGCACCTCAAGCGTGACAGTATTTCACTTGATTGCCGGGGTCGGCTATTTGAGTGTAGATGATTATAGCTTCGTACCAACCACCGTACACGGCTTTAATAATGGCCTGGTCAGCTTGGCTTTTGATGACGGCTGGAAATCTATTTACAGCAGTGGTCTGCCAATTCTCTCAGCCCATCATGTCTTGTCAACGCAATACATTTTGACGGGTAATATCGACAAAGATCCACTCTACATGACCTCAAGTGATGTGATGGCATTCAAAAATGCTGGCCACCAGATTGCTTCACACACAGTGACTCACCCCGATCTGACGACTTTGGCCTACAATGATTTGATGGCTGAATTGACCAATTCAAAAAGTTTCTTAGAAGTGCATTTTGGTAGCCCAGTCCAGGATTTTGCCTCGCCATATGGTGCATACAATTCATCCACTATCGCAGCGATTAAGATACTCTATCGCTCACACCGATCGGTTGATGAGGGCTACAACAGTAAAGATAACTTTGACCTATATAATATCAGGGTACAAAACATCTTATCAACTACCACGCCAGAGCAAGTTGCAAGCTGGGTCGCCAGAGCCAAAGCCGATAAAACTTGGTTGGTGCTAGTTTATCACCAAGTAGATAGTTCGGGTGACAGTTATGCCGTTACGCCGACTGACCTCGATACACACATTTCTGCAATTGAGCAGTCTGGAGTGCCGATTAAAACTGTTGATCAGGCGATTACCGAGCTTACACCACAAATCTAGTAGCACGCTTCAATCAAGCTAAAGATCAAAACTAGCGTAGTCTGGCGACTACGCTTTTTAGGGCCGCCAGCTGGGCTGGATTGTCTTTGATGTCAAAATATGAATAAAACATAATATTGCGCGCTCCGGAGTTTAAGGCCATTTTGGCCATATTATACATCTCCTCAGCGGCTGGCGGGCGAGCAACAGAGGCATTATAGCCCAAGCCATAGGCTGTTGTTGAATAGCTACTCCAGCTAAAGCATTGAGCAACGAACCAACCATTATTTTCACCAATCGCTGGCATATCAGCAGTGATAGAATTAATTTGGTCAGGGGATTCGAACGGAATCGGGTAGTAATCAAGTGCAAAATTATCTCGAGCACTCCTCAGGCTGCTTAAGAAATTCCTGCGAGTCGATTGGTTTGGGCTGGTCTGTCCGACCAATACCAACATAACGGGCTTATTGGTGATCGACTTGATCTTTTGATAACGGCTTTCAAGCACTTGCTGCCAAGACGATAACTGGGCAGGGCCCTCCGGTGCTTCATCACTAATTGAAAATCCCCAGGTTGCGGGGTGGTCCTTAAATAGTCGGACAACGTTTAGGGCTATTTCCTCGTTGCTACCTCCATAATAACCAAAATTTTGTGGCCACTGCTGACTGCCTGGTAATTGATCATAGAGATCTTTAAGACTAAAAATAACTTTCAGGCCACGCCCTCCAGCATAGTCAAGGTATTTTCTAACGTTTTCTGGTGATGAGTGAAAAGAAGAATAGTTATAGACCGTGTTAAAGCCCATAGCCGAGACCTGATCTAGGACGCCAAACGCAGCCGGATCATCCGGGGAATTGCTGATAAAAATGCCAACTGACTGGGGCTTTTTTGTCAGTGGCTGACTGTTTGATTTCATATTCTCACCAGATTTGGCTGCTGGCGATTTGGAGACTGGGGTTTGACTAGTGTCATTAGCTAGTTGACTATTTGCTGGGATGGGCGATCGAGCCAACTGGCTTGGCGACTGGAGCTCCTGCTTGACTGACTCCACCAATGCTAAAACTGGATTGCCCCCAGACAGAACTAAGCCTCCGATTATATATACTCCGATCAGCAACCCTAGCCCTAATCTCACTAATAAAATCTTGCCCAGTACACCACCCCAATTAACTATAATGATGACTGCAGGATAGAGCAGACAGCCTCTTCTGTCAAAAAAATTGTGCTTTATTACATTTAAAGATTGCTTTTATTATAATAAGTGTATAATAAGGATAAGCTTTTTGTGAGGCTAATTGGATCAGAGAGGGGGTGATTTAGATATGACAACACGACGTATGGCAATCTCTCGTGCTGCTGTTGCTATTGGAGCAACTCTCACTTTAGTCGCAGGTGCAACTTTTGCGAATTTGACTTCAACTGCGACCCTGACAAATAACACGCTAGCTACTGCCACGGCTGATTTGCAAGTTGATACTGGGTCTGGTTTTGGTAGCTCGGCGCAGGGTTTTATGCTTACAAATGTAGTTCCTGGTGTGAATACCACACCCTTCGCTTTTGATTTGAAAAACAATGGTGGTGTAGCATTAGCTGTCACTGCACATGTGCCAGTTGCCCCAACTTACAGCAACTTTACAGATTTCAACAAAGTAGAAGTCAAGATTCAGAAAATTGACAACTCGCCTGTCGTTGACACAACTTTAGCGGATCTGATTAATGGCAACGTCTCAATTGCCACTATCAATGCGGCTGCTACAAACAACTATCAAGTGGTTGTAAATGTGCACGCCGATGCTGTGACTGGCTCTGCGGCTCAGATCAATGCCTTTGACATTGTCTTTACTGGCACACAACCTTAAAAACAACACAAATAAATTATTCCTTTTCGGGAGATCAAAACATGATCAAAGCTCTAAAAATATTTTGTGCCACGATTTGTGTGATCAGCGGGATCATACTGGCAGTCTTTTTATTACCGCAAACTGGCTTTAGGGCCATGTCGGTTTTGACTGGCAGTATGAATCCTGCCATCCCGCAGGAATCACTGGTAATAGTCCATCGCGTTCCCTATAAGCAGCTAAAAACTGGCGACGTAGTGACCTATATCAATCCGCAAAACACCAAACAGACTATTACTCACCGCATCGTCGAGCTAAAAACCAAACAAGGTCTACCGGCATTGATCACGAAAGGTGACGCCAACGAACAGAATGACGCTGAGATATTCGGTGGCAATGTAGTTGGTAGGGTAGAGTGGCATTATCCCAAAATTGGCGGCTACCTAAACCACTCCAAAGGCTGGCCAATTATAATATTACTCATTTTCATTCCGGCCGCTTTTATCATTTACGATGAAATAAGAATTCTTCGACAGTCTCTTAGAAAAACCAGCAAATCACACAATGATTTACCCAAAAATCCTCCCATCAAAGACAAGACAAAACCGGCTGATCAAACACCAAAGGCAGGCCGACCCAATATTGACGGTATAGCTAAACGAGCCTTGGTGATTGTGGTTTTTTCATTGTTAAGCTTTAGTTACGCCAGGGCAGGGCTTTTTTCTCAAGCTAGTCTGATTGGTAATACCATCTCCGTTAATAATTCAGGCTCAGGTGGCAACAATAACACCTGCCCAACGCCAAATCACAGTGGCACGATTACAGACACTGGTCCTGGCTCGACCAATTCAATCACGTTTAATGACAACTGTAATATCAATATCGTGAATAACAACAATATCGGCATCATAAATAGTAACAACCAACAAAGTACTAGTGGTAACGGCTCTAATAGTGGTAATTCGTCAACCAGCAATCAGACAACCAATATTATTAACATAAAAAATGAGTAAAATCTTACAGAATTTTACTCTTTGTATTGTAGAATGAATTAGGGGAATTACGATAATGTTTAAGTTTAGAAATAGCCAAAAAATATTTACCAAGATCGGATTTGGTATTTTGGCATCGTTGATTCTTGGTGGTATTGGCCTGGCGGTACAAACGCATAATTCAACCAGTAAGCAAAATAGTAAAAATCATGCCACCAAATTGCCAGAGGTAAGTCAGGAGATTGAAATGAGTGATCAGTCCGAGAAGTCTAAGGTCGAAATCAAGCAGGAAACTAGTCGCCAGACAAGCCCAGGTGGATCGGTCAGCTCAAGCTCCGACTCAACTGTTGAGCACAAAGACGGCACTAATAACGTGTCAGTTACTAATCAGTCGAGCCAATCAGCTAGTAGTGACGACGGATCTGCCAACACTCAAAATTCCACCAGCACTAGTATCAATATTCAAAACGACTGAAGATTACTTGTAGCTGACTTCTTTGCCAACCGGTATCACCGATACCCATGTCTGGCCGCGATTTAGCTTGATTTCAGCACCGTTGGTGTCATAATACTGTGTCCGACCTTCATGACTGGCTTTTTTCCAGGTCGCTTCAGTCGCCACACCGTCCATAAAAACAACCGCCTTGCCAGTACCGACGGTTTGCATAACAACAGTAGCCTCACCAATTCTAGTCGCACCAAATTGAGTTGGCATATACATTACAATAACGTTTTTGGGTTTAACTGCCACCTTGTCATTGGCGTCCACATCAGGCGTGTTGCGCACAAATCGCGCGTAACTGTTACTGCTCGGGTCGTACTCGAATTTCGCCTGATAGTCAGCACCGGAAAAATTCACAGTGATAGTCGAGGCCGTTAAACTATCTGACTTTTTATCGTCTTTCCTCGGCCAAGGAGTAAAGGTTGGCTCGCCAGCGTAGCCTCGATCATTTAATAATTTTTTCATCTGCGCATCAATGATATAAACATTATGTGGAGCATAGCGTGACGTCACTCGCCGAAAGTAGCTACCATTATAGAATTGATCAAGATTCTTCATATTGAGTGGTTTAATTAAATCTAGTGCATCGGCATTACCACCGACATGCGCAACGGGAGCGTTGTATTCAAGCCCCCAGTCAACAAAGTAGGTCCTGAGCGACCGCACGGGACCAATATCTGGTGCTAAATGATCCTGATAGAGAGCAAGATATCTCGTAATTCCACCTTCGGCTAAGGCCTCATAAACTACTCCGGCGCTGGCCAAACCAGACTGGGGACGAGCGTCTGGATAGAAATTTTCGACGACAACCGCCACAACCGGCTGCTTGGCAGCCGCCCCGCCAACACCAACACCAGTCAAAGGACTCGGCACGGTAGCCGGCTTAACTGCTTCTTCTGATGTCTTGACGCTAGTTTGAGCGCGAGTAGTGGTCGGCTTGGGGCGAGTATAATAAAAAATCAGCCCCGCGGCAGACAAAACTAATAGAATAACTGTCACTATTATGATTATTTTTGTCTTTTTACTAAGCCTTTTTTTGGGTTTGGACGGGGAGCTTGCTGTTTGCTGCTCAGTAGCGGCAGATATTTTAGTGCTTTTTGTAGTCTGGGGTGTGCTGAGACTTTTTTTTCCCAGTGGAACTTCTGGCTTTATAGCTCGTTTGCGAATACTGATGTCGATAGCTTTAAATTGTGGTTTTTTATTTGCCATAAGAATTATATTTTATCACATCTAATGCACATGGGCCTCTTGGAGTAAATAACTTTTTATGGTATTATTTTGTGGTTAAAAATAGCTAATATTAGTCCGGTCCCATCGTCTAGTGGTTAGGACGCCAGGTTCTCATCCTGGTAACCGGGGTTCGACTCCCCGTGGGATCACCATGAAAGAAGCTCACCGCAAGGTGGGCATTTTTCATGGTTGATATCGTGAGATATCTCGAACCCATGGGGCGGGTGCCAATGAGCAGAGCACAGAATCCGCCACCGGGCGGATCGAGCACTGCGAATGCACGTAGCGTAGCTACACTCCCCGTGGGATCACCAAGAAAATTATTGCCAATATGCACCATTTGTTAGATAGTAGGTCTTAAAAGCCATCTGATTGGTAAGATGGTTTTTTAGTACATTTGTATCTGTAAGGGATACTGCATGACCAAATAAAAATGGAGATAATAATGAAGAAGCGGATTTATGACAAGTTGGTGGTTGCCACAATTGCATACTCCTTTGTGGGGGTATGTATCGGTCTTGCTGCCATGATCGCGGCCCTGCGTAAAAACGACCAATAACCAAATTTTTCGTTAGACGAGACAAAGTTGGTTCACGCTACCCGGCCTTAAGGTCGGGTGGCGGCCCACAAAGCAGTTGAGCTATAATTCAACTATTTTGTCCAGCCGCCACAGATATAAGTACTACTAGATATTGACGCACTAACTTAAGTTATTATTAAGCTTTTGATGTAATTGTTTATGCTACAATATTAAATATATGGTACCAACTACCAATCAGTCGGCAGAAATAAAAAATCCACCCAATACCGAAAGTGACCTGTGGCGAGTTTCTCGTATTGACCGACGTTTTAACAACTGGTTAATGTACATTTCTTCCGTACTCCAGCTTGCAGTCATAGCAACTGTACTATTTTTACCTCAAACAGGTCAATTAAACAGTTATTCGTTGATAATTAAATTCTCTGCAATAGGACTGTCGGTTATTGGACTGATCTACAACTTAATAATTTGGCCTAAATTAAAATCTCGCGACCGGCCAATGGCGGTTTTTTCAGTTGCGCTCACTATCTCTTTAGTTCTAATGATTTTAACGTTCGCCGATGGGGGATTGGCTAGCCAATATTTCGTGCGCTGGTTTACGGTCGTAATTATTGCCGGCCTACTATCACGGCGCGTTTGCTTTCTCGCTACTACACTGACTTTGCTTTACTACCTGATTGCAGCTGGTCTCACATTCACCACTCATACCAACCATCTCGGTAGTATTACAGTCTGGATTTTAACTGTCACTGCGACCGCGCTCAGTTTTGTCATTAGTATTCTAATTGATAACTACCGCAAAGATATTAGCATTGCCGAAAAGCTTATCAGCCAATTGGATACAGCTGAAGTTAAAGAACAACTCATGATGAGTGCCATCGATGATGCTGTAGTTGGTGTTGATAAAAATCTTAAAATTGTATTATTTAATCAAGCAGCTGAGAGACTGACCGGTTGGGACATCAATAGTGCTCTTGGTATACAATACAATACTATTTTTAAGCTAAAAGATGCTAAAGACCAAGAAATCAATAATCTGACCGATCCATTTATGATGGTATTAAAAGAAAACAAGCACACAAGTAGAGATGATTTTTATATGCTCGATAAAAACAATCAAAAAATCTCGTTCTCAATCTCAATTGCACCGACCTATAACATACGTCAACAAATCGAAGGTGCGGTCGCTGTATTTCATGATATCTCCGAGCAGAAAGCCGTTCAGCGTGAGCGTAATGAATTTGTATCAACTGCTAGTCACGAGATGCGTACTCCTGTAGCAGCCATTGAGGGCTATCTATCAATGGCCATCAATCCTAATTTAGCAACAGTCGACGAGAGAGCAAGAAACTTTATCTCAAAAGCACATAACTCTGCCTTGCATCTGGGCAAATTATTCCAAGACCTCTTGAGTGTTACCAAGATAGAAGATAAGCGATTAGTAGACAATCGACAAGTCTTTAATCTAAGCGAGTTGATCACTCAAATTGCCTCAGAAATGGAAATTATTGCTAAACGCAAGAATTTAGTCTTGCATACCCATATCGGAGAGACTAGCATGAAAAATCAATTAGTACTTGCCCCTACATATAAGGTCAGTGCTGACCCTGAAAGACTTCGAGAGGTGGTTTCAAATTTGATTGATAACGCGATCAAATACACCGCCACAGGAGGGGTTGATGTCTATCTAAGTGGTAATCGGCAAAGTGTCACTGTCTCAGTGGCTGACACCGGTGCTGGAATTTCAGCTGAAGACCAAAAACATTTATTTCAAAAATTCTATCGTGTCAATAGCTCAATGACTCGAGAGATCGGCGGTACCGGGCTTGGCCTCTATATCGCTCGCAGTTTAATCGAAACCTATGGCGGGCGCATTTGGGTCGAAAGCCAAGTTGGCAAGGGTAGCAAATTTAATTTTTCGCTGCCGCTAGTCAAATAACTTGCATCATTGGGCTATTTGAGATTACAATATTCATAAAACAAGGAAGGTGTAATGGCAAAAATTTTATTAGTTGAAGACGACGTCAACCTGCGTGATGTCTATTTTGCGAGATTCCAAGCAGAAGGTTTTAATTTGGTAGTAGCAGGCAATGGCGAGGAAGCACTGGCCGCCGCAGTCAAGGAGAAGCCCGACCTAATCGTACTAGATGTCATGATGCCTCGCATTTCAGGCTTTGATGTGCTTGATATTATTCGTTCGACGCCAGAAACCGCCAAGACCAAAGTCATTATGATGACGGCATTATCGTCGCCAGAGGATCGCCAAAGAGGCGAAAAACTCGGCGTAGATCAATACTTAGTCAAATCACAAGTAACTCTTGAAGATGTTGTAGTCACGGTCAAACGTGTACTGTCTGGTGCAGCCAACTCAACCGCTCAAACTAGCGATAAGCCGCCCGTAGTGAGTGACGACACACCTCCAGCATCAAACTAAATCCGACCAACTAGTAAGATATTTTTACATAAACTTACAAGCGACACTCTGATTTTATGAGTTTCTCTGGTATAATTACACCCAATGAAACGTTCTTATATTAGAGACTTAGTTAATCAAACAGGGGACAGAGTTAAAATCAACGGTTGGGTCAGTGTCAGGCGTGACCATGGCAAGCTGTTGTTTCTTGAAGTACGTGATCACACCGATAGAGTTCAGGTAGTATTTAAAAACGAACAAAGTAAACAAACCGAAGCTATTGCCACAATAAGACCTGAATTCGTTGTCGAAATCAATGGTCATGTCCAACAACGCCCTCAGAAACTAGCCAATCCCAACATGTCGACTGGTAAAATTGAGTTGGTGGCTGATGAGATTATCATCGTCAATTCAGCCCAAACTCCGCCCTTTGAGGTAGAGGATGAGCATCATACAGTCGGCGAAGAAACTAGAATGCAGTATCGCTATTTGGATTTGCGCTCCCGCCGCATGCAAGAGATTATGCATTTTCGGCATAAATTTGTAAAATCAATTAGAAACTACCTAGATAAAGTTGGTTTTATCGAGATCGAAACGCCAATCTTGACAAAAAGCAGCCCTGAGGGGTCACGAGACTTCTTAGTGCCTTCACGATTAAATTCTGGTAAATTTTATGCCTTACCCCAAGCTCCTCAACAGTTTAAACAGCTTCTCATGATTGCCGGGTTTGAAAGATATTATCAAATCGCCCGTTGTTTTCGCGACGAAGACCTGCGGCTTGATCGCCAGCCCGAGTTCACACAACTTGATATCGAGATGAGCTTTGTTACTCAAGACGAAATCCTCGAGCTGACCGAAGCAATGTTTAAAAGCGTCATTAAAGAGCTGCTGCCAGACAAGAAATTGCCAGATGAATTTCCTCGCTTGACTTATGACGAAGCCATTCAAAAATACCAAACCGATAAGCCAGACCTGAGAAAAAATCAGCAAGACGACAACGAGCTGGCCTTTGTTTGGATCGTTGACTTTCCGGTCTTCGAACGAAACAGTGAGGGAGACATTACTTTTGCCCACAATCCATTTGCCAGACCGCGAGACGAAGACCTAAAATTACTGGACAGTAAAAATCCAGAAGATTTACTGAAAATTAGAGCTTACAGCTATGACTTGGTCTTAAATGGTTTTGAACTATCAAGCGGGGGCTTGCGCATACACGATCCAAAATTGCAACGCAAAATATTTAAATTGATGGGTATGACTGACGATCAAATTACCGATAGATTTGGGCAGTTCTTAAAGGCCTTCGAATATGGTGCTCCGCCACACGGTGGCTTAGCGCCCGGCCTTGATCGAATTATTATGCTACTGATGAAAACGCCGTCAATTAGAGATGTGGTGGCTTTTCCGAAAACCGGCGATATGCGCGACTTAATGCTAGATGCGCCATCAGCCGCCAACCCAGAGCAATTACATGAGCTGGGCATCAATGTGGCAAAGCAATCACCAAAAAAATAGTTTCTCCTGGAGGGCAATATGAGCTACACAGTATTATTAGCAAATTTTGAAGGACCATTGGAGCTGCTTTTGCGTTTTATAGAGCGCGAAC
Organism: Candidatus Saccharimonadia bacterium; assembly: GCA_041906885.1. GTDB lineage: Bacteria > Patescibacteriota > Saccharimonadia > CAILAD01 > CAZGYV01 > JAYRII01. Next base: position 124,454 of record JAYRII010000012.1, on the reverse strand, counting down.
AACTAGATATTACCGATATTGCGATCAGTAAAGTAACCAACGATTACTTAGCCCAGATGAGCCAGCTAGACCTCGAGCCAGAAGAGTTAAATTGGTTTGTTGAGATTGCAAGTAAGCTAGTCAGGATCAAATCACAAGTTCTTTTGTCAGACAAGGACACGCTAGACGAAGAAGATGAAGCCCTAGATCTTACTGAGCAGCTTAAAACCTATCGCATATTCCGCAACATGGCTCGAGAATTTGCAATATTATCCAAAAATCCAGCTATTCCAAGGCCACGTCTAAAGAACTCTACCAATCAAGACCTAACACCAACCAACTTAACAGTAGATTTAATAAGCTCAGCCTACCAAAAGTGCCTAAGTGATGTCCGCAACCGTCAACCACATGTTCAGTGGGAGATGATTGAGCAAAAGATTAGAATTGACCAGGTCATTAAAAAGCTTGAATTAAAGCTACTGCAGTCAGGTACTTGCGATATGACCGAGGTTATAAATAACACCCAAAACACCCATGAGGCTGTACTGTATTTTTTAGCCATCTTGGAGCTACACAAGTCTGGCCGTATTTTGATCATCAAGCAAAGTACTGGTAAGTACGAGCAGTTTATTTTAAGAGCCAACAAATGCCTGACGACGTAGCCAAACTACAAGCCATCCTCTTTAGTCAGCCTGGTTTTGTGGATATTAGCGATTTGCAAAAAAATACTAAAATGAGAGAATCTGATATCAGAGATTGTCTGAAAAAATTAAAAAAATATTTAACTGATAGCGGTTTGGAGCTAATCGAGCACACTACATCCTACCAGCTCGCAGTATCTAGTAGATTTGCTCAAGATGTCCAATTATTTCAGCATAAAACCGCACCAACATTGTCTCAAGCCGCCCTTGAGGTGTTGGCCATTGTTGCATACAATCAGCCAGTCTCTAAATCACAAATAGAGCAAATTAGGGGTGTTTCGAGTGATCAAAGCATCAAGGGTCTATTAGCTCGCAAACTAATCATTGAAATTCAAAATGCCAGTAAAACACAGATAGTCTATAAGACAACTGGAAAGTTACTGACTGCTCTCGGTCTAGCATCAATTAAACAGCTGCCGAAGTTGCAATGAGTCAGCCAAACCTAATTAGGCTTAATAAGCGACTGGTTGAGTTGAGTCTGGCAAATTCCAGAAGATCGGCCGATGAACTCATCAAGCAAGGGCAAGTTAGTATTAACGGCCAAATAGTCACGGCACTGACGACCAAAGTGTCTCAGAGTGATAGCATTAAAGCCCAAGGCAAGCTCGGTCGCCTGGAAAATGATATAGCAATCGTCTTTAATAAACCAAAAGGTTACGTTTGTACTCACAAAGCCCAAGGATCCCAAGAGACAATTTACCAATTGCTACCAAAAAAATTTTCACGACTTAAGTGCGCTGGTAGACTAGACAAAGATAGCCAGGGACTGATGATTCTTAGTTCTAACGGCTATTTTGTACAGCAAATGAGCCACCCGTCTAGTGCGAAAGAAAAAGAATATATTGTCTCCACCGTCACGCCATTAAGCCAACATGACATCAGTAGGCTAAGGAGCGGAATCAAGCTAGATGATGGCATGAGTTATTTTAAACTTGTTAAAAAAATTAATTCAAATACCCTCAGGCTTGTCTTAACTACCGGCCGCAATCGACAAATTAGGCGAAGTTTTGAAGCAATTGACCACACTATCACTAAACTTGAACGAGTCAGGATTGATAACTATAAAATCGGCACCTTAGCTATAGGTAAGCACAAGTTTATTGAAATGGAAAAACCAGCATGAATCAGCTGATCAGTCAATACGCCATCGTACTAACTCTACTGGCTGCTTTATTACCAAACGGCAATATTTTTAGCCGCTTGCACAAGCAGATAGCTGAGCGTGTCATTCAAACAAATCAGAACAACAGCCTACAGCCGGCCAACAAGCCGGGCTTAGCATATAAAGCTTTTCCATATCGGAATGAATCGGCCGTCAGCTACGAAGCGGCGGCAAAAGCAGCGGCTGTTTATGATCTTGACTCGGCTCAATTTCTATATCAAAAAAAAGCTGATGAAAAAATGCCAATTGCATCAATTACAAAAATTGCTACAGCCTTAGTTATACTAAATGGCCATCAATTAAATGAAACTATCACAATCCCCAAAGTAATATCATTACCGACTGATGGCGAGCAGGTGGGATTAAAGGCCGGTGAGAAATTTAGCTTGGACGAAGCCTTGCGGGCCATGCTTATATCATCTGCAAATGATATGGCTGAATCCCTAGCCACCTGGGATACTGGCTCAAGAGGTAAATTTATCACCAAAATGAATAATCAAGCCAAATTATGGGGTCTGAAAAATACTCATTTCGTCAACCCGACTGGACTCGACGAAAATAATCACTATTCAAGCGCGTCTGATCTAATCACTCTTGCCACCATCTTAATGCAAAATGATGATTTTAGAAAAATCGTTGATACACCAAGCTATACCGCCAAGAATAAAGACGGCAAAGAATATGTCCTAACTAATACAAACAAACTGCTCGGTTATAACTACATCCACGGTATTAAAACCGGTTTTACCACCGAGGCTGGCCAAACCCTGATTTCATTTGCTCAAAAGGATAATCATCAGCTTCTGGCTGTAGTTTTAAACAGCCCAGACCGTTTTCAAGAGAGTAAAAATATGTTAGACTGGGCGTTTGCAAATCACACCTGGAAATAATATGAATCAAAAATCCCTCAAAGTAGTAATTATTGGCCAACCTAATGTTGGTAAATCAACCTTATTTAATCGTCTAGCAGGTGCTAAGCAAGCAATCATCTCAGATATTGCCAATACAACTCGCGATTTGGTTTACACTACGGTCAAATGGCGTGACAAGCAGTTTGAGCTTATCGACACGGCCGGCCTTAATAAGAGTAACGACCCTCTCATCAAAGAGGCGGTCAGGCTCATAGATCACGCCCTAGATCTAGCCGATGTCATCGTTTTAGTCATTGACGGTACGGCCACTTTAAACGAATACGATCGCGGATTAGCTCGTCAATCGCTAAAAAGTAAAAAACCTTGTATATTAGCCGTAAATAAAGCCGATCAAGCGAAAAAATTGCAGCCAGCTAAATATTTTTCTCAGCTTGGCATTAAACAAATTCAAACCATTGCTGCTATCTCTGGAACTGGCTCGGGCGACCTATTAGACCAAATCACTGATTATCTGCCAGCCGGTCAAAAGATCGAGCATCTAACTAAACTCAAGGTTGCCATTCTAGGCCGGCCGAATGTCGGCAAATCTAGCTTGCTCAATAGCTTGTCTGGACAGCGCTTAGCAATTACTGGGCCGGTTGCAGGCACCACTCGAGACGTTAATTATGGTGCAGTCGAACACAATGGACAAATAATTGAATTTGCTGATACGGCCGGTCTGCGCCGACCCGGTAAAATAGGTCGGGATATCGAGTATTTTTCGAGTCTTAGGACATCAAAAGCTATTAATGATAGTGACGTTTGCCTGCTTTTAATAGATGTTAATGAGCCGCTTACCAGCCAAGATCAAAAAATTGCTGGTCTAGTCAAAGAAGCTGGCAAAGGCCTAATCCTAGTGGTTAGCAAGTGGGACGCATTTTATAACAAGGATGATAAATCAATGGCTCGCCTGACCAGACTGATTACGGCCAACTATCAATTTGTGTGGTGGGCACCATTAATTTTTTCATCAGCCAAAACCGGTCAAAACAACGATAAATTACTGGATATAATTACACAAGTCGAATTGAATCGTCAAACACAAATACCTACCAAGTTACTCAATAATATTATTGCAGAAGCAGTTGCTAAACAGCCCCCAGCCGGCTTAAAAGGCAAGCGACCAAAGCTGAAATATGCTGTTCAAAAGGGCACCAAGCCGCCGATTTTTAGTTTATTTTCCAGCTATCCGGAGCAAATTCACTTTTCGTACTTGCGCTATATTGAAAACCAGCTCCGCAAAGCGTATGAATATAGCGGCACTCCAATTATAATAGAATGTAAGAATAAATAGTTTAGTAGACGAGCAAAGCCAACTATGAAATTGATAGTAGGTCTGGGCAATCCAGGTCAAGAGTATATCAATACGCGTCACAATCTTGGGTATTTGATTTTGGATAGGCTGGCATCGGAGCTGGCTATACTGAAGTTTGCCAACAGTCCAAAATTTATCGGCCAGATCACAGAAACTAGTAAATCAAACCAGAAAATAATCCTTTTCAAACCATCAACATTTATGAATAACTCTGGCCAGGCCGTCGGACTAGTGGCAAATTTCTATAAGATATCTGCCGAAGATATCTGGATTGTTCACGACGAACTGGCCCTAGAATTTGGTCAAATGCGGATTCGTAAAGGAGGCGGTTCGGCCGGCCATAATGGCATTAAATCAATCTCTCAAGCAATTGGAGAGGATTATATTCGCTTTCGGGTTGGCATTCACAATAAATTCAGCTCAAAAGTCACCAGTGAAAAATTTGTCCTAAGTCAATTTACTGATATTGAAAAGAAGCATTTAGACACTATCTGCAGTCAGGTAGCAGAGAAGATAATTGATGGGATTAACGGAGAACCCAAGCACACCTCATATCAATTGATTGATTAGGATTGCAGTTTAGCTTGCAAATCGGTGTAATACCGTACAAAATAGAAACAGACCAGCCTGGTTAGTCTAGCTGGTCTGTTTTTAAACACCCTCTAATGCCACCCATACGGGAGTTTGCCGGTTTCTTAAATATTCTATAAACCGTGGTCATTAAAGGGGGGAATCTGCCCCTCGAGTAAACCTAAAGGAGGGTGAGATTTAGGTTAAACCTCGCGAGACAGATTTCCACCTTCAAAAAAAGGCTTATGTATAGTAACATTAGTTGTAATATTTGTCAATACTTTTTAAGCTATTACATTTATTAAAAGAATAAATAAGTCTTCAATTTTGCCACTAAGACCACCTAAAAAAGAACCTAACAATGAAACGTATTAGTAAAAATAGCAACCAATATCCATCGCTTTTAGCGGAAATTGCCCAGCCGCCGAAAGAGCTACATATTGTTGGGAAGTTGCCTGACTTACCCATGGTCGCAATCGTTGGCACCAGAAAGATGTCCGATTACGGCAAGCAAGCTACCTATAGATTGAGTCATGACCTGGCAAAAGCTGGGCTGGTAATTGTCAGCGGCCTAGCACTTGGCATTGATGCGGTTGCCCATCAGGCCGCCATCGATGCCGGTGGCGTGACTATTGCTGTACTTGGATGTGGGTTGGATACAATCTATCCTTCAATCAATAAGCCTCTGGCTCAAAATATTGTCGCTAGTGGCGGCTGCCTCATCTCAGAATATGACATTGGTGTGCAGCCATTTAAATCTCATTTTCCTGCCCGCAATAGAATAATTGCCGGGATGAGTCTAGCCACAATTGTAACTGAGGCAGAGAGTAAAAGTGGTTCGCTGATCACTGCTAATTTTGCCTTGCAGGAAAATAGGCAGGTTATGGCTGTGCCTGGTAATATTTTTAGTCCCAGAAGCTGCGGTCCAAATGACCTAATTAAGATGGGTGCGATCGCTGTAACGAGTGGTATTGATGTCCTTACCCAGCTCGGATTGGTTAGCCCCAAGCTCACCACCAAGCCAATCAAAGCCGATTCTATTGAGGAGGAGACTATCATTGGTTTAATTGATCGTGGAGTAAGCTCTAATCAAGCTCTCATCGAGCAAACTGGCATGGAGGCAGCTCAGTTTGCTCATCTGATTTCACTGATGGAAATTACAGGCAAGATCCGCAATATTGGTGGTGGCACATGGATTATCAGATAGCTTTTTGACAAAATAGCTAAAGATTGCTAAAGTCTGACTTTGCGCGCCATGTGTCTTTTTTAAAACAAATATATATGACTTGCGCTAAACAAACATAACCATTAGCATACTAGGAGTATATGTCTAAAAATCTTGTAATAGTAGAAAGTCCCGCAAAGGCTGCCACCATTGAAGGCTATCTTGGTAAGGACTACCAAGTGGTGGCTAGTTTTGGCCATGTTCGCGACTTACCCAAGTCCAAGCTCGGCATTGATGTCGATCATAATTTTACGCCAGAATATATGATACCGCGTGGTAGCGCCAAAAGAATTAATGAGCTCAAGAAACAAATCCACCAGGCCCAAACCATTTATCTGGCCACTGACCTTGACAGAGAAGGGGAAGCAATTGCTTGGCATATCATCCAGGCCGTTCCGCCAACTTCCGAGCAAACAGTCAAACGAATCACTTTCTCAGAAATTACTGAGTCAGCCATCAAGGCGGCGATTACCCATCCAAGAAAGCTTAACCAAAACTTAGTGGACGCTCAGCAAGCCCGACGAATCTTAGACCGACTGGTCGGATACAGTCTGTCACCAGTGCTTTGGAAAAAAATTAGATATGGTCTGTCCGCTGGACGAGTACAATCAGTGGCATTAAAATTTATCGTCGATCGTGAACGCGAAATAGAAGCTTTTAAAGCAGAAGAATACTGGCAAATCTTTTCTGACTTAAAAACAGCTAAAAGCGAAGTTTTTGCGGCCGAACTAACCAAAATCGACAACAAAAAGGCGGTCGTAAGGACTGAAAATGATGCTAAAGACATTGAAGCTGATCTGAAAAAAGCCAGCTATGTGGTCTCATCGATAGATTCAAAGGAAAGCCGAAAAAGCCCGCTACCACCATTTATTACTTCCACCTTGCAACAATCAGCGTATTCCAGACTCGGCTATGACACACGCAGAACAATGAGCATAGCTCAGAAGCTCTATGAGGGTGGCCTAATTAGTTATATGCGAACAGACTCAACCAATATTAGTGATATTGCAATGGAACAGGTTAGAAAGCTTATCAAAAAACAATACGGCGACAACTATCTGCCAACTAAGCCACGATTTTATAAGAAGAAATCAAAAGGTGCCCAAGAGGCCCATGAAGCCATTAGACCAACTGACTTCTTCAAAAGCCCCCAGTCGCTTGAGAGCAGCCTAAAGAGTGATGAATTGAAGCTCTACCGACTAATATGGCAAAGAGCTGTCGCATCACAAATGAATGAGGCGCATTACCAGCAAAACGGCATCGATGTAGTAGCCGGGCAATATACCTTGCGATCAACCGGTCGAATCGTGCTTTTTGATGGCTTTACGAAGGTCTGGGGCAATAGTAAAAAGAATGAGCCACAAATTTTACCAGAATTAACCAAAAATGAATCTCTCAACCTCGAGTCTGTTCGCACAGAACAACATTTCACCCAGCCACCAGCTCGCTACTCCGAAGCCAGCCTGGTTAAAAAACTTGAGTCAGAGGGAGTTGGTCGACCAAGCACCTATGCCCCAACAATTTCTACCATTCAAAGTCGAGGCTATGTCGTTAGCGAAGAGAAGCGACTGATTCCTCAATCAATCGGCATAATTGTCAGTGATTTATTGAGTCAAAACTTCGAATTTGTGACCGAGCCTGAATTTACTGCCCAAATGGAGGATAAATTAGACGATATCGCAGATGGTAAAGAAAGCTGGCAACCGGTGGTTAGAGATTTTTACACGCCTATGGAAAAATTAGTCCAAGAAAAGACAGACTCTATCGAACGCGTTAAAATACCAGTCATTATGACAGATGAAAAATGCGAGCTATGTGGTAAGCCAATGGTCATAAAATCTGGCAGATTTGGTCAATTTTTGGCCTGTTCTGGCTGGCCCGAATGTAAAAATACCAAGCCAATTGTCAAATCTATTGGTCTGGCCTGTCCGAAATGTCAAGATGGTGAAGTGGTTGAGAAAAAAACCAAAAAGGGTCGTAAATTTTACGGTTGTAGTCGTTATCCAGATTGTGATTATGCAACATGGACAAAACCTAACCAACAAAATCATTAATTCATACTGCCAGAATTTGTTGACCAAATAGCACTTAGATGATATAATTTATCGGTATATAACTCTACTCATAAAGTGCCCTAGGCCAACAATATTCATGCAGCAAAATACTACTCAAATACAACAGCTAGAAAACTTAGATGACCTGATTCAAGATTCTTTGAACTACCTCAAGAAGGATCGAGATCGGGATATTCTAATTAAGCGACATGGTATTGATGTTGCTAATTCTTATACGCTAGAGCAAATTGGAACTCAACTTGGTATCACCCGAGAACGCGTTCGCCAAATCGAGAAAGCGGCTATGAGTCGGATCCAAAAAGAGCAGTCCTTTAATAACCAGCTCAATCAAAAAATTACTGAAGTTCTGACCGATGAAGGTGGTATTATTACATTTGAAGATTTGTCTAATAAACTTAAGATTTACCCTGATAATAAGGCCAAATTAAGCTTCCTAATCAAGCTAGATCCCGGATTTAATCTAATCGATCGAAATGACAACCATGACACAATTGTGGTATTGGGCGAGATGTATAATCCAAGTGATGTTGCTCTTTTGCATGAAAAACTAATAACAGCCATCAAGACCTATGGACAACCCGATGTCTTTGACAATTTCGCCAAAAAAATCGATGGTCCGCACAAATCAACTGCATTAAGGCAGCTTGCGATTAGTTCTAATCTCATCTCTGAGTTAGACTCGATGTGGGGCTTAGCCCAATGGCCTGAAGTTAATCCAAAAAGTATTCGAGATAAAGTTTATTTGGTCTTAAATAAATCTCACAAACCGATGCATTTTTCTCAAATTGCAAAGAAAATTAGTCAAGTTGAAGCAAATCCCAAAAAAGTCACCACGCAAGCCGTCCACAATGAACTAATTAAGGATAAAAGATTTGTCCTAATCGGACGCGGCATATACGCCTTAGCAGAATGGGGCTACCAAGCCGGCACTGTTGCTGATATTATAGAGAGTATATTGAAAGAAGAATCTCCGCTCACAAAGGACGAAATCGTTCGTCGGGTATTAGCTCGTCGTCAGGTAAAAGTCACAACCATCGCACTTAACCTACAAGAAAAGCCTCAATTCGAACGCATCAGTAAAGCAACTTATCAGCTCAAACAAAGCTAAGGTTTGACTTAAGTAAGTAGCATCGATCTAGACAATAGAGAGGGCAAAAAAGCAACTATAATATGGACATAATTCTAAACGTACTAGGACTAATTCTGTCATTAATAGGTACAGTACTCTTTAAATATTGGGGCTGGACACTTGTAGCAGCTTATTTTGCTTGGCAAATTTGGCAAAACAGGCGGCGCGTCCGCTACGTCACCAGTAGTGAGCATATTATACTGCATATTGTCGTACCAAAGGACAATGAAAAAAAAGAGCTTTCAGCCGAGCAGTTATTTGCCAGTTTGCACAATATTTTAAAACCCAAGAGTCAGATTACCTCAGAAGGTAGTCTGCAAGACCATATTAGCTTTGAGATTGCAGCTGAAAAAAATCTGATAAATTTTTATGTTTGGCTACCCAAAGCACTCAAAGGCTACGTTGAGAGCCAAATTTATGCTCAATATCCAACAGTCCAGATCAATCAGATGGATGATGATTATGCCAAGCAAGACCTTAATGATCGAGAAGGTTATACGACTGAAATAGCTCTCTCGAAAGATGAAATTTTTCCAATTCGAACATTTCCTACTTTTGAGGTAGACCCTCTCGCAGGCATTACGACCGCTCTTGCCACTCTAGAAGGTAGTGAGGAAATGTGGCTACAGATATTAATTAGACCAGTCGATGACAGTTGGCACGCTCGATCGCATAGCTATATCGAATCGATCAAAAATGGCGGTCGAACTAATCTATTTGATAATTGGGAAAAGAAAATTTTAATCTTGCCATTTAGACTACTCGGCATGCTCGCCAAAGCTGCCTTCGTTGGCCCGGCCAAGCCGGAGGATAAGAAGAAGGAGGACAAGAAAGAACTGCCAACCGGCCAAACCACCGTCAACACCGCCATCGAAACTAAGGCCCAGAAGCTAGGCTATGCGGTCAAAATACGAACAACCTATATTGGTACCGATGGGAATGTAGCCAAACAACGTCTGCAAGCATTGGTCGGAGGTTTTAAACAATTTAATACCATCAACCTGAATGGTTTTATCGGTAAGGGGATAGACAATAAACCTGACAGCTTGGATGAATACCGGGCTAGGCTTTTCGACGATCCTGGTTTCGTTCTCAATATTGAAGAGTTAGCTAGCCTCTGGCACCTACCACATATCTCAGTTGAGACGCCAAATATAGCCTGGACGACCACTAAAGTAGGGGAGCCGCCGACGAATTTACCGACGGGCGAAAATACCAGAGCGGAGGATATTAGTTTAATTGGTACGACTACATTTAGACAGGGGAATGTCAAGTTTGGCATCAAAAGAGAAGACCGCAAACGGCATCTCTACATTATCGGTAAGTCGGGTGTTGGTAAATCATTTTTACTCCAGCTATTAACCTTGTCAGACATATACCATGATCACGGCTTCGCGGTGGTTGATCCGCACGGTGACTATGCTCAGGATGTCATGAAATATATACCCGAACATCGGGTTGACGATGTGATATATTTCAACCCGTCTGATTTAGACTTTCCGATATCATTTAACCCGATGGAAAACAGCGATCCCAATATGCGAGCTTCGATTGCTTCGGAGATCGTCGGCGTGTTAAAGAAAATGTTTGCCGACTCATGGGGTCCGCGTTTAGAACACATTTTGCGTTTTACACTCTTAGCACTCCTAGAGACACCGGATGCAACCATGCTCGGCATCACCCGCATGCTGACCGATAAGGGGTACCGTAAGCAGGTCGTAGGAAGTGTAACTGACCCGGTGGTAAAAGCTTTTTGGGTGAATGAGTTTGCTAGCTGGAATGATAAATTCGCCTCAGAAGCGGTTGCACCAGTCCTCAATAAGGTAGGGGCTTTCACAGCCAATCCTCTCATTAGAAATGTACTTGGCCAAGTTAAATCAAGCTTTGATATCCGCCAGATCATGGATCAAGGTAAAATCCTGATTGTCGACTTATCTCGCGGCAGACTGGGCGAGGACAATGCTTCGATCTTGGGTGCTTTAGTCATTACCAAGATTCAACTTGCAGCCATGAGTAGGGCTAATATCAGCTTTGATGAGAGACGATCATTTTACCTTTACGTCGATGAATTCCAGAACTTCGCCACCGAATCGTTCGCTGTCATCCTAAGTGAGGCCAGGAAGTATGGACTATTCCTGACTGTTGCCAACCAATACGTCGGGCAAATGCCCGAAGAGGTTAGAGAAGCTGTCTTTGGTAATGTCGGCTCGATGGTTAGCTTTAGGATTGGTGCAGCCGATGCCACCTTCCTAACTAAATATTTTGAACCGACATTTGAGTCTAATGACTTGGTCAACCTCAACATACAAAATATCTATGTCTCGATGAGTATTGATGGCCAAACATCTATCCCGTTTTCAGCTAAAACTTTACCGATGCCAGCACCTCATAGGGATTTAACAGATAGTATCGTTCAAACATCTAGATCCCACTATAGTAAAACTAAGTCCGAGGTGGAGGCAGAAATATCTAAATGGTCTGGATTTAAGGCCGAACAATCAAAATCTGATGATAATCAGGTAGAGCTAGGAGAACAACCACTCATCCCTACAGTTGTACAAAAACCAAACATTTCTGGAATTGAGCCTAAAATCTATAGTCAGCAACTGAAAAAATCTTCTCCAAATGATGCTGGACACAAAAGAAAACACCATAAAGCCAGACAACCAGCTAAGCCACATGAACGTGTAGAAAAATAGCGAGTATAAGCAAAAGTAATAGTGCTGTAGTGTTTTTGCCACATTTGATAAATAATAGATGTTAGCGTCGTACAATGTATATTTTGCGACACTGTATTATTATCACATGCAGGTATAAATATACCAAAATGGTTAATACTCAAGCCGCTACACACTCCTGTAATAGACAGATATAAGCTATCTATAGCATAGGCATGCCTGCGATGAAATTAGACCACCACTAAAAGGCATTAACATGCTTGTGCTATTAAATAACATTAAGTTTTGCTATATAAATTTATGTTTTAATTTATATAAAATTTTTTAGTTTTGTCGCCTATTTGGCACTCTAACTCATCATTTTTTTTATTGAGCGCGAGAGGATTCCGCCGTTTAAAACTATCCGTTAAACAAATACCGAACTTAAAAGTAGTGCAAAATGATTTTTTTAAATAAATTGTTCTTATTTATAGAAGACTTTACCTGATATCCTTAAATCGATATATTCTTTTGGCTTATTCTTTTGTTTAGCCAGTAATGCTATCACTGCCTTTAGGTCTGCTATCTGATCATCAACCGATCTAGTCGTATCCAATTTTAAGATGTAGCCATCTTTAGTTGTGATATATACCTCGCTGGTGGTTTCAGGAACAGATATACCGCTGTAGGCAATTTTTTGTTCGTTCAGCCGTGAAATCAGCTGGCGCGTGAAAACAATAAAACTCGCTGGTACCACCTGTTGGCCAATTGTAACTGGCAGATTAGCACCATCTGTCACGATCAGTAGATTTGTACTCCCCCCGCTCCATTGACTGTATGCCCGACCATCCTCGCTTAAAACAAATTGGTTATTGCCTGTCTTCCAAATTAGAGACGCCTGTCGTTCTGTTAGACTAATCTCGATCTTGTTTAAGAACTTCTTTTTAATCTTAATGCCACTTAGCTGGGGATGCTTATCTGCAAATTGGGCCGCCAGTTTATTAGTATTTATAAAAATGATATTTTTACCCAATATCGAGCTATTCATAATATTTGTTAATTGCTCCGCAACTTCTCTACCTGAGACCGTTCGATTCCCTTTTACATCAATTTGTTTGACCGTAAAAAATCCCGACAAAAATATCCACCAAAAGACTAAGCTGACAATAAAAACATAAAATATGGGTCGCACAATATTGCGAATTTGAATCGGTTTTTTGGGCTCTGTATACCTGGTGCGATAGACCGGTGCGGTTGCTATTCGAGATGGCTTACGTACATTGCGGCCCCTCAATGCGTTTTGCTCCCCTGGCCCGTACCAACATCATAAATCACTTTGGCCAGATCACCCGCTGCATCTTGATTGTAGAATTTGTGAATGCCTTCAGCCAAATAAGCCTGGGCTTCTTTATTTTTTAAAATTCCATCGATCTCTGAGGCCAATCGCAGACCTGTTAAATTTGCCTGTGGCATCATCCTAATAGCACCAGCCCGGGCCAATAAACGGGCGTTTTCGGATTGATGATCCTGGGCAGAGCTCGGTAATGGGATAATGATAGACGGCTTACGCCAAGCTGCCAGATTGATCAGTGCATTAGCTCCAGCTCTCGAGATTACGATATCGGCAAGCGCGTAAGCCAAGCCCATTTCGGTTTTTAGAAAGCTATAAGGTCGATACGACTTCTTCTCCGCTGGCTTCAAGCGACTAGCCAGAAATCTGGCCCGCTCAATGTCACCCTCCCCTGTCTGATGAATAAGATTATAATTCCTGGCCAGTAGCTCTAAACTATCGAAGATAACCTTATTGATAGGCTGAGCCCCTTGTGAACCACCAGTAATAAATATGTTCGGTTTTTCTTCTGTTATCTTAAAATACAACTTGGCAGACTTCTTATCTCCAACGAGACTGCTGCGCGGTATGGGTGAACCTGTATAAACTAGATTTTTGTGTGGTAATTGGCGATAAAATTCAAGCGGAAAGCCAACGGCAATTTTGTCTGCAAATTTGGCTAAAAATTGGTTTGTCATCCCAAAGGACAAATCTGATTCATGAATCACTAGTGGCAGCTTCAGGCGTCGGGCAGCAATCCCAACCGGTAAGCCGACAAAGCCCCCTTTGACAAAAACAACGTCCGGATCAAACTTACGCAAGATCTTGTGCGCTTTCAAAATACCGGCATTAAATCTAAAAAAATCTTTTGTATTCTTCCAGTTGGTTTTGACATCAAGAGCAGCCTGGATAATGGAGCGATTGTAACGCCTGAACTTGCCGGCAGGAATTTGAACGTACTGCAAACCAACCCCTTCAAGAATTTTTTTCTCAATCGAGCCTCCCGATCCAATAAATAAGATCTCTATTGACTTATTGTACGATTTTAACTCTTCGAGCATTGCCAGAATTGGCGCTATATGGCCGGCGGTTCCCCCGCCTGATACTGCTACTCTCATGAATTGCCTCTTTATATGTGAATTTTGATATATTCTGCAAGATACCAACTGCAGCCAAGAGGGCCAGCAAGCTGGTGCCACCGTAGCTGATAAATGGCAACGGAATGCCCGTTAATGGTATCAGGTTGAGCATGGCAGCGACATTAATCAGTGCCTGGAAGCCAATCCATGCCGTGATACCAATTGCTACCGATCTACCAAATCCATCAGGAGCATGACGGCTAATGCGTAAGCCCCGATAAACCAATCCGCTAAATAACATTATAACCAACATTGCGCCCCAAAGCCCGAATTCTTCGCCGATAATAGCAAAAATCGAATCATTAGTAGATTCTGGTAAATAGCCATAAGCCTGCAGGGTCTTGCCCAGCCCTTTGCCTAGAATGCCACCGCTGCCTAATGCAATTAAAGCTTGATTTATATGATAGCCGCTACCGGCAGTATCTTCCTTGTGGTTGATGAATGTCAAAACCCGAGCTAATCTATACGGAAATATCATTACCATCATAGTAGCACCAGCGAGCAGCGAAGCTACTCCCGCACCGAAAATCCAAAGTGGCACACCGGAGATAAAATAGATGCTCAATGCCGCACCAACAAGCACCGCTGCACTCCCCATATCTTTTTGGATAACCATCACCAGAACGGAGATTAAACCAATTATGATAAGAAATGGAATCAGGCCGGTAGATATCTTGCCAAGATTCTCACGATTTTTCTCGATCCACGATGCCAAATAGAGCACCAGGCCGAGCTTAAAAAATTCTACCGGCTGGAAACCTGGCAAAATACCTATTTTCAGCCACCTCGTGGCACCCTTGGTAGCCATTGAAAACTGAGGAATTAGCACTAAAAACATCAATACCAGTGAACAATAAAATATCCACGGAGCCCATTTGCGCCACTTATGGTAATCAACCTTACTTACTCCATACCAGGCAACCAAACCCAAACAAAAACTAATCAACTGAGTGTAGAAAAACGTATTCTTATCCGATGAGCCACCGGTAACATTAAAGCTGACAATTGACCCAGTCGAATAGATCATAACTAACCCAATCGCAATTAAAGTGATAACAAAAACTGCGATTATATAGTCTGGCCGGTGAGGTTGATTAATTTTTGTACTGGTGCGATTTGCTCTCAAACGATCTACCCGCGTGCAATCAGACCAATAATCAGACCCAAGATACCAACAGCCGCACCAATAATCCACAGACGCATAGTGACCTTAGTCTCTGGCCAGCCTTTAGCTTCTAGATGATGATGTAATGGAGCTGACAAAAATATTTTTTGATTAAATAGTTTTTTGGAGACTATTTGTAAGACACTGGAGCCAGCTTCAGCCACAAAGACAGCTCCGATGATCGGTAAAACTAAGGCTGAATCAGTCAACATCGCAATTACACCCAATGCCGTACCAAGTGCAAACGCCCCCGAATCACCCATGAAAAACCGAGCCGGAAAAATGTTAAACCAAGTATAGGCCAATACTGCACCGACAACCGTGGCACAAAATGTGGCGATACCAAAATTACCCTGAGCAAAAGCAATCACTGCAAAAGCACTAAAAGCTGTCGCCAAAAGCCCTCCCGACAAACCGTCGAGACCGTCTGTAATATTAACCGCATTAGCCGTGCATATTACCACCAAGACAAAGAGCGGCATATAAAGCCAGCCAATACTAAATGTGCCGACCGCCGGAATGTGCAGCAAGTCATAGCCAAGCTTGAAGTAGAAATACAAAGCGCCAACGACCGCGATTGTCAGAATCAAACCAAATTTTATCTTACCACGCATACCCGCCACCCCTTTACCATCACCCCTAATATTTATAATGTCATCGATCAAGCCAACTGCTCCAGCGCAAACCAACCCGAAAAGCGGCAAGTAGGTTTGCGATCGACTCCAGTTGAACAAAAGTGTAATAATTGAGACCACCACTATCATAATAAGCCCGGCCATTGTCGGAATATGTCGTTTGTGCTTCGCGGCGTGAAGCTTATAAAATACCGGTGCTTTTTCTCCCGTTGTAGTGGTATCACGCACCTGCTTCCACCACTTATGCTTGTAAGCAAAGTGGGTATAAACCGGTGTTAAGCACATTGCCAGCAAGAAGCTAGAAAAAGCTAGAAGCAAGATACGCATCAGTTGTGAAATTATGGTGATTTCTGTCATTTTATATAATTATTTTATCATACTAGCTACTAGGAGGTATCTGATAATACTTTAATAGTTCTTTTGCTACTATCGCAAAAGCCGGTACGGCAGTTTTCTCAGCAAAGCCAGAGACATGCGGATAGTCAATCCTAACCATCATGACGAACTTCGGATCTTCGGTTGGAGCAAAACCAACAAAACTACCAATATTTTTATCCTCATCGTAACCCTGTCCATCTGCCCGAGGTACCTGAGCTGTTCCAGTTTTACCGGCAATGTTATAACCTTTAATCCTGGTCGCATAGCCAGAACCATGCTCAACAACTTTTTGCATCATCGAAGCGACAATTGCAGCCGATTGCTTACTAATAACTCGATCCTTAACTACCTTTGGCTTATTATCCACAACATCTTGATCGGCATTGATAGTCTTGTCGACCAAATAAGGTTGGTATATGGTACCGCCATTGGCAATCGCACCGACTGCCTGAACCATCTGAATTGTCGTGGTTGATAAGCCCTGGCCAAAAGTCATATTAGCATAATCCACATCTGAAGCTTTAGCATCCCTGACCTTGCCCGTAGCTTCACCAGCCTGCTCGATACCAGTTCGTTCACCAAAACCAAAGTCTCTGATGTATTTATAAAATATTTCTTTACCAGCCCTGGTAATTTTATTTGAATCACCGCCAAGCTGCTTTAAGACAAAAACCACGCCAGTATTAAGTGACTTCTGAATGACATCTGTCATAGTTTGAATACCAAACTTATGATTTTCAGCGTTCTTGATGGTGCGATCGGCCACTTTAACCTCACCAGTATCATTATAGGTCGTATCGGCTTTGACCTTGCCCGTATCAATACCAGCTGACATAGTGAAAACTTTAAAGCCAGAGCCCGGTTCAAATTGATTTGAGACGGTACTATTGATGAAACGGCGATAATCTTCCGGCTTCACGCTGGCATAATTATTGGGGTCAAAGTTAGGATAATTGACCAGTGCTTTAATGGCGCCCGTTTTGGGATCCATTACCACGATACTGCCCGATTCAGCTTTGTTTTTCTCAACTGCATCCTTTAGAGCACGGTCAGCAATATTTTGAATCGAACGATCAATCGTCAAGATATAGCTATTACCATTCTTCGGGTCATTGATGGTGTTTTCCTGACTGACGATTGGCACACCGAAGCTATCAGTCACTGCCTTAACCTGGCCCGGCTGGCCTGTCAAATCATCGTTGAGGTATTGTTCGATACCATATTGACCCTCTCCATCGATGTTGACATAGCCTAAGACATGCGAAAACAAATTCGCCTCAGGATAATAACGGTAGTCCTTGTCCGCTAGCACCACGCCTTGCAACCTAAGAGCTTGAATCTTGGCAGACTCTTCAGCCGAGACCTTTTCTTTTATGACTTCATAGCGTTTCTTGCCATCAAAAGTTAAAATTTTTTCTAGTTTGACTTGGTCAAGGCCAGTAACTTGAGATAGCTTTTGGGCTGACTGGGCTGGGTCTTGCACAAACTTGGGATCGACATAAAGCATCTTTAAGCTCTGATTTAAGGCAATTGGATAAAGATCATTATTCTCACTCAAATAAATTTGCCCACGCTTTGCTGGGATCTGAAATTTTCTTTCTTGTTGAGCGTCAGCCTTGGCTATATACTCCTGACTTTTGACGACTTGAACTTCAAATAAGCGTGCTGTAACCGCCATCGAGCAGATAGCAAAAAATACCGTGATGATTGTAATACGGCGACTGGCCCGCAAATTATCTGTAAAAGCCAAAATACCCTCTTGTTTTAGATCAAGTTATAAACTATCGCGCATCAGCATAGCTTACGCTCTCGACATTTACCATTTTACCAACTGCAGCGGAATCTCGCACGTTTGAGAGAGACTGCAGTCTGGCTGCATCAATTTGCATTTTTTCTTTCATAGCTTCGAGCTGTTTGTGCTTGCTATCCAGATTCGCAATTTTGTAGTTAAAGGTAGATGTCTTGGTGACTTGGTTTAAATACAAAAGAGATAATAAAATAACCAGGGCAATAAACATAAAACTAACCGTCAACGGGCCAGACTGTATACTGGTGCTAGTACGGGTTAAATTCTGATTGCGGCGCATAGCCACGGCTGAAGTTGTCATGTTTATTTTTCCTTTGATTTTTGTTTTTATGATGACGAGGCTTGAATGATTGTTCTATTCAAGCCTACTTGAGGTACTGCTGATGTATTATTTCTACTAGTCAAGCAGTACTCAAATGAATTATTTTACGACGCGGACTTTTAGCTTGACCGCTCTTGGTCTAAGATTCTTGACTACTAATGTCATACTCGCCTCCTTTTTATTTTTGTTTGATTTTCTCGATAGCGCGGAGCTTAGCACTCCTGCTACGGGGATTATTTCGGTCTACTACCGAACCTTTAATCGGACGTTTGGTAACTAATTTGAATTGTGGAACCCCAATTTCATGTCCAAAGTTATCACGCTCTAGCGTCACAAGTGATTTAAAGTACTGTTTAACGATCCGATCTTCGAGTGAATGAAAGGTAATAATCACCAATCTGCCACCTGGCGTGAGCTTAGTAACAATCTTCGGTAAAGCGTCCTCAAGTACGCTAAGCTCATCATTAACTTCGATACGTAGAGCCTGAAAAACCTTCGTAGCAGGATGGATTTTATTACTTTTTTTCACAACCCTCTCGATGATACTAGCCAGTTCTATTGTGCTTGCAATTGGTCTCACCCTCCTTGCTTCACAAATTGCCCTCGCGACCTGTCTACTCTTACGCTCTTCGCCGTATCGATAAAAAATATCTGCTAACTTCTTCTCATCATAAGTATTCACAATCTCACGCGCATCAAGCTCGCGAGTTCTATCCATACGCATATCTAAATCCGCCTCTTTGTTAAAGCTAAATCCCCTTGACGGCTCATCTAGCTGTGGTGAGCTGACGCCTAAGTCCATCAAAATACTCTCAAAATCTGGCAAAGTGCGAAAATCAATCTCGTTAAAATTACTCTTCGTGATCACAACATTTGAGGCGTCCTTAAATTTACGTCGCAGGTGGTCAATCGCTTCGTCGTCTTGATCATACAGCCAGGCTTGTCCTTTTGCGCCAACTCTTTCTAATACTTTTGCTGCATGCCCACCATATCCTGCTGTCAAATCCAAATATCTATCTCCATAATGCGAACTCGTCACATCTAATACACTGTCAATTAAGACTGGGTTGTGTGGTTCCATATTGTCAAGGTTACCTATTCAGCAGCCAGTTGTCTATGTTTGTTTTTGTTTTTGAAAAAGTGTTTGTTAGGACTAGTAAGGTGTCCCAACGATTGTGTGGCAAGGACTTATGCTTATAGTAAAAGAATAAGTCCAAGATACAAGAGTTAAAGTTTGTGAGGTGGAGTTTTGTTTCCTTTGATCTTTAAAAAGGTACGTCAGAGCAGTTGGTAAGCGCCGCTCGTTACTTTGATGCGCTTACTGACTGCCGAATAGCTGATCTTGATATTTTTATTTTTGTTTTTTCAAGTTGCTTGGTTTATTTTTTAAACCCCATCAATTAGTGTTTTTTTGGTTGAATGCGCCAGTATTTGCCAGCTCGTACGGCAACTACATCGCGATCAATCCGCGCGTACACCAAATGATGAGATTCAAGTGTGATCCGACCTTGTTTTTTGTCCAAGGTAGCGATCACTTTTCCGGTGCGGAATTTGACATTAAGATCAGCTACTCGCTCATCGAGAATATCTCCAGCTAAGGCCGATTCCATGTCTATATTCCATACCTTTTCAGGGTAGAGATGAAGATAATCGCCAAATCCACGAGTGATCACAACTCTTTCGCCAAATTCTTCTTGCAAGGCGGTTGGAATTGATAAGCGATTCTTATCATCAAGCTTTCTTTCAAAGTAATCTATTTCTCGTGTGTTCATCTTAAAAAGTGGTGGCTTTCTTTTGACTTATTTCTATTGTTTAGTATTACCCACTTTCACCCACTACAATCAGTATAATACTTTACTATACCCACTGGCAAGAGTTTTTTACGACTTTTTAGCTTTTTTATATAAGCTCAAGCTTTTTAGGTTATAATTTATTTATGGGTAGACATAAACAGCATCGCCACAGAGTGTCGGGCGACTACTTGCGTAGTGCATTCTTTGGCATTGAAGACAGTCTGGTGTCTACAACGGGCCTAATCGCCGGCATTGGCGCCGGTACGCAAGATCCAAAATTTATTGTCCTGGCTGGTATTGTTGGTATCTCGATGGCGGCTGGCGAATTTTTGAGCGAACAAACCACCAACGAGCTAAAGCACGGCCAGGCCAAAGATCGGCCAGTATTTGGTGGCATAATTATGTTTATAGCCTACTTTATGGCTGGATTGCTACCAATCGCGCCGATTGTGCTTTTGCCACCTTCTATCTCGGTGGTAGTCAGTGTCATTTTAGCTTTAGTCGGGCTTTTTATACTGGGGCTTGGCAAAGGCAAGATTACCGGCCGCTCTCCCCTGCGTAGCGGCCTCGAAGTACTAGTAATCGGCGGTGTGGCCTGTGCTATTGGCATCGCCGTTGGGGTTTATCTAAAGTCTAGTTCAATCTAGTTGCAAGATATCCCTTGAGCTGGTTGATTTTAATCCGTACTTGTTTCATCGAGTCACGTTCACGCACGGTCACAGCCTGATCCTCGAGACTCTCAAAATCAACTGTCACACAATACGGTGTGCCGATCTCGTCGGCGCGGCGATAGCGCCGGCCAATCGATTGGGTCTCATCATATTCGACATTGTACTCCCCTGCTACTGTCGTATAAACTTCGTGCGCCAGCTTGGATAGCTCGGGCTTCTTTGATAATGGCAATATCGCTACTTTGACCGGAGCTATTTCTGGCTTAAATCGTAGTACGACCCGCTTCTCGCCGCTAACCTCTTCCTCATCATAAGCGTCGAGCAGTAGCGCCAGCATTAGCCGGCTGGCACCAACCGACGGCTCAATTACATAAGGCACGAAACGCTTGCCCGAGGCTTCATCAAAGTAGCTCAAATCGCGGCCTGACTCTTTGGCGTGGGCCTTGAGGTCAAAGTCAGTTCGATTAGCGATACCATAAAGCTCCTTGAAGCCAAACGGATAGCGATACTGGATATCGACGCTGGCATCGGCATAATGTGCTTTTTCATCTGGAGCGTGATCGTGGAATTGCAGGTTTTCCTTCGAGAGGCCAATCGACTCACACCAAGCCATGCAAGCTTTCTTCCAGTCTTCGTACCATTTCTTCGCCTCCTTGGGGTCGACAAAGTACTCCAGCTCCATTTGCTCAAATTCACGCACTCGAAATATAAAATCTCCAGGCGTGATCTCGTTGCGAAAAGCCTTACCAATCTGAGCGATACCAAATGGCAGCTTGGCTCGCATCGTCTCCCGTACTAGCTCGAAATCAGTAAATATTCCCCCGGCCGTTTCGGGGCGCAGATAGCTTTTGGCAGCTTCGTCTTCGATCGGGCCGACGTAAGTCTTAAACATCATGCCGAAAGTCCGAGCTGGAGTGAAAGTCTTGGTCTTGCCACAGTTCGGACAAGCTTTATCTGCTAGAGCCTTGTCTAGCTTGGCCAGGTCACTTGTGTCAACTCCAGCCACGTGATCTGCTCGAAAACGGTGCTTGCAGGCCTTACAATCAATCATCGGATCGACAAAGGTATCGGTGTGACCACTGGCCTGCCACAGCTTGGGGTTTTGAATAATGGTCGAATCAAGGCCGATAATTTCAGGGTTTTTATAGACAAACTCGCGCCACCAGCTTTTTTTGATATTACTGGCCAGCTCGACCCCATACGGACCGAGATCCCAGAAGCCGGCAATGCCGCCATAAAGCTCACTGGCTTGAAAGACAAAGCCGCGCCTTTTGGCGAAGCTGGTTAGCTCTTCCATTGAAATATGAGATTGTTTTTCAGGTTTATTTTCTGCCATATTGAGCCATATTATACCTTAAATGATCTGGTCTGTCATTTTAAATTCTCTCGTCCTGTCATCCTGAGTGTAGCCGAAGGATCTCTCACCCTCCATCATCCTGAGCCGCCCCGTCATCCTGAGCTCACCAAGTGTCATCCTGAGCGCAGTCGAAGGATCTATTCGTATATCCCCCGTTGTCATCCTGAGCGTAGCCGAAGGATCTCTTCTCTACTTTTGGGTTACGGCCAAAAGTAGCAAAAGCCTCTTTCGCGCCTAGGGCTCAAAAGCTAGAAGTGTCTCATTAGAATTTTAGTTGGAAATACAGACTCGCTCCCGCTCAAAGCTGTATTTCTGGATCAACTAAATTCCTAACTCGACTTTCTGTTTTTCGAGGGCGCAGGGGATCTACTACTTTCTTTATGGTCGAGACATAGAGCTATTCCAGACTGGCACAAAACTATTGACATATTATTTCACTTATGGTAATATGTATGACGTTGTGAGGGTTAAAAACCTGATCGGCACCTTGAGTTTTCTGATACCACCTACCAGGTCACCTACGGGTTAAGAAAAAAGAACCTGGCCAGGTGTATCAGGTCCGAATGGGTCAAAAAAAAGCGGAAACGAAAGGTCACTCCAGAAGTGGCCACCATGACCCACCTTCGAGGAATAATGAGTACTCGGAGGACGACTTCCCTGGAGGGAAGATGGAAGACCAGGCATACCTGGTAATAACCGACCGATTCAACGAAGTAGCTTTTGGAAAAGACTACTCTTATGCGTACATAGTGCGCTCGAAGGAGGAGGCTATCGAGTTGCTGCATGAATATGCAGCAACCCCCACCGGCACAGATAGGGTCGAAGGGGTGCTATTTACCGTAGCGAATGGAAAGCCATTCGCTCTCGGAGACTCAAGCAACGGTTGGATCGAGTGGTTCGAAGATAGCCCGGAGGGGCTATCAGTAGCCAAAATCCCAGGAGAAGAGCTCGACCCAGAGCTCTTCGTGTCCGAATACCTGGACAAAGGCTTTGAATGGCCTATCTATGCGGTCAAACCTGATTTTGAAGGCAAAGCATATATTGCCTTCAACCGGTCACAAATCTTGGCCTATGGGCACGCCGAGAAGCTAATGAGCTTCTCGGTTCGCGAGGAGGTGAGAGAGTTCACCGGCTCCCCCGAGGAGGTAGTCTGGTGGCATAAATAATGCCACACTGACTTTCTTCTCTTCTCCAGCTACCCGAGGTCACAAGATGATCTAGGGTGGCACCCGCCCCTTTTAGGGGCGGGCTACGTCAACGAATTATATAGTCGTTCTGATGAGTCCTAATGAGGACGAAACGTAGTTAAAAACTTAAAAAAGCCTACCCCAATATCTTCTCCGACCTGAAGCGAGTATGCAGGTGGTAATCATAGAAGAGCTCAATCAGCTCCTGGGCGGCCGCCAAATGTCGCTCCACCCCACCCAAGCGGCTGATCTGGGCTAGATCATTACCGTAGATGAGTCGCCACAGCTTAATAATCTCTCTAGCTATCGGCCTGGCCTCTTGTCCCTCTTGGACCTGGCCGCTGATTACTCCGGCATCAAAATTCAAGAAATATTCACTTGCCCCATCACGCGCTTCCATATTAGGCTGTTGGCCAGTCAAGTATAAAAACTTGACGAAGAAATAGTGCCGCGCTAGCAGGTAATTTACACCGCTCTCTAGCCTCGCTAAGACTTCACCGGCCAGCGCGTAGACAGGCTCGCTCGCCTGCTCGTCAGCCATCAGTCGGTCGATAACCTCTAGGCACAAATAAGCCGTCGTGATAGTCTCCAGGCTATCTTGATTGATTAAGTAGTAGCGCTGCCCGCGCGCGCCTGTCACCACATCCAGGTTGCGACCACGCGCCAACTGAAGCTCTGTCTCGACAAACGGCTCTAGGTGGCCAGCCAGCTTGCTACGACCTCGACGCACACCTTTAGCGACTACCCGCAACTTGCCCAGCTCACTCGTAAAAACCGTCAATATCCGGTCGGCCTCACCCAGATTGTGCCTCTTAATGACCAAGCCACGCGCCCTATAATTCCTAGCTCTCACGCCTAGCTGCCTGTTGCTATTATCATCATTTACTTGCCACCAATTGCCAAGTTGACCCTGGCCACCACCTCATTTGGTGTCACCTTAGACTTAACCAAATAATCAACTACACCGAGACTACTGGCCAGCTCTTGGCTCATACTGACATCGGCCTCGACCAAGTTGGTCAGGATGATGACTGGCGTTTGAGCCATAGATTTGATTTTGCGTAGCTCTTTTAAGACCTGAAAGCCGTTTAGCTTCGGCAAAAGTATATCCAACAAAATCAAGCTGGGTTTCTTGCGATCAATATAGGCCAAACAAGCCGCTCCAGAATGCACCACGTCAGCCTTATAGCCGGCTGCTTCCAACTTGAGCTGATACATCGCGGCCAAGGTCTCGTCGTCCTCGACTAACAATATGGTGGGTTGAGCCAACCAATTACCCTCCTTCTAAAATATTCCTCGGTACTAACTTAAGCCTACCCTACTCCTGCCTCTCCAAGCAACCCTCGAGTTGTAATTGTCGACTAAGTGGCAAATGAATATACATACTGGTCAGTGCGCCCCGCTTGGCTTCAACCTTGACGAACCCGCCAGCCAGCTCAATATTGCGCCTGATGATGTAGGCTTGCACAACCGCTTCGCAATTATGCTCGGTGGCTAGTCGAGTTAGTTGAATCTTCTTATAAAAAACTTTTCTGACATCAGCCAGAGCACTCGCTAGTGCAGCCGAAGATAAGCGCATCACCAGATAATCACCTCGAGTCCGAAAGCCGATATTGAGTTTTTCCTGCTTACTCGGGCCGGCGCTTAAAAAAATGTGTGCCAAGAGTCGCAGTGACTCCTCGAGTTTGGGTTGATTTGCCAGTACCATGGGCAATTTATAGCTGCGACGAATGCTACAGATAAGCTGCTTTTGATCCTGGCTGGCTTGATAATTTAGTAAAGAATTTTTAAGAGCCAGATCTAGTCTGGTTGGCATAATGACAGCACTATTGCCATTGATACTCAGAGATGTAATTGTCGAAATGGTATCGATCAGAGTCAAAGCCCTCTCGGCACTCAGCCTGGCGTAACGTAGAAGCTTCTGATTGATAGCTGGGTGAGCGGTGGAACGATCAGCTGGTTCGCTCTTAGCCATATCGATAAAGCCACTAACAGCCACCAATGGGCTTTTTGCATGATGCAAGAGCAGCAATACTAGCTCTTGCAGCTCACTCGCCGATATTTCATTGCTTGTCTCAGTTCTCACCCTCATCCTATCAACTAAATTATAGTTTTTACGCGCTTAGCACAAGCTTAAGTATTAAGGCAATCGTTATTTACTGGACGATGGTCACCGGATAATCTTGATGGCCACTGCCAGCACTAGCCCTTATTATCTCAGAGCGCGACTGATCACCACCAAAAACGTAGTTAAAAATTGACTTGCCTTTGACATCAGTCTTGACTGGATAAACCGTCGGATCAGATAACACCTGCCAATTTACCAAAGATGGGCTTTCGACTACATTGCCAAAGCTATCAACAACACTAGCCTCGAAGCTATATTCCATCTGGCTCTTGAGCTCGTGAATATCAGCTGAGCCACGGAGACTTATCGGTGATAAGCCTGAAGCGTGACCAGCTATCGTTAGTATTCTAGCCGTAGCGGGCTTAATATCACCAACCACGGCAGTAATTGTCGAAACGCCGGCCTTAGTCGATTTATAACGGGTCGAGGCGCCGTAGTCTCCGTCATTAATCGTAACTGTATCGCCAGATTCAAAGCTCGAGGCCGCCGCATCGCTACTCAAAATAACAATCCGGCTGCCTTCGGCTCTAACCTTACCCCCATTGGCATCACGCAGCTCAAAGGTTAGCTCTACACCAGAGCCGTAGTCGTTTGAAGCATTCATTTGAGAGGCCGATGTGGTAATTGCCAGTGTATACAAGCTTGCTTGGGTTGATGGAGTTGGTGTAGCAGATGGATGGAGTAATGGAATATTCCAACGATACTTATACCACCAAAAGACAGCACAAGTCAGTGCCAAAACAAAAAATACCAGCAACAAGACGGGAAAAGCCCTGCTTGAGTAGAACTGGTGCCATTTACTCGGCCGCTTCATAGTGCAATTTTAAGGGTAGATTTTTACCTGAGCAATAATCTTATTGAACATATCCAGATATCCATCGTTCTTGTCGGTCTGGAAGACCAAGGTCTTATCTCTGACCGGAACAATAATGGCGGTCCCATTATTTTTAGCTTTCTGATCCAGCAAGCCAGTGTATTTATAACCCTGGATATTACCAGGTATTGTGACTGCCTCCATACTGAGATGTTGTTTTTTATTTTTTACCATCTGATCCCAAGTTTTACGGGTTTCTTCTACTCCCGCCTTTTTGAGTGTAAAACGCAACGCATAGACACCGGTCGTCATATCAACCTTGTCGGGATGAGCATAGGCCAGCAACTGGTCTTGGCCTGATGAGTTGGTTGAGATGCTCCAATACTTAGGAAAACTGACCTCAAAGCTACCATCTTCTTCGCGTGCTTTATAGGTAGTGAACTCACTATTGAGCTTATTAGCGTACTCTTCATTGTCGGCCGTCCTTTGAGTAACCTTGCCATCTGATTGGCCTTTTTTGTACTCGGCATTAAGCTTACCCTGATTAATTGTGGCAAAATACGTTAATACAAGACAGGCCACAAAGAGCACACCAGCGATCGAGGACACGATAATTAGCAAAATCTTATTGCGCTTAAGTTGCTCGGCTGAAGTTTTACCTTGATTGGGGTTGCCACGCGACGAAACACCAATCGGCTGACCACTTAGATCGCTTGGTTGAAATCCAGATGTCTGCGGTTGGTATTGGGTCGTGCTGTCAGGCGGTTTATATTGAGGCTGGCTCTGATTGTTATTTTGGCTTGAATCCATTTAATTTACATTATCATATAAAAGTCATGCTTTTGGCAAATCAAAAATCCTTTAAGCAGAAGGGCTTGCAGCTTTCTACCCTTGTAAATTAGCCTGGCCCGGCTGCCAATCTACCGGACATAGTCCACCGGTTTGTAACGCTTTAACGACCCGCAGAGTTTCCTCGATACTACGACCGACATTACCATCAGAAACTAAGATATATCGCAAATCGCCTTCTGGATCTATGATAAAAGTGCCGCGTTCTGCTGTTCCATCGGATGTATTTAACACGCCGTAATCTTTGGATAACTGATGTGTCGTATCGGCCAAAATAGGATAAGCTACCGTCTTGAGATCACGCTCAAACCATGCTTTATGCGAATGAACACTATCAGTTGAAGCTGCTACAATTTCGCAACCTGCCTTATTAAATTCAGCCTCGTGACGAGCAAAACCCTCAATTTCTGTCGGACAGACGAAGGTAAAATCACGCGGGTAAAAAAACAACACCAGCCATTTGCCTTTATAATCTGAGAGGCTGATTTCTCGAAAATCACCTTTAATCCCCTTTTGATAAGCTGGATTTTTGAAATCTGGGGCTTTTTTTCCTAAAGTTAACATAATTTTTCTCCTTATTTAGTATATTTTTCTATAACCCATTTTGGTAAGCGGGCATTAACAATTTCCCAATCGATAGCCGACATAAATGCTTCTATATAATCCTTGCGCTTAACGCCATAATCCAAGAAATAAGCATGCTCATAAACATCCATCACCAGTATGGTCGTGCCATTCCAGATTCCACCCTGATTATGAACATCGCACAGCACGTTGTCGAGCCGATCAAGATCAAAATCCCAACTCAATACCACCCAGCCGCGCGAGGCGACTCCGAGTGCCGCAAATTCTTCCGACCAGGCCGCCACACTCCCCCATCGCATCTCGATCAGTTGTTTGATCGGCCCATCAATATTTTTTGGTTTATCTGTCAGGTTGTCAAAATAATATTCGTGCAACTTAACACCATTGAGGGCAAATCCTTTCTCGAGTGAAAGCTCGCGGATCTCAGAATAAGTAGCGTTGGCCTGAGAATAGTCGACCGAGTCTAATTTTTCAACAATCTCATTGTATTTTTTGATATAACCAGCATACAGAACATCATGATGTTCGGCTAGCTGACGTTGGCTCAGACCAGCTAGCTTTTTATATTTTAGAGGTTTTACTTCCATCTTCAACTCCCTTCTCATAACTATCAACTTAATATTATTTTAAGTTTTATCAGGCCTTAAAGTCAAAATTTATAACCATAAGCATTCCGGGTTTTCCAAATCTCTTTTCTACTGGAGAATTTAAACACATATGAAGCCACGATTGACCCATGACCCATCTCAGCACTCAATTTTTTTTCCATTTTGGACATCAGTCGATCAAGTAAAAAGATAAAAACTACATCAGCCTTGACCACATCAGCTCGCCACATACTTGCCAGACGAACTGAGGCAATTTCGCGATATGGCCATAGTCTGACTGAAGAAATTAGCCACAAAATTGGATTAATCTCATAGCCTGTTGCGTGAATACCCCGCTTGGCAGCGGCCACCAGTACCTTACCATCACCACTACCGAGATCAACTAATCTGTCGCCAGCCTTGAGGTTGCATTGGTTGATGATTTCTTCGATATCGCGCGAAAAAGTTGGTAGGTATGGCGCCCCTCGAAACACAGCAATACCAAAACATAATACGAGCGTAAACAAAAATAGAAACATCAACCCCATTCTCTAGCTCTGACAAATTTCATATTGCTTTAGACAATTACTATTCAGCACCAATTACAGCTTCAATTGCTGCCCATTTTGCACTTCCGTCGGCTGGCACCACAATAGTAACCTCATCACCAGGACTGGCCTTGAAATACGTCACACTAGCAAACAAGACATGATACTTTTTACCACCAGCCTCAACCATATACTGGCCATCATCTAGGACAATTTTACCGATTAGTTTCTTACGCTCAACTGGACCAATTTGCTTATATATAAATGATCCGTCTTCGGCTATTGTCAGCTTCAGGGTATCACCTTCGACTAGTTTAGATTTTGAGGCGTAGTTTGCCGGCACAGGGTACGTCTTATCATTCGGCCCAATCATATTCTGACCGTCAAAATGGCCTTCGATAATTTTTCCAACAGCACCACCGCCAGCTTGATCTGTTGAGCTGGATGATTTACTTTTCGTGGGTGAAGGCAAATCCTCTGGCTTAAGATTCATCTCCTTCATGAGCTTGTGAACCTGGTTCAGACTCTCCTCAGCAGAATGAAGTTGATTAGCCAAAGCCTCGAGTGTATCTTGATTTTTATCTGTTTTGTCGGTCATGATATTAACTATTTATCTTGCTTTAAAGTGTAGCACTTTTTATATACAAAAGCCAAACGTAACAGTTTCGCAACCTAAAAGACCCTCGGATTAAGGGTCTTTTGTAGGGTTCGCACTGGAAGTCCGATCGATCTATTGCAATTCTACTGTAGCGCCAGCTGCTTCGAGCTTGGTTTTAGCCTCTTCAGCCTCTGCCTTTGGAGCACCAGCTTTAACTGTCTTAGGCGCACCGTCAACCACAGCCTTACTCTCAGCTAGTCCAAGGCCAGAAATTTCTCGTACTGCCTTAATAACTTCGATTTTCTTATCTCCAGCTGCAGTCAAAACGATGTCATAGTTAGCTTTCTCTTCAGCAGCTTCGGCTTCACCGTCAGCGGCCGGTGCGGCGGCAACTGCCGCAATTGGTGCAGCGGCACTAACTCCAAAGTGATCTTCTAGCACTTTAATGAGTTCAGAGAGGTCTAATACGGACAATTTTTCGATTTCACCAACTAAACTTTTGAATTTTGCTGGTACTTCTTTTTTTACTTCTTCTTTGACTTCCTCTGTCTTTGCAGTTTCTTCTGCCATAATTTTCTCCTTAAAATTTACTTCTTAATGTTTAAAACTTATAAATTACTTTTTGTCCTCCCTGCCAAGGTGAGGGATTATAATCTTGATGCAGTACAAGGCATGAGCTCAGATTTGTAAGTGAGTCGCAGTACTCTACTACGATGAATGCAAATCTGGCTCAATAACGATGTAATGCGCAAGATTAGGATGCCGTCTTTGTCTCCCTGATTGCGCTTAGGGCGTAAACAAGACCTGTCACGTTACCATTTAACACCCTGACCAGTCCTGATAGTGGCGCAGCAATTGTGCTGACTAATTGACCAGTTAGTTGCTCGCGACTTGGCAGTTTAGCCAGTGCCATCACCTCAGCTTGACTCAAAAGCTTACCCTCTTCGGTAATTGCACCGGTGATATCAAGCGCCTTGTTTGTTTTGGCGAACTCATAGACAAGCTTAGCTGCCTTAACTTCATCTGAGCCAAAGGCAATTGCCATCGGGCCAGTAAAAACCGACGTATCGACATCCTTTTGCGGTGAATCCTTGATCGCTCGACGCACAAGCGTGTTCTTGGTAACTTGAAAGGTAATGCCAGCCTCGCGCAAACTTGACCTCAACTGGTTGATTGCTGAGACATCAAGCCCTCTGTAATCAGTCAGTACCGCCAGTTTTGAAGCACTTAGTAGCTCGTTTAAACGGACTACATCAGCTTCTTTTTGGGCGCGTGTTTTTGCCATTCTTTACCTCATAAATTAAAAATCTTTGGTACCTACCAAAGTAAATAAAAGAACTTATAAAAGTTTTTCTACCTCGACAGCAAATTAATCCGCTATTGAGTCGGAAGCTGTTTTCTTTGGTAATAGCCACTATATAATATCAGATTCGCAAGATGAGGTCAACACTCATATGAGTGCTACATCATATCTTCTAATTTGGCGAGGTTAATGAGCATTTTATGCCCCTCATACCAAATAATTTTCTCATCTTTTAACTTTTTTAGCTCAATGCTAGCGGTTTCTCGAGCTACGTTAGTCAGGGCGGCCACATCTTGATGCGAAATGATTAATTCGAGATGACCTATACCTTGCTTGTCTATGTGGCCGGCGTAATCCACCAGATATTTTATGGTAGAAGGAATCCTCTGTGCTGCATATGTCTGAAGTAGAGTCCAGATTCTACCATCTAAAATCGAGAATTCTCCAGCGACATGAGTAAAAAGCTCAAAGCATAGAGCAGGATTTGACATAATATCAGATCTAAATTGCACGACCTCTACTATACAAATTTCGACATCTGTCATCGCTTCCCAATAGTAGCCTGTAACTAGATTCGGTCGAATTATTGCTGAGATTGGAAATAAATTTACCTCGCCTAATATCATTACCAGTTTTTGATTGCCACGCTTATCAATATCATAGATTCTAACAAAGCCGGATCTAACAAAATAAACATAATAAGATGGTTCATCCTGATGTAAAATCATTTCACCTTTAATATATCTTTTGATATGCTTAAGCTTAAAATAATTCTTAAGCTCTTTGGCGATATTATCACGATGGGTTGTCATTGGTTTGCGCCTTTATCTTTTTAAAGACAAATAATTGAGATAATTTTAATTCTTCTATTTAAATACTACTAGTACCACGGGCTTAATTTGCTATTAGGCTTGATTTAATTTCTTCAAATCAATCACCATTTTACGCCCTCTATACCTAATAATACCCTTATCTTTTAGTTTTTTAATCTCTAGACTGGCCGTCTCCCGAGCCACACTACCCAGTGAAGCAATATCCTGATGCGAAATAATAACATCTAGATAGCCAAAACCTTGTGCATCTTCGTGACCAGCATATTCAATTAGAGAATTTAGAACAAGGGGGATTTTTTGCGATGTAAAGGTCTGTAATAAGCCTAATATCCGAGCTTGAAGTGAACCGATAATCTTAGCAGCGTACTTATAAAGATCGAATGCCAAGACTGGATTGTCCCTGACGTCTTGCAGCATTTTATTAGCATTAGCACAATATAATTTACAATCTACCATTGCTTCCCAATAATAGGCTGAAGGAAATGGATTTTCACAAAGTCTCGAATTCGGAAATATATTATCACTTCCAAATACCATAATTAGCTTTTGATTACCATTTTCATCGATATCATAAACTCGAATGTAGCCTGCCTTGACATAAAAAATACAGGGCGATATATCACCCTGATGCAATATGACCGTACCTCTCTTGAATTCCTTAAGAGATTGGGCCTGGAAATATTTTTTTATCTCGTCCACGGCACCTTTCCACCACTACTTTTGTTTAGTATAACTTAGAAATGTACTAAATAAAAATCTTAAAACACTAATTGTAGCGTACCTACTCAATAGTACCACGCTAAATCACTGGCTAGCTTAGTAGCTTGGCTGGCCGCATCTTGATTCGATATATTACCAAAAATAACCTGAGCGACTAGTTCGCCCAAATGTAATGCTTGTTGCTCTGTTAGTCCGCGGCTAGTTAAGGCCGCGGTACCGAGGCGCAGGCCACCAGGTCGCCAGGCTGGCCTGGTATCATGCGCAATGGTATTACGATTTGTGATGATGCCGACTGATTCGAGCTTTTGCTGCAACTTTAGACTATCATGTCCGTCTGGTAGCTTCACCAGACAAAGATGATTTTCGGTTGGGCCGACCACATCAAGACCACCTGCTTTTAACCCGCTCTCAAGCGCCTGGCAGTTTTCGATGGTCGCGCGAGAGTATTTTTTAAAGCTCATACCGTCTGGATATTGATCCTCGCCTAAGATTTCGAGCAGACATTGGCCGGTTGCAGCTATGGCATGAAGGTGTGGTCCACCAGAAGTGCCTGGAAAAACTGTTTTATCAATCTTGTCCATATGATCTTTTCTTGCGAAAAGCATGGCTGAGCGTGGGCCGCGCAATGTTTTGTGAGTCGTCATTGAGACAAAATCAGCCCCCTCATCGCCACCCTTAAATGGCGAATCATGCAAGTCGGCTGCTACCAAGCCAGCGATATGGGCGATATCGGCTAAAACAAGAGCACCGGCAGCATGGGCTATTTTACACAAGGCTGCGAATTGGTATCTCCTCGGATAAGAAGAAAATCCGATTACCACTAGTGTGGGCTTGGATTCTTTTAGTTTGGTTTCAAAATCATCAAGATCGATTTCTAATACATTGGAGAGAGATTGCCGCACACCATATGTGACATGTTTATAGAAAGCCCTGTACATGGAGGTTGGATGTAGATGGCTCAAATGGCCACCGCTGGCAAAGTCCATGCTCAATATCGTGTCACCCGGCTTGAGTGCCGACAGATATACCATCGAATTGGCTGGTGAGCCGGAAAGAACTTGCAGATTTACACCATATTGGCCCGTCTTATCAAAGACTTTTAAGGCTAGTGTTTGGACATATTCTTCGAGCTCATCAGCGTATACATTTCCGGCATAATAACGCTTACCGGGGTAGCCTTCGGCATATTTATTCATCCAAACCGAGCCCAATAGCTCAAGCACCTTTGGTGATGGATAATTCTCGCTGGCAATAAGATTTAATGTGTCGCGCTGACGAGCTGATTCTTTATTAGTTAGATCAAATAGTTTGTTCATTTAGTTATATTGGTTAATTATAGCATTTAGGGTCGCGCGGCCTGGGACTTCCACTTAAAATAGAAATCCCAGGCCACCAATCGAATCTAGTTGGCTCTTCGTATGTGAATTGCCAGGCAATCTTCGCACCAAGTCGAACCTTCCAAATCCTGACTGACCTGTGAAAAATCGGCTTCGTGCTCGATCGTCTTGCGGTACTGCACCCAGCCGTAGAAGTTTCCACTCCAGGGGCTGGCTCTTTTCTCGGCCACATTCATCGGACGAGCCGGATGCTCAAACGGACTCATATGGCCGTTTTTGAGCAAGTTGTCGTGTATTTCGATGTCTTTATCTGGATCGCGTTTGCCGTCATGAGTCAAGTAACTGACGCGGCAACAGCGACCTGTGCTGACAACTTGTGGACTAATGTCAGTGTCATCGAATTCACCAGACTTTACTAATGGCAAATGCCAGTCGTCATAGCCCAGCTCAGCTGGCATATGCTCGTGGTAGAGCTCGTGCATCATCTCAGCAATCCGACTAATCTCCGGCTGGGCCGAAGCTTCGGTGCGCAACGCGAAGAAATTGCTCCACTCGGTCGTCGTCACGATGACAGTGTGCCACATCCACGGCTCGAGCAAGCGATTGGCGATCTGCTTATGCACATTTAACCAACTGGCCTCTTCTGACCATAGGTCTGGAGTGGTAACGATCTTTTGTAATGCCGCTATTCTTTGGAGTGGCAATAAAACACTCCATTCTCGCAAATCACCGGCGATGTTGACGACCGCAGCTTGTCCGATTTGCAACTCAATGACGTGAAGTACATTATCAGTTAGAGCTTCTAGCCATATTTCTCTGGCTTGCGCTTGCTTGACGTGTGAGAGTTGTGTCTCGGCTTGCATACCAGATTGGTTCTTACCCCAATATATCGGGATAAAAGGATCTTCAAGCACGCGTTGCAGCATTTTTTTGACCGGAATCGCCCGGCTGCTGGCGCTGTTGCGCGAGAACATGCGGTGAGTATTGAACTCAGAGAGCACAATCCTCGGGAAGGTGATCTCAAAACTCGTCAGCCGGTCACCCAGCGGACTGAGCGAATCGGCCAAAATCTTAGCACTATATCCCAATGGTCACTCCTCCTACAACATCGGCCGAACGACCGACCAGATTTGCTCATGAACTTCGCGAATTGATTGATTGGCGTCGATTAGTGGATGCAAATCTTCATTCGCAACCTTTCGATAACCATCGTTGATGGCCTGGCGATACTGCTCGCCGCGGCTTTCAAACCGATCGGCCGCCAGCCCTCTGGAGACTTGACGGGCTTGGCTGACCGCCAGCGGCACATCAAGCACGATTGTTACTGTCGGCGGTGCGACATTGGCTACATGATCACAGATGAGGCGTAGAAACTTCAGATCGAGATTTCCTGCTAGCCCTTGGTAGACAAGTGTCGAGACTGTACCTTGATCAGACAGCACGATTTGCCCGTCGACTAGCTTGGGATAAACCACCCTAGCCAGCATGCCAACTCGAGCCAACAAGAAGCCGAGAGCTTCTTCAAAGGTGCTGATCTCGACCGACTGACCGTCAAAATACAAGTCTCGTAACTGCAAGTATTGCTTGTCATCCGGACTAGCTTTGAGCACGGAACGCATCAACTCCCCCAGCGGATCACCGCCTGGTTCGCGTACGCATTCGACCTCGCGACCAAGCCCGCGCAAACGTTTTGCGAGTAGCTCAACTTGAGTTGTCTTGCCAGATCCTTCATCACCTTCGATGATGATATATTTGCCCATTATCAAAGTACTTGCCTTTCTCTTTCTTTCCAAAAAGCGTCTGGCTAAAAAACTCCCGACTCACTGATGAGAGTCAGCACCATTGTATCACAAAAGTAATCTTAAAATACGAAAAGGCCACGAAAAGCGACCTCTTCGCAACCTCCATAAAGACCCCTCACCAGACTATTGACGCACCTTTGAGATACTGGCGAATCTCGCGATTCTTTTCGCTCCAAAGTCTAGGTAACATTTGCTCCGGCGTCCAATTATCGCGCAATCCTGCCACGTTTTGACTAGATTGGTAGTGGCCGCCCTCGGCGTAGCTTTGGGCCGACTCGGCGACGTGGAAAAACACCACTTGAGCGATTGGCATACCAACCACTAACGGCACCCAGACATCGCGGTTTTTATTGCGCACCTCCATCGTCCAACGATTGATGTAGCCGACATCGCCCCAGCCGGCATCGTCGCAGGAGCTGATGTTGATCCGCCCCAAGCTACTACGAGCTTTCATCATAGTGGTAGCGCCATAGGCTGCACCGATGAATTCAACAGTGTGAGCCAAGATACACTCACCGGGACGCAAGACGATGATGAGTTCATCATCATCGATGCCGGCAAATTTTGCCCGGCCATGCTCCTTGCACCACTCACCATGTGCCATAGCTTTAAGTGGCCCTTTGTAATACTGTTCGACCTGTTCACGGCTGTAGGGCGAGAAGTCAATCCGATGACCGATTTGCTCGGCAACGTAGAAGTTGCCACCCAGTCGGACATCATAGCTTGATGATTGCAGCAAATCGGGGTCGAATGGCTCGACCACGAGCTGGCCTGACTCAAGGGCTGACTTTATCTCACTATCACCCATCGCCCCGGAAGGGTGACCAAGTTCCCATTCGACACTTCTACGCAGGCCATAAACTGAGGCCGAAGTATTTGCTGCGACCACGGCTTGCTGACGCACGTCCACAGTAGAAAATATTTGACGAGCCTTCTTTCGCTCTGAAGCCATCTTGTCTTCCTTTCCAAGTTGTTCGAACAAGATCAAAACCAGCATAGCACCTAAATAGTCACAAACTAAAGCTTAAGCAAAAAGCCCCTTTAATATCGGGGGCTTTTTTGTAGAGATTATAAACCTGAAGCTTAGCGGACTTCGCTGTTGACTGTGGTTGTATCGAGACGAATACCTGGGCTCATAGTAGCTGCCAGAGTCATCGATTTGATATATGTACCCTTAACACCACTCGGCTTAGCCTTGCTAAGGCCAATTACAATGGTCTTGGCGTTAGTGAATAAGTCATCATCACTAAAGCTCAACTTACCAAAAGCAACGTGAACGATGCCGTTAGAATCATTCTTAAGCTCGGCTCGGCCGGCCTTAATCTCCTTGACCGCCGCAGCTGGATCTGTTGTGACCGTACCGCTCTTGGGCGATGGCATCAGACCTTTGGGGCCAAGCACCTTGGCAAATTTACCGAGGTTAGGCATTTGTTCTGGCGTGGCCACCAAGACATCAAAATCAAACTTATTTTTTTTGAGATCTGCTATGATGTCTTCGGCGTTGGACAAATCAGCGCCGACGTCTTTGGCTGCTTTAGCCAGTTTGTCGTTAGCGATGACGGCCACTCGCACTTTCTTACCAGTTCCAGACGGCAAAGCCACGCTGGTACGAACAGTCTGATCAGCTTGGCGCGGATCGATGCCCAAATTAAAATGCAGCTCACAGGTAGCGTCAAATTTTACAGTTGAAACCTGACGCAAAAGCTTAATACCTTCAGCGAGACCATACTGCTTGTCAGTCTCAATCTTCGCCAGAGCAGCCTTGCGGTTTTTTACTAGCCTTTTTGGATTCTGAACATGCTTGGGCTTTTTGGGCTCAGCCTTGTCCTCTTTGGACTTGGCTTTTTTAACTTCTTTAGCCTCTTTGTCAGCCTCCTCCTCAATTGCTTTTTTGCTCCTCTTACCAGCTTTGGCGATAGTAGTTTTTTCTTCCACGACAGCCTCTTGCCGTGTCTTCTCTACTTCCATTGTGCTTTTTTTTGCTTCTACTTTAGTAGTTTCTGAGCTGGCTTTAGGCTCTTTCTTAGATTCTTCTTTTTTGGCAGTTGCAGCCATCATTATCTCCTTTCGTGGTGTTAGCGGCCGATAGCCTCCCACTTGCTATATTTATAACTTAGATTTTAAATTTACTCTTTAATATTTATTAGGTAATAATTTTGCGTGATACTGCGCTGGGTGAAGACTGCAAGATGATGCGAGGCGTAGTTTGACCTACGGTGAGAATCATTTCATAGATGACAACACCGCACAGCGCTCGCAAAATTATTCGGAAACTTCTATTCCCATTGAGCGGGCTTGCCCAGCAATAATCTTTTTAGCCGCTTCGAGATCATTGGCATTAAGATCGTTCATCTTAGCCTCAGCAATCTGTGCCACTTGCGCCTGAGTGAGCTTAGCCACCTTGTCTTTATTAGGTACACCCGAACCCTTAGCGATACCAGCCGCCTTCTTGATTAAAATAGCTGCCGGGGTAGTTTTAGTGACAAAAGTCATGCTCTTATCTTCATAAATTGTCACCACCGTCGGGGTTGGTTCGCCCTTGCGGTCCTTGGTGGCTTCATTGAAAGGATTGATGAAATCCATCATATTGACGCCGTGCTGACCCAATGAAGAACCGACTGGTGGAGCCGGTGTGGCACCCCCTGCTGGGATAACCATCTTTACTTTAGCTTTAATTTTCTTTGCTTCTGCCATTGATATCTCCTTCGTGGTCCAAGCGGCAAATTCTTACCTCCCACTTTAAACTCTATACTTTTTTGACCTGCAATGAGTCCAGCTCGACTGGTGTTTCGCGACCAAACATCGAGACTAAGACCTTTATCTTACCCTTGCTCTCATCAATCTCGCCGATCGTACCGTCAAAACCTTTGAATGGCCCGTCCGTGATATTAACTAACTCGCCAATTGTGTAGTCCATCTTGTACTTTGGCTCTTCAACGCCCATCCGCTTTCTAATTGACTTGACCTCAGCATCGCTGATCGGAGATGGCGTGGTTCCGGTACCAACAAAACCGGTTACGTTTGGTGTATTGCGAACAACATACCAGGAGTCTTCAGTAACATTCATCTGAACCATGATGTAGCCAGGGAAAATTTTGCGCTCGACAATACGGCGCTTACCATTCTTGATCTCGATCTGGTTCTCTTTTGGTACGATTACTTGAAAAATCTTATCCTGCATATCAAGCGATTCGATTCGCTGACGCAAATTGTCAGCCACTTGATCTTCATACCCAGAATACGTATGTATCACATACCAATGTTTTTGATAGCTATTTTCTGTATGTTTGTCGGTCATGATTTAAACCTGAAGTAATTTTTCTAAAATCGTCCGGAAGATAAAATCAAATCCGCCAACGATTAAGGCTACAATTAGCGAAAAAACGATCACCACCACAGTCAGCCTAGCGGCCTGCTTGGGTGTTGGCCAAACTACTTTTTTTAGCTCGGCTATTGAGAGATTTATGTAATTCGAAACTCGCTGCATGATAAATAATATTATACGACTTTTTCTCAATCTAAAAAAGCTCCCTCGGGGGCTTTTATTTATAGTAGTACATATCTTCAGTACTGTCAATCACTTTATCAGCTTGGGTATTTTTATCTCTAGGCTAGCCGGAATCCTACTATGAACTCGCTCCATCTGGTTTGTAGCAACGCCCTTGTAGGAATAGGCTGCGTAGGAATAGCCAAGCAAGATAATAGAAACAGCTATTGAGACTATTAGAAATGGTGCCAGGCCTGTTTTGGCCGGTTTTTCCAAGCTCAAATAGCCCGACATAGCAACTTTTCCACGGATTGTCGCTAATACATGATAAAGTCGCGCTAGTAGCATATTTTTCCAAATTCTAAAGCATACTAAAATAGCTAGGATCAAAATTGCACCGAGCACAAAAATACCAATTTTCATATATAAATACGGGGTGCTGCTCAAATAAGTCACCTCGGCCCAACCAACTAAGCCAAGCAAGAAAACAACAACCAGGCTGACCACCCACAGCAATATCGCACTGGTAATGTTCTTGGGCAAACTACCAAAAACCAACCTATAGCTATGCCCCTGGACCGACCAGATATTTTTATCTGTGGCAGCTATCATGGTCTGGGAGATTTGCCAGATCATCATATAGATCATGAGCACAAGCAAGACTACAATCGATGCAATTGATAATAGTGTAGATAACCAAGAAGTTACAATAGATTGATTGCTCAAGATGAGCCAGCGCGTCAACATACCTAGAGCAGATAAGACCAGGCAAAAAGCTGTGGCATTGAGCAGCCAATTCACTAAAGAGCGTAAACTTTTGTTCATAGCTTGTCGATAAAGTAGCCGCGGACTGACACTTCTATGATCTATCGCTCTTAGCTTGGTGGCACGAGCGACAATTCTCACCAGGTATGACACCAGCAACGAAACTAAACAGAGAGCCAGAAAAACACCAGATAGTATTGTAAGCTTATAATAATTAGCTGGTGCTAAAACTGATCGCAGTTGGAACAATAAATCGTTGATTGCATATTTCTGGGAGCTTAAAAGTTTTACGACAATGCCCGGGGCTAGTGCTAGAAACCAAAAGTACGGGCTAATCATCGTGCTAAGCAAGAACCCTTGAACAACGTAGCGATCAACTCTCTCTGTAAAAGGCAAAATAAAAACTTTATTAAAAAAGCCCGATTTGACTTTTCTTTTCCCAGTGCTGGGCGCTGAAGAATGCAGATGGTCACGACTCGGCTCGCGCGACTGACTGATACTTTTTGAGTCAATCGAGTCATCGCCGGCCACAGCTAGGCTATCTTTGGCAACAACATCAACCTTGGGCTTAACTGTTTTTTCATCAACTACATCATCTCTTATCTCGGCAGCTCCATCTGGCTCCGGGGCAAAATGTCGTAAATCAAGTAAATTGGTCGACTTTGATGGCGACGCTTTGCTATCTGCTGGTTTAGACGACTTCTGGCTAGTACCAACCGACTTGCCGGTATCTAAATTGTAACCAACACCATCAACTGTAATAATTCTATCTTTATTGGACATACTATTTTGTATTAAGAATAATAATAACTTTTTCTAACCACGAAAGCCTAGCACTTTTATTATATACATTATAATCGTTTTCTTCTATCTGCCTTAATACATTGAGATTAAGCCTCAGAATTATCTTGACTAATCTCTGATATTGTTTCGGTAAGTACTTAATACCATCGCGCGCATCGTGATAATATCCCATCGCCTGCGACTTCAAATCTCTCATCAAATCAATAAACTCGTTTGACACCTGGCCATTATCAATATCTACTTTTGAAATACTGTAATATTTTAGATCAACCGTCGAAAGATAAATCCTACCTAAATCGCGATCAATCGCAATATCACGCATCATCATCGTCAGTCGAATGGCAATACCAAGTTTGCTGGTGGCCTCCAAAGCTTTTGGCTTAGTCCCACCTAGAACATATGCTCCAATCATACCGATAGTACCAGCTGATAAATAGCAAAAATGGATCAACTCTTCCCGGGTACGCACTTCACTAC
Source organism: Candidatus Saccharimonadia bacterium (assembly GCA_041906885.1). GTDB lineage: Bacteria > Patescibacteriota > Saccharimonadia > CAILAD01 > CAZGYV01 > JAYRII01. Next base: position 83,309 of record JAYRII010000012.1, on the reverse strand, counting down.
CCTCCGCTTCTCGTAATTTGCCATCTATAAATTCAGAGAAATACTGGACAGGTATATTATAGATATCAATTGTAGAAAAAACAGCTGGCCACAGTAAAACATGATCATTAAACCGCCGACTGGCCAGAGTCTTCTTCATACCCTCAAGCTTTTTTATTTTGGTCTCTGTCTTGAGCGATTTTGACCTGGCGATTTCATTTGCGCTTAAAAAGAAGGCCGAAACGGCGCTAATATGCGGCCTAATACGATGATGAAATCGCCTTAAGTTTAAATAAAAATTCGATGTTGCTTGTTTGGTGATTTTATGGCAATACCGATAGCTAGAATTGAGTTTCACTCTATATCTCCATCAAGATTGATTTTAATTGCTATGATACTGTCGCTACTATCTAAGCGTGCTTGTTATAATGATAACACTAAGTTGGATATATGGACTATTTGGTGCTAGGCTTGTATTTGGCAATATTTCCTTAAATCAATATTTTGAGGTGATCAATGAAAGATAAATCACTTAAATTGACTGACGTACTGGCGATAAGCCAGCCGCGTAGCTGGATTAATTCGACCATTCCATTTGCCACTGGTTATCTACTGGTCACTGGTAGATTTTCCGTAGCTTTTTGGCTAGGGCTTATCTATTTTTCATTTTGCTATAATCTCCTAATTCATGGCGTGGACTTGATCTATAGCGATCCAAATAAATCATTTAATAAAACTCAAAATCAACAGAAGAAACTAATATTATCGCACAATAATCAGTTGAAATTATGGGGCTGGATAGGACTCACTAACCTGCCTTTTGTACTATATTTTGTCTTGACTGGAAGCTTGGCTACAAAAATTGTTTCTGCAGCTTTGGTCATGCTCGCTATTGGCAACAGCCTCAAAAGTATACGCCTCAAAGATATTCCGCCGGTTGATGCGATTATTGCTAGTCTACTCGCAATCGGTCCACTCATTTTTGGACTGGTATCAGCTGGCTATACAAGTAGATACCTACCAGCCACATTGGCCTACTTACTCTGGAGCATAGCCAGTTATAGTTTTAGTCAGATCCAAAATATCCAAACGGACAGAAATATGAAACAAAAATCGATTGCAACATATTTGGGTGCAAAGCGGACTGCCAGCTTAAGTTATTATCTCTATTTATGTGCCGCACTAATCATAGCCATTACATATGGCATGGCTGGTGTAATCATAGCTATACTGATGCTTTTATATGCCTTAAATGTTAGCTTTTTTAGGAAATACAAGAGCGATGCCCAATGTACTAATTTCGATCGTGGCCGGAAAAATTTATCTTGGCTAAATTTAATTGCTGGATTTTGGATTATTCAAATTTTATTTTTTGTAAATGATCCGTTTGGCTTGGGATCGACCAAACTAGTGATCGTAATTCACATATTAATAGTAATTAGCGTCTTAGAATCTCTTATCATTGCGCATAATCTGATTGGTTTTTCACGACCCAAAGCAAAGCGACTAGCCGAATGGCCGAAAGTATCAATTCTGATTCACGCCTATAATCAAGCCGACAACATTGCTTCAACAGTATTGGCCTTGATTGGACAAAATTATCCTGAATTTGAAATTATTTTTACCGATCTAGGATCTGATGACAACACACTCAAAATTGTCGAAGGCTATGAAGATCCACGCATTAAAATCGTCAAGATAGATCAATTAAAAAAAGGCTGGACATTAAATGCTCACGCCGCAAACGAATTACTCAAGCACGCCAACGGCCAACTTATTGTTTTGCTCTCGGCTGACACGGTCTTAAAGCCGAATGCGCTATCGACTTTTGCATCAATAATGGAAGCGAAGAAACTTGATCTAATGTCGCTACTGCCAGCTGATCAAAACAAAACTGTTGCCCAAAAATTAGTCTTAAGCCAGAATCAATTCTTGCTGCTAGGCGTATATCCGGCCGCCTACTTGGCTAAAAATATTCCGAAATTTGCCAGTGCCTATTCAGGCTTGATGGTATTTGACCATCAAAAGATTAAATCAAATCATGGCTTTGATCCCGTCAAAAACAGTCCTCTCGAAGATATGGACTTAGCCACTCAAGCCAAGCTAAATGGACTCAAGACAGGATTTTATATTGGTAGCGATATTGCTGTCAGTCAAAATCACGCCAGCCTGGGGCTGATATTAAAGCAAAATAATCGTCGTTTTTATCCTATCTTGCATTTTAATATGCCTCTGGCTATTAGTTTAATTACTGGCGGAATATTTCTTTTTTGTCTACCGCTGCTACTCCTTATTTACCATATACTAGTCCACAACTTGGAGTTTGTAATCGGCCTTGTCTTAGTCCTTGCCATCGGACTCGCTAACCGCGTCGTGATTGCACTTATTAGCCGACAAAACTTAATCAGTTGCGTACTCTACCCTCTGACCAGTTTAATCGCCCTAGCTGAGATTTTCTCTTCGATGCTTAATTACGAGCTACTTAAGCCTCGTTGGCTGAAACGAACCGAAGCTCATTAAGTTGTTTTGACATCAGTGGTGAATTTATGTTCACCAGGGATTTTTAGCGGCACTTCTAAGAAAAAGGTGCTTCCAACGCCAAGTTTACTCTGCAACCAAATACTTGCGCCAATTCTCTCAGCCTGACGCTTGGAAATATAAAGACCCATACCGGTACCTTTCACCTTTTGGGTTTCTGCACTTTCTGATCGGAAAAATTTAGTAAAAAGCTTATTCTGATCGCTTTGGCTCAGTCCGATGCCTTGGTCAACAACACTAAATTGCACCCCCCCGTGCAATTTAATGCTCGGCCTAGCCACCAATGTGACGATTTTGCCGTCTCCGCTGTATTTGATTGCATTGGTTACCAAATTAACTAGGATCTCTTTTAATCTCTCCTTAGAAGAAAACACCGACGGCAGATTAGTCGCTAGCTCAGTATGTAAGGCGATACCAGACTCCTGAGACTTAGAATGTAAATCTTTGACCACTTCATTGATTAAGTCGACTGATTCAATCTTATTTAACTCGATATCAAGCACGCTTCGATCGGCCTGCGAAAGTTCTGACAAGTCTTTTAAAAGACTCTGCAAGTAAACCAAACTACTTTGGGCGCTCCTGACAAGCTTAAGAGCCTTGTCTGGTAATTTAACAAAACCGGGCATAAGAACAGTTGATAAGTCAGCCTCAACTACTGCAACGGGTGTACGCAATTCGTGAGAAATAATTGAAATAAATTCATCCTTCTGGGCTGCTAGGGTCTTTTGACGGCTAATGTCTCTGACCAATATAAGAGCGCCTTCAACTACACCATTTTCGGCAATCGGGTTGATGGTGGCATACACATTGATGGTATGTTGGCCTCGATGAAATACCAGATCGTCCTGCAAAATCAAGTGTTGTTCTTTTATAACTTGGGCTGCCAGGTCAACTGACTGATTATCAGTCCTCTCAAGTGGTAAAATCTTATTGAACGGTTTATTTAGGATATCAACGTGTGTATCGAGAAACTCTAATGCTGCACCATTATAGAGTACAACCCTGCCAGATCGATCAATTATAAAGACAGCTTCGGCCATGCTATTAATGAGCAACTTTAATTTATTCTGTTCTTTACTAATGACTTGACTGATAGAAATCTGGCTATTAATCTCACTTCTTCGGATAGTAGAATAGCCAGCCACCATAAAACCACAAATTGCCGTGGTTGCAATTAGAGTAACAAGCGAGAATGTGATGTGAAATGACAAGACAGCCATCACCATAACAAACCCGATCACCATCATATAGCTTAGTATTAGGCCACCAAATCCAAATCGCATACTTTCGATCACCACGTAAGCTAATAAAATCAACCAGAAAGGGCTTATCATTCCGCCTGTCAGATATATGACCGTTATAGCAAATATCATTTCGAGCATGACATACGGCCAATTGTGCGCTAGCTTTTCACCTGGTGGAATCAGCCCGAGCGACGATAGAGCCAGTAAGATACCGTATGCCAGTAAGATTATAAGCAAAACCAGCTTACTTGTCGTAAGAAACCAAGCTGTCGCAGCCATAAAGCCCAGCAGGCACCACCTCGCTAGCAACACCAGCTTACTTTGTGCTATTGGTAGCTCGCTAAATGTTTTTTTATCAATCGAAGTGCGATTCATTGACTCACCTTTTTCTGCTCTTCTTATCAGCTGGCTTTATAAAAATAAAAGCAATTGCAGCGGCTACTAAAGCCACGATCAGATATATTAAACCATAAATTTTCGCATCTTCAAGCAAAACCGGAGTTAAACCTGTTAGTACTTTGGAAGTATCTTGACCGCTACCGACATTGTTAGCCAAAAGCGGCGCACCATAACTTAGACCAGCCACCATCAGACCAGCTATTAAAAATGACCAAGCAATTTTAGTTAGTTTAGCTCGACCTCGTCTCAAGTTAAAGACTACTTGTAAGGCTGTTATGGCCAGTGCACTAATTAACATTGGTATAAACCAGCTCTTTGCCTTATCATAATTAGCCTTAAGGCTTGCGAGGGTCTTATTATTATCATTGCCACCAGACTGGACTGATGTCTGAGTACCGTCCCCATTTGCAAGCTGTGCTGCAGGAGTTAGACTGAGCGTATCCGGAATGGCTTTTGTGACCTCAAAATTTATAATATCTGCTTTAGTTCGATCAAGATCTTTAGAAAATTGCGCGTTTAAGTCACTTTTGATAGTAGTAAGTTCAATTGTGGTTTTAGGTAGCTCAGTCGATCCAGGTGGACTTTTTAGCCAATTAACGAGGCTGATGATGGTCGGTTGCAAAACTTTTTGAATATGCTCTGGTGTTATCACTCGCTCGACTGACTTCATCACAATCGGATCATCAACTCCGGCTTGAGTTAAGTTTTGTTGGAAATTATTTTGGACGGTTTTGCTCAAGGCTTCATAAACGCCAGCCTTATTTAAGGCTTCGTTTAGTCGAGCCGATGATTCAAAAACATGACTGACGCTCAATAGTAAAGCTAGTCCTGTTAAAATCAGTGCACTGGCGATGATCAATAGTTTGTTAATAAGGCGCATAATAATCCTTATTTTTAAGGCTTAGCGGTAGCAGTTGGGCTGGTGCTGACGCTTGGCGTCGATTGGCCGGAGACAAACTTGAAAGAATCAATTGAAGAACGCATGGCTCTTTTTGATTCGCTATTGGGAGTAACATCATAGGTAAAAGCCTGTATCTGATAAAGTTTTTTATCCTTAATGATATAGACCATGTAACCAGTCACCTTGATGCTTTCGTTGACGGTATCAACGTCCAGCAACCTAGCCTCCACTCCATCAATTGTTATTTTTTGGTCACTATTGATCTTCGTTTGTGGATTCGATTGAGCTGTCGCGGTTTTATAAAAGTTAACAAAACTATCAAGGTTAGTAGTAGCTGCTTGAGCATCGGCAATGGTGCTAGATGTAATAGTCATGCTTGAAATCTGCGACTTATCGTTGGTTTCTTTACTGATTACAACCACCACATCATTGGTACTAGTCAGCTCTTGAGGATGCCAACCTTTGGGCGGATTGATACTAAAACCACCTCGTTCGCTGGTAAAAGGCTGGGCCTCTAGTAAGCTATTAGTGGTATTTTGGCTATTATCGTTATTATTCGTGTTAGTTGAATTCTTTTTATTACCACCACTCAAGAATATAGCAACTATCAATACGAGTACTAGAAAAACCACACCAACAATAATAGCGATGATTATTTTTTTGTTAAGAAATCCAAATAGTCCACCACCTGCTAACTTGGTCTTCTGGCTATAACCTGTCGGCTGCCCATAATATCCACCAGGTGTGCCATTTGTCGGGTAGGGTTGTATTTGTGGCGACTGGTATGGCTGAACTGGTTGCTGAGCATAAGCTGGTTGGGCCGTCTGTGTTTGGCTAATAATAGGCTGGCTCATGGTCGCCTGTCCGCTGTACGGATCGACTGGCTGAGATGGTTGCGGCTGGACTTGGGACGGATCTGGCTGAGTGTAAGCCTGGGCTGGTTGATTATTAAAGGGCTGCGGTGATTGTACCGACTGACTTGGAGCCTGATAGACAGGTTCTGGCTGATCGGCTGGCTGCGGCTGCGAGATAATTGGTTGAGCTGGTGGCTGAGCTGGCTCGTTGGGCTGTGCAGACGGCTGTTGAGTAGGAGTCGATTGTACTTGCGGCTCATTCTGCGGTTTAGTCGCTGGAACTGAAGCTGGATTGACACTCGATGCGACAGACCGACTAACCGCTGCCTCACCCACCACAGAAGCTAAAGCAGATGTGTCAGATGCCTGATTGGCCGGTGGCACCACCTCGCTTGACGCCGACTGAACGCTATTTTCACTTGGCTGTTGGGCCGGCATTGTCTCGGCCGACTGAGCATTTTCAGTGTTGCCTACAGGTATCTGTTGATCAACCACAGGGGTTGCGCCCGATTGGGTCTGCTGACTAGCAACACTAGCCAATGCTTGCTTGACTTCAGTCGCATCCCAACCCACGCCCAAAAGTGCCGTCTCGATGTCATTATAACTAAGTCCGGCCTGAAGCTGATCAGAAATATAAGCTATTAGTTGCTGATTCATTTACCTATATATTTTAACTTAGAATAAGAAACTTGTCATGCTTAAATAGAAGCTCATAGAATATCATTTTCGCCCGCACCAGGCTCTTGCAATCTCCGTAAAATCGATAAATACTAATGTGAAGGATAATTATTCTACAGATATATCAGCTAATGAATACAAGCATTTTCAGCATCAATAGTAAAATTTTATCTCATCGAATGTTTTTATTGTCGATGGGTGTTGGCTTATTTTCTCTAGGTATCTTTATCGCCATGACGCCCTATTTTTTCTTTAGAACATCGACTTTAATCCTTTCATTGTCACTCATACTGGCTGCCTTGATCAAATCTGGTCAGTTTATTTTGGGAAAAAGCAAGAAAGGGTACAGCTTGCGTGGTATTATGTCTATCTTATTTAGTGTCGTAGTTGATATTGCTCTGGCCTTTTTTATATTCTCCAATAAGCAATTTTCATTTGATATAATCGCCGTAATACTTGGCCTCATCTTTATTGCCGATGGCGTCAACCAGTTTATCATTGCCTGCCGTACCCCAACGGCTCGAGGCCGTATCTTGTTTTTACTCAACAGCTTTTTCACCGCCGGACTTGGTATAATCACATTCATCTACTCCCGCAGCTTTAGTATGGAATGGATCTCACTCGTGCTCGGCCTCAAAGTCGCTTCACTGGGCATAGTGCTCATCATTATGGTCTTACGCAGCAAGCACGATCCGGTCATCTATACCAAGATCGACACCGATGTCGTGCGCCGAACCCCGGGCGAGCTCTATGCTTGCTACTTTGGAGCCGCTTTTCACCTCGGCGTCTACATAGGAGGTAACGAAATGATCCACTACCGCGACGACGACATCGTCCATCGAACCAGTTGGGAAGAATTTTTGCGTGGCCGTGAGCCGCAACACTGGACATACCCTGATTTACCACACGTATCCGATAAAAAAGTAATTAGTCTGGCCAAAAGCCAAGTCGGCCAGACGTCTAAATACAATGTCTTAAGCAATAATTGTGAACACTATGCAATCTACTGGAAATCAGGTGGCGCCACTCGATTTTCTAAGTATGCTCAGATTGCCAGTGCTTTTGAGAATATGAATGCCCACCCTGTAGTCGGTAGCGCGATTGAGCTTTACGGTCGAGCTGCCGAGTACATTGCATTTAACTTTGGCGGCTTACTCGGCCACAAGGTCAGTGTAAAAATCAGGAGGTTCAATTCTCTCATGACGGCATGGATGCTCAAGAGCGTCAAGACGGACAAGAAGACCCCTAAAGCCTAAAACCTAATTAGCCGGTAACCAATCCAGACGCCCAGCAGCGCACCGGCTGAACTAATTACTAAGCTCCAGATCGAAAACAGCCCAAAGCCTGCCAGAGAGGCCAGCCAGCTGCCAGCAACTGAGCCGACGAATAATAGTAGCCAAATTGTAGCTTTAGCATTCATAAATGTTAATTTTATCGTAACATAAAAGACCCAAAGTAGGCCTGAATAGTATACTCTAGCAACCTGCGAAACTCGTCAGTCGGCTGCGTATTCGAACAACTTGTGCCTGGCAGAAGCCAGATAAATACTGGGTTTCACAGATATTACTCAACCATTGCACCATATTGCAGCTAATTTAGTGGAGTAGTATCATAATTGTAAAGAAGACAACACAATACTAGGTCAAATAATAGGAAATAGTAATGGAAAAATTCGATGGCGCTATGAGCTCTAAGCCAAGAGGAGAAGACACGGAATTGCAACAAGTCGAACAAGTTGAATTATATACTGATGAGAAGATTGGTGAGTCATACAAAAGAGAACTAGAGAGTATGCTAGAGCCGGCTCTAAAAAAGAGACTTATAAAAGATTATGAATTTAAAAGATTATCAACTAACATATCAAATTTACAACATGGTGAGTTAGAAGAAATAGTTTTAAACTTACGTCTCAAATTTATGGCTGAGGAGAAATTAAAAGAAAACTCGACCAAGAAAGCCAAAAATATTCGTGACTTTATGTACGACATAGTAGAAACGGTTGGGTCAAAGCTAGAAGAGGGTGCCTTGGATGTAGATTTGGATTCTGAAGTTGCCGCATCTATAACATTGAATCACGACCAAATTGACCGATACGCTAGAAATCAAGGGAGGATAGCTGAGGAATATCACTTAAATTATTACCATCACCCAGACCTAGAAGTAGATGATTTACAGAATCTAAATAAATATATGTATGGGAAAAATCCTTTAATGCCCGGTCCCAGCAATTTTCCAAATTACCAACACATAAGCGATTTACGACACAATTTAAAAAAATATCTTGTAGAATTCGAAGAGGCCACCTATTTTATTCAAAAAAGTACGATCGTGCCAGTGATAGCTGCGCCCAAATCAGAATATAGCGATACTTTGAGCCGTCGATTAGCCGAGACTTCAACAAAAATAGCGCTTGCGGCTAAAGAAATAAATAACTTGAATGAAGCCGCTGCTAAGAATAGTACATATTCAGAGATGATGACTGAAGTGGTTAGAGATAGCGCAACTGGTTTATTAGAAGAAAATGCATATACAATAAGCCAATCGTTAATTCTTCTCACAGCACAAAAAATAGATGGATATGTATATGAATCAGATGATAAGCTTATAGAGGATATTATAGGATCTAACTTAGTGGAACAATTTGCAAGAATATTAAGTTACTCAGGTATTGTGGGTCCTATGGTAATATGTGGTTTATATTTTAAAGATTTGGTAAAGTACTCAGCTGACAAGGGATTATTTATCAACAGTGAATACATTAAAGTTTTCCATGAGAATAGAATAGAAACTCGCGGTCAAGAAGTAAATCACAATATTAGATCCACAGTTAAAAACGGGCGAGATATACAAGAAATATTTTCGATGCTTGAAGACCGTGGTCAGCTCGATCCCTCCATAGGTAGTCTGCTTACAGGGTGTCCTGCGGCAATGAAAAGTGAAACTGGTAAGTCTAGCCTTGGTATTATGAACGAGATATTTTTAGGAATATTTAAGCAAACTACAGAAGACACTCTGCTGCCTATTGCTTGATCAACTTGATTACTTTTTGAATCAACCTAGGTGAAAAATATACAGATGCTAAATCATCCTAGAGTACAACTTCAAAAACTTTACCGTCACTGCAAGTAGAAATTTTTTAAACAATTAGCTTTTAATGGTTGATTTAGCTTAGGATCAATTTTTGAGTTTTCTATATTTTTGCCGATGCCCATCTGTGCTGAAACTTACTGAACGTTTTTCTTGGCAGGGGTGACAGGACTCGAACCTGCAGCACGACTTTTGGAGAGTCGCCGCTTACCAATTAACGAACACCCCTATATTTGTGCCCAAATTCAGTATAAATCATTTGCAGAAGTTTTCCGAGAGAACTGTCTGCATATCTTATGCTAATACAGCCCGGATAACCAACTCTAGAATTTTTACCTGTATTTGGCTTAATGTACGATTTATAGAATTGACTGGCTGGTATTTTTGTTACTCTCGACCAATATTTGAGCTGTTCTGCTTCATCGTGATATTTATGGAGATGCACTAATCCACGCAGCTTGTTTTCATCAATTTCAAAAGACTGGCGTAATAAATGTAAGAATGAAGCAATCAAAACTGGGTCTGAATTGATGAATTGAACACCTCCCCTGACATCCTTGCCGCCTTCACACCAAAACAAGACTGAACACATTACTTGTCTCTGATACTCATCCAAAACTAAGCTACCGACTATCTTTTTGGCCTGTCTCTCGATTTCCTTATTGCGGTCGTAACTACGCCTTTTGTTTATAGTGGCTAGATTTTTAATCTTTTCAAGTTGCAAAGTTTTCTTCTTTTTTTCCATCAAGCGAAGTTTACTTGCACTTAACTGTACGTTTTTTGTCCATTCGTAGGCTGTTGATTTGGATACACCAAGCTGACTGGCTATATCAACATGAAATTTGCCTGCTCTTCTTAGCCTTTGTGCCTCACGCTTAAGCTCTGAACTATAGTACATGTGTTACATAATAAACTATCGAGATATTATTTTCTAGATTTATTTGCTTTTGGCCAGCAAAGCTACTTAGTCTCTTTATGGAGCGTCGCACTATTACAACGCTTGCAGAATTTATTAAGCTCCAGACGATTTTGATTTGTGCTTACATTCTTGTCAGTCCGATAATTCCTCGACTTGCAGACCGAGCATTCTAAACTAACCCTTACCCTATTTGGCCTGGCCATTTTTAGCCTCTGGCATAATAGCTTTAGCGATAATAAAATAGATGATCAGACCTGGTATCACACCAGTTGCGACAATAAAAATAAGGGCGATGATGCGTACTAAAGCCGGATCAGTCTCAAAATACTCGGCTATCCCACCCGCCACACCGGACACTTTCTTGTCTTTGGATAATGTAAGTTCTTTTTTGGCCATAATATTAAAGTCCAAATTTGCAAATATTTTAGCCATTTATTTATCCATACTCAATATAAAAAAATAAATGTATAAAATTTTGTGAATTTAAGAAGCGAGGCTTTGTACGAAAACTGGAGCTTAAAATAGTAATTTTTAACGTAAGTTGTAGTACAAAGCGAGCTGGAGCCACCCGCGGGATTTGAACCCGCGACCCCTTCCTTACCATGGAAGTGCTCTACCCCTGAGCTAGGGTGGCTCGTCCAAATAACGTTTGATTTTTTAACTAAAATTACAAATCTTTTGTAAAAATATTCTTAACATATTCTAAAATTACATAAGAATATTTAAAAAGTTTGTAATTTTAAAAAGGAGGCTTTGCGTGTAAGCTGAAGTAATGTTTTTTGAAATTTATTACGAAAGCTGGAGCGCAAAACGACGTGGTGCCGCCTGAAGGATGGTCGCTATCGCGACCTCCGTAAAGTGCTCGACAAAAATACAAAATTTTTTGATTTTTGACCTGCGCGCTTTACTACACCGAATTCCTTCGTCGGTTCGTTCCATCTGGATACATATTTATTTTTAATCCCAACTGGGATCAAAAATAAATGGTGCCGGCTGAAGGATTCGAACCTCCGAAGACATAAGTCGTCTGATTTACAGTCAGATGCGTTTGGCCACTTCGCTAAGCCGGCTCATGAAATGTTTATAAACTTCTTTTACCAAATTTGCAAATATTCTATTCATTTATTTGTCACCGGATAATTTAAAAGAAATAAATGGTTAGAATTTTGAGAATTTGATAAGCGAGGCTTGGCGTGTAAGCTGGAATCAATTACGAAGTCATTGATGTAAGCTGAAGCACAAAATGAGCTGGAGCCCGCGAGAGGAATTGAACCCCCAACCTACGGTTTACAAAACCGTTGCTCTGCCAATTGAGCTACACGGGCGTCATGAATTGCTTTACACTACGTTAAAAATATCACATTTTTAGCTCCGGTGCCGCAAAACCCTTCCTTTTTAAAACAACAAACAGCCGTCTTAAGGCATAAAATTAATCACAACGGTTATGTCTTAGAATGACTTCGGTTTGCTGTTTTATGTATAGAAGTCGAGATATAATGTACCATTTTATGGCATTTTCTTCAAGACTCTTCCCGGCCTAGCGCCTGACGTGCTCTGATGTTACTCGGGTCGATTTTTAAAATTTTACGAAAAGTTGCCTTAGCTTCGTTTTCATTTTTATTGTGTAAATGTGCCTCAGCTATAAGTTGCAAAATGCTAATACTATCTGGCTCAGCCGCATGAGCCTGCTTGAGAATGCGAACTTGATCATCGAAATATCCAATAATCCTATAAATCCGGGCCAAATTAATCAGTCTCGTCTGAGTCGGTACCAGCTCAATTGCCTTTTCAAGATTCTGAGCTGATTTCTTAAACTCGCGCTCTTTAAAATACGCCATGGCCAAGTTGTGATAGGCCGCTGCACTTGGTTTTTGCTCAATAATGATCAAGAAGCACTCTATCGCGTCGGCCACATTGCCCATTTGAGTATAAATAAAGCCCAACCGGCTATAGGCAGTCAGGTTTCGGTGGTCAAGTTTTAATACTTTCAAGTAGGCCTTTTCCGCCGCTAGGAGCTTTTTTTCGTCGTAATAACGCTTGGCAATTTTCTCCATTTTTTCTAAACGATCGTCATGAGTAATTGGACTAGCGCCAAATTCACTAGCCAGCGAGATAAAAAATTGCCCTCCTTGCAGGGTAACCAGTCGATAGGTTAAATGAATGACTATCATAAAAAAAATTATCTCAAATGCCATTGCCTAAAGCTCCAATGCTAAATATTCTATGGCCAGTCGGGCATTAACGTTGCGCTCGATATTACTTTCAGTATCCAGTAGCTTTTCCAGGCCAGCATGATTCCTGCCTTCCTGAAGAAACTCCTTGCGCTTTAGGCCGATCAGGGCCGTGATGAAAAATGAAGCTTCCTTCTGCGCCGACACTTCCTGGGCAATCTTAAACCTAGTCGTAACTGACCCGCCCGCAAAGCCTTCGGCCAAAACCCGGACGGCTTTATATTTATTCCTCTTATTCTCGTCTTCGGCCAAACTGATTGCTAGAGCTGGCCTACCTTCAGCACAATCGATTATTTCATCGATTGCCTTGGAGTTACTCCCCAGTTTTTTCTCAACCTGTCGCCTGAGTTCTTGATCGTCGATCGGCAAAAAGGCAATTTGCACACAACGAGACACAATTGTCGGTAAAACCTGCGCCAAGCTACTCGAGAGTATAAAAAATATCGTATTATCCGGCGGCTCTTCCAGGGCTTTTAACAGTGAATTAGCTGCTTCGCTGCCAAGTTTTTGGGCTTCATCGACAATTACTACCCGAATCAGATCATCTTCAAACGTTTTTAAACTCAAATCCCGGAGCACTTCCTTGACTTGACTGAGCTTAATACTCTTACCTTCGATCGGCTCAATTATTTGCAAATGATGATGATTGCCACGCAATATCTGCTCAAACGCCCGTTGAGACACTTTTGTCCTGGCCAGCTCAGCTGCCACCGTTAGAGCGGCACGCTTCTTACCACTATGCGCCGAGCCGTAAAAGAGATAAGCGTGGCTGGGGCTTTTAATGACCGATTTGAGTTGGTTCGCTGTTTGACTGTGTAACAATTCCTCATCTATCATAAGCTATCTAGGTAGTGCTGTAATTCAGCGGTTAAGTTTGATCTAAAAGTTTTTTTAAGGCCACTTGGCAAGACCAATGAGAGCTCACTGGCGTGCAAGAACTGTCGATTCAGACCAGTTGGCATCGGCTTATGGCTGTAAGTCTTATCACCAACTATAGGATGATGGATGTGGGCAAAGTGAACTCTTATCTGATGAGTACGGCCAGTCTCCAGATCGACTCGCACTAAACTCACTTTATCATATTCGCGTTGCAGCTGATAGTGGCTAATTGCAGTTTTGCCCGAAGGTGTAACCGCCATCGATGTGCGCTTAGTCGAGTCACGTCCAATCGGCAGATCGATCGTCGCCTTTTTGTCGTGTAAATGACCCCAGACTAGTGCCAAGTAGGTTTTGGTTATGGCATGATTTTTAAATTGTTCAATGATATATTCTTTGGCATCAGGATTTTTTGCTAGCAGCATAACGCCAGATGTGTCTTTATCTAGCCGATGTACCACTCCGGGACGTAGATTGTCATCGTCATCAATGCTGTCAGCAAAATCTGCCGCCACACTTGGCTGACGACCAGTCTGACTTGGATGAACAACCAGACCGGCAGGCTTATCAATAACTATCACATCATCGTCTTGGTAGATTATCTCGGCTGGCTGAGCAGACTTAATTAATTTAGTCTCTGGTTTAGACGGCAAAAATATCTGAATTGCCTCGCCCCCAGCTACGTGGTGAGCTATCTTGGCCGAATCGCCATCGACTAGAACCTTGCCAGCCCTGATCTGCTTTTGCCAAGCTGCCCGAGAATACTCCGGAATTTTTGCCACTAAAAATACATCGAGTCTTTGGCCGGCTTCGTCAAGCTCGACCAATAGCGATATTGATTTTGACATTAAATTATCTCTGTGAACTGATTAAGCTGATGATGAGTACCCATAATGATAAGCTTATCACCAGCGTAGAGTCTTTCTTCGCCGCTTGGATTAACCTTACTGGCGCCATCATTACTATTGATCGCCAGCACCGTAACACCGACATTGTGCCGCGCCAGCGATGCCAGCTTCTCACCCACCAGACGGGAATCTTTTGGCAATACCAGCTCTTCGATTTGCAAATCCTCACTCTTGCTACCACTTAATATTTCCAAGAAATCAACCACATGCGGCCGAATAGTCATAGTCGCCATGTGATAGCCGCCGATCTGATAAGGCATGGCAATGCGGTCAGCTCCAGCTCGCATTAGGCGTTGTTTATTTTCCTCCCGATTACTCCGCGCTACGATGTAAATAGAGCTATTGAGCTGACGAGCCGCTAGAGTCACAAACAGATTATGTGAATCCTCACCCAGCGAGGCGATCAAGCCACTGGCTCGTTCAACAGCAGCTTGCTTCAAAATTTCCTCGTCCGTGCTATCACCGACAAAAGCGATGTAGCCTTTGGTAAGGGCTTCTTTGACCTTAGCTTCATTCTTATCAATTGCAACAAACGGCACGTCTTCATGAGCCAATTCCTCGACAACCTGGCTTCCAACGCGTCCAAGTCCACAGACGATATAATGATTATCTAATTTTGCAATCTTACTTTTCACTTGATGCCTCTTTAATCCATCTCCTAGTCCTATCATATACTCTGCTAGCCACTTGAGTAAATAGACCACAAGAATTAAACTCGACAGAATTAGTATTATAACAGCTAGACGACCTCCGGGACTCTCAATATGAAAATTGTCATGATGAGTTAGAAAAATATAGACTGTGTCATAAAGAGCTTCTACTGGACTGATTTTTTCGGTAAAACTTAAACTAATCGCACCAAATAATATCAAAGTGAGACAAACAAAGGCTACCTTTTTTAACTGGCTGTCGTTCGATAACATAACTTGTGTTTATATTATAACGCTTTTGCTTAATTGTGGGAAAACCCTTGACTTTTCTTTGTGCTTATGTTATTTATGACTTTCGTAAAGCTAGCATATGGTTAGCTTTGCATATTGACAGTTCAATAGGCATCGAGCCCGGCACAATGTTAAATAGCTTTCTTTCGTAATATATCAATTTATTATTGTGCTGGGCTCGATTAGAGCTTTAGGCAGAATTCCGCTTTAGCGGATTGAGAGGAAATGACCGGCAATGTGACATTTCACGATCCGCGAATAGGAGCGGAATATGGCTAACCACTACATCACGATCGACGACACAGCCGAGGCCGCCTTCGCGACCCCGACAAGGCTCCCCCAAGCCTTGTCACCTGTCGAACTCCAAATAGCGCGGCCGATGGTCGCACTGACCCTTCGGGGTCAGTTGGTAGACTACTCGGAGGTCGCCGATGGCGACCTCGTACGAGTAGCCCTGGACGGGCCGAGATCGACAATCCAGCGGCTAACGCCGCCGAAGTCGGCTTTGGCGGCGGTGGCGTGGCGCCGCCTCCTCTTCGGGAAGCAGCGAGCTGCTTCCCTCGAATCCTTGCGGGAGACCGCAAGGGGGTGGGAGTATTTTGATTCGGCCCGCGGGCATGATATGCCCGCCGGATCGATCATGGTACACCAAGGCCAGCGCTGCGCGCTGGCCTGCCGGACGGGTGGAGCCTACTGTGGCTCTACTCCAAAGATGTGGTGGGCAGACCCAAACTGCCCACCGGAGGAGCTCGAGGAGCTATTCGAGGCGGAGCGCCATCGCTTTGGCGATGGCGACTGTCTCGACCCATCGGCATTGAAGGGCAAAATCTTGCCCGTCAATGCCTAATCTAGCTCCTAGCCGCACACAATGACGTGTGCGGTCAGGATTGCAGAAGGAAAACTGCTAGCCATCCCGGCAAATTAAACCAACCCCACTCGCAAGAGTGGGGTTTTTCTTTTTGCTAAAATTATTAGCCTCGACCATAAAGCAAAGCCGAAGCCTTTCGGAGGAAGTAGCTCCTGCGCCCTCGAAAAACAGAAAACCAAAGTATGATTTTAAGTGATGAAGAAATACAGCTTTGAGCTGTAAGCGAGTCTGTATTTCCAGGCAAAATCATACTTTGGTGCTTCTAGCTTTTGAGCCATAAGGCGCGAAAAAGGCTTTTGCTACTTTTGGCCGTAACCCAAAAGTAGAGAGAAGAATTTGAATAAGCTCCTGAAAAGGTAGTGGCTAGATCCTGAAATAAATTCAGGATAACAAAGAGGGGGTGAATAAAGTCAGATTCTGAATCAAGCTTAAGAATGACAAATAACATATTTAACCCTACATGCTATGAAAATCCAAGGCATTCATATTTGCATGCTATTACTAGGCACGGCCGAGAAACGGAATGAGGCGTACCTAGAAAGTACGTCGAATGAGTATCTTTGAATGGGTTAGTTTCGAATAGATGAGATTAGTCTAGGAAACATTGAAGCCCGCAAGCAAAGATTGGCTCGGACATAAAAATTGTGATAGATCTATTATTAAGGATGAAGTACAAGAAAGAAATGGAACGGAGCAAGCCGTAGTCAAACTACGGTACGCGAGTACCGGAATTTCTGACGCAGTAATTCGCCTCAAGAATAGGTCGACTTAGCGTTTTGAGAATTGAGGGGCTTTGCGCGCCTTCTTCAAGCCATACTTCTTGCGCTCTTTCTCGCGTGGGTCTCGCGTGAGTAAACCGGCTCGCTTCAAGCTAGCTCGAAAATCTTCGCTCATCTCTAGAAGTGCCCGGGCGATTGATAAGCTAATAGCATCGGCCTGGCCTCTTTTGCCACCACCAGATACTTTGACATTAATATCAAGCTTGTCATTCTGGCCCACCAGCGCCATCGGCTCTTTGACTGTATTAACTAAAGTCTTATTATTAAGATACGTATCAGCTGCTTGATCGTTAATCTTAATTTCACCCTTGCCCTTCGACATACGCACAGTCGCAACGGCACTTTTGCGGCGACCAACTGCACCATAAAAATGGTCTTTTTTGGTTGTTTTCTTATCTTCTGCCATCGTATTAGACCTCTACCTTAAGTGTTTTGGGATTCTGGGCTGTGTGGGTGTGCTCGGCTAGTGGGAAAATCTTGAGATTCTTGAGCATATCACGGGCAAGCTTGTTCTTGGGCAACATGCCAGCCACAGCATGGCGTAAGACTGAGTCAGGATCTTTGATGAGCTTGTCCTTGAGGGCAATCTCCTTGATGCCACCTGGATAACCACTGTGGCGGTAGTAAATCTTATCTGTCATTTTATTGCCGGTAACTTTGATCTTGGAAGAATTTATCACCACGACCTTATCACCACAAACCAAGTGTGGAGTATATTCCGGCTTGTTCTTGCCCATCAGCTTCATTGCAATAACGCTCGCTAGTCGGCCGAGTGTCTGACCATCGGCGTCAATTAGTAACCAATCACTGACTACATTCTGAGGTTTTAGGCTATAAGTTTTTTGCTTCATTACTTCTTACCTGCTTTCCCCGCGACTGGCTTTGCTACCGGCTTCTTGGCAAATTTATCATCTTTTTTAGCTTTTGGCAGAGCAGCTTGCTTGACTGATTCTTTCTCTGTCTCAGCTTTAGCCTTGTCGGCACCAAAATTCTCTGGCAAGACCAATTCGACCACTGCCATCGGCGCGTTATCACCACGTCTATTGCCAGTCTTAATAATGCGAGTATAGCCGCCATCACGACCCTCGAAACCAGCTGCTAACTCATAATATAGTTTTTGTCCGGCCACTGGCGAACTAACAGCAGCAAGTATTTGGCGATAATTGTGCAGATCTTGTTTCTTGGCCTTGGTGATCAGCTTCTCGGTGATCGGAGCAATTTCACGCGCCCGCGCCTCGGTTGTCTCGATTTTTTCGTACAAGATCAAAGAATCCACCAAGCCACGTAAAAGCGCCCGACGAGGGCCGGTAGCTTTGGATAATTTACGTGTTTTGTAGGCGTGACGATGCATATTATTCCTCTCGAGAAATCCCTAAGTCATCCAATTTGGCGATAACTTCCTCATAAGCCCTCTGGCCGAAGCCTTTGAGATCTTTGAGCTCAGCGTGAGATAGATTAGTAATATCTTTGATGGTTTTGATACTGTTATTGAGCAGGGCATTGGTGGTACGTGGACTAAAGTTGACCTCATCGATCATGATTGAGGCGGCTGCATCATCGGCTTTTGCTTCAGCGGTGATGATACCTTCGCTACCAACACTGACAACATCATGACCAGCCAAGACCTGAAAATGCCCCACCAAAATCTCAGCTGCCTGGGTGACTGACTCGTGCGGAGTAATCGTACCATCGGTCTCAACCTCAAGGATCAATCGGTCCAGGTCTGTCATCTGACCAACACGAGTATTTTCAACATTATAGCGGACGCGCTTAATCGGTGTGTAGATGGCATCAACTGCTATCATGCCGATCGGTAACTTTTCGGCGGCACGATTTTCTACTGGTACATAGCCACGACCTTGTTCAATTCTGATTTCCATTTCGAGCTTTGACTTTGAAGAATCAAGATTAGCAATCTCGAGCTCAGGATTAACGATCTCCACTCCACCCTGTGGCTTAATATCCGACGCTTTCACAGCACCCGAACCAGACTTAGACAGTGTGATATGAGTTGGCTCATCACCAAAATATTTCAAGCGTAGCTGCTTGAGATTGAGAATAACTTCAACAATATCCTCTCTCACACCCTTGATCGTCGAGAATTCGTGGCTCACCCCCTCGATTTTAACGGCCGTTACCGCAGCCCCAGCCAAACTCGAGAGCAGTACCCGACGGATGGAATTACCCAGTGTCATACCATACCCTGGATAAAGTGGCTCAACGGCAAAAGTGGCGGCATTTTTGTCGCTTTTGATCTCTTTTAATTCTGGTAGGTTGATGTCGTATAACACTTTATAACTCCTTAAATTTTTACTAACGTGAATAAAACTCAATAATTAATTGCTCTTCAATCTCTTGATCTTGCTCACTGCGTAGCGGCAGACTGGTAACTTTTGCCGAAATCTTCTTAGAATCAAGTGATAGCCAGCTAGGTTTGGTTGATGTGTCTGTAGCCAGCTGTTCGGATAAATTCTTAAAGTAGCTGTTCTTAAGACTAGCCTCTTTAATGCTAATCTCATCACCAATTTTGACACTGATCGACGGTACATTAACTTTCTTGCCATTTAAGCGAATGTGGGCATGGCTGACTAATTGGCGCGCACTTTGCCGAGAAGGTGCGATACCCAAACGATAGATAGTATTGTCAAGGCGACGCTCCAAGAGTTGCAATAGATTTTCGCCACTGACTCCATCCATTCGCTCAGCTTCTCGTACGTAGCGTCTAAATTGCTTTTCTAAGACGCCATAAAGACGCTTAACCTTCTGCTTTTCGCGCAACTGAACCGCGTAATCAGACGGCTTTGACCGGCGCGACTGTCCGTGGTCGCCAGGTGCGTAATTTCGTCTGGTCATACCTTTAGCGGCTTTGGGGTGTAATTGTATCCCCTCACGCCTGGATAATTTAACAATTGGGGTTAGATTGCGAGCCATTATACTCTCCTTGGCTTTCTTGGTCGACAGCCATTGTGTGGCACACCAGTAATATCTTTGATTGACGACACTGCAATTCCAGACGCCTGGAGTGCTCGAATGGCAGATTCACGACCGCTACCGATTCCTCTAACAATCACCTCCACCTTGGCCAGGCCAAATTCTTTGGCTGTCGCAATCGCCTTCTCAGCGGCAATTTGAGCGGCGTATGGGGTACTCTTGCGCGATCCTTTAAATCCAGCCGAGCCAGAGCTCGCCCAACTCACAACATTACCAGCCTCATCTGTAATCGAGATGATGGTGTTGTTAAAAGTCGACTGAATATGCACTTGACCTTTTGGTAGGCTGCGCTTGATCTTGCGTCTTCGAGTTGTTTTGGTTGCTGATTTAGCCATTTAGATAACCTTTTGAGGAATTACTTTATTTTAAGTCTTTGCCGCTGCTTTTTTCTTACCACTCCCAGCGGTACGTCGTTTGCCGCGCTTAGTACGAGCATTTGTCTTGGTTCGTTGGCCGCGTACTGGCAGACCAGCCTTGTGTCTAAGACCACGATAGGCCCCGATCTCGCGCAGCCTTTTGATATTTAGACTGACTAAGCGGGCTAGATCAGCCTCAACATTATAATTCTTGTCAATAAATTCACGAATCCGAGTCAATTCTTCTTCAGTCAAATCCTTAACCCGAGTATCAGGATTGATTTTGAGTGACTCAAGAATTTTTTGGCTAGTCGAAAGACCGACGCCCTGGACATAGGTCAATGCCACTTCGATTCTCTTTTCATTTGGAATATTAGTGCCGGCGACTCGTGCCATTCTATCCCTGCCTCTGTTTATGCTTTGGATTTTCACAAATTACGCGCACCACACCTTTGCGTGTTACGATCTTGCACTTCGAACATATTTTCTTAACTCCGGCGCGTACTTTCATTAAAAATCCTTAATATATTTCTTATTTATGTCGGTAGGTAATGCGACCTTTAGTCAGATCATACGGTGTCATCTCAATGGTCACCTTGTCTCCTGGCAGAATTTTAATATAGTGCATCCGCATCTTGCCCGAGATATGAGCAAGAATAATGTGACCATTATCAAGTTCTACCTTAAACGTCGCATTTGGCAGGGCCTCAACAATAGTGCCCTCTACTTCAATTACTTCCTTTGTGTTTGTCATATATAGTTTACGCTACAAGTTAGTATTATAGATGAATTTCCTTCTGTTGTAAAGTGTTTAATAAGTAAAAATGCTAATATTTGATCATTTATTACGGAGAAATAAAAACCACAGCCCAAGCAGGAATAATACTAAAACAATTATTAGGACATCAATTCTCTGCCTTTTTACCAATCTATCAATTTTGGAAGTCTATTGTTTTTTTGAATTTAACAACTTGTGGATCATTACTCAACCCAGTAAAGAAGTCAGGGGTCACTGTCTGATTGGGTTGCCTTTTAATGTAATAAGCTATGTTGTTTGCGGCTAGTCTATTTTGTTCAAATTGCCAACCTTTTTGCTCGCCTAACCATCCGTCAATTATTCCTCCCCCAAGTCTACCTAAGCGATAAGAAATATCTTTATTCAAATTCTCCGTTACTGCAATCAGCAATGCACCAACATTTTCATCAAATTTAATTTTCCCATCAAATGCCATAACTATATATTTCTTCCTGCTATACGATCTATAGTACGCAAACGAAATTATGGATAGTGGTATGGCAAATACCAGCAAAGAGTAGTTTCAGTGAGTTACGATCATAATTGCAAGCAAAATAATAACTGCAATGGCCATAACTATAACAGCAGCTAATGACAAGTTTTTGTCTGCCTTAAATTGCCCATAAAGTAGCTTGTAGCTCTTGTACAGCTCCACTTTTGCCTGATCGTTTTCAGCAGTATCCATGGGATTAATTAAGGAGCGATATTTTGTCTCTGGCGGAAGAAACATGCTACTTCACCATGGAATTAGTATTTCTCATAAGTCGCCATTAGGGCGCGAGCTTCGATCTGCTTCATAGTTTCAATCACCACTGCAACCACAATCAGGAGTCCAGTGCCACCAATCGTCAAGCTGGCCGAAGCTTTAAAGACGTTTTGTAATATAAATGGTAAAACCGCAATTACTCCGAGAGCAACAGCACCTGCCAGGGTGATTCGGTTGATGATTCTTTTTAAGTAGCTAGCAGTTTCCTTACCGGGTCGAATTCCTGGAATAAAACCACCCTGCTTCTGTAAGTTTTCAGCAATTTCTTCAGGCTTAAAGACGATCGAGGTGTAGAAGTAGGTAAAAGCCACCACCAATACAAAATACGTCACAGCATAGACTAAGCTACCAGGTGCGAAAAGATGGCTTAGCGTCTTGGCAAAGTTCGCCAACCATGCACTCTTGGCATTAGAAAAGAGCTGGCCAATAAAGCCCGGTATAGAGAGAAAAGCTAGAGAGAAAATTATCGGTATAACACCTGCACTGATGACCCGAAGAGGCAAATGAGTATCAACTCCACTATAACCAGCCGTAGCAGTCACTCGACGAGCATATGATACTGGTATATTTCTTTGGCCTTCATTAATAATGACGATAAAAAAGATGATAGCCAGAGCCAAAACAACCAATAAGATCAGTTGGATTATTTTGGTAGAATCCCCTTGAACCAAACTTAGTTGCTGGGAAATTGTACCCGGCAGCCTGGAAACTATGCCAGCTAAAATAAGTATGGAGATGCCATTACCAACCCCGCGATCAGTGATGATCTCTCCCAGCCACATCAGAAAAATACTACCGGCTGTAATAGTTAGAATCATGAGAATCCATTGCGCCAAACTCGGATGGCCAATCAGATCAACGCCAGTTAATTTGATTGAGGTCTGCTGGACAAATATAAGCATAGCGATTGATTGCACAAAAGCTAGCGGTACGGTCAAAAGCCTGGTATATTGATTGATTTTATTACGACCCTGCTCACCTTCTTTGTTCAGCTGTTCTAGCTTAGGCACTACTTGTGTCAACAGCTGCATGATAATCGAGGCATTAATATATGGCCCTAACCCCATCAAAATGATAGAAAAATTCGTCATTGCACCGCCCGAGAATAGATTGGCAAAACCCAGCAGTGGACTTTGCTGAAAAAGACGCAATAAAAAGCTCTGTAATTTTGCCGTATCTGGCACAGGCACAGGCACATGCGTGATAAAGCTATAAACTATAAGAACCGCAACGACTATTAAAAGCCTTTTGCGCAAATCTTTGTTTTTATAAACTTGTGTGAGAATTGCAGTATTCACTACTTCTGATTAGCCACCCAATTAATATTACAATACTACTTATTAGTTTGATTATCGATCCGAGGCCTGTTTGGTGGCCTTTTTTGTACTTGATGGTTTACTAGCTAGCGGTACAATCTTAACACTACCACCAACCTTTTCAATCTTCTCAATAGCAGATTTTGAAGCTGCCTGAACAGAAACCGTTACTTTTTGCTTCGCTTCACCGCTACCAAGTAATTTTACCAGTTTTTTAGCGGTACGGATAATACCTGCTTCTGCCAGCACAACACTGTCTATGTTGGTCTTTTTCAGATCTGCCAGATCACCTACATTAACAACCTGATAATTAGTCGGGTTGATTGATTTAAAGCCTCGTTTTTTGGGAAGCCTTTGAGCCAGTTGTGTTTGACCACCTTCAAAACCCAACCGAACGCCGCCACCACTACGTGAATTCTGACCTTTTGTACCACGACCGGCAGTTTTGCCTTGACCACCGGCGATGCCGCGTCCGACTCGTTTTTTGGCTTTTTTAGTTGTTAGTTCAAGTTCGTTAATCTTCATTATTTAGCCACCTTTGTTTCGGCCTTTTTGGGCTTTTTGTCAGTTTCAGCCTGAGCCTCTGAGTTATTTGATTTTTTAATAACTGGGCCTAGTCCATGAAGAGCCTCGATCGTGGCGTAAGCATTGTTGATTTTGTTGCTTGAGCCAAGCGACTTTGTCAGCAAATCCTTAATACCGGCCGCTTCTACCACCGCCCGAACAGCTCCTCCAGCAATCACACCAGTTCCGGCGCTGGCAGGCTTCATAAAGACAGTTGCGCCACCGAACGACACCTGGGTCTCATGAGGAATGGTAGTGCCGTCAATATCAAAACTAACCATCGACTGCTTGGCCTTGGCGATAGCCTTAATGATCGAGGTGGGAGCATCACCACCCTTACCGACTCCGACACCAACCTTACCCTTGCCATCTCCAACTACCACAGTAGCTCGAAAGCGGAAGCGACGACCACCCTTCACAACACGAGTAACACGATCGAGCGATATAATCTTTTCTTCAAATTCTTTTACTTCTGGATTCATAATATATTCCTTAAAACTTTAAGCCGTTCTGACGAGCAGCGTCGGCCAATTTAGCCACTCGGCCGTGATATATTTTGGTGCCGCGATCAAAAATAACCGTATCAATTTTCTTCTTTACCGCGCGCTGGGCAATTTCTTGACCGACCCAAGCAGCCTTTTCTGTCATATTTTTGCCAGAGACTTCCTTTTTGCCAACTGAACTTACGTAAATCAAAGTCTCGCTCTTAGCATCATTGATTAGCTGAGCCGTCACATTGGTGTTAGAAATATAAACCGCCAATCTAGGACGCTCTTGAGTGCCCGAAATCTTAGCACGTACCCTTTTCTTGACTAATTGATCTGTAGTTAATCTTTTCATAGCTTATCCTAACCCTTTGCTGCCGTTTTACCAGCTTTACGGCGCACGACCTCACCACTGTATCTAATGCCTTTGCCTTTATAGGGCTCGGGCTTTTTGTATGATCTAATTTTGGCGGCAGCTTCACCGACTTTTTGCTTGTCATAACCACTCACAGTGATAGTATTGCCTTGAGTTTTGACCTCAACGCCTTCTGGAGGAGTAAATGTGATCTTGTGTGAAAACCCTAAGCTCATCACTAGATTCGAGCCGTCCATCTGGATTCTAAAACCAACACCATTTACCTCGAGAGTTTTAGTAAATCCTTCAGAGACACCAATCACCATATTGTTAATCAATGTCCGAAGCAGTCCGTAAAACCTCTGCGCCTGAGCGTCTTCAATAGTTTTTTCAATCTGCAAAGAATTCTCACTCTGCTTGATCGAAAATCCTTCAAATAGAGTCTGAGTCAAAGTACCTTTTGGGCCAGATACCTCAACTACACCGTTATCAACGGTAACGTTCACGCCGGCTGGAATATTAATTGTTTGTCTACCTACTCTACTCATTTTAACCTACCATACCTTACAAATTAATTCACCACCCAAGCCCTTTTTACGAGCCTCATGTCCAGTCATGATACCAGAAGATGTTGAAACGATAACAATGCCACGGCCAGACAGTACGCGTGGGATTTCGGCCACACCAGCGTATACTCGACGACCTGGCTTACTAACCCTCTCTAAGGTGTGAATTTCACGCTCAGCCTTCTTGCTGCCGGAAATGGTCAAGTCGAGTACGGTAAAGGCGCCGTTTTGATTTTTCTCAACTGCGACCAAATACCCTTGAGCAACCAAAATATCAGCAATGGCGGCCTTTATTTTGGAGTACGGCAAGGATACCGCTGGCTTACCGACCATGACGGCGTTTCTAATTCTTGTTAACATGTCTGCAATTGGATCTGTTGTCATCTTCTTAAAATATCCTTCCTACCAACTTGACTTTCTTACACCAGGCACTTGTCCCTTTGAAGCATATTCACGAAATGTAATTCGCGAAAGACCAAACTTACGCATATAAGCGTGTGGCCGGCCGGTAATCTCGCACCGGTTATGAAGGCGGACCGGATTAGAGTTGCGGGGCAGCTTAGATAGCCCCTCATAATCACCTGACAGCTTCATAGCGCTTCTTTTTTCTGCATACCTAGCAGCTAACTTTTGCCGTTTCAATTCCCTCTGGATTAAAGCTTTTCTAGCCATTATTTTTCTCCTCTTTCAAAAGGCAAGCCTAAGTCCGCCAGCAAAGCTTTTGAGGCAGCTTTAGTTTTTGCGGTTGTTACGATATTGATCTGAAGCCCATGAACACTCGATGCGTCCTCGTATGAAATCTCCGGAAAAGCAGTGTGCTCGCGAATACCAATACTGTAGTTGCCCTGCGGATCAAAACTCTTATTAGATAACCCTCTAAAGTCACGAATTCGCGGCAAAACAATGCGAATCAGTCGATCCATAAAATAATACATACGCTCACCTCTTAGAGTCACACTGACGCCAATTGGATTGCCCTCACGCAGCTTAAAGCCAGCGATGCTGTTGCGAGCCTTGTTGACTAGTGGCTTTTGACCGGTGATTTTAGTCAGTGTCACGATAACACTTTCAAGGTGCTTTGAGTCTTGGACCGCTCGGCCAACACCAGCATTAACAACTATTTTTTCTAGTCGTGGAACTTGGTTGATATTTGATAGCTCGAGCTTGTTTTTTAGCTCTGGTCGAACTGTTTTAACGTATTTGGTCTTTAATTCATTCATGATTTCTTCTCACTATTCTCTTTGTCGACTGGTTTAGTAGCAACTTTTTTGTTGTCCTTCTTAACAGTCTTTTTGTTGACAAATGGCGACACTTTATAAATTCTCTCTTTGTTGCCCTTAGCATCCAGCTTGTAACCAACACGAGCGGGCTTACCTGACACTGGATCAAGCACCATAACTTTTGCAGCATCAATTGGCTTTACCACTTCTACAATACCACCCTTAGGTTGTTTCTGGCTTGGTTTAGTGTGTTTCTTCACCACATTGATGTTATCAACTACAATTTGGTTAAGCTTGGGCAGAACAGCCACAATTTCACCCTTTTTGCCTTTGTCGCGACCACTTATCACAATGACCTTATCTTTTAGCTTGAGCTTCATTACAGTACCTCCGGTGCGAGTGAAACAATCTTCATGTAGCCTGCATCGCGCAGTTCACGCGTGACAGGTCCAAAAATTCGAGTGCCTCGAGGCATTTTATTCTTATCAATAATAACGGCTGCATTTTCGTCAAAACGGATAGTTGAGCCGTCCGTCCGAATAGTATCTTTAGCAGTTCGTACAATGACCGCCTGGACGACTTCCTTCTTTTTGACGGTTCCTGCAGGAGTAGCGGACTTCACCGAAGCCACGATAATATCACCGACCCGGGCATAGCGTCGGCGTGAGCCACCCAATACTTTGATGCACATAATTTCTTTAGCACCAGTATTATCGGCCACTCTTAATCTCGTCTGTGGCTGTATCATTACTTCTTCACCTCGCCAGCGACTGCTTTGCCGTCAATCTTTGTGACTGTAAAAGATTTTTCACGACTCAATGGGCGACATTCAGTAATCTCAACCATATCGCCGATTTGACACTTATTAGCCTCATCATGAGCCTTATAGCGAGCTGTTTGCTTATATTGCTTACGATAAATGGGATGTGATTTAAGTCGTTCCACAGCAACCACCACAGTTTTATCCATTTTATTTGAGACCACTCGGCCAGATAATACTTTACTCATTGCTTTTCTCCGTTTTGACTAGCTCATTTTCCGACAAAATAGTTAGTATTCGAGCGATGTCTTTTTTAACCAACTTAACTTGCTTAACATTCTTCACCTCTTTTGTTCTCATATCGATATGGATATCGACCAATTTTTTACGCAAATCAGCTGACATTTTTAATAATTCCTTATCAGTTTTGGTTCTCAATTCCTTAGCCTTCATGACTTTCTCCTGCTACTGTTCGGACCAAAAACTTGGTTCTAACTGGTAATTTCATGGCGGCCAGTCGCATGGCTTCCTTAGCAACATCCTCAGGTACACCATCGAGCTCAAACAAAATTTTACCAGCCTGTACTTTTGCTACATATCTGTCGATTGCACCTTTACCGCTCCCCATCGGTACTTCAGCCGGCTTGGTTGTAACTGGAGTGTGAGGGAATACGCGAATCCAAACTTTTCCACCCCGCTTGATGTATCGTGTCATAGCACGACGGGCCGCTTCTATCTGGCGAGAGTTAATTCGTTCATTTTCAAGTGCTTTGAGCCCATATCGTCCAAAATTAATCTCCGTGCCACGAGTAGCATCACCAGCATTGCGACCCTTTTGCATCTTCCTGTATTTAGTTTTTCTCGGCATCAACATAATATTATCCTTCTACTCTCCCTTATAAACCCAAACCTTAACACCAATCACACCATAAGTCGTAAATGCTTGAGCTGTACCGTAATCAATATTAGCCCTTATGGTATGAAGTGGAATACTACCCTGAAAAGTGGTTTCTCGTCGGGCCATTTCAGCACCGTTCAAACGACCAGAGACACTCGCTTTAGCACCCAGAGCACCTCCTTTAACAGCATTATCAACTGCCATTTTTATAACTCGTCTAAACGCCATCCGACGCTCAAGCTGCGTGGCAATATTGTCTGCGATTAGCTGAGCGGAAGTTTCTGGATTACGGACCTCTTCGATATTGATCTTAACTGTCTCATTTGTCACTTTTGCAATAGCCTTCTTCAGAGCCTCGGTGCCAGATCCACCTCGACCGATCACAACTCCCGGCTTGGATGAACGAATGTTGATCGTTAGTTGGCCGGTTGACCTTTCAATTTCCACCTCCGCCACACCCGACTTGGAGCTAAGCATGCGTGCGATAATTTTGCGTATCCGAATATCTTCAGTCAGAGTTTTAGCATAATCTTTGGTGGCGAACCATTTGCTCTGCCAGTTTTTATTTACCTGTAAGCGAAAACTAACTGGATTTACTTTTTGTCCCACTACTTTGTCTCCTTTGCGAGCGTTTTAGCACTTTTCTCTGTCGATTTGGGCTGAACAACTGGCTGATCATCCAAAATAATCGTCAAATGTGCCATTTTGTGTTCAATCCGTCCAGCTGAACCACGAGCTCGAGGGCGAAAGCGCTTTAATTTTGGCCCTTCATCAACTCGAATCTCATCAATCTTTAATTTCTTACGACTCTTATTGAGGTTATTCTCAGCATTAGCAACAGCGCTCTTAAGAGTATCGCCAACCAGGCCAGCTGCTTTTTTGTTGGTATTGGCCAGTAAGCTCTGGGCTGGTAAAACATCCATATCGCGCACTAAATCAGCCACTAAACGCAGCTTTTGAGCGGATATCTTGAGGTATTTTGATTTAGCTTGAACTTTCATTCTAAAATCTCTCTTACTTCTGCGCCTTAGCCAACTTACCGCCGTGGCCTTTAAATTTACGGGTGGGTGCAAATTCGCCGAGCTTGTGGCCAACCATGTTCTCTGTAATAAACACCGGTAGGTGTGTCTTGCCATTATGCACAGCGATTGTCTTGCCAACCATCTCCGGAGCAATGCTACTAGCACGTGCCCAAGTTTTAATAATAGTCTTGTCATTTGGCCCTAAAGCGGACACTTTTTTCATCAGCTTAATGTCCACGTAAGGACCTTTTTTAAGTGATCGACTCATTATCTATTACCCTTTCCACGACGACGTATAATCATTTTAGCTCCTAGTTTACGGCGGCGCGTTTTCTTACCTAATGCTGGCTTACCCCATGGTGTCTTCTGGTGTTTGAGGCCAATGTCGGTACCACCCTCACCACCACCGTGCGGGTGATCAACTGGATTCATTGCCTTACCCCGTACTGTCGGACGAATGCCCATATGTCGTTTACGTCCAGCACTACCAATTCGAATATTTTGATGATCGAGATTACCAATCTGCCCAAGCGTAGCCAAGCAGGTCAAAAGTACTAGCCGCACCTCGCCGGACGGTAGTCTAACCTGACCATAATCACCATCTTTAGCCATCAATTGGGCGCGAGCACCAGCACCACGGACTAGTTGCCCACCACGACCTGGTGTAAGTTCAATATTACAGATGACAGAACCCACCGGAATAACTGAAAGTGGCATGCGATTGCCAGATTTAATCTCGATTTCGCTACCGGCTGAAATTGTCTGGCCGACTTTCATGCCAACTAATGCCGGAACATAAGCCTTTGAGCCATCAGCTAGTTGCACCAACGCAATTCTAGAAGTCCGACCAGGATCATATTCAATAGCAACAATCTTAGCGTCAGTCGTTTCCTGCATCCTAAAATCAACCACCCGGATGGCTCGTTTAGCCCCACCGCCGCGGTGACGAATAGTGATCTTGCCCTGATTATTGCGACCCGACTTTTGTTTGCGTTTGGCGAGAAGTGATTTTTCAGGTTTCTTTTTGGTAATCTCCTCAAAAGTCGATACGCTCATGTTGCGCCTGGCTGCAGTATTTTGTTTAATTTGTCGAACAGCCATTACTTCTCTACCTCAAAAATTTTAATTGACTGGCCCTTCTTAACGGTTACGTAGGCTTTTTTGGTCGAACTCCTTTGGCCTTTTATACCCTTGAGCTGCTTAACCTTGCCTTTGATAATTGCTACTCTGACTTGAGCTACATCAACTTTAAAGGTATCCTTAATAGCTCGTGAAATTTCGATCTTATTAGTCGCCATTGGAACTTCAAACATGTAGGTGTGCTTGGAGGCAAGTGCCATGCTTTTTTCTGATATTACTGGCTTTAAAACTAAAGAGCTCATTTGACAGCCTCCTTCTTGCGATTGATTTTCAACCAGCTACTAATCAATTCCAAAGCCGCTTTTTCGATAATGATGGTATCAGCATTCATTACTAAATAAACATTCAGACTGTGAGTCGGAACGATTGAAACGCCAGCTAGATTGGCCACTGATTTAACTGTCTTAGGATCGGCTTGCTCTACTACTATCACTACATTACCCTCTGCTCCTAATTTATTAAGTAGCTCGATAGCAGCCTTTGTCTTGTACTCGGTAAAAGCAAACTTTTCAATTGTCTTGACTTTTTTAACTTGGGCACTCAATGCATGAGCAAGAGCCAATTTTGCCACCTTGCGAGGCATATCCTTATGATAATTCTCCTCACCGGTCGGGCCAAAGATAATACCACCTCCGCGCCAGATCGGATTGCGAATCGAACCAGTACGGGCCCGGCCAGTACCCTTTTGACGCCATGGCTTTTTACCACCACCAGCCACCAGCCCACGCGTGAGAGTCTTGGCGTTATTAGTTCGACGATTAGACAAATAGCGATTGTAAGCTTGAGCAATCAGCTCGGGCTTAAGCTTCACGCCAAAAATTCCACTATCAAGAGTGACGTCCGTCCCCTTATTACCAGATTTAGTATAGCTTGCTACCTTAACCACTTTTATAATCCTTTGATCATTACCAGGCTTTTGCGTGGACCAGGTACCGCCCCGCGCAAAGCTATCAGATTATTTAACTTATCAACCTTGATAATTTTAAGATTTTTGACGGTGACCTGCTCGTTACCCATCTGACCAGCCATCTTCTGCCCCTTAAAGACATGCTGGGGATAGCCGGCGCCAATCGAGCCAGGTGCGCGGTAGTTGTGGCTACCATGAGTTTTTGGGCCACGATGAAAATTATGCCGTTTGATCGTCCCGGCGAACCCTTTGCCCTTAGAAATACCCACTACCTCTACTTTGTCACCGACCTCAAAGACATCTGTATCAATCGACGATCCGACACTTAAATCCAGCACTTCACCTTCATGACGGACCTCAGCCAAATAACGACTGTTGGATCCAGCTTTTTTGAGATGGCCCTGTTGCGGTTTGGCCTGTTTTTTGGCCTCGCTAAAGCCGATTTGAACCGCCTGATAACCGTCATTTTCGGTGGTTTTGAGCTGAGTCACAACGCAGGGACCAGCCTCAAGCACAGTGACCTGGTTCATAACACCATCACCGTCAAACACTTGAGTCATACCGATTTTTTTTGCGAGCAATGCTTTCACTTGATTGAATTCCTAAATTTTCTATTCTATAAGAATAAAACAAAACCTGGCAACCCGGGCGGTTTCTAGTACGTTTACAAGCTAGACCTGCCCGTTTCCCAGTCTGAAAATAACTAATATAGTCTCTGTTGAAGTTACAACAGCAAGTAGTGTACCAGATTTAACTGCCCATTGTCAACGGTTTACCAGATGACGATCGCTTGTTATGCTTAGCTGGCTTTAGACGGTGTTTTTTACGATTTAGTATGGATCTAATTTCCATATCTATACCTCGCAGCACCATCGAAAGACCAATGATATTTATAATACCCGCACCCACATAGACTAGTATCCAGTAGGGGTTTTGAACAAATAGGCGACCCTCCAACAGAGCAGGCAAAATCACAAAGAAGAGTGAAATTAGACTGATTACTGTGCCATTCTTGTAGACCTGAGGGCGCTTGATCTTGCGTTTTCCAGCCAGCTGGCGGACTTTTCTCATCCGAAAGAAAATAATAATGTTTAAAAACCAAATAATTGGCAAGGGCGACAAACTAAACCAGAATGCGACCGTTGGACGAAACATATTGCTAAAAACCCACCGTTATTCCCAATCCATAGAGTCCAAGCAAAGCACCAACTACGAGCAAAGCATATTCAATTTTTCGATTTATTCTCAAGATTTCAATTTTCGAAAAAACAAAACCGACTATTACACCAAGTGGAATCCATCTATGATCACCAAAGGCTATCCAAGAAGAGCCTAATATCAAATACAAGGCTGATTTTACCAGAAAAGCAAAATCAGACTCATAGTATGGTATTTTGGTGTTTGTTTTGGCTGGCATTTGTAGTAATAATAACATAACCGTTATCAATTTAGCTACACAATTCTTGCTAGACACATATTAGTTTTTATGTTAGTATTATCTACAATTGTTTTGATGAATGTAAGATCTCTTGTCTTTAATGAGGTAATACTTGCTGTTCATTTGGACAGTTTTTTAAAGAATTACTAAAGAAAAGTTATATTTTTTAAGACGCTAACCTTAAAATAACTTTTAGAAAAGAGAAGAATTGTCAAATTACTCCTACGGACCGAGCAAGAGTCGGCCGTCTCGTTCACGTAAACGGATGTTTTCTCACCAAAATCGTCAACGAAAAACCAATAAGGGTGCCTATATCAACCCCGACAGATTTATCAAAAAAGCTGATTCGACAATACAAGCTGAAGATTATAAACCGAAGCATAGCTTCGACGATTTTGCGCTTCTGCCTGCTATTAAGGCTAATGTACATCACCGTGGTTACCAAAACCCCACTGCCATCCAGGATCAAGCCATTGGTCCGATCCTAGCCGGCAACGATCTAATTGGGATCGCCAACACTGGCACTGGTAAAACCGCTGCTTTTATATTGCCGCTACTCGACAAGGTGTTGCGCGAACCAAATGAACGCGTCTTAATCCTCGCTCCAACTCGTGAGCTAGCCCTCCAAATTGACGCTGAGCTAAAGCTTTTTGCCAGTAACCTGCGAGCGTATAGTACACTTTGTATTGGCGGCACTAATATCGAACGTCAGATAGCGAGTTTGCGCCGAGACCCACATTTTGTAATTGGTACACCTGGACGGATTAAAGATTTACTCAAACGCGGCTCAATTAAGCTAGCCGGTTTTCACAATGTTGTGCTTGATGAAGTTGATCGCATGGTTGATATCGGCTTTATTCGGGATATCGAACAGATCCTCAAGCAAATGCCGATAGGTCGTCAATCATTGTTCTTCTCGGCAACTACGACACCCAAGATTAATGCTCTGATGAGCACTTTTTTAAGAAATCCGGTCACCGTGTCAGTTCGAACCGGCGAGACAACCGATAATGTTGATCAAGATATTGTCCGCATAGAGCCCGGCATCGGAAAAATTGAGGTTTTACACAACATAATTAACGGCCATGAGGTCGAAAAAGTGATTATTTTCGTTGATACCAAACGTAATGTCGAACGCTTGTCACGTGATCTCAATGCTCGCGGACTAACTTCTATCACCATTCACAGTAATAAATCTCAATCGCAACGAGGGCGAGCTCTCAGGCAATTTAAGGCTGGTCAATCTGATATTTTGATCGCTACTGATATAGCAGCGCGAGGACTTGATATCGACGGTGTGACTCACGTCATAAATTATGAACTACCGCAATCATATGATGACTATATTCACCGTATCGGCCGCACCGGACGAGCCGGTAAAGTCGGCAAAGCTCTAACCTTCATTTAAGCAAAGTACTTACTTGAATGTTTAGACAACCTTGTTCAACTAAAAAACTCCCCTTTATTAAATGGGGAGTTTTTTAGTTACATTTTGATTTCGATGTCCACACCAGCTGGCAAGCTCAGATTCATCAATGAATCAACCGTCTTAGGAGTTGGCTCGGTGATATCAATCAAGCGTTTGTGAGTCCTAATCTCGAACTGCTCCCGCGCGTCTTTATACACGAATGGACTTTTGATGACCGTGTATTTATTTTTTGATGTTGGCAACGGAATCGGCCCAGCTACTTGAGCTCCAGTCCGCACGGCAGTATCAATGATCTGCTTAGCTGACTGGTCGATAATTTTGTTATCATAAGCTTTGAGCTTGATTCGGATTCTTTGCTTGGCTGCTGCTTCTGGCATGGTAAGGTACTTTATCTCTTAATTTGCTTTATTTGGTTATCTTGGTAACAACCCCTGAACCAACTGTCCGACCGCCTTCACGAATTGCGAAACGAAGACCTTCATCCATAGCGATTGGAGCAATTAGCTTAACTTTCATGGCGATATTATCACCAGGCATAACCATCTCAGTTCCTTCCGGCAGAGTAACTTCACCAGTCACATCAGTTGTACGGATATAAAATTGCGGCTTATAGCCCTTGAAGAATGGTGTGTGCCTGCCACCTTCATCCTTTTTAAGAACATAGACTTCAGCATCAAACTCGGTATGTGGAGTGATTGAACCTGGTTTAGCTAATACTTGACCGCGTTCGATGTCAGTACGCTCGACACCACGCAAGAGAACACCAACATTATCACCAGCCTGCCCCTGATCAAGTAATTTCTTGAACATTTCTACGCCGGTTACAACAGTTTTCTTGGTTGCATGCAAACCAACAATCTCGATCTCTTCGTTAACCTTAACAATTCCGCGCTCAATCCGGCCAGTAGCAACGGTACCACGACCTTTGATTGAGAAAACATCCTCGACAGGCATCAAGAAATCTTTGTCGATCTCACGCACAGGATCTTCGATGTAGCTGTCCATCGCATCTAATAGTTCTTGAATGCTTTTCTCATACTTTTCGTCACCCTCGAGTGCTTTTAGAGCCGATCCTTTGATGATTGGGGTTTTGTCTCCTGGATAACCATATTTATCCAATAGTTCGCGGATTTCAACCTCGACTAGTTCAGCTAGTTCTGGGTCTGCCATGTCCATCTTGTTCATATAGACAATAATTTGCTTGACACCTACCTGGCTGGCCAGCAAGATGTGCTCGCGAGTTTGAGGCATTGGGCCGTCAGCCGCTGAAACCACCAAAATAGCTGCATCCATCTGAGCTGCACCAGTAATCATATTCTTGACATAGTCAGCGTGACCTGGGCAGTCAACGTGCGCGTAGTGACGTTTCTCTGTCTCATACTCCTGATGAGATGTAGCAATCGTAATACCACGCTCTTTTTCCTCGGGAGCATTGTCGATATCTTCGTATTTCCGTGCCTCGGCCTTACCTTGCTTTGAAAGATAGTTTGTAATTGCGGCTGTTAAAGTAGTTTTACCATGATCAACATGGCCAATAGTGCCAACGTTAATGTGAGTTTTATCGCGTTTAAAAGCTTCCGCCATTAAGAGTCTCCTTATATTTGCTCTGCTTAATATTTATATATGATTGCTGGTCGAAAAAAGCTAACTACTTAAAAAGTAATATAGAAAATGCCTTTAAAGTTTAGACTGCTAGAATTATAGGTATATTTTCGTTTTTTGTAAAGGGTTTTATTGGTTATAAAATTTAAAACGGTCATCAAGCAAAACTCGAAGACCGTTTTTTGGTAATCCGATGAATTCTCGGACTACTATGTTAAGAAGTTAGTAGCCAACTAGCCGGATCGCTGGATATTGACCACTACCCATCTATTATGGTTGGGCAGGCCAACCTATACTTATACTTATCGTTCGTCCTCTTCCTCGTCCTCCCAGTCATAATTGACCAGATCCTCTGGCAGGTCGATGGCAGCCATTTGTCCGAGATGAATGATCGCCGCCATCAAGAAAATAAACTCAACTAATGACCATGCCACAGCCGCTTTTATAATTATGATGGCACCAACCTCAACGAAAGCCTTGTAGTACTCCTCACGCATTAGAGCGATGATACTCATCCAGCCAGTCAAGCAAGCCACCGAAATCCAGTAAAAACGTCGAACTGCCTGTAGTCGTGTCCAGTAGTTGAAAAAGTGGAGCAGCATCTGCATCTTTCACACATCCTTTCGAGAGGGTGAACGACAAGACTGTCATCTCACAGCACGAATGCCTACATCTGACGATACAACACAGATATCGTCACACAATAATTATATACAACTAATCAAGCTTGCAAACCTTAAGTGTATTGATTCAAGCTAAGAAAAATTATCGTTCGCCGGCTTCTTTAGCTGCCTGGCGCTTACCGATTAGCTCGTCGGCCACATTACGTGGCACTTCTTCGTAATGATCAAATTCCATCGCGTAAGCCGCCCGCCCTTGAGTCATCGAACGCAAGCTAGTGGCGTAGCCAAACATTTCCGCCAGTGGCACGAAAGAGTCGATGATCTTAGCGCCCAGCCGGTCTTCCATTTTTTCAACCCGGCCGCGCTTGGAGTTGATATCACCAATCACATCGCCCATAAAGTCTTCCGGTGTCGTTACTTCAACTTTCATGACCGGCTCAAGAATCACCGGATCAGCCTTACGCACACCCGCCTGCAAAGCCATCGAGCCGGCAATCTTAAAGGCCAGCTCCGAAGAGTCAACCTCGTGATAACTACCATCATAGAGCTTGCAATGAATATCAACTACCGGATAGCCAGCCATCACCCCGTTGGCCATAGCCTCTTTAATACCCTGCTCAACTGGATTAATATATTCACGCGGCACAGCTCCACCGACGATAGCATTTTCAAAAACAAAGCTCTTTTTCTCTTCACTATCTTCAGTCGCTTCGAGGTGTGATAAAGGTGTCAGCTCCAACCAAACATGACCATATTGGCCGCGTCCGCCTGATTGACGAACAAATTTACCTTCAACCTGTGCACTTTTCTTGATTGTCTCACGGTAGCTAACTTGCGGCCGGCCGACATTGGCTTCGACCTTGAACTCTCGCTTCATCCGATCGACAATCACCTCCAAGTGCAGCTCTCCCATACCATCAATCAATGTCTGACCCGATTCTTCATCTGAACGCACCCGAAAAGTCGGATCTTCTTCCGCTAGTCGCGACAGGGCAATACTCATCTTCTCTTGGTCAGCCTTAGTCTTTGGCTCAATCGCGATCGATATGACTGGCTCTGGAAAAGTAATTGATTCTAATATAATCGGCTTAGCCGTATCACTCAATGTATTACCAGTGACTGTCCCTTTGAGGCCAACCGCTGCTGCGATATCGCCGGCAAAAACCTCAGATACTTCCTCGCGCTGGTTAGCGTGCATTCGTAAAATTCGCCCAATCCGCTCCTTCTCGCCAGTACTAGAGTTGAGGACGTAAGAGCCAGACTTGAGCGTGCCAGAGTAAACTCTAAAAAAACACAATTTACCGACAAATGGATCGGTGGCAATCTTAAAGGCCAGAGCCGCAAAGGGCGCATCATCAGACACTTCGAGCACTTTCT
Source organism: Candidatus Saccharimonadia bacterium (assembly GCA_041906885.1). GTDB lineage: Bacteria > Patescibacteriota > Saccharimonadia > CAILAD01 > CAZGYV01 > JAYRII01. The sequence goes on along the minus strand of JAYRII010000012.1, from coordinate 45,496 downwards.
GCTCACCAGTTTTGGTATCATCAGCAATCGGTGCATTAATATCAAGTGGATTCGGCAAGTAATCAACCACTGCATCTAAGAGCTTCTCGACAATCACACCACGGCCATCACCACCAGAAACTGCGAAAAATTGAGCTGTCAAGACACTCTTGCGGATGCAATTTTTAATTTCTTCCGTTGTCAGCTCAGCACCTTCTAAGTATTTTTCCAAGATCGCGTCATCCGCTTCGACGGCAGCTTCGATTAGGTGTTGACGATAGCGCTCGGCTTTCTCTTTCATATCGGCCGGAATCTCACTCTCGACTAGCTCCTTATCCTTGTAGTCCTTGTAGGTATAGGCCCTCATCTCAACTAAGTCAATAATGCCGTTGATGCCTTGCTCAAAACCAATCGGTAGATGGATCGGGTAGGCTCGTTTGCTGAGGCGCTCGTGAATCGACTCGAGGCTTTTGTAAAAATCACCGCCGGTTTGATTGATTTTATTGATAAAGCAAATCCGAGGCACATGATATTTGTCAGCTTGACGCCAGACAGTTTCTGATTGCGGCTCGACACCCATCTTGCCATCGAAGACTGTTACCGCGCCGTCAAGCACACGCAAAGATCGCTCCACTTCTACAGTAAAATCAATGTGTCCCGGTGTATCGATGATGTTGATCCGTTTGTCGTTCCAGAAGCACGTCGTGGCGGCACTGGTGATAGTGATGCCGCGCTCGCGCTCCTGCTCCATCCAGTCCATCGTCGCCTCACCTTCGTGCACCTCACCGATCTTGTGCACTTTACCGGTACGATAAAGCACGCCCTCAGTGACGGTCGTCTTGCCGGCATCGATGTGAGCGATAATTCCAATATTTCGTGTGTTTACGAGTGAGTATTCTCTGGCCATAAAAATTTAAAAATCCTTTAAGTCAAAATTAGCCAATACAAAGATCGGCTTAAATGAACTTAACAGCTAGTATACAACAGCGAGGGGGTTATATCAAGATAGTCAAGACTGTACTTGTCCGTTTACAGAGAACCTATGTTCTAAAACCAACTAAACGCACCGCTCGTATCAGAGCTAGTTGCCCAATTGGCATGGTATTTATTGTTAACTGAGGCAGCACTACAACGCCATTTGTATACAGACGCCTTCCAGTAACACATGCCTGTGTTGAAAACTGTGGGATATAGTATTGCGCTAGACGAGAACTTCGGTTGGACAGAGTAACGATAATAAACATATGGTGTAACATTACTATCTGTGTAAGTAGTTTTGGATGTATTAAAAACCTTTCCATCATTTCTTCTCAGCACATACGAAGTCGCTCCCGAAATAGCGCTCCAGGATAAAGTGAAGGAAGGTTGATCAACCTCAGTATTTGTAAAGCCCGGGTATCTCCCAGAGTATTCTGCCGGTGCTGGATTAACTGTCGGCACATTCGCAGCAGTAAACTCTACTGGCGAAGTTTCGGGTGATGCATTATTCCACCTGTCATAAGCTTTCATTGTGACGTAATATTTTCTACCAGGAGTCATAACATAGTTAGTGCAAAGCGGCTGACTTTTATTTATATTACCGCTTCCATATACCAAATCAGTACATACCCATTTACCAGCTGGGGATTCTTTAATGAATATTGAATAAAAGTACAAATCATTATCTTTTGGATTTGTCCAACCAACTTCAACTGCGCGCGGTAAAGGAGTAGCTGTTATATTTGTAGGCACTGATGGTGGTATTGTGTCACCTGTCGACTCAATCTTAATTGTCGCTTTGTCAGTAGCCGTTGAAATATCTGATATTTTTATATTATTACTCGTATCAATGAAAACCTGGCCTTTCTTGAGAATATGGCCTTGAGAAAAATCGTGACCACCGTAGATCGGGTTTAGTAGTAATGTAGTAAAATCAGTGCCATCCGAACTTGGGATTTTTGCCTTGTAGATAAGAACTCCTGGTTTAGGATTTTTAGCGGCATCAAATGTGTTGCCATAAGACCGAGTGAAGCCATCAAATACGTCGGGCCCGGCTATTTTATTGCGATACTCGATAAAATAATAATTAAAGCTATCATTTGTATTTTTCTCCAATGGGATAGCAACCGCTCTTGGTGAATTGCTGGCTGTTATCGCTGTTTCTATTGGGAATATACTATAGCTAACGTTTGTTGTAGTGTTAGTCGGCAGAGTAGCATATATAAAATTATAGTTATGAATTGGTCCCAATCCTGTTGACGTGTTCCACTTCAACCACCCCAATTGGAACTGATGGTAGGCATTGAAGTAAGCCGACTCCCCGATTATACCACTCCCCATGACATCATAAACATCACCGTATTCGTGATCCAAATAAGTTTGTGGATATGCCGTTTGGCAAGTCCCAGTACAGTTTGGTGTATCTTTCATGGCATGTAACAGTCCTAGAGTATGACCAAGCTCATGAGCTATAGCTGAAGTAAACCATTGCTTTGTTGCCCCGGTTTGAACGAATCTAATACTTGGTATGCTGCCAGCTGTCGGCACTGGAAGTTCCCCGGTTGCGCCAGCTCCCAAGGTACTATCTCCAGTGCAATTAAGTCGGTTAAAAAGAAATATCCTAGTATTCGGTACAGCAGTCTTATCGCGGGCATCGATGGCATTTCCAATCGATGCTAACAAGATGTCAGTCAATAGACCTTCAGCGTAATTTGTACAATCAACATTATTATTTGCAGATGATGTGTACCAATTATGAACGGTGAAAACAGGGGTGAATAGGTTGCTAGACTGATTTGCATAATATTTACTCACACTATTGGCATCAGTTGTAAGAAACTTCTGAAGAATATCCGTACTCATCGATGCTACCGTGCCTGTGTCATCTTGCAAACTTGGGGTCGCTTTATCGTTCGAGAAATTCACCATGTAGACAGCCACTTGCTTGGTGCCGGTAGCCGGTGGATTATATGGCGTAATAGGGGTTGTCGTAACAGCCGCTCGCACTGGCTCAACTCCGATTAACTTAGCCGCCAGGGGGAGTTTGGCTATTTTTTGGTTAGTTTGCTCAGATAGCTGCTTGTTGGCCAGACCATCTTTACTAACGGCTATCATACCATCGATCGTCACACCGCTCAGTTTGACAGTATCGAGATGACGGACGTTGTCTGGTACTTTAGCGACTACAACATTGAGACTACTATCTTTAGTGGCAATAGAGTAAATTGGCTTGGCTGAAGTAATCTTTCCAGTCTTCGGGTCAAAGCGTTCATCCATACTGGTAGTCCAGGTACCTTCGAGGCTGACTCGGGACTCAACACTATTCTTGGTATCATCGGGCAGGTCATTTTTAGCTTCGTCAGGTAAGACGTAAGCACTAGCGGCTTCTGGTTTAGTTAGCATCAGCTTACGCATAGCTAGGCGGCGTTGAGCAGCTACGTGGGCGACTGTATCTTTGTTTTTAGTCTCATCGGAGGCATGTTGTTTTTTACTATAGGCGTACTTGGATGAGCGCAATTTGACTGAAGCCGTTAGAGCTTTGACTTGAGCTTCTGTATCTGCTTTGTCATTGAAGTCAGTCGGACCTTCGTAGGCAAAAGAAGAGTAAACAAAATAACCACCGACCGAAAAGGCGACGACCAGTAAGCTAAGCAGGGCAGCGTTAAAACGCGGGTTGCGTTTGAGGTAGGAAGTGGTATTGACTTTTTGCTTTGGTGTTTTTTGAGAATTAACTGAAGGCATTTTTTGTATATTACACTTATGCTTAAGAGTATAGTAACACTTTAAGAAGCTAGCTGTAAATGGTTAGAGATTTTTGAGCTAATTATTGCGCTAGCCAGCAGACGCCGAAGCAATTGTAGGTGGCGGATTTTTCAACTGATGTAGATAGCTCTGAGTCGGAAGCGCCACGCGAGAAGAGCTGGATTTTGTATTTACCGCCCACGATCAAGTTTTTGATGGTGTAATTGGTCTTGCTCGCACCGACCAGATTGGTTGACTTGACTAAAGTGCCCCAAGCATAAACGTTGATCTTGTAGCCGCTGACATTTTGACTATCGACTGGGGTTTTCCAGCTGGCGATCATGTTATTTTTAAACTTCGACCAATCCCAAGTCAATCCAAGGCCAAGATCGGTCGGTGGATTTATAACTGCCACTGGTGGCTTGGTAACGCTAATACTGACAGGATCGCTTTGCGCTGTCGAGCAGCCTTCATTGTCAGTCGCTTTGGCGCTGATAGTGTAATTGCCGGCCACGACCCCGGTCCAATTGAATTCATAAGGCGCTGACAGGCTTTCGCCCAGCTTGGTCGAACCGTTATAAAATTCAACTTTGCTTACCGAGCCATCGCTGTCGGCCTCATCGGCTTTGATACTAACCGTAGCAGGCTCAGTATGCGAAGCTCCGCCAGTCGGCGCACTCAGAGAAATCGTTGGCGGTTGATTTGGAGCTGGTTTGGTCACTGTCGCCACGGCAGAGCTAGCCGATTTGCCGCTGGCGTCATAGGCCTTGGCGTAGATGGTGTGCGTACCGTCGGTGATAGCTGTAGTGTCCCAGGAGTATTTGTAAGGCTCGGCTGCGCTGCTGCCCACCAGAGCATTGTCAGCATAAAACTCGACTTTGGTGACGCCAATGTCGTCGCTGGCGTTGGCAGTGATATCAGTCTGGTCGCTGACCTTGGAATTATCACTTGGTGCCGTCAGTGAAACTTGCGGAGCTGAATTGTCGGTCGGTGCAGTGGCGCAATGGCTATTATGAAAGTCTGATATTCCAGCCTGCAAGTTTGTGTGATTGGCGGGGTTGGACGATTCATAGCCAAAGCTCTCAGCGTATACTTCGAGGTAGGTACCGTATAGAGCGTCCTTGCCAAGATTATCGTACATTTACACCCATTTATTACTGTACTTATCCATCTGATCATACATCTGCATGCCACGATAAATCGCTCGGGTGGTTGGTGTCGAGCTGCCATTTAAACCACTGTAAACACCGTAGCCATTGCCTTGCACAAATAGTCGGCCGCTCCAGTTTGCCCACAGCGGGTGGGCTGTGCCATCGACCAGGTAGCCGGCCAATTGATTCGTTAGCGACGGACCATTGCCTAAATTATTCCAACCGGAGAGTGGAAATTCGACCGAGATATCGGGATAATCTTTGACTTTATTGTAAACTATATCAGCCAAACGCTTGTGTCCCTGTAGCCATTTATCATCACTAAAGTTGGGTTCGTTCCAAAGCTCGTAATGATAATTTAGCTCGGCCCAGTCGCGGCCAAACCACGGCAAATGGATTAGCTTGATGTTATTGGCGGCGGCATAGTTAACCAGATTATCGACCAGCTTAGTGTATTCTCGTTCGAAGCCCGCATTAGGTGCAAAGGTAGTGCTATTTGGCTCGTATGGTAAAGGCACTTGATTACCATCAGCTTGGTCACCGTTGTTTTGATTATTATCTTTGTCCTCACGGTACCAATACATATCTGACATCGCGAACAGTCTGGTTGGTGATTTACTACCGGCGATCACACGAATACTATACGATTGAGTTGGATAGCCGCCTATAATGGTTTTGCCGCCATCAAAAATAGCTGAGTTGAAGGAACCATTGTTGTCGACCGAAGACCAGTTGGAGCGAATGCTAAGGCCACACATATTGTTATAATCAAGCCCATGTTTGATAGCTGCACTGACGTTTGAAAGCTGCGTCGCGCTATCAACCTTTTGCAGCACCCAGGTGCCACAAAAGCGATCAGCCAATGGATTCTTTGGTGGGACCCAAGTGGCAGCAAAGCTACGGATCACAAAATAGCCAACAACGCCTAATATAAGCAAAAGCACGACAATCGTACTCGACTTGTATTTTGGTGATTTCTTGAGACTCTTAAAGCTGGCGACTCTGGCTTTGGATGATTTTGATTCGTTTGTTTTTTTGGTTGACATAGTTAATATTTAGCTTGTGGTTATAGTTATGCTTAAACTAGCATATTAAAAAGTTATTGCAAATTTGGTAATACTTTTTAGCGGGAACCAGAAACCACACTCTCTTAAGAGAGTGTGGTTTCTGTGACTGCATAATTTCTTCTCTACTACCTAGCCTTAAGGTTAATCGCGATGTACCAACGACCACTCTTGGGTCGGAAAAATGCCGGACTGGCATAACGGGGAGCATTTTGGTCAGATGGATTAGTTGAAGTATAGAAGGCCATAGGTATATCTGAGGCTGTGCCAAATTGAAAAGACGTATTAGCCCCTTCGGCTAGACTACCCAGGCTGGTACCATTCTTAATTCGCCAAAAACCATCACTCGGACGAAACAGAGCCAAATCATCAACACCATCCCTGCTAAAATCAGCCATATATGCTATATCACCAGCTTGGCCCCAATTGGGTATTGTTTTCTCTGCCGAAACAGAGCTCAGTTGACCATACTTACCAACGAGATTACGTAATTTCCAAGTACCTGTTTCGGGTCGCCAATAAACGAAGTTACCGAAATTATTTCCACTTGATGGTAGTGCTATTGTTTTTCCTAACCGTAATTGATCGCTCACCAAAGCATCTGGATAATTTGAGTCATATGTAGATGATGGATTATTGATGGTTTGGTAAACTTGACCGTCGCGCGACGATTTTACAATCCAGTAACCATTTGGCGTGCCGCTATATTTACGCCAAACCGCTAGATCGGTTATTCCATCACCATCGTAATCACCCGGCAAAGGTGTATCGCCTACATTACCAAAAGTAACCGCGTAACTTGCTCCTGAGCCGCTATCTTTCATATACCATGTAGCATTTGATGGTCGATAAATACCAAGATGTGCCTTTAAGCCTTTGCCCGGATAAAATACAAATGGCTTATCCCCATTGATACCCCAGCCAACCTCACGATAGGCAGTAGAGTTAGTATCCTGAATATACCAATGGCCATTACTGGGTCGATATACCACCAGATCATCATTAGCATTGCCGACCACATCCATCGGCACTGGTACATCACCATTACTGCCAAAGGTGTAGATCGGTCCACCGGCCGCCTGACTACTGATAACGTAATAGCCGACTACAATCAGTAATCCTAGAATGATCGCTAACCCTATTGTCCTAAACTTAGGTTTTTTAGATAACTTTCTGACCGGAGCAACCCTGGTCTTGGTGGTTTTAGTTTTTTTGTTTGTTTTCTTGACTGACATTTGTTTTGCCTTATTAAATTGTTGTAATGCTTATGCTAATGTAGTATCAATCAAGTGTCAAGAAATAAACATAAATCCGCTCTTAAAAAATATCGGCGAGCGGATTATGTGTGAATTTTAAATCTTAAGCTAGTAGCGAGCGAAGTGAGCGAAAGCTTTGTTGGCTTCGGCCATGCGATGAGTTTCTTCCTTCTTTCGGATTGCCTCGCCAGTATTGTTGTAGGCATCAAGCAGCTCGATAGCTAATTTGCGATCAAATGACTTACCTGATTTATGACGAGCAGCGTCTAGTATCCAAATCATGGCGTAGTGAATCTTGCGATCACCCCGCACTTCGATTGGCACCTGATAGTTTGCACCACCAATCCGTTTACTTTTCACTTGCACCTGAGGACTGGCATTCTTCATGGCCGTCTCAAATACTTCCATCGGTTCTTTCTTGGCTTTTTGACCTGCTTCTTCGAGTGCATTGTAAACTAATGTCTCGGCTAGGCGTTTCTTGCCATCTTTCATCACCTTATTGATCATGCGCGTCACCATGACATTCTGATAAACAATATCAGCTGGTAATTCTCGTTTTAAAGATTTGGTTTTCTTGCGTGGCATCTTTGAATTAACCTTTAGCTTTCTCTAATTTAGCACCATATTTACTGCGACCCTGTTTGCGGCCCGCTGTTCCGGCCGTATCAAGTGCACCTCGTACGATGTGATAACGTACACCAGGAAGGTCTTTGACACGACCGCCGCGAATCAATACCACACTGTGCTCCTGTAAATTGTGGCCAATTCCTGGAATGTAAGCAGTTACCTCCATTCCATTCGTTAACCTCACCCGAGCAACCTTACGCAAGGCTGAATTCGGCTTCTTGGGCGTTTGTGTAAAAACCTTCACGCAGACACCACGCTTAAACGGCGAGTTACTGGCATTGGTACGACCTTTTAGGGCGTTTAGATTACGGCCCAGCGCCGGTGCTTTAGATTTGCGTCGGGCGTCTTTTCTTGGTTTGCGAATGAGTTGATTGATTGTTGGCATATTTTCTACAATGTAACCTGGTTAGTTTATCAGATTGTCTCCATAAGGTCAATATATGGCGGCAAACGATCGATTCACTTATTTCAAGCATCATCACCTTCTCTAAAACCGGTTCCGACTGGGATGAGACGGCCAATAATGACATTCTCTTTGAGACCTCTGAGCTTATCGTGCTTACCACGCATACCAGCCCCGATCAGAACTCGAGTGGTCTCCTGGAATGATGCCGCCGAAAGCCAACTGTCTGAAGTGGTTGATATCTTGGTGATTGAAAGCAAGAGCTGCTCGTAAGTCGGTATTTGACCCTTCTGCTCCTTAATCCTGAGGTTCTCTTCCTCTAGAGCGGTTCGTGAGACAACCTCTCCCGAGATAAAGACCGAGTCATTCGGCTCCTCAATGCGAACACGACTAAACATTTGACGAATGATAACCTCGATGTGTTTCGATGCAATCGTCTGCCCCTGGCTGGAGTAAATTGACTGAACCTCATCGACAATATAGCGCTGGACAGCCTCTTCACCCAATAGCCTGAGCATATCTTGTAAGTTGACTGATCCTTCGGTTAGCTTCTGGCCGACCGTAACCAAATCGCCATTTTTTACTTCAATAGTAACGTAAGCTGGTACAGTATATTCTCGAACTGAGCCTCCATCATGAGTCTGAGCAATTATATTCTTACCGACCTTAACAGTGCCTTCAGCTTTGGCTTTAATACTCTTCTTGCCAGACTTGTCAGTTGCCAGTATCTCGCCTTTAGCTACATTCTGACCAGTTTTAACCTTGACTTTCATCTCAGAATCAATCTTATATTCTGTCACCTTAAGTTCTGGTGGCGAGATATTAATGATTTGCTTGCCGTCGTGATCACGCAGCTTGACGACACCATCAACCTCAGACAAAATTGCCTCTCCTTTCGGATTACGGGCCTCGAAGATTTCCTCGACCCGAGGCAGTCCTTGAGTGATATCCTCAGCGCTAGCCACTCCACCAGCGTGAAAAGTCTTCATAGTCAGCTGTGTACCGGGTTCACCAATACTCTGTGCGGCTACAATACCAACGGCCTCACCCATCTGAACCTGACCGCCTCGAGCCAAATCGAGACCATAACAAGCCTGGCAAATACCCCAAGAAGCACGGCACTTCAATACTGAACGAATCTTAACTTCTGCAATATCAGCAGCTGCGATTGCGCGAGCTATATCATCGGTAATTAGTGCATTTTTCTTGGCTATGACCTTTTTAGTCTTTGGGTCTATGATCTGACTAGCAGCCACGCGACCAACCACCCAACCCGCCAGGCTTTCTTCGCCAACCGCTAATGCTTCGCTCTTAGTTAATGTATAACCCTCCCTATCACCACAATCCTCGGTAGTGATAATAATATCTTGCGCCACATCGACCAGTCGTCTGGTCAGATAACCTGACTCAGCAGTTTTTAGGGCTGTGTCAGTCAAACCTTTTCTGGCGCCGTGTGTTGAAATAAAGTATTCCAACACCGATAAGCCTTCCTTGTAGTTACTTTTAATCGGCAGCTCGATAGTTTTTCCAGTCGGATCAAGCACCAAGCCCAAAAAACCAGCCATCTGATTAGCTTGCCCAACCGTAGCACGTGCTCCAGAATCAATATCACGTGCTAACGACGAAGTAGCCGGGTCAAGCTCGTCAATTAGCTCTTTTTCTACCTGTTCACCAACCTGCTTCCATGTCTCGATAGTCTTCTCGTATCGCTCATCGTCGGTTATAAAGCCCTGCTCGTATTGCTTGGCATATTCGATAACTTGCTTTTCTCCAGCATTAATAATCGCCTGCTTATTAGATGGAGAGATTAAATCATTGATACCGATTGAGATGCCGGAGTAAGTCGCAAAACGGAAGCCAAGATCTTTGATATCATCGGCCAGTTTTGCCGTGGCATCATTACCAGACCTGGTGAATACCATTGCCATAATTTTCTTAAGCTCAGATTTGGGCATAGTTTTGTTTGGAAATTCAATACATTCTGGTAGAATCTCACGGAAAAGCAGCCGACCAGCAGTGGTGTCGACCATCTTACCATCAAGTCGCACTCTGATTCTAGCTTGCAAATCAATCAAGCCGTCATCAAACGCATAAATTGCTTCATCAGGACTGGCGAATATCTTGCCCTCGCCCTTTTTACCGGCTTTGTCTAAAGTCAAGTAGTAGCAGCCTAATACTATGTCTTGCGAGGCATTGACGATTGGTTCACCGCTAGATGGCTTAAGCAGATTATTCTTTGAAAGCATGATCTTACGGGCTTCATTTTGAGATGCCTTAGATAATGGCACATGAACAGCCATCTGGTCGCCGTCAAAATCAGCATTAAAGGCCGCACAAACCATTGGGTGTAATTGAATTGCCTTACCTTCTATCAGGATTGGCTTAAATGCCTGAATACCAAGTCGATGCAAGGTTGGCGCACGATTGAGGAGTACATATTTATCCTTAATCACTTCATCAAGGGTATCCCAAACTTCAGTTCGAGCCCGCTCAATCATCCGGCTGGCACTCTTGACATTGTGAGCATAGCCTTGAGCAATTAACCGACCGATCACGAAAGGTTTAAATAGCTCCAAAGCCATCATTTTTGGAAGACCACATTGGTCTAGCTTGAGGTGAGGCCCAATAACAATGACTGATCGGCCAGAATAATCGACCCTCTTGCCTAGAAGATTTTGTCGGAATCGACCTTGCTTACCCTTGAGTAAGTCAGTCAAGCTTTTGAGTTTCTTGCGATTACCGGCCGCCGAAACTGCCCGTTCACGACGTGCATTATTATCGATGAGTGCATCAACTGCTTCTTGTAGCATTCGTTTTTCGTTACGACAAATAACTTCGGGTGCCTCCAAATCATAAAGCTTCTTCAATCTATTATTGCGATTAATGACTCGCCTATATAAATCGTTCAGGTCTGAGGCGGCAAAACGACCACCATCAAGCTGCACCATTGGCCGAAGGTCAGGTGGAATTACCGGCAATTCAGTACTGACCATCCACTCCGGTCTGAGACCAGCCTGAACCATACCTTCGATCATTTTAAGGCGTTTTAAGGCCTTTTTCTTCTTCTGCCCAACTGAATTGACACTCTCATCAGCTAAATCTTGGGCTAACTTCTCCAAATCAATTTCAGCTAATAGCTTGCGGATCGCTTCTGCACCAATTTCCGCTCGGAATACTTCACCAAACTTTAGATTGAGCTCACGGTAACGCCCCTCAGCTAGGAGTTGGTATTTGACTAATCCCTGGAGCTCATTCTTGGCCGTCGAGTAGTTGGACTCTAGCTCCGTTAGTTCATCTTCAACTTCACTAGCTAGCATTTTGCCTTCTTCGACATCATGTTTTTTGATAATATCTGCTCGGCGCGATTTAAAATCTTCTTCTAAATCTCCAAGGGCTTTTTGACGAGCCTCATCATTAACATCAGTCACGACAAAGTTAGCAAAATATATCACTCTCTCTAAATCGCGTACCCCCATATTCAGCACTAAGCCAATGCTTGACGGAGTGCCACGCAACAACCAGATGTGAGCAATCGGAACAGCCAAATGTATATGGCCCATGCGTTCGCGACGCACAATACTGCGCGTGACGAGCACTCCACACTTATCACAAACAATACCCTTGTAGCGTATACCCTTATATTTACCGCAATAACACTGCCAATCTTTGGTCGGACCAAATATTTTCTCACAAAAAAGTCCGTCTTTTTCTGGCTTTTGAGTACGGTAATTAATCGTCTCCGGCTTTATCACCTCACCATTTGACCAGCTAAGAATTTGGTCTGGTGAAGCCAATGAGAGACTAATCGCCTCAAAATCAATAATTGGTTGGTCAATTCCAGAGGTCATCTTATTTCTCCTCTCCATCGGTTAGTATCTTGTCCACCTCGCTCTTATTAGCTTCTTCGGCCAAAGCCGCAAAATCATCTTCTCCACCACTCTCGAGATCTACAATCGGTGATTCATCTCCTGCTGTGACCCCTTCCAATAATTTATCATTACCCAAATCGACTGCATCCTCATTGATCGCGTCGGCGATCAATTTCTCGGCATCAAGCTCGACTCCGTCAGCCTTCTCAAGCTCAACTGCAAGCGATAAACTCTGCAGTTCCTTAACTAAGACATGGAATGATTCTGGAATACGCGGCCCTTTAATCTCTTCGTCTTTAATGATAGACTCGTAGGCCTTTGAACGACCAATCACGTCATCTGATTTGATCGTCAAAATCTCTTGTAAACTATTGGCTGCACCATATGCCTCCAATGCCCAAACTTCCATCTCGCCAAATCGTTGCCCACCCATTTGAGCTTTACCACCAAGTGGCTGCTGAGTAACCATGGCATATGGACCGGTCGAACGAGCATGGATCTTGTCATCAACCATGTGTTGAAGTTTTAGCATGTAATTATACCCAATCGTGGTTTTCTCGGCGAATGGATCACCTGTATAGCCATCATAAAGCTGCGCCTTGCCATCCTCTGGCAAACCAGCCTTTTTAAGCTCTCCCTTGATCTGCTCGATCGATATACCGTTAAATACAGGGGTAGCGACTTTATAGCCAAGTACATGAGCAGCCCAGCCCAAATGTGTTTCGAGTATCTGGCCTAAATTCATACGCGCACCAACGCCAAGCGGATTTAAGATAATATCGACGGGCGTACCATCGGCGGTGTAAGGCATGTCTTCAACCGGCAAAATGCGTGATATTACACCCTTATTGCCATGACGACCAGCCATCTTATCACCAACTGATATTTTACGCATTTGGGCAACATCAATGTAGATCTGCTCTAAAACACCAGCTGGAAGTTCATCGCCATTCTCGCGGCTTAATATCTTAATACCGACCACCTTACCCATAGCACCATTAGGTAAACGCAAGCTCGAATCCTTGACGTCGCGAGCTTTCTCTCCGAAGATAGCCCGGAGTAGTCTTTCTTCGCTGGATAAGTCCGTTTCGCCTTTTGGTGTGATTTTACCGACCAAGATATCGCCCGCGCCGACCTCAGCACCAATCCGCACTACACCATTCTCATCTAGGTCCTTGAGGGCATCTTCACTAACATTGGGTATGTCGTGAGTAACAACTTCAGGGCCAAGCTTAGTATCACGGACATCGATCTGATGAGTTTCAATATGGATTGATGTATAGCGGTCATCGGCAACGAGTCGTTGCGAGATTATAATAGCATCCTCATAATTGAGCCCGTTAAAAGGCATGAAAGCTACCAAGACATTTTGGCCTAGAGCTAACTCACCATTCTTTGTACTCATACCATCAACTAAGACATCGCCCTGCTTGACCTTTTGGCCATTAGTCGCAATTGCTCGCTGGTGAATCGAAGAGCCTTGGTTAGATCTGGTAAAATTAATCAGGCTATGCGACTTAGTGCCACCTTTTTTATACTTCACGATAACTTCATCGGCACTCACGCTAGCTACCTCTCCATCAGAATCAGCCAAAATCACTTGACCTGAATCCTGAGCTGCCTTAGCTTCAATACCGGTGCCAACGATCGGTGCCTGCGGCCTAATAAGCGCCACGGCTTGTCTTTGCATGTTTGCACCCATCAAAGCACGCTTGGCGTAATCGTGTTCAAGAAAAGGAATCAGAGCAGTCGAAACACTAACAATTTGCTTCGATGATACATCCATATAATTAATATTATCTGCCACTTCTTCGTCCGCCTCACCATTGATGCCTCGTACAGAAACACGAGCATCGACAAAGTAACCTTTCTCATCAGTTGGAGTATTGGCTTGAGCAATTACTACTTTCTCCTCATCTGCGGCATCGAGGTAAACTATTTGCTTAGTCAGACGAGCTTTTACTGGTATAGTTTCAAAACCAGCTTGAGCCATTTTCTTGGCAGCTACTTGAGTAATTTGCTCACCCGCTTTTACGATTACATTTCTCTTACTATCCTGAATAAGCTTTCGGGCAACTTCACCCTCAGCTTTTTTGACCGACACCTCATTAACTACCTTGAGATATGGGCTTTCGATAAAGCCATACTGATTGACCTTGGCATAAGTCGCTAAAGTCGAAACCAAACCAATATTCGGGCCTTCTGGTGTCTCAATCGGACAAATCCGACCGTAATGAGTACGATGCACATCACGAACCTCAAAGCCAGCTCGCTCGCGAGACAACCCTCCTGGACCCATCGCATTGAGTCGACGCTTATGTACTATCTCGGCTAAAGGATTAATCTGGTCCATAAATTGTGACAATTGGTGGCTGGCATAAAACTCCTTGACGCTAGCCACGATCGGTCGCACGTTTATCAGTTGGCCGGGCGTAATAGTTTCTGGGTCAGCTACACTCATTCGGTCCTTGACAATGCGCTCCATACGCAATAAGCCAATTCTAAATTTAGCCTGGATGAGCTCTCCTACCATCTTAAGTCGGCGATTTCCCAAGTGGTCGATGTCTTCACCGACCGCTCCGTCATTGCTCATGCGGATAATTTCGCGAATTATTTCAATCAAATCCTCTTTGCGTAAGACTCGATTATCAGGTGTATTGGCTACCTTGATACCAAGACGTTTATTAACTTTATAGCGACCAACCTTAGAAAAATCATAGCGCTTAAAGTCAAAGAACATCGAATCAATTAGGCTTTTTGAGTTATCCACTGTCGCGAGGTCACCAGGACGAATACGTTTATAAACTTCCATAAGCGCTTCGGCCGAACTACTGGACGGATCTTTGGCGATAGTCTCGTCGATAAACTTGACCTCTCCATTATCAACTTCAGCAAACAATTGTTTCAGCTCTTTATCAGTTCCATAGCCAAACGCCCGAAGTAAAGTTGTAACTGGGAGCTTGCGCTTACGGTCGATTTTTACGCTCATAACACCATTAGCAGCAGTCTCAATCTCGAGCCAAGCACCTCGACTCGGAATAATTTTTGCACCAATATAGCTGTTATTAGCACTGCCATCAGCGGTAAAAAATACACCAGGAGAACGAACAAGTTGAGAAACGACAACCCTTTCGACACCATTAATTATAAAGGTGCCACGATCTGTCATCACAGGGTAATCACCTAAGAATATCTCTTGAGTTTTAACTTCACCCGTTTCTTTATTGATAAGTTCGATTTTTGCCCGTAAACTAGCTTCGTAACTAATATTCTTTTCTTTAGATTGCGCTTCAGTATTTTTGGGTTCTACGAAATGATAATCTTTGAAATAGAGCGCATATTTCTTGCCTGTAAAATCTTCGACTGGTGAAACTTCTTCGAATAATTCCTTGAGACCATGCTCGATAAACCAATCATATGAATCAGTTTGGATCTCGATTAAATTGGGAAGGGGCAAAACTTCTTTATTTTGGTTTAAATAAACTCTCTCTTGGGGTTGGGCTTTTGGCATATTAAAAATATACTCCTTATATTACTTTTCGCCGACTAAAAGTTTTAATAGGAGGTCTTTTCTAAACAGGCAAAAAACCGGCAAGCCTAAGCTTTCTCCGGTATCTATATGTTTAAGCATCCTCTTGACTCTTATAGTAACGAGTTCAGTGGGAAGTGTCAACAGTTTTAAGATGGTATTTTTTAAAGTAATTCTGCTGCAAAATCGCATAGATAAATATCAGCACTCCGGCCGTAATCAAAACCGTCGTTGGCGATACTAAGTCAGCCGTCACACCAGCCAGTAGCACTGGCAATGTGGCAGCAATATTTATCATCATATTAAGAGCACCAAATATCTTGCCGCGCGCTTCATCGGTGCTATTGAGCTGTAAAACGGTCTGAGCCGATACGCTAACCAGAGCGTTAACAAAACCTAATCCTAAAGCTACCGCTGCTACAAAAGGTGCCAGTAGCCTTGGTGGCACGATTTTATCCAGCAAACCAAACAATATTAGACCAATTGCAGCACTCAATAATCCTATGCTGATCAGGCGCGCCTTATCACTGTCACGAAAGAGCTGACCAATCAAGACGGCCCCGCCAACCATTCCTATCCCGGCTGGTACAACTAATATATAAGCTGATTGGCTGAGACTTTTGTGTAATAGCATGACAGAAAGTGCCGGAGCCAACACAATGACTACATTGGTCATAGCTTGGGCAATCGTCAGCTGGGTGATCGGAAAGAGCAAATTGGGACTGCGAAATATCATCTGTAAATTAGCTTTGAGATTACCGGCAACGTGACGGGCGAGCACTAATAATGCTTCACGCTTTTGGTCAGTCGCTCGTAAGCTAGGCAACAGCGCGCTCAAACCGGCTGCAAAAATAAATGCTCCAGAAGTAAAATAATAAGCTGCATTCGGCCCAAATATAGCTACCACTGGACCGGCCAATGAATAGCCCAGCAAAAATGACGCATAAATTGTAAAAATAAACAGCGAATTAGCCGGAACTAGATCAGACTTCTTGACCACACTAGGTAGAGCCGCACCTTCGGCCGGAATAAAGAATTGTGTAATGGTCGATATAATAAATATTAGTGCGTAAACTGCTAGTAAATTTTGTTCAAGTGGACCAATTAGGAACAGCAAGACCAAGCCTGCACGGAGTAAATTGGACACCACTAAAACTTTCTTGCGGTCGAGGTGGTCGATATAGGCTCCGGCAAAGACTGCGAAAAAGATCGACGGAATACCAAATGATATTATAAGCAAACTGACTGCAATGTTGGCGTATCTAGTACCCTGGGCTAATTCGTAAACCCGAATAATCAGAGCAAAGTTAAGTAAATTTGCCGCAATTTGAGAAGCTACCTGCGCACTCCACAATTTTAGAAAATTGAAGTTTCGAAATAAACTCCTATATACCAAGTCTTCTTCCTTAATAACGCATTATTACTTTGCCGGCTTAGTAGTAATGACAGCATCAACAATACCATAATCTTTAGCCTCATCGGCACTCATCCAAAAATCACGGTCCATATCGGCTTGTATGCGAGGGAGCTTTTGACCAGTGCGTTTGGACATGATGTGATTGAGCTTTTCTCTGATCTTGAGAATCTCCTTAGCTGTAATCTCGATATCTGAAGCAGTTCCTTGAAATCCACCTGAAGGCTGATGAATCATGACGCGGCTGTTTGGCAAACTATAACGCTTACCCTTAGCACCACAAGCCGCTAAAATTGCTCCCATACTCGCGGCCATACCGACTACGATAGTAGAGACATCCGGCTTAACATGCTCCATTGTATCAAAGATTGCCAAGCCTGCTGTCACACTACCGCCTGGAGAATTAATGTAGAGCTTGATATCTGAATTCGGATCTTCTCCCTGCAAAAATAAAAGTTGTGCAATGACTAGATTTGCCACTACATCATCAATCTCTGTGCCCAGGAAAATGATTCGATCCTTGAGCAAACGAGAATAAATATCGTAAGCCCGCTCACCGATAGCTGACTTTTCAATCACGGTAGGAATAAGGATTTGACTCTGCGCGCTCATTATTTTTTCTCTCCTAGAGCATATTGTAGCAAAACTTCGATGGCTTTGGTGGTCAATAAGTGATTTTTAAGATCTTCACGGAAATGTTCATGATCCATCTCGCGCTGCATTTGCGGATCGGTGTACTGGGCTTTCATCTGGTTATAGTGTTCGTCCAGCTCACGTTCATCAACGGCCAAATTATTCTGCTTAACTATATGACGCACCAGAATGGCTATCTTGACTCTTTTGGTGGCTTCCTGCTTGATCTCTTTATCAACCTCATCCTGAGTTTTGCCCTGAATCTTAAGATATTGCTCCAGGGTTAGGCCACTCTCACTTAAGTTATTATTAACTTCTTGCTTGAGACGATCAATCTGTTGATCGACTAAGCTTGGTGGGATTTCGAAGCTAGTCTTCGTGATGGCATTATCCAAAACCATCTGCTCATAATCCTTCTTAACTTGATCTCGTTTTGAAGCTTTGAGGCTATTTTCGACATCACTTTTTAGCTCTTTGAGATTCTTAAATCCGCCGACCGTTTTAGCAAATTCATCATCGATCTTAGGTAAATCAACCACCACCACATTATGAACTGCCACTTTAAAAGTCACCTTGGAGCCGGCTAGGTCTTTATGGCCATAGTCCTTTGGAAAGGTAACTTCAAATTCTTTTTTGTCGCCTTTTTTTAGACCGACCAAATTGTCTTCAAAACCGGGAATAAATTTCTTATCACCGATCGTTATGGTTTGATTTGTAGCAGCCGCACCTTCAACGGGCTTACCTTCACGAATACCTTCAAAGTCGAGTGTAACTTCGTTACCAGTTTTTGCTCCAAACTTGGAGTCGTTGCGCTTTGCCATCTGGCGCTGCAAATTTTCGATCGCAATATCGACCTCGCCCTTATCTAGTTCTAAAGTCGGTTCTTTGACGATTAATTTTTTGGGGTCAAGACTAAGCTCAGGCATAACGGCGACTTTGGCAACAAATTCTAGCTCACTATATGGGACGAATTTTTTAAGATTAATTTGTGGCATATCGATTGCCTGGATATTCTCATCGGTCACGGCCTTAGCATAGGCCCGCATCACGACCGCTTCAGCGACATGCGACTGGACGTAGTTTTCACCCAAATTACGCTCAGCGATATGGTCAGGCACTTTGCCGGGTCTAAAACCGGCTACTTTAATGTCCTTTTTAAGCTCTAAAAGCGTCTGAGATTTAATCGGATCGATATACTGCCCGTCAACGGCGATAAGCATCTCGATAGTCGAACCCATGGTTTTTTTAATATCAAACTTGATCATAACTTGACTATTTTAACAGATTAAATGATTTTGCGGAAGTCTCCCTAGATGATAGTAATAACTCTAGAATTAAACTAAGGCTTAAATTGAGGATGCCCAGACTTTCTATTAAAAAGAAAGTCTGGGCATTATTACCCTCCTAACTGATCTAATACTCTAAGTATCGAAGTACTTATGCCACATCCGATTGTCCGTGCCAAGGACGAAAATGTCAATCGCGCCGGCCGACCACGAAACGACTCCTGGTGCTGAGACTATTCCACCACCGAGTGATTCCCAGCCATCCCAACGACCATACCACCATTTATGGATTAGATCGCCCGAAGAGCCACGGGCGAAGACATCAAGCCTATTTGACGCCCAAGAGGCAACTGCCGGAGCTGAGGTGATAATACCACCAAGACACTCCCAGCCAAACCACTGACCATCGAACCACTTATGGTACAGTGTTGATTGTCCTGGAGAGCCAAAGTCAGTGCCGCCAGCAAAAACATCGATCCGACCTGGCCCCCATGACACCGCTGATGGATCTGTCGTCAGGTACCCACCAAGCGATTCCCAATTACTCCAACCAGCGCTCCACCATTTGTGAATCAGATCGCCAGTCAAGCCACGAGCAAAGACATCAAGCCTGCCTGCCGCCCAAGAGGCTACTGCTGGAGCTGAGGTCAAAAGGCCACCCAATGATTCCCAGCCTGACCACTGGCCATTGTCATACCACTTGTGCCAAAGTGACATATCAACACCTTTAGCAAAGATATCGATTCGGCCGCTACTCCAGGCCACCGCAGCAGGAGCACTGGCTAGATATCCAGCCGGTGCACCAAGTGATTCCCAGCCTGACCAAGTAGATCCAATCAGCCAGCGATGGATTAATTGCATATTAGCATCACGCGCAAAGACATCGAGCCGGCCACGTCCCCAGGTTGTGACAGCTGGGGTAGAAGTAATCAAGACATCAGAGTAAATTTGCCAGCTATGCCAATAGGGCTGAAGCAGTGAATTAACTCGTCCAAAACGCCAAGCTCGTGCCACCCAGCCACTGGCTGGAGCTGGACGCCAATTGGTATTGCGCGTCACCCTGCCTGAGCCGAGCGGTACGTTGGACTGGACGATGTCAAAGCTGCCGTTGCCGAAATTTGCTACCACCACGACAGTGTGGCTGTAGCTCCAATCGCTATTGGCACCATTGCCATTGGTGTATTGAATGATGTCGCCCTTGACGGTGCTACCAAGCGGCACTTCAATCGCCCCTGAGTTGATGTAGCCCGAGACGACTCCGCCGCCACCGAAATAGCCACCGGCTGTAGCCACCCAGCGCTGAGCACTTTTGATGCACTCACCAGGCTGATTCCAGCCCGTCGGACGCGATGAGCCAACTTCAGCGATAGCAGCATCGGCTACTCGATAGTTATCAAAGTTTTGAGTGGCACTGACTGGACTACTATCAAGTCCGACCACCATAATAGCTGAGACAGCCACACAAATCAGACAGATAATACCTCTGACTTGTTTTTTAGTCACGCCAACTCCTAACTGGTTGAGGCATGATGTCAGATTGCAAAGGTTGATTTAGTCAAATCACACAAAAAGAGCCTCGAGAAGGCCCTCCATGAGAGTTTACTATCTCAACTTTTACCGACAAAATATATAACACGAATGCAAGCCAATGCAACCATGAGGGGAATGATTATACTTTGATGTGGATGATAGGACAGCGGCTTCGCCTTCTCCGCTTCGCTCATGCTCGAAACAAGTTTCTGCGCGTGATCTTGCTACGCCGAACCTCCGCTCGGGCGGCGGGACGGTTCTCGTCCTCAGACACCATAGACCAATCTAAAGACCAGAAAAGTCTGGTCTTTAGATTGGTGCGGATGATAGGACTCGAACCTACACGGGTGTTACCCCACTAGCTCCTAAGGCTAGCGTGTCTACCAATTCCACCACATCCGCGCGCTACAGCAAAAATTCCAGTCATCGCACATCATTATACAATCATGTGCTTCAACTTTCACCTCGCTACTACTCTTCAATCACCAAGTATCAATCCACAACTCATAATTGTAAAAAAAAATGTATTCGTTGTGATAAGCTTGATTTAATGATTTGTGACTAAACTGCAAACTTTTTAAAATAACCAATCCGGGTGCCACCATATACTTTTTGTTGGATAAGCTCTAGCCCACCCACCTCGGCCGGTAAATCAGTCTTCGACGAGCACGAGACTATCAAAAGACCGCTATATTGTAGCAGATTTTCCGTTTTTTTCATTACTTCGATGTCAAACATGGCATATGGCGGATCAAAGAAAATCAGATCAAACTTTTTTTGAGCGGCGAGATAGTCATCAATAATTTTTTCGACCTTAGATCTAATTACCACAACTTGACTTGATAAATTCAAACTGACGACGGTTTGTTTGATTGCTCGCACCGAGCCGCTCGACTGATCCACCATGACCGTATGACTCGCCCCTCTGCTAAGAGCCTCGAAACCCAAAGCGCCACTGCCGGCATATAAGTCCAGCACCTCCGCTCGCTCGCTTCTACCCGATAGGGTGTTAAAAATTGCCGCTCTTACCTTATCTGTCACCGGTCGGCTGATATCCGCAGGTGGTGAGACCACAATCCGGCCTGCATACCTACCGCTAATGATTCTCATTTTTAACGTTTACTATTTCTCTTGCTAAGCTATGGCCGGCCTTCTCATAGGCCAGTAGCCAACCAGCGGCGATCAGCTGTGGTATACGTGGTATCACCATCGAGCGAATTGCCTTGGCTGTATCGACCGTCCAACCTTTTTTCAAGAACTGATCATAAAGATCAAGCTTGGCAATTTTGAGTGACTCTTCGCGCAAAACCTGCCCTAAGCCTTTTTCCTGAGCCCGTTTATAGAGCTTCGGGTCAAACTTAGTCTTAATCGGTGAAAACAACATCGAAGTTGATATACCTGTCTCAAAAGCTACGTGGCTGCTCATCAGGCCCTTCCGACCCCAATAAAGCCAATTGCGACGCAGACGACTAGAATCCTTGTATTCGGCTGCTATCAAGCTATGACTGATATGGTGCGCCGGCGTCAAGCCATCGGTTAGATAATGAGCCAGCCAACCAGCTTCAAAACTAGCTTTGACCAAATCGCCCCCCTTGATGGCCTTGGCCATATTCTGACAATGAATATCCACCCACAGAGGCAACATGCCAATCTCGTTGACTGGATCCCACAGATGATCTGTATTGTGATATCCTTTGACCTTAAGCCCATCAGGCCCGCCAATACCTTCAAATTTTAAGATTTGAGCTTTGGGCGGAAAAAAAGCTGGGTCAACCAATGGACTAACCAACTTGTAAGCCGTGCGGTCAAACTTTTGATGAGTGCCGATACTATTAAACGCTCGCCCCTTAGTGGCGAAGGATAAAAATCCAGAGTTCATTGTAGTTAAGCTCTCCGGCTAGATAATTTTTTCATATTTTTAATCGAGTGTGGTTACTTTTTTAAGTTTATTAATGCGATTAGTCAGTCGGTTGTATTCTAGCAGATTTTGATTCTTGAGAAAAGACTCTGCCTCGCCCCTGACTAATCGGATTAACTCCAAATCAAGTATGCTCGCCATGCGTAAATCAAGCTCACCGTGCTGGCGACGTCCGTAGATCTCCCCATGTCCGCGCAACTCTAGATCTATTTGGGCCAATCTAAAACCGTCATTGCTCCTTTCTAGCGCGCTCAGTCGCTGCAAGGTCGCCGCCTGATCACTATCACTAAAAAGATAGCAATGCGATTGCAGACCGCTTCTACCAACCCTGCCTCTGAGCTGATGCAAAGCCGCCAGTCCAAAGCGATCAGCGCCTTCAATGATAATGACGGTGGCATTTGGCACATCAATCCCCACCTCAATTACGGACGTGGCGATCAAAATATCAAGCTGTCCGGCGGCAAATTCGGACATAACCGCTTCTTTTTGATCTGCTTTGAGACGGCCGTGAACCAGCCCTATCCGGCGATGAGCAAAAATTGATTTTGACAATTTATTATATTCGTTGGTCACGCTCTTGGCCGCCAGCTCTGGTGAATCGTCGATCAGCGGACACACTACAAAGACTTGCTGGCCTTTTTCAATAAGCCGATCAACACTAGCATAAACCTTTTCTCGCTCAATCTCAGCAACTAATTTAGTCGCAACTGGCTTCCGTCCGGGCGGCATATCAGAAATCACCGACAAGTCGAGATCACCGTAAATCACTAGGGCCAAACTGCGGGGAATAGGAGTGGCAGTCATCGATAGCAAATGCGGCATGAAATCCGCCTTGGCTCGAACCTGCCGCCTCTGATCAACTCCAAAGCGGTGTTGTTCATCAATTACCACCAGCCCAAGACAAGCAAAATCAACCTTCTCAGTTAAGAGCGCATGAGTGCCGATCACCAAATTAGTTGTGCCAACCGCCAATTGACTGTGAATTTGTTTCTTATCAGAGGACTTTAAAGCCGAAACTAGCAAATCAATTTGTACTCCCAAGCCGCCTAGAAGCTGTTTGATAGTCTTAAAATGCTGGCGTGCCAATACCTCGGTGGGCACCATAATGGCTACCTGATAGCCAGCCTTAATCGCCATGTAGCTCGCCAGAAGAGCGACGACCGTTTTACCACTACCGACATCGCCTTCAAGCAGCCGATTCATGGCATGGTCGCCTGCTATATCGCTAAAAATCGTCCAAGCAGCCTTTTTTTGGGCAGACGTCAGCTCAAAGGGAATGATTTTAAGAAATTCGTTGACATATTCGAGAACAAAAGGTATCTCGACCGAGGGTTCAGTTTGAATCTCATATTTAATAACTAAACCGGTCAAAATCAAATAGAACAACTCCTCAAAACCAAGCCGTTTTTTAGCTGCCTCTAGTTCAACTATAGTAGTCGGTTGGTGAATTTGCTCAATAGCGCGACTATGTGTCATTAATTTTTGTTTTTTGACAATGGCTGTCGGTAGATCATCAGGCAAGTCTTTCGCTAGACCCATCACTTGATCGATTAGCTTGCTGATTATTTTAGAATTAATGTCGCTTGTCTCCGAGTATTTGGGTACAATTCTGCCGTCTTTTTGGTCAGCACCTGGTTTGAGCAGCTCAAAACTAGGAGTTTGCAAACTCAAGTTATTGCTTTTGAATTCAAATTTGCCGGCAAAAAAATATTCTTGACCCTCTTTGAGCGTACTTGCTAGATATGGCTGATTGAACCAAACTGCCTTAATCGTACCTGTATCGTCTGCTAAAATCGCTTCTACGATGGTCAGCTTACGTCTAAAAGCCCGCCTTAAATTAATCCGTTCAATCCGCGCTCTGACCGTCACCAGGCCTGGCTTGATCTGAGCAATTTTATATATCTTAGAGTAATCGTCCCAGCGTCTGGGAAAATAATAAAGCAAATCCTCGACTGTTTTTATCTTCAATCGATTTAGCCCAGATTCGATGACTGGCCCCACACCCTTAAGCTGTGAGACTGACATACTTAGTCTCATAACACGTGACTTAAATTAAAATAGTTTAGCAAATTAAAAAGTATTTATTTTCCGAGCTTGATCTTTTTGTATCGTCTTTTGCCCACCTGGACAATCATGCCATCGATTAGTTCAATCTCGCTTCTTGTCACAACGTCGTCATTGACTCTGACGCCGTTTTGATTGATGACTCGACGAGCCTCCGACTTGGACAAATGAAAATTTTCTGATACAAAGTCGACTAAATTATGTGGCTTTTCTTTTTTGATAACAATCTCTTCGATGTGTTCTGGCTTATGGCCAACCCGAAATTGTTTATTCCAAGCCTCCTCAGCCTCGACGGCCTTTTCTTCACCCCAATAGCGAGCGACAATAATGCGTGCCAAACTTGCTTTGGTGTCTCTGGGGTTGTCACCAGTGGCCATGTTGAGCTCGACGTCCTCGATAACTGCCAGATCGACATCGGTACACATCTTAAAATACATCAGAATTAGCTCATCTCTTATTGCCATCACCTTACCATACATGTCATCCGGCGCGTCTGTTATGTAGATGCAATTTCCCCACGATTTGCTCATCTTGCGTCCATCCGTCCCCTCCAGTAGAGGCATGGTCATAACGTTTTGTGGCGCTTGATCAAAAAACTTTTGTAACGATCGGCCAGCCATCATATTAAATAGCTGATCGGTGGCGCCCAATTCAAGATCGGACTTTATCATAACCGAATCATAAGCCTGTAAAATCGGATAAAGTGTTTCGTGCAAGCCAACTGGCTTGCCTGCACTGATGCGCTTGGCAAAATTATCACGCTCCACCATCTGTTGAATAGTAAAGCTGCTAACTAGTTTTATAAACTGATCGAGTTTAATCTTGCCAAACCATTCACTATTGTGATGAAATTCTGTTTTTGCAGGATCAAGAATTTTGCTAAGCTGCGATAGGTAGGTTTTTTCGTTTTCTTTGACCTGGCTAGCACTCAACATCGGTCGCTGGGCATTTTTGTCCGAGGTGTCACCTATTTGAGCCGTAAAATCACCAATAATAAGAACGACTTTGTGTCCAAGCTGCTGGAAAGAACGTAATTTCCATAAAACAGAAGCATAACCGAGATGAATCTTAGGCCCAGTTGGATCAATACCAAGCTTGATCCTTAGTTTTTTGCCATTTCTCAGCTTGCTCTCAAGATCCTGATGGACAATGATTTGGTCAACATTGCGAGTCAGAATATCGACTTTGTTTTGATCGTCTTTATTTGCCTTCGTCATATGACTCTCAATTATAGCAGGGAAGTCAGTTTTATGGTATTATTTGGACTATATATAAAAGCCTATGGTAAGAAAACTTAGACCTCGTACTAATTCTCGGCGAACAGTTCGCCGAGCTGCCCCTTCGACTCGCAATAAAGTTCGCGGTATTGCTCGTTTTAACCCCAAAAATGTTTGGGCATACCTAACCAGTCGTCAAGGTCTACGCATGTTAGCTATTGTAACAGGAGTTGTGCTGGCAATGATCGTTGGTATTTTTTTGTGGTTCGCCAAAGATCTACCAAGTCCAAATAAAATCAATGCTAGAGTATCCGCCCAAACTACCAAGCTCTACGACCGAACTGGTCAGCATGTTTTAGTTGAAATCTATGGTGACAAAAACCGCAGCCTAATTGAATTTAATCAAATGCCACAATACGTCAAAGATGCGACTGTGGCAGTCGAAGACAAGGACTTTTATAAGCATGGTGCCTTTAGCATCTTCGGACTGGCTAGAGCCTTTTCTGGTATAGTTTTCCGTGATCCAACCCGAGGCGGCGGCTCCACCATAACTCAACAATACGTTAAAAATGCCCTTCTGACGGGCGAGCGGAGCTACGCCCGTAAAATCAAGGAATTGATCTTATCGATTGAAATAGAACAGCTATACAAGAAGGACGACATTCTCAAGCTTTACCTCAATGAAATCCCCTACGGTTCGACTGCCTACGGCATTCAAGCGGCCGCCAAGACTTACTTCAATAAAGACGCCAAAGACCTCACTTTGTCCCAGTCGGCCATGCTAGCGGCAATGCCCCAAGCGCCTAGCTATTATTCCCCATACGGCCAACACACCGACGCCCTGATTGCCCGCCAACATAAGGTTTTAGACAAGATGGCAGAGCAAAGGTTTATCACTACCGATCAAGCAACTGAGGCCAAGAAGGACAATGTCTTGGCGCAACTAGTACCTTATAGGCCATATGCAAATATCACAGCACCTCATTTCGTCCAATATGTCCGAGAGCTTTTAGAAGATAAGTACGGTGTTAAGCAAACTAATGAAGGCGGGCTAAAAGTCATTACTAGTATAGATGTTGATAAACAAAAACTTGCCGAAGACGCCGTATCAAAAAACATGAGCTCAATTAGAAAGTTTGGCGGTAGCAATGCTGCACTTGTCTCGGCAGATCCGGCCAGCGGTGAGGTGATGGCCATGGTTGGTAGTTACAATTATGGTGATGAGAAATTCGGCACTTTCAATGTCGCTGTAGCCGACAGGCAACCTGGATCAAGCTTTAAGCCTATCACCTATGCGACACTGTTTAAGAAAAATTATGGCGCCGGTACAACCCTATATGACGTCACAACTGATTTCGGGGCTGGCTATAAACCCAAAAACTACACCAATAGAACATACGGCGTCCAGTCAGTTCGAAGCAGCCTGGCATCATCGCTCAATATACCGGCCGTCAAATCACTCTATATGGCTGGGGTGCCAGAAGCCCTGGGTACAGCCAAAGACCTAGGTATAACAACATTAAATAGATCGGCTGATAACTACGGCCTTAGCCTGACGCTCGGCTCAGGCGAAGTCAAACTAACCGAGATGGTTAATGCCTATAGTGCTTTTGCTACCGGCGGGCAGCATCGCAAGCCAGTCTACGTCCTAAAGGTAACAGACCCAACCGGCAAGGTGCTAGAAGAAAACAAACCCGAGAATAATCGCCCAAAACAAGCCATTGATCCGCAGATTGCCTACATTATCAGTAATATCTTATCTGATAATAACGCTAGATCTTCACTTGGGATCTTCCCCCGAAATAATCCGCTAACATTGGGGAATCGTCCAGTTGCTGCTAAAACCGGTACAACCGAAGACTACAAGGATGCTTGGACCATGGGCTACACAACCAGGGTTGTCACAGGGGTCTGGGCTGGTAACAATAACAATACACCGATGACTCAATCAGCCTCAATTGTCTCGGCTCCAATTTGGCATGATTATATGGCTGAAGTTACAAAAAATGATCCAATCGAACAATTTAAGCGACCAGCTGGTATAAAAGAAGTTACAATCGATGCTCAAACCGGCCATGCCGCAACTAATGCGACCAAGCAAAAACGAACTGATATTTTTCCATCTTGGTACAAAGCTCCATTTGCCGATATCTCCCAAACAGGCAATATTGACAAGGTTTCAAAGAAACTAGCCACCGATTGCACACCACCCGATGCAATCGAAACGGTTACTTCAGGTGCTATGCACGCTGAAATTCCAGCTTCCGACCCAGCCTATAAGCGCTGGGAGCCACCGGTAGCTGCCCTAGCAAACAGCCTTGGTTATGGCAGCGGTGGAGCCTTACCGACAGAAAAAGACGATGTTCACAGTTGCAGCGACTCCAAACCATCTGTTGCCCTCAACGTTACACCTAGCTCCGGAACTGTCTTTACTTTAACCGCTAGCATATCAGCTGGTAAATTTAGTCCTACATCGATCACTTTCTTGATGGACGGCAATGAGATTAGTAATCAAAACATTGACACTAGTGGCAATATCTCGATCACCAACACGCCACCAGCTGGCAGCCATACCTACTCAGCTCGCGTCATAGACAGCGGTTATTACTCCGCTACAAGTAATAGTCAGGTAATTACAGCCACGGCTTCAGCCTCACCAACAGTCTCTATGAGTTGTGCAGCCGGAGCATGTAGCGTCAGCGCTAGTACTGGCGATAGCACTATAAAATCGATCGAAGTATTTTATAATAACATATCACAGGGCAAACGTACCTCTGGTAATCTAGCTACTACTTACTGGGGCGGTTGGAATAATAGCTGGGTAGCTCGAGCCATAGCGACAGATAGCAATGGTGCTCAAGGCGTGGCTAACTTCCCCTAAAATGACTAGTTAGATAAGTGTCAAATCTATCATCCATCCCGACAAGCCATCAAATCCTGACATTACCTAATCAAAAAAGATAGTTCTAGTGAAAGATAGTTCTAGCGCATGATATGTCTCTACGGCTCACTATCAATATCTAGTTGATTGGCGATAACGCCCCACCAAGTATGTCCCCATAATGAGTATGCTGAGCTTTAAGACTTATGACTAAATTATATCTAATAAGATGATGATTTGAAGGTATAAATAATTTCTAATGTATTTCTGACTTCTTGTCTTAGGCTCGTATGTTCTAGTGGGAGTTCTTTTTTGATCTACCTAATGATCGTGGCTTGGGTTTGGATTCGTTCTTGGTTGCGGCGGAATAGCTATGCTTGGAGTTCTTGACCTCATTTTTGCTCGACTTAGACTTGCCCTTTTCAGCTGCAAAAATCATTTTACCCGCCACGGTCTGGAATATTCTTGTTACTTCGGTTGCTACTTCTTGACCAATTAATTTATCACCGTTTTCAACTACTATCATGGTGCCATCCGGTAGATAACCAACTCCCTGATTTTTCTCTTTACCAAGCTGAACTACTTTAACAAGCAATTCTTCTCCCGGTAATACAACTGCCCTGATGGCATTGGCCAGCTCATTAATATTTAAAACACGCACATCTTCAATGGTAGCGACCCGATTTAAGTTGTAGTCCGTAGTCAGAATATTAGTCCGATACTTCCTGGCCAAATAGACTAACTTGTGATCGACTTCTTTAATATTCGATGGATCTTCCTCCACAATATCAATCTCGACTAATTCATTTTGGCGCATCATATTTAAGACTTCTAAGCCTCTGCGGCCTCGACTGCGCCGCATACTTTCCTCCGAATCGGCGATGTTTTGCAACTCTGCTAAGACAAACCGCGGCACCAATAACTTGCCTGGCACGAAGCCAGTGTTGACTATATCAGCAATTCGGCCATCGATGATCGCCGAAGTATCAACCAAAATTTTATTCTCAGCACTAAGAGTATTTGCGCCATCGGTTGATTTTTTCAGGTTGCGCGATAAGAGCTTGGGGAATAATTGCATTATCGCGGCATACTGTGAGTAAAATACGGCCACAAAGGCAATTACTGAGATGATAGTAACGGCAATCGGCAGAACATCGCCATAAATACCAGGTAATTTATTGATCGGGACACTCAAAAGAGCACCAATCAAGCTACCGACGATCAGACCAATTACAACCAAGACTAATTTTTGTAGATTTAGTTGTGTCAGCTTGACAGCGATATAAGCGGCTATTGCAACTACTAGCGCAATAATTAGAGCTATATACATTTATCTAGATCCTGTTGTTATTTAATTTTCTTGATAGCCTCAACTATCGTAGCTACCCTGATTAAATTAGGGGCTTTTGTATTTGGCGGTGCAATGGCTGTTTTGTAGCCTAGCTTTATAGCCTCAGCTAATCGCCGATCAGTCATCGGAACAGAACGAACCTCACCACTCAAGCCAACTTCGCCAAAGACGATCAAATCACTGGCTAGCGATTTATTGTAAAAAGCAGAGGCAATTGCCAAAATAATTGCGAGATCAACGGCTGGTTCATTAACCCTGATTCCTCCCACAATATTAACATATATATCTGATGAGCTCAAGTTAATGCCGCCCCTTTTTGTCATGACAGCCGCCAGAACACTCAACCGATTAAGATCCACGCCAACGGCGGTTCTTTTTGGGTAACCAAAAACTGATGGCGAAACTAAGGCCTGCACCTCCACAAGAACAGGTCTACTGCCCTCAATCGCAGGATAAACTACGCTTCCAGGTAGATCCTGGCGCTCACTAAGTAGGATTGTCGACGGGTCGCTAACTTCAATTAAGCCCTTGTCGGTCATCTCGAGCATACCGACTTCGTTGGTTGAGCCAAATCTGTTTTTAACAGAACGCAGTAGTTTGATTTGACCATAATGTTCACCCTGCAGATACAAGACCGTATCGACTAAATGCTCCAGCAGTCGTGGGCCTGCCAAATTACCTTCCTTTGTGACGTGACCAATGATAATAAAAGTGGTGTTATTTTTCTTAGCGCTGGCGAGTAAACGATTTGTATTGTTTGTAATCTGACTGATGGTGCCTGGTGATGCCGCTAGGCTAGACGAGGACATGGTTTGGATTGAGTCCACGATTATCAAGTCATACTCACCGCTATCAGCTTGTGATAAAACCTGATCAATATCGGTAATACCTAGAAAATCAAATTTCAACTCTTCTGAGCTACCAAATATCCGGTGCGATCGCAGCGCTATCTGGTGCAACGACTCTTCACCGCTGACATATAAGACTTTTTTCTGACTGGCAATATTAGACGCCAACTGCAGCACCAAAGTTGATTTACCAATACCTGGATCACCTGACACAAGCACCAAAGAACCTGGTACGAAACCACCACCCAAAACAGTATCGACCTCGCCGAGACCACTCCTGATTCGTACAGTCTGTTGGACTACTTGATTGTTTAATTTTTCTGGCTGGATTCTAGATGGAAGCTTCACTTCAGCTGAAGATGCTACCACTTCGACCAAACTATCCCAGGCGCCACAAGACAAACAACGGCCACTCCATTTTGAAAAATTACTACCACAAGCCTGACAAACAAACTGTGCTTTTTGTTTAGCCATCGCTTACTCGCGGGCAGCCAATACTTTTAGGCTAACCGCGTGACCCTTGGTACTCAACTTAACCTCATCGCCTGACTTGATTGAACCATCTAGTATTGCAATAGCCAATCTATCCTCGATTAATGTCTGGATGGCACGTCTAAGCGGCCTAGCGCCTTGTTCGGCATCATAGCCTTTTTCCAGCAATAACTGTTTGAGGCTGGTCGAAAACTTTAGGTTAATATTCTTCTCTTTTAGCCTGGCTGACAGATCAGCCAACTGCAAATTGATTATCTTGTTGATATCAATTTTAGATAGAGCTCTAAAGACTACGATGTGGTCAATTCGGTTGAGGAACTCCGGCCTAAAAGCTTTCTTGAGCTCGATATTGATTGTGCTCTTCATTGATTCGTGCATAGCCTCCAGCTGACGCTCTTCTTGCTTGGTCTCGGTCTTGAAGCCCAGTCTCGCTTCTTGAGTGAGGGCTTTAGCACCAATGTTGCTGGTCATGATAATAATGGTGTTACGAAAATCTACTTTTCGCCCCTTCGCATCAGTCAGATAACCATCCTCTAGAATTTGCAAAAGCATATTAAAAACATCCGAATGGGCTTTCTCGATCTCATCAAAAAGAACTAGACTATAAGGTCGGCGGCGGATTTTTTCGGTTAATTGACCGCCCTCTTCAAAACCAACATACCCGGCTGGAGCACCCACCAGACGGGCCACATTGTGCTTCTCCATAAACTCACTCATATCCACCTTGATCATGGCGTCTTTATCATGAAAAATCTCCTGAGCCAAAACCCGAGCAAGCTCAGTTTTACCAACCCCAGTCGGACCGAGAAAAATAAATGAACCAATCGGACGATTAACATCAGAGATACCGGTTCGACTTCGCCTAATCGAACGGGCTATTGCCTTGACCGCTTCATCCTGACCAATTACCCGAGATTTAATCTGTGACTCAAGCTTGAGCAGATTTTCCGTCTCTACCTTGATAAGCTTGGTCAGTGGCACGCCCGTGGTTTGACTGACAACAAGAGCAATGTCCTCGCCTTTTATTACCACACGCAAGCTTGTTTTATCACGTGATATCTGGAGATTTATTTTATTTTCTAAGATACTTGCCTCAGACTTCAGACGTGCAGCGTATTCAAAATCTTGATTATAGACTGCGTCGTCGATTTGCTGCATCACATCAGTCAGCTGATTTTGCATGGCTTTCAGCTTCTTGCTAGTTCCTCCACGCTTAATACGCGCCAAACTAGCCGCTTCATCAATTAGATCAATCGCTTTGTCGGGAAGGAAACGATCAGAGATATAACGCTGGGCGAGCTTGGCCGCTTCTTCGATAGCTTCATCGCTAATCTCGACCTGGTGAAAATCCTGATATTTATTACGAACACCCCTTAAGACTGCAATCGTCTCTTCAACTGTGGCTTCAGGTACAATGATTGGCTGAAAACGCCTCTCCAAGGCACTATCCTTCTCGATATGTTTGCGATACTCATCCAAAGTAGTAGCACCGATCGTCTGCACCTCGCCACGCGATAAGGCTGGCTTTAAAATATTCGCCGCATCAATCGCCCCTTCAGCTGACCCTGCGCCGACGACGGTATGGAGCTCGTCGATAAACAAAATTATTTCTTTATTACCCCTCACCTCTTCGATCAGTTTTTTCAGTCGCTCTTCAAACTCTCCGCGGTACTTGGTGCCAGCTATGACGCTAGCTAGATCAAGCATGATAATCCGCTTGCCAATCAACATATCTGGTACATCATCGTTAATAATGCGTGAGGCCAAGCCCTCGACAATGGCTGTTTTACCGACACCAGGCTCACCAATCAAGACAGGATTATTCTTGGTGCGGCGGTTCAAGATCGAGATCATTCTAGAAATCTGAGCCGACCTTCCGACCATTGGATCTAATAAGTCATTCTCGGCTTTGGCTGTCAGATCAATCCCAAAATGGTCGAGTGCCGGAGTCTTGGAATTTTTATTTGGCTTCTTGGCAGCATGAGTAACTGGCTCGCGGTATGAATATGACTGGGAGTTGAGATAGTTTTCTAGCTCATCGCGAACCGAGCTAGGGCTAACCTTGATTTCGCGTAACAAGGCATTGGCTCGAGCATTTTTTTGGCTCAAAATCGCAAATAAAATATGTTCGGTACCAGCATAGGGCTGACCAAACTCTTGAGCAACCCGCAAGGCTAGAGTAATCGTCTTTTTAGCAGTTTCACTTAGTGCTTGAGGTCGCAATGTTCTAGCTGAACTGGGTGTGGTAACTCCGAGATTTAATTTATCGATCGAGACACCGTACTCAATCAATACCCGTGCTCCAATTGAGCTGTTTTGCTTTAAAACACCAAGCAAGAGATGCTCTGTACCTATGTAACTAGCTCCCATACCACCCGCCAGTTGGCCAGCGTTCTGCAAGCTATGTTTTGCATTTTCCGTAAAGCGGTCGAATTGGGCTAAAAAATCGTCTGCACTCATGTCTACCCCTTTCTTATTTAAATGATATCAAATTTTTCAATAAATACCAAACAATTTACGAATATCTAGTCTGTTAGTTCGTCTTCTTCTGAAGAGCTTTTCTCTGCCACACTTGAGTCTGGCTTTTGGTCTTCTTTTTCAACATTCACTTCGTCACTTTTGGCCGCGCCTTCTTGCACTTCAGCAGCTGCAATAATTGAATCTTCCAAGCTAGCTTTAGCCTTTTTAGGTTGTTCTTCAACAGCTTGAGCGGTTTCTTCAACTCCGGCTTCGTCTGCTCCGTCTATATCAACGTTCCAACCAGTTAGTTTAGCGGCTAATCGGACATTTTGACCTTGCTTGCCAATCGCCAGGCTGAGTTGGTCTTCCGGCACTTTGACCAAAGCTTTTTTGTCTTCTTCGTCAATTTTTACATTGATTACTTTGGTGGGCGACAAGGCGCTAGCAATGTAAATTTTTGGATCTTCCGAATAAGGAATAATATCGATCTTTTCTTCGCCTAGATCGGCCATGACAGCTTGCACTCTGGTGCCACGACCGCCGACGAATGTACCGACAGCATCAACACCGTCAACGTTAGACCTAACAGCTAGTTTAGTGCGATTACCAGCCTCGCGCGCTACATTTACGATCTCCACCGTACCGGTGGCCATTTCTGGTACTTCCATTTCAAATAATTTGTTAATCATATTTGGATGCGCCCGACTGACTACCACCTGAGGGCCGCGAGCTGTTTGCTCCACCCGCACCACATATATTTTCATCCGCTGGCCGGCATAGTAGTGCTCGCCGTGGATCTGCTCATTGGCAAACATGATTCCAACCGCCTTACCTAGATCGATAAAAACATTATTACCCTCAACACGCTGTACAACGCCATTCAATATAGTATCAACTTTGTCCTGATATTCATTAAAAACAACGTCGCGCTCAGCTTCACGAATTCTTTGAATGATGACTTGTTTAGCGGTTTGAGCAGCAACCCGTCCAAAGTCCTTATTTTTTTCTTCATATTCAATCTCATCACCAACTTTAGCGTCTTTCTTGATGGACTTGGCTTGCTCTTTGGTCATTTGTAAGTAAGGGTTTTCTACTTCACTGACAACTTCTTTGGTCACAAAAATGCGTACCTCGCCACTATCATGGTCGAGTACGACCCGGATTTGCTGATCTTTATCACCATAGTCTTTTTTATAAGCTGCAATCAGAGCATGTTCGACAGTCTCAAGCACTATGTCCCTTGTGAGGCCTTTTTCTTCGCATATTTGGTCTATTGCTGAGATAAATTGAGTATTCATGTAATTCCTTTCGTTTTTTACTCCCAAGTTTATATTTTGAGGTCAAAAAAAGCCGGGTCACTTTCTGTAAGTCAAAGAACCGACTAAAAACAACATTATCTGAGGATGCTTTAATTATAAATGTATTAGTAAATCCTGTCAATTAGGATTTAAATGGTCTCAAACAAGCAAGCTCCATTTTGCTATTGACTATTTTCTTTATTTATGGTATTTTAAATGGTTCGCGTACGAGGGGCTCTGTGGCGGAGCGTGCGTGATTCTGCACCAAGAAAAAGTCCATCTACCCTCAAGAATGGAGAAATCATGAAGCGAATATTCGCTTCGTTCGCACTCTTCGGAGTGCTCGGCTTGATCTTGGGAGCTGGTAATACAGTCCCAACCGCTCAAGCTCAAAACCTTCCGATTGCTGGTACTTGCCAGCTGCATCCGGATACGTACTGGAGCGAGGAGGCGGTCGGTCGTTTGTACGCCAACTACCCCTTCTACATCACCAGTGCGATTCGCAAGGGTGCCGATTGGAAGGTACTGGCCGTGTTCCACATGATGGAGCACAGCCTGATACTGGATAATCCGAGTAACGGTCAGGGCTTCATGCAGCTCTACGGCTACTCGAAGGAGCATCCCGATGCCTTTCCGGCCAAGGATCACCTCGGTGCCGAAGAGGCTGTCACGCAGCTCGATCTGGCGTATGACGAGATTCAAGGCAAAGCCAAGGGCAACCTGACGGCTAATCCCGATCTCGACACGCTTTATCAAGCGGCTGCAGCCTACAACGGACTCGGTTTCCACAAACGATGGCAAGACCATCCGTATGTGGTCAACGACCCACCTAATGGCGTTCGGCTAAAAAAGCCAGGTCGTGACCGTGGGCCCGAAGACACCATCAGTCAGCAAAGTGGCTTCAAGCCCCTCTACGAGAGCTTGAGCGCCCAATGCCCGACTGGTAGCGTCCTGCTCAATTCACAACTTGATGAAAATCGAGAAGCGGTTGAGCGCTGCCCATCACTGGATGAACCAGGCAACGTCTTTCCCGTCTCGACCGATGCCGCTGGCATTGCTGGCGGCTCGGACAATGCCGGCGATTGGCTGGTCTGGACGCCAGGAGCTGCGAACCAGCATCACGACTACGATGCGGCTGACATTCACGCCCCTACCGGCACGCCGGTGGTGTCGATGAGCTCTGGCAAAGTAGTCGATGTGCGAACCGGCGAGTGGCAGGGTAAAACCTGGCAACCAGCACGGTTGCGCATTCAGTCCGACGACGGTTGCGTTATCTGGTACCAACACCTGCTCAATGGCAGTGTGGTGGTGCGTGAAGGTGACGAGGTTGCGCCCGGACAGTTGCTCGGCCAAGTCGGTACACCGCAAGACGCCATGAGCACAGCACCTCATTTGCACATCGACGTGGCAGCGAATCTAAACGATTCGCAAAGCGCGCGAAGTCGTGAGGTCTGTGCCCGTGATCGGGCGCGCTGTGAGGCGTTGACCTTCGACATCCAGCCGGTCGTGGCCAAGCTCTTCCTGACCCAAAAGGTCGGCGGAGCCGCCACGCCAGCTGTCGTCAGCCAGACTCCAGCGCCGATCGCAGTCGACCAAGACCGCATCCCGGAGCTGGAGAGCCTGCTATCGCTACCGGATTACTCCCGTAATCTGGTGCTGGCCGGTCTGGCCGTCGCCTTCGTGCTAGCGGTCAGCACCCAATTTGCTCCTCGAGCGAAGAAGGGTATGCTGGCTGATCTAGCAAGTCGGACTGGTCAAACGGGTCACAAGTCGCTGGTGGCTAGCGATTCGCTGCGCGGTAGTAAGGTTATTTACTACCGGCCAGACGGTCAGGTCGATCACGAAGTGGTCGCTCTTCCGATCAGTCGCTCGGCCCGCCAGTCGGTCCCGCTGCTAGCCAGTTGGGACCAACTCTACAGCGCGCTCCACTTCTTCCTGATGGGTGCGGCACCAGGCCTGATCGGCCTCGGTCTTGCCCTCCACCCGTATTGGAAGTTTCGTGGGTTGCCGCTTGGTGCGATCATTCCCTGGCAGACCATTGGTATGGATCGAGCCTTAACGGAGATTCCGTTCTGGTTCGTCCTGCCGGCCCTACTGATGGCGGCCTTTGTGATCGTCTATGGCTTCTTCGCCATCATCACGCTCATGAACATCGTCTTCGCCCTTGTCACCAAGGGTGGAATCTGGGGCGGCGTCCGAGCCTTCTGGTCGCCACGCAACCAGTGGCAGGTGATGAGGAAGGTCAAGCGCTTCTTGCCGACTCTCGGCTTGATCGAGCTGGAGCTAGTTATGCTCCACTGGATCATGGGAGTCAGTACAAGCTCCGCTTGGAGGATAGGATGGGCGCTATTCCTGATAGCCGCACCGACCGTCTTCCACTTCCATCGTCAGATCTTCCGCGTGATCGGCTGGCTGGTAGCACTCCCCGTGCTAATAGCCATCGCCATCGCGCTGAAGCTGATGCTGCGTCGCCAGGCGCAGCGGGCAGTCGGCCATTTCACCGAGAAGTCCAGTCGGCTCGACCGGCTGCACGACTGGGTGATGGGCCGAGTCTGGCACCATTCTACCGCCCCAACAGAGCCCGAAGCGACAGACGAACGTCTGACCAACTTCGAGCAAAGCTGGGGTAACCACAACCAACCTTCCTAAGTAAGGAGGTCGACCAATGGCCCCGTTCACAAGATAGTGGACGGGGCCATTCCCCTTTTTAGGCAGTTACATTAGACAAATAATCAATTTTATAATCGTCCGTATCGCCGCTGACACTGGCTACATCCAAGCTCAGATCAAAGCCATCATACTGATTATTTTCGCCCAGCCAAGCTTGGGCTGCGCGAGCCAGTTTGGATAGTTTTGCCGGCGTTATAGCAGCCACTCCATCGCCAGCATAACTAGCCCGACGATACTTGACCTCGACAAAATGTACTCGACCTGCTTTTACGGCAATAATATCAATTTCATAGAAGCGCGTCCGGGCATTGCGGGCGATGATATGATAGCCGGCGCTCACTAATTTATCCGTCACAGCAGCTTCAGCTGCTTGACCAACTTTAGTGGTGTTCACTGGAGGCTCACTTTCACTTTAAAGCTACGGCGATGTATACCAGTTAGCCCTTTGCGGCTGATCGCATCAATGTGCCGAGCTGTACCATAGCCAACGTGGCTGTCAAAACCATACTCCGGATAGACGGCCGCCTGACCAATCATTATTTCATCGCGATAAACCTTAGCTATGATTGAAGCGGCTGCCACACAGGCTACATCACGGTCCGCCTTGACCCGCGCGATAACAAAGTCCTCACCGAGAATATTTTGTTTGCCATCGACTATAAGGACGCTAAGCGGCGTGCTAAGATGCTCCAAGGCTCGAGTTGCAGCGAGCTCCAAGGCCTGAGACAATCCAAGCTGATCAATCTCTTGGGCGCTGACGCTACCGACACCAAAGCCACTGGCTTGAGCGAGCAGCTGTAGCGCCAGCACATTTCGCTGTCTGCGTGACAACAGTTTCGAGTCTCGCAGTATTAAATCACAGCCTTGTGGCAAAATGACTACTGCCACCACCAATGGCCCGGCCAGTGCGCCCCGACCAACCTCATCCATACCAGCAACTATCGCGCGACCCTGGTTGTGTAGAATATATTCAGTTTCATAGCTAGCGTTAGTCGGCATACCCTATAGTATGCCCCCACCACAAACAAAAAGCAAAAAGACCCCGGAATACCCGAGGCTTTTAGGGCCGACAGGTCCAAGTGCCCGTCGCGCCCAGCGTGTGAAGTAGCAACCTAGCTGAAGGCCGCTGTAATTTGACGGTGCAGATCACCAGCTGCTTGTCCGGCTGCCTCGGCAAAATCTTTGCCATCTGAGGCGTAGATGATCGACCGGCTGGCACTAATCAGGAAGCCCTTGCCATTACTATCTGCCGCTGCTTTGACACTGACGTCAAGATCACCACCTTGCGCACCAATGCCAGGAATTAGCAAAGGCAGTTCAGGGGCAATCTCGCGCACGTTACGCAAGGCTTCTAAATCGGTCCCGCCAACAACTAGACCAAGATTCAGTTCACTCCAACTCTCTGCCACTTCATAGGCTATCTTCTTATATAGCTCTATGTAGGGCCAACTTGACACTGTTTCATCTACACCAATATATACTCTCTCCTGGCGTATACCCCATTTTTCAGCATTTTCTTCCGAGGGCAAGATCGTTTGCTCTTGCATTTGGCGCGAGAAAGGATTACTGGTCCGGCAGAGCACGAAAACACCCTTGTTATACCGCATAAACGGCTCAAGTGCTTCAAGACCTAGATACGGGCTGGCCGTCACAGCATCAACGCCGAGACCGTCATAGGCAAACTGGGCATACATTTCATTGCTATGTGGTACATCACCATACTTGGCGTCAAGGATGATAGGTACATATGGAGCATTCAGATGGATGAACTCAGCTACTAGCTCAAGCCCCCGCGTACCGACCGAGCCATAAGCCTCGAAGAAAGCTCGATTGAGTTTGTAAGCCGCGGTAACATCTTTGGTCGCTTCGACAATAGCACAGCAAAAATCATACAGCCGCACCTCACTGGAGAGATGCCGCTCCAAGATCATAGCTGGCATCTGACTGATATCTGGATCCAGACCAACACAGAGAAACTTGCCAGCGTCCCACTGCCGTTGCAGCTTTTGCATGAAGCTTCTTTCGGACATTTCAACTGCCTCTCTCTAGACTCACGATGTACGACACTTTCTCATAAAGCATCAAGCTAGATTATGACAAAGCCGCTCTATTATCACAACCATAACCAAAAAAGCCCTAATCGGGCTTTAATTATATTCTGCATAGTAAAAAATTATTTCTTGTCTTGTTGCTTGGTCGTCTCGTCTTCGGCCTTATCGATGCCAGCCTGCTTTTCTTCGGCCGGGAGCTGGGCTTCATCTATTCCTTGCTTGTTTTGCTGGTCCTGTTTATTCTCACCTGGTTGTGCTTCGTCAGCCTCCGGATCAGCCTTAGCTGCCTCATTTTCTTCCTCTTTGGCTAGTTCTTCGGTTGACTCAACGACTTCAACAGACTCGATAGGGTCGCTAGTACCATCTTCGGGCTGTGTTTCGGTATCAGATGCCTCGATTTTAGCCTGCTCCTCAGCTTCAATATCACCATGAGTCCGGCCGTCAGCTTCGTTAGCCAAAATCTTATCAAATTCTAGCTCAGCTAGACGAGCCTTCTTGCCACGCAGACCACGCAAGTAGCTCAAGTAGGCTCGTCGCACCTTCGATCGACGCACCACTTCTACCTTAACTACATTTGGCGAGTGTAAGAACCAACTCTTTTCGACTCCAACCCCAGAAGCAATCTTGCGCACCGTGATATGAGCAGCGATTGCCTGCGACTTACGCTGGCGAATCACGACACCTTCAAAAACCTGCACACGCTGCTTATTGCCTTCGCGAATCATCTGATGTACACGAACAGTATCGCCCGGCTTGATTTGCGGGAGTTTGGTCTTGCGACTAGATTTTTCGATTGCTTGGAGTGCTTCCATAACTAACGCATATTATCATATTTTTAGGCGTCAATCAAGGGAGCGTAAAGTCGGTTCTGTCAAAGCACATGGAACAAACAAACCTGTAAGTAAGATTGACAGTCTTTGAATAGATACGAGAAGTTAGCTCGAGCTTCAAATTCTACCAGTAGCTGTGGCAAGAGGTTCATCCTAACCTGCCCATACATTCGACGAATATGACGCTTAATCACACTCCATCTGCCCTCTATGCAGTTTGTCTCACTGTCCCACTACCAATATAATCAACAACTAGTCTCTTGCAAGATGACTCAATAAATTCTTAATATTTTAGGAATAGAGCGTTAGCTCTATTCTAGAAAAGAAAGGACTTTTTTGTTATGCCTGGATTTAAGGTAATTGAACCAACTATTAAAGCTGAAATAATAAGAAAGATTAGAGATGAAGGAATGAGGGTTACTGATGTAGCACTTGACTACAATGTTAGCACTAAAACTATCTATCGTTGGCTTAGGGATGGTGTAGTAAATTCCAACACCAGCCTAGTGCTTCTAATCAATCGCCTAAAGAAGGAAAATGAGCAGTTATATAAACTACTTGGTAGGGCTACAGCTGAAATGCATCGTTCAAAAAAATAGCCATTCTGGATGAGGTCGACCCAGGATGGCTGAAGCACTGGGCTAGGGTACTTGGCGTTGACCGTACTGGCTTTTACCGACCAGCAAAGGCTCGCCAACTGACTGGCCATGCAAATACGAAACAGCTTATAGCTGTTCATCATCAGCATCCATTTTATGGTGTACGTAGATTAGCTATTCATTTGGGTTGGAGTGAAAGCAAAACCCGTAGAGTAAGAACTCTAGCTGGAGTTAGTATTCCAAGTGCCAACAAAAGACACAAATACCCCAGAGGTAGTAAAGCTGAAATCTCTACTCCACAAAACATCCTACATAGTTATGCTAAGTTCAAAGATAATAGCCGACCACAAGATGGAATGGATTACAGCAATATGGTCAATGCTGAGGCTTGGGCACAGGATTTTACTTACCTCAAACACAATAATACATTTTGTTATCTAGCTGTCGTACTAAGCCTTAAAACCCGTCAAGTTGTAGGCTGGAGACTAGGCACTAACCACACCAGTGAACTAACCCACAGTGCTTTACTAGATGCCCTCAGCAAACACCCTAGTCCAGCTATCCTACACTCTGATCAAGGCAGTGAGTACCTTAGTTTCAAACACCAAGATCTGTACAACAAGATGGAAATCCAGCTTAGCGCCAGCAATAAAGCTAGTCCTTGGCAGAATGGCTTTATGGAAAGATGGTTTGGAAACTTCAAACTAGAGTTTTACAAAAAACAAAGATTTGAAGAACTTTCCCAGCTACATGAAGCTATTGCTCTATATATTCATTACTACAATACAAAAAGAATACATACAGCCCTAAAAATGAGTCCAGTAGCTTACGCTACTAGCCTCATACCAGCAACGCTGGAGTAGAGACAAGGTGTTGCAGAAAAAGGTAGCTTGACAGTAGGCCTGAAATATGCATATTCCATGCAACTTCATAGCAAGTTAGTGTACGCTTATTCATAGCGACATCCTTTCTTATTGTTTAGTTAGTGTCTAAACGAAAGTATATGGGTGTCGCTACCATAGTTAGCTAGCTTTGTCGCATTTTTAGTGGGAATTTTGCGGTATCACTCATGCTAATCAAATAGGCTAGAGGTAGTGGGCTGAGGGTTATTAATGTTTTTATTACGAGACGCGATGATGCTTTCATTTTAGTTCATCGGTAAAGGTTTGAGGACACCGATTAAGTTCATCTCGGTGTCACGGATGTAGGCAAATCGACCAACACCTGGAATATCATCGGACTGCATATCTACTCTGGCCCCATTTGCAACGGCTTTTTTGACAGTGGCCTCGACATCATCGACATTGACGGTGCAGACAAATGCATTTGGTGCAGCCTTGTCATCAGTCGCTGGCCCGGAGCGCTTCAGAAGTCCGCCATTGACGCCTTTCTCGGCCGGTCCGTCCATCACTTTACCGCCTGGAAAAACCAAAGTGTAATCCATGCCCATACCATCCATCGACTTAAAGGCCCAGCCGAAGACCTCTTCGTAAAATTTTATTGCTCGCTTAACGTCATCGGCGTAAATCTCAAAATGTACTATATCGCTGGCCATAAAATCTCCTTAATTTGTAATAAATGTACACCCTATTTCAAGTGTGAGTAGATTGTAAATGAAAAGTGCACATTTTTTAAATTTGTTTTAGCTGGCTAATAGCGCTTAGCCCAAAAACGTACACCTTCGTTGAGCCAGCCAGCTGCAGTAGTATTTCGAACTTCTTGAGGATCGACAGAGTAAATTCGATCGCCATTGCGTGGATTATACAAGCGAGTAATCGCTGTAGACATATCACTCGTAGAAGCTGAACGGACATACATAATAGGATAAGCTTCAGGTAACCATCTGCCACGAGGTGGTTGAATATTTAATTTCTCAGTATCATCTATCGTCATAACACGGTTATCGCCCACTGGATCGTAAAATCGAGTCAATTGTTTGGTATCAGCTAGAGGTGCTGGATAAGTCATCCACGATACACTGTCCCAAAACCAACCATGTCGCAAATCATCATTTATCTCAGCAATATTATTTGAATAGAGATGTTTGCCATTATTACCATTATAAATTCGATGGACTAACGAATAGCCGGCTGTATAGATTGGATCAGGCTGAAAATAAACCGAAGCAGCCAATTTTGCTCTATATGCATCATTGAGGTGACAGTTCGAAGGCGGGCCATAGATGCATCTGATGGTGGGATGAGCACTCATTATATCGTATGGATATTCATTCGGTGCGTGATTAAGAGAAAAAGTATGTCCCATTTCATGATTGATATTTGAATTTTCTGGATTTAAATCACCAACACCAGAGCATCGTGCACCTTCGTGATCTGTTACGGCAAATCTTCTTGGCGGGAAAAATGCAGTACCGCACATAGCAGGATCATTAATTTGCATTGGCAAGTATATGATGGTAGATTTGCCCAA
Organism: Candidatus Saccharimonadia bacterium; assembly: GCA_041906885.1. Lineage (GTDB taxonomy): Bacteria > Patescibacteriota > Saccharimonadia > CAILAD01 > CAZGYV01 > JAYRII01. The sequence goes on along the minus strand of JAYRII010000012.1, from coordinate 1,926 downwards.
TACACCAAGTGCAGTTCCATCAGTATCATAAATACCATAAAGGATCGAATCTAACGAACCACGCTTGCAACCATCGATCTGTTTGACCCAGCCACAATAATTTAAATAATAGCTTAAATCCTTTTGTCCGGTAACTAATCGAGCAGGAAGCATATTTAGTGTTTTTCCTTGAATTTGGTATTGATAAAAATGACCCGCAGAGTTACTCATATTTGTAAGCTTAGCCAAATCATCTCCACCTGGTGCCCAGCCCTGTGGGTAAAATTCGATAATTTGTACTGGTACTTGAGCGGCGGCTTGTACTTTATTCGGATCGCCAGCTACCACCTGATCGCTAGTATCAACTTCTGGTAAAATAGGATCAGCAATGATTTCATAATTTATATTGCCGTCTTTTACTATCTGAACCTGACTGAGTGGTAACTGATTGATGATTTGTTTCGTTTTCTCTTGATCGAGTACTTCGGTGGCTGCAACTTGCTTGTCTCCAGACTTTTTAAAAGTTTCTTTTTTAAGCATTGAAGGTCGAGTTTTTGCCGTTACGGTTGATTTGTTTGATAACTTTGTTCTGACTATTACTTTATCCGACACATAAGCTTGAGTAGTTTGTGAACAGAATTTATCTATAATTTGCTTGGCATCTTGATTCGCCTTAGAGGTTTTTGCAATCTGATTGCGTGAATAAGTGGTTTGACGGTAGTTGTTCAAGAAATTAACCTTCAGGGTGGCAGAAGCCGCTATGGTTGGTGGAGTTTGATTAGGATTGTTCAAGCTGTCCTCGATCTTGTCAAAACCAACATTCTTAAATGACGCCATAAAAGCAGTTAGTGCTCCTTTGTCAAGCCTTTGGGAAGTATATTGACCGATGTTGCTATTGCCACAAACGGCCAAACCATTACCATACAACCTGAAATTAACAACCTCGGCTGGTTTGAGCGAGTCAGCTATTGGACCGTCAGCATGGCCGTCTTGAAGCTCAACTAGTACACGACTAGGTTGGGTGGGGAATTTCACCTCGACGGAGGCAAATGATCGGTAAAGCACAGTTGCGCTAATGGCTACAAAAACCAACACCCCAACCAGCATTGAAATGTTGAGGTAGGGCCTACTCGGCTTGATGTAATTGACTTTTGTATCGTCAGCTTTTTGGTTGTTTTGCTGATTGTCTTCTGGAGTCGATGCCATTACCGCTCGTCATTTTATGAGATAAGCATAACAATCTTAAACTTGTTTGGCAACCACTCGTAAAATCTCACCCCAAATGCGACTTAAAGGAATGGGGCTGAGGCTCAATGAAGAACCTCAGCCCGTTCACCCCCTCTCATGATTGGTCTGGAAAAGCAATGTACAGCCTCTCCAGAGGCAGACTGCACCGATCAGTGCCAGCCCAAGCGTGAACGCCCAGGCCGTTCCGCCCATCGAAAAATGGGCTTCGTACGCGATCCAAAAGGCCAGAAGCCCAAGGATTGCGCCGCTGATCAACCAGTACGCACTAGCCGCTACCTTGATCATCTGGACTCCCATCCAGTCGTGCCAGGACGATTTCCTGACTATCTATATATTAGCATATTATTTGCTAAATGCAAGTACAAGCTGTTACTCCATTGTTTTTTACAATACCAAAAAGAGCCTCTCACTACCGATAGAGGCTTTTTATATGGCTGCACCTTCAAGCTTTACACTATCGGGCTTAACGACCTTCGGCGCGGACCGTGTTGTATTTACCCAACAGCTCTTCGGCAACATTGCGCGACACATCAACATAATGGTTAAATTCCATCGAGTAGCTGACCCGTAAGCCAATTTATCCAACCTCGTTTTGGATCATCTCCCCAGCCATGAACGATAATTACTCGCAAACCCTGCATGAAACTTTATTGTAGCACGCCAGCTTTTTTAAGCTACCTCCAGCGAAAAGACGCAATG
>JAYRII010000011.1:0-41494 GCA_041906885.1 Candidatus Saccharimonadia bacterium | reverse complement strand
CAAGGTCTATCTAACAATACCACCTACACCATGACAGTACTTGGTGTAGATTCTATACCCGGTACATCTGGTAATAGTTCTGCTACTACCACTGCTACTACTCAATGCTTCTGGTGGTTCTGCTCGGTACGGTAGGGGGGGGAAGATTATTTAGATTTTCTATAAACTATTAGCTTGCGCTCTTAAAGAGGTTAAGTTAAGATATTTATATTAGTATAAGTGAGATCTGAAATTAAGGAGTAGCATGGAGTTTTTAGGAATCGGTTTACCAGAATTATTGCTAATCGTACTGGTGCTGTTATTGCTGTTTGGTGCTTCTAAATTGCCCGAACTGGGTCGAAGTATTGGTACGTTTACCAAAGAAATCAAAAAAGGCATGACGGATGAGGACGAAGGGAGCGACAAGAACAGTAAAGGATCGAAATCAAGCAAGAAAAAGAGCTAATACTGCTTAAGTAGAAAAACAAAATGCAAAAAAGAGCCGATGAAATACAAACCTTTGGGTATCATCTAAAAGAGCTTCGCCATCGCTTGTTTTGGGTGGCAGGGGTATTTCTAGTGGGTTTGCTAGTCGGTGTCGTGTTCAATGAAAAACTTATTCATTTCATCCAGTCGCCACTCGGCCAGACACTATATTTTACTAGTCCGATGGGCGGACTGGGCTTTAGTATGCAGATTTGTTTACTAGTTGGGGCGATTGCTGCTATACCGGTGGCAGTTTACCAGCTGCTTAAGTTTATTCATCCAGCTAGTGGTCGTGTGCTACCCAAAAATATGCTCTTGATCCTATTGGTGTCAATGATTCTGGCAGCTATCGGACTAGCTTTTGCTTACTATATTAGTCTACCAAACGCACTGAAGTTTTTAACTCATTTTGGCAGCCAATCAATTCAGGCTCTGATTACGACCGATGAGTATCTGTCATTTATACTGGCATATCTTGGCGGTTCGGCTTTGATTTTCCAACTACCGCTGTTGCTACTGTTTATTAATCGTATTAAGCCACTTGGACCGAGCCAGCTGAAAAAGTATCAACCTCATGTCATTATCACTTGCTTTGTTGTGGCGGCGGTCTTGACACCCACACCAGATCCAATCAACCAAATAATTTTAGCGTTGCCGATGCTGGTATTGTTTGAGATGTCGTGCATCCTGGTTCTTATCGTCAACTACCGGGCCAGAGTGCGATACAATCGGGCGTCGAATCGTCTCAAAACCTTTCCGGTGGCACCAGTTGCTAGTCATAACGTGCCCGCTGTCCAATCGGACGCTCGGATTAATCAAATTCAAAGACCGGTTGCGACGACCCAGTTAGCTCAAGTGCTTGATCTGTCAGCAGTTGAGCTGGACGATTATAATCAGGATCAAACGCCATCGCCGAGCATGCATCTAATTGATCTTCGGGGGGTGAGTCACTATCATGGAGATAGTATAAGTGGAGTTTAAAGGTAGTGAAATATTCAATTGAAATTCCAGATGATGCCGCCAAAGAATTAAAGCTAATCGCAGAGAATGTTGGGTTCAAAAAAGTTGAGGACATGTATATCAACTACAGTCGCGAAGTAATTTTGGCAGCTCGGGCAGATGCGGCCGCTAGCAAGGCACGTTCCGAAGCAGTCAGCAAATCAACCGATCTAGATAAATTGATTCCTGAGCGGCGCGACAATGTTTAGCCTGCTTGGAAGTCTAAGCTTTCGATTTGGCTAGGATTGCATTACAATAATAGAACAAGCATAAGAGTAAATGAGGCAACCAGCTTGTTCAATCTTGAACTGCTCGACAAACTTTTAAAAAAAGAGATGAGCCGTAAGGATTTCCTGAAGCATATGGCTGCTTTTGTAGTGTCAATGATTGGCATAAGTGCTATTATCAAAAATCTAGCTAACCCGACCGCCAAGCCCAAGTCTGCGCGACCGACAGCTCAAAAACGCGACAATAGCTTTGGTGGTGGATCATATGGTGGGTAGGGCATAAATGGCAGAGAGACTTCCGGTAGTTGGTGGCGATGACGGCTCTTGGGGCACAGTTCTAAATAACTGGCTGCTCAAGGAGCACTATGACACCAATGATGGCAATACTAATGCCAGTAACGGCATGCACAAGGGTGTCACGATCCGGGCCGGTACGGCTTCGGTGGCGCCTCTGACATTTACAACCACCAGCGCCGCGCTATTGACCACACCAGCGGCGGGCACTCTTGAAATTGATAGCAGCGGACTACTTTATTACACCCAGACAACCGGCTCGGGTAATCGTCGACGGGTGATGTACTATGATGCCACCTCAGCTGCTACCGGTGATATTTTTTATCGCGACTCGAGTGGTGATATAGTTCGGCTTGGTATTGGCAGTAGCAGCTACGTGCTGACGGTTAATAGTGGTTTGCCCAGCTGGCAACCGGCTAGTGCCGGTTCGCCTGGCGGCTCGGATGGGCAAGTCCAGTACAAAAGTGGTAGTAGCTTTGCTGGCGCGGCAGGGCTAGCCTATCAGTCAGGCTCTAGCCCAAATGTCACAATTACGGCTCAAAACTCCGCCCATGTGCCGCTGCGAATTGCCGGTGCGGCCTCGCAGTCGGCTAATCTACTTGAGCTCAAAGACGGTAGCAGCAACACGACTGCTAGTTTTGCAGCTGGTGGCAGTGTTTTTTTGCGCACGCCGGTGACAAATTCCACAACCGCATTTCAGATTCAAGACAGCAGCGGCTCGAGCAATCTATTTGTAGCTGATACGACCACAAATCGACTTGGTATTGGTACTACTACCACTACCAATGGCGTAATCAACCTTGCCGGTACGGCACCCAGTGTGTCGGGTGGACAAGGTTCGGGATTATACATCAATACAACGCTGAGTAGCACCTCGTATCAACAGTCAGGCGTATATGCCGCACCTTTTGTATATCTGACGACCGGTTCGCCGACTAATAATTACGTCGGTTTTATGGGCGGGCCGTATTTGCAAAATAGTGGTGCCACTTCGCTTAGCGGAGTTGGTATCACTGGCATCTCGGCTACTCCGTATTTTGATGGTAGTGGCACTGGCGGCAATACCCTAGGCATAGCAACTGGTGTTGGCTCACAAGTTTATGGCGTGGGTGGTGGTACTATTAGTTTTGTCAGAACGCTTTATGCTGACAATCCCTCGCTGACTGGTGGTACGACCATAGGTACTAGCTATGGTATCCAAGTGGCACCACAAACTGCTGCATCCAGCAACTACGGTGTTGCTATCGGCGCGGCCTCAACCCAAACTCTTTGGGTATCGCAAGATGCTAATAATACCACTGCCGCGGCTGGTGTCGCTTTTGGTTCGAGTCGAGATACCAATCTCTACCGCAGTGCAGCTGACACATTAGCAACTGATGATGATATCAACATCAAAGGCGGCAAGGCACTCAAACTTGATGGTAGTAGCTCGGGCACGGTAACAGTCAATACAGCCGCTACGGCTGGGACTTGGTCGTTGACGCTACCGACTGGCACTGGCAGCAGTGGGCAGTTTTTGAAGACCAATGGGTCTGGAGTAACTAGCTGGGGCGATGTATTATCCCTAGCTTGGACGGAAGTGACCGGTACTAGTCAAAGTGCGACGGTCAATAATGGCTACATTGCTAGTAACGCCAGTTTGGTGACAGTGACATTACCGAGCTCGGCTGCTCTCGGTGATATGATCAGGATAGTCGGCAAAGGGGCAGGTGGCTGGAAGTTGACTCAAAATTCAGGCCAAAAAATTTATTTTGGTAATGTTAGTACTACGACTGGTACAGGTGGTTATTTGCAGAGCGTGGTTAGTCGCGACGCTGTGACGGTAATCTGTGTGACGGCCAATAACGACTGGGAAGTGATTTCAGCCCAAGGGAATATTACTTATGTTTGAGATCATATAATGGCACTGGTTAGTTTCTTTGGCTCTAATAATGAAAACACTAGTCCTAGTTTCGCTTATCCGGAAAATCTTTATAGTGATGATGGTAACAATGCGAGTGGTGATATTGGTCCGTTTGTTAATGCTGTTCGTTATACTTATATCACGACATTCGATATGATAGGCTCTGCCAATGGCCAAATCCCACTAGGTAGTACGATCAACTCGGTCAATCTATATGGACAAGGCCGCACGACCGGTGCTGGTTCTGTTGGTGTCCAGGCTTATGTTGATGGCGCGCTCAAACAATCCGCCGCTACTACCAGTAGTAGTATTTATTCGCCCCAACCAATATTCTCAACTGGTGCGATGCCGTATATCACAGGCTCAACGCCTTGGACAACAGATGATCTTGATAATACTAGCTTTAAATCTTATTGTTACTATACAAAAACAGTTGGCATCGGATCTTATTATGGATTTATAGATTACACCAAAGCAGAAGTAGACTACAATGCTGCATCGGCGATCAATATGGATGCCAGCTCAACTGCTACTGGGACAACAAGTTCGTATTCTGGCTCTCATTCGACTGGTGGAGCTAATCGAGGTTTACTGGTTGTTATTTACACAAATTCAGCCTCGACGACTTTTTCGACGGTGACATACAATGCAGTGGTGATGAACCAGGAATCTATCGTTCAAGCTCAAGGCTATACGGTGGCAATTTATTCACTGATCGCACCGGCAACTGGCTCGAATACCCTAGCAGTCACGTTTGGCCAATCTAACACCTATCGGATTATCTTTCAACCGCTAACTGGTGTTAATCAGACTAAAATGGTAGAAGCGGCTAATACTGGTAATGGTAATGCTAGTACTGCTGATATTACTCTCGAAGTAGCAACTCATTCTAGCTTTGTTTTTAATGCCACGATTCAGACCACAAACAATTTCGCCACTGATTATATGGTTGAAAAGGCTGGTCAGGGAATTGTCAGTACTTTTGATCAGGGTAATTGGATCACAGGCTTGTCCTACAAGATAGCTTGGGCGGCTGGCTCAGTCTCGACTGGTTGGTTTTTTGATATTTCGACTACGGGAGTTTGGGCTGGTGTGGCAGTGGCTGTCAAGCCGGCTGCTATGATGGTCGAAAATATCAGCTCAATTTCAAATATATCAAGCATAGCGTTTTAATAATAAAGTATAATGAGGTAGTATGGCCACTCAAAATTCAGCCAATCAACAATTTGCCAATAACGCCGACGGCTTCACGCTCGGTGGCGGTACGACTGTGCGCTCGCTGACGGTGACTTCCGGTAGCCCGACCATCACCGGTGGCAGTAATACTCTGACTCTAGCTGGTAATCTAACCACCTCTGGTGCTTACGCGCTGACGCTGACTTTGACTGGCACGACCAATGTGACTCTGCCGACCACTGGCACGCTCGAAGCCGTCAAGAAAGCCATCCGCAATGACACGACAGGCACTATCTCGCTCGGCAGCAGCGATGTGATTTGCATAGCTGATGCCACGAGTGGCACTATCACTTACAATTTACCGGCCGCAGCCAGCTCGACTGGACAACGCCTCTATATCAAGAAGACTGACTCGTCGGCCAATGGCGTGACTATTCAGGCCAATGGAGCCGAAACGATTGATGGTAATAATCAAAAAGTCATCAACACAGCCAATCAATGCCTGACTGTCGCCTGTGATGGCACGGCGTGGTATATAATATGATGATGATAGCGAGGCAGACGAAATGACCTTTATTCCAAGTAGCTTTGGTATGAGCACCGAGGGCAACACTTCCGGTAACTCCGGCATGGTGTCAAATCGGATCATGTTTGTCGGTGGCAATAACATTACGCTTTCTCAGGCGACCAATTCGCTTCGTTCGGCCACGCTGACGATTAGTTCGCCAAACATGTTCAAAGCCGGCGTCTCGACCGGCGGTAATTCGGTTGGTACCTCGGGCACAGTCTCAAATCAGCTCATCTTCGCCGGCGGCGATAATATTACCCTGTCTCAATCAACCGCGGCCGGTGGTAACACCATCACAATTTCTGGTGCCACGGCGGTCGGCGCTTACTCGGCTGGGATTAGCAACATCGGCAATACCTCCGGTACTTCGGGCACGGTTGCCTCGCAAGTCGTCTTTGCTGGTGGCAATAACGTGACTCTGTCTCAGTCGGTCAACGGTGCATCGGCCACTATTACGGTGTCAGCTGCCGGTGGCGGCGGAGCGGTCAGCAACGCCATTCAGAGTGTCAGTAGCGCCACGAACTCGGGCACCAATACCAGTCGCTGGGCGGCCGATGATCACGTCCATGCCGGCGTTTTTGCAGCTGGTGTGAGTAACCTAAGTAACGACTCAGGTAATACAGCAGTATTGCCAGGCCGCCTGGTACTGGCCGGTGGCAATAACATCACATTGTCACAATCGAGCTCCAATAACAACAACATGACCGTCACTATATCTGGCGCCGCTGGCGGTGGGGGTGGCACCCTCTCCAGCTACGAGCCGTATCCGATTCACAACACCGGCACAGCGATCTTATCGGCCAACACCAACACCTCTGGTTCGGCGACATTTATTCCGTTTAACGTGATTGAGCCAGTGGCTGCCCGCCACATCAATTTACTCGTTAGTATGAACATGACTACCGGGGGGACTAGCAGTTTTCAGCAAAGTCGAACTATGTCATGGGGCATTTATACCCGTGACTCCGGAGCTAACTCGACACGCATGAGCGCGCTGACCAGCAATTCGCTTTCCTATGCCATGACTTACAACAACTCCAGTATCACCGTCTCCCAGGCCACCACCACCAATGATACCGGTTATGCCTACAGCACGACAGCTAGTGCCGGGCTAAACATTTCTTCGCAGTACACCGGACTCAAGCGCATGCAGCTACTAATATTGACCACGCTTGTGCCACGTGATTATTACCTCGGCTTATTTGACCGTGCCAGCAGTTCGAGCTTTAACTCAGGTGTACTGCAGTCGTACTATGGCAATGCCATCTCAATCTCCGGTATCGCGCCGATGGGCTCACTCTCGAGTGCTTATTCGACCGGTACCAACTTAGTCGAGGGTGTTGGTGGTCCTTGGCTGCGCAATGCTGGCGTTTTTACTTCGGCTGGTCAAACCAACTTGCCCAATTCACTAGCCATCTCGGCCATGACCAATAACTTATCAGTCTTGCCGTACATGAGCTTTGCCACTACGGCCTAAGAGGTGATAGAGTAGGGTATTAAAGGAGTACGAATGAAACCGCAAATCGTCATGCAGTCAGTGGAGGGCTATCACAATAGCACGGATTCGGCCGAGCGACTGCTGCGCGCCAAAAGCTATCAGGATCTCTCGACCATCATCATTTGCCCGACCCGCGGTGTGGTGCCGGCCAAAGTCGTCCAGAGCTGGATGGGGCTGATGCGACCGATGAATCAGAAGGTGATTGGCCCGCTCTTTGCCATTGGCCTGGAGGTGGGTGACGCTTACAATAGCTTGATCGAGCAGATTTTAGCAAGTCCGGATTTGTCGAAGTGGCAGTATATCCTGACGATAGAGGAAGACAATATGCCACCACCGGATGGCCTACTCAAGCTCTATGAAAATATGGATAAGTTTGACGTCATTGGCGGTCTGTATTGGACCAAGGGTGAGGAAGGGCAGCCGATGATCTACGGTGATCCCACGGCCATGCCCAAAAGCTTTGTACCGCAGGTGCCGCGTCCTGATTCGATCCAAGAAGCCAATGGTCTGGGGATGGGTTTTAATCTCTGGAAGCTGGAGATGTTTCGTGATAAACGGCTGGCCAAGCCGTGGTTTAAGACTGAGCAGAGCTTTGAGCCCGGTCGTGGTACGCGGATGTACACCCAGGATCTGTACTTTTTTGAACGGGCCGGCGCGCTCGGCTATAAATTTGCTTGTGATACGAGGGTGCGGGTGGGGCATTATGATATTGCTAACGACATCGTCTGGTAGAAAACCTATTATCATGGTAAATTTCATCGTTAGTAGCTCCACCCGCGCTCACTGTAGCAAACCACTACACCTCGCTAGCGGTACTCGCTACTGCCTTGAACTTCACTCGTGCTAACAGTTTTTTGGCTCGTTTCGATTTTTCCTCGAATTGCACTCTTCTATGAGTCCCTGTACTCATTCGGTGTACGATTAGAGTACGCCTCATTTCGTTTCTTTGGCCGCGCCTAGTATAGTACGCAAATATGAACACCTCTAGGGACGTCGTGAGGTATATTGTTCGAACGAATGTGAGAACCGATTAGTTCTCGTCGCTACGCTCCTCGAACAGTAATTTGATTGTCATCCTCAAGCACACCCCATTGTCATCCTCAAGCGAAGCCGAAGGATCTCTGTCCCGGGTGAGAAATGTAGATTCTTCGGCCAGCGGTCTCAGAATGACAATGAAAACGTGTCATCCTGAGCGTTAGCGAAGGATCTTTATCCAGCAATTATGAAAAACTACTTTGTTTATATAGCAACCAATAATTCCAAAACACTCTACATCGGCGTTACCAACGATTTACCCCGACGTATGTATGAGCATAAGCAAAAACTTGCGAAGGGCTTTACCAGCAAATACAACATATCGAAATTGGTGTATTTTGAACAATCTGATAACGTCAACGATGCGATTGCTCGAGAGAAGCAATTGAAAGGCTGGACCAGGGTCAAAAAAATCGACTTGATTGAGACCACAAATCCGAGTTGGAATGAAATTGCTGTTTGGTGATAAAAAGGGAACAGATTCTTAGACTTTATTTGTGTTGTCATTTTGAACGGAGTGAAGAATCTAGCCCATGAGAACATAGATTCTTCTCCGCCAGTAGGCGGATCAGAATGGCAGAAGAATGATCTCTGCCCTTGTGTTACAATTAGACATTATGACCACCAAAAAACCCGAAAAGACAGTCAAAAAAGTCAAAGAGCTCAAGCTTGATCTAGCTTGCGGTAGCAATAAAGCTGAGGGTTTTACTGGTGTTGACAGGGTCAAGACCAAATCAGTCGATATCGTGCACGATCTGGAGAATTTTCCTTGGCCTTTTAAAACAGACTCGGTCGATGAAGTTGTGATTAATCATTACATCGAACATAGCTCGGATTTATTTGCTTTTATGAACGAGCTACATCGAATCATGAAGCCTGGTGCGCGGGCCACGATCACAGCGCCGTATTATAGCTCGATGCGAGCCTGGCAGGACCCAACTCACACTCGGGCTATTTCAGAGGCGACGTTTCTCTACTTCAATCAAGATTGGCTCAAACAAAATAAGCTCGACCACTATGAGGTGAGCGCTGACTTTGACTTTAGCTATGGCTACTCCTTTTACCCGGAGTGGGCTAGCCGCAGTGAGGAAGCGCGAGCTTTTGCGATCAAGCACTACAATAATGTTATCTCAGACATTCAAGTGGTACTAGTCAAACGCGAGGCCGATGAAAAAAGCTCTTAAGCGATTATTCCTGGTAGTATCATTTATTTTTGCCGGCTTTTTAATTATGGCCGCACCAGCGCGAGCGGCCAGCGTCAAAGATAGCCTAACTATATCACCTATCAGCCAAGATATTCATTTAGCTCCTGAACAGGTTTTTAACGGCGTGTTAAAGGTTACAAATTCTGGTCAAAGTGAGTTGGCAGTCAAGCTTTATGCCGAAGATTTTTTTGTCAATAATGATAGTTATGAGCAGGAATTTGGCCAGGAATTAACACCGATTGGAGCTGGTAGCTGGTTTAGTATCGAAAAAGAATATATCAGCCTCAAGCCCACTGAATCTAGGGATGTTAGCTATCGTATTCGGGTGCCTATATCAGCTGTAACCGGCGGACACTATGGTGTGATTTTCGTCCAGACCGTTCCGCTTAACAAAGTCGCAGACACTATCACGCCAGTGGCGCGAGCGGCCAGTTTGTTTTATATCGAGGTGCCCGGATCGATTGACAAAAACGCTAGCTTAGCCGCGATCAAATGGCCTTTTTGGCAAAAATATGCTCCTGTTGAGCTGCCAGTCGAAGTGACCAATAATGGCAATAGCCACTTTCGCCAAGACGGACAATTAGTAGTACGCGACGTGTTTGGAAATATCAAATTTACCGGTCAATTTCGCGGTTATGTTTTGCCCAAGACTAGTCGTACTTTTGCAGTGAAGTGGGAAAATCCACCGGCTGCAGGATTATATAAGCTTAGCGGCAGCGCGACTTTATTTGATAAAAAAGTCACTATTCCGACTCATTGGATGCTTTATTTGCCGGGAATGTGGGTGATTGGCCTGGCGGCGTTGGTGCTAGCGGGGCTTGGTTTGTTGGCCTGGTGGTGTTTTGCTCGCTGGCGCCACAGGCATCAAAAGTCATCTAAAAATTAGTCAGTTTGAGGTGTGGCGGTATAGAGAACATTGCCGGCATATCGACCAGCAGCTTTTGAATTGTCTATTTTCACACCATACGTCACAGTCGTATTATTGCCGCTAGTGTATGGTCCGGCGGCGTTTTTTATCAAGACATCACTAGTAGTCAAGCCAACAAAATTAGTCGAGCCATCGGTATTATAACCCCAAGTGTTGGTTGCAAGTGCGGCTGGTGAGCCATTGGCGCTGGCTGGTATTTGGCTAGCACCATTGACTAGATTAGCCGCCACGTCGCCGGTTCTAACATAAAGCTTGAAGCCGACCACGTCGGTGCTAGTGACAGTCACCACGCTATTGCCGGTACCTAAAACGCCGGCATCTGTTGGAGTCAACGGGATATTGACATCACCATTTGTTGAAATCGTCAGCTGAGTTTGTGAGCCGTAGGGTACATTCTCATTGTATTTACCTTTACCATATGGCTGGGCTGTGGCAATCGGCGTCAGATAAGCGACAAAGTTAAAAAGTAACAGGCCAGTCAAGAGACAGGCATAAAATCTCAAACTAATTTTATAGTATGCTTGCACTATGTAAAAACCTTATGCTGCCATAATAACAAATCTATTATCTTATGACTAAAAACAGAAATAAATTAAACTTCATAATTTGGTTGGCGATCGTTGTATTGACGGTGGCCTATTTGCCATTGCAAGTTGCTAGTGCTGCTCAAATGACAGCTCGTAGCGTGACGTTATCAACCGCTGCTGGTGCGGCCACTGGTGTGAATTATACTTTTGCATTCACGCCGCCGACTTCGACTACCATTAAATCGGTTCGGATTGATATTTGTGACTCGGCTTCGGGTACTTGTGCGCCGCCTTCAAATATTCCTTCCGGCTTTTCTAGTACTAGTGCCACGGTTGGCACTATCTCAGGTATTGGCTCGGGTGGGTCGTGGACTGGTACATTTACTACCAATGGTCGGATAAGCTTGGCAAATGCTTCTAACACTGGCTCGCCGTCAACCGTTAGTATTGGTATAAGTAGTATCACCAACCCAACGGCCAATAATACGACTTTTTACGCTCGGATGACGACTTATTCGGATGCCACTTGGACAACCGCGCTTGATACGGGCACTGTAGCAGCTAGCACATCACAAACTATTACTGTCAATGCGACAGTCGATGAAACTCTGACATTTTGTACTGGTACGTCTATCACTGGCCAAAACTGCGGTACCGTAGCTGGCAGTACGGTCAATCTGGGTGCTTTAACGCCCTCTACGACCGGCACTGGGACATCGGTCATGGCAGCTGCAACCAATGCTACGAGTGGTTATGCTATCACGATCAACGGTGCCACCTTGACTTCGGGGGCTAATACAATTGACGCTATTACAACTGGTGGCGGATCGACGTCTTCTCAAGGCACCGAGCAATTTGGTGTCAACTTACGTGATAACGCTACTCCTAATATTGGTACCGATCCGGCTGGTGCAACTGGCGGCATTACCTACGGCACTGGTTATGGCACCGTCGATAGTTATAAATTTATCACTGGCAATACAGTCGCGAGCAAAGCAGCCGCGTCCAATGGTACGACCTACACTGTGTCTTATATTGCCAATGTGGCCGGTGCGACTGAGGCTGGTAGCTATACGGCATCGTTTAATTACATCTGTACCGCGACATTTTAGGGTATAATAGTAAATATGACTAGAGTAAGTTCCCGCAACTTCGCGAACGTTCTAAACGTGATGGCGACGAGCCTATTGATAATTGTCTTTGGCTGTCTGCTATTAGCCCAGCCAGCTCGAGCTGAAAATGGACAGGGCTTGCAAATCTCACCAGTTCTAGTCGAAACATCGGCTGACCCTGGCCAAACCATCGCCGTGCCGATAAAGATTAAAAATGTCACTGCCGGTGCGCTAATTATAAAAAGTTTGGCGAATGATTTTAAGGCCAAAGGCGAAGAAGGCGATCCGAATATTATCTTAGACCCCAACGAAGTTGGTACTTTCTCTTTGCGGCATTGGATTCAACCAGTTGCCGACATGAGACTTGAGTCTCAAGAAATGCGGACACTCTCGGTGCAAATAAAGATTCCCAAAAATGCCGAACCGGGTGGACATTATGGCGTGATTCGATTTAGCGGTGTCCCGCCAGAACTCAAGGATACTGGTGTTGCTTTGTCGGCTAGCGTGGGTACGTTGACACTACTAAAGGTATCTGGAAATATTCATGAAAGTGCGGCCCTGGAAGAATTTTATGCCGCCAGTGCTGGTAAGAAATCTGGCTTTTTTGAAGCTGGGCCGATTAGTTTTGTTGAGCGTGTGAAAAATTCTGGCAATATTCATATTAAGCCGACTGGTACAGTTGATATAAAGGATATGTTTGGCAAGTCAATAGCTAGTTTGCAGGTCAATCAACCGCCAAAAAATGTCTTACCTGAGAGTATTCGCCGCTTCGATCAAGAGCTAAACAAAAAGTGGCTGTTTGGCCGCTATAGTGCCAATCTAGCCTTGACTTATGGCAGTGCCGATCAAAAACTGACCAGCCAATTGGTCTTTTGGGTCATCCCGTGGAAGCTGATACTAGCGATACTGTTCTTAATAACAGTCATTATTTTGGTTTTGCGCAGCAGTATCAAGCGTTATAATCGTCACATTATCAATAAAGCTCAAAAAATTTCATCAAGTGAAAATAAATAGGCGGATATTATAATTATCCTATGGCCAAAAAGATTAAGCTTAAATTAAAACACCGTCGGCACAATGCCCGCCTACTAGCTCATAAGCACACCTCTTACGGTGCACTTTGGATGATTATGATAGCTTTTGGTCTCGCCCTGGTTATTCTGACTACAATTGAATCAACTCAAGCACTAACCATTACAGAATCAGGCTCGATTAATGTATCTGGGTTGGTTATGAGTAAGCCGCCGACAATACCTGCAATTATAAACCAGCCAAAGAATAATCAATCATTTACAACTAATCTCGTAACTGTTAATGGCACATGTGGGCCAGGCTTATTGGTCAAAATTTGGCGTAATGGTGCCTTGGCCGGCTCTATGATTTGTCAGAATGATAGTACTTTTTCGCTAATGATCCAGCTTGTACCTGGCAGTAATATATTGCGAGCACGTAACTTTGATTTTGCCAATCAAGCTGGACCAGATTCTATCGATGTCACAGTAACTTACCAAGCGACATCAAGCAGCCCAGGCAATCAGTCCACAGCCATCTCGTCAGCTTCTTCGAGCCAACAAGCGGCCGATCGAATAAAAGAGCAATTTGCCATAACGACTGATATCGCGTTTCAAGGACAGACTATTGGCAAAGAGGTGGTCTGGAAGTTTGTGTTGTGTAATGGCACCGCTCCTTACGCGTTATTAATTAATTGGGGCGATGGTCAGCAAGATTTAAAAAGTCATTCCAAAAATGGTGAAATCTCACTCAATCACAAATATACTAAGCCCGGTGTTTATAAGATAACTATCAAGGGAACCGATTCGACTGGCCAAATAGCCTATATAGAAACGACTGCAGTAATACAAAAATCAGGTATTTTTGGAGTATCAACTAAGATTTTACCAGACACCGACCGAACCGATTATTTTTACTTTGCTTGGTGGGTATTCTTAGCGATAGGTCTGATCATTTTGGCTTTCTGGCTGGGCGAAAAATACGAGCTCAAGTGGCTACAAAAACGTCGGCTATTGAGTAAATCATGATTAGTACGGCAATATGTTGTAAGGTATTTGTTAGAGTATATTCTACACGATTGGAATCAAGTCGCATGTTATCGCGAAAATAGCAAGAGCCCTACCACTTGTAAGAATCATTATTGACGGAGTTTGCCAATTGCTGTAATATTATCTCGTTTCCTGGGCGCAGCTTAGCGCCGCTCGGGAACCCGCTAGACAGCGGTGATGGGGACGGGCGACGGGTTCTGAGTAAGCAAGCTACGGCTTGTTCGTACAAAACCCAAAGGCACCACCCCGTTCTTCGAGACCAAGCAGTCACTACAAAGACTGCTTGCTCTATCAGCCGCGCATTCGTCGTGGGGCGTAGAGAGTTGCCAGTTAGTCTCGAACTGGTTGCTACGTGTTACTCGGGTGGAGGGTACGTAGCTGGCCTACACAAAGGGGAGGGCTCAATAGATGAGCATGGGGGTTCACGCATAGAAGTCGTGAATCAGCCGCCTCCGATGCTCGTCGGAGCCCTCCCTTAGGCCACATCTTTTTACAAAGCTCCCAAGCAAATCAGCTTGGGAGCTTCCTCTTTTTGATAGATAAAAATGATACAATAAAATCAATTATGAAAAAGATCTTAAAATCATTTGTGATTCGCAAGCTCAATAAAAAAGTTGATCAATTACTTGCGACTAAAGGGCTTCAAATAATTATAGTAACTGGTAGCGTTGGTAAAAGTTCGACTAAGATTGCGATCGGCCAGCTATTGCAAGCTAAATATCGTGTTAATTATAGCGAAGATAGTTATAACACTGATATAGGATTACCGCTAGGGTTGTTTGGACTCAAAGTGCCATCTCGACTGTGGAGCGCTCGTGGATGGGATAAAATATTTCGTCAAATAGATCAGTTGATTGCTGATTATCCTTTTGATGTTGTCGTTTTAGAAGTGGCTGATGACGAACGTCAGATGATGGAGTCAATTGTATCCAGGCTGACTGCCAAAATAAGCGTTATTACAGGGGTTGCGCCTGTTCATATGGAGCGCATGGTGAGTATGGAGAAAATCGTGGCTGACTCGTGGGCACTTGGTAGTCAGGCCGAAGTGATCATTTACAATGCTGATTTTAAACAATTGCGCGAAAAAGCCAAGAGTCAGTCTAATGTTTCGAGCTATGGTATTAAATATGGTGACTTAAAATTTCGTCAAATTAAACGGCAAGCCAATGGACTCCTTAAAGCCGAGCTAAATCTCAACAGCAAGACTAAAATTATCAGCACACAACATGTTTCAATCATTGGGCTATATAGCTTGCTAGCAGCCGCGGCGGTAGGCTTAAAATTGGGCATGAATGAGACAGAAATTGCCAGCGGTCTAGAGAGCATACGTCCAGTTAACGGGCGATTAAATCTGCTTGCCGGAGACCACGGCGTAAAATTAATCGATGATAGCTACAATTCGAGTCCTGAAGCCGCTAAGGCAGCCCTGTCTACTTTATACGAAATGAAGGGTCGAAAGATTGCAGTTTTAGGTAGTATGAATGAGCTCGGTGATTTTAGCATCGAAGCCCACAGTCAAGTTGGCAAAGCAGCTGCTCGAGTGGTTGATCTATTAGTTGTGGTGGGTAGAGAAGCCGAGCGCTACCTGGTACCGGCTGCAATTCAGGCTGGCCTTTCTAAAAGTCGGGTGAAAGTTTTTCGTGATCCATACTTAGCCGGGCACTTTCTTAAGACACAACTCAAAGCCGGTGACGTAGTACTAATCAAAGGATCTCAGGATGGTGTTTATACCGAAGAAGTGACTCGCATATTATTACTAGATGGTGTTAACCCGAATGACGTACTGGTACGTCAATCTACCACCTGGCGCAGACGTAAGAAAAAAGCCTTTTCGACCTAGCCTTAAAAATACGTCAACGCATTCATTGTTTTGTTGATAATTAGATTGTAGTGAGATATCAAAATAGAGCGCTACCTCATTGTAATTATTGGCGCGCATAAAATCTTACTAAGTCCAAAGCCAACTTTGGAGCTGATGAAAAGTGACTATATAGAACATATTCAATCGATCTAATATGGCAGGTATGGTGAATTTATTTAATCAATTCGCTAGCTTCTGGGTCAAAACAAAGCTAGAATCACAAGCTCAGATTTGATTATTGCTTAAATATTTTAACTATCAGGCTATAATTATTATGAATAATAACGTACTATTTGGTAGAATATGACGAGCTATGAAAAAATATAATCCAGCAAAAATCGAGCAAAAGTGGCAAAAGGTTTGGCAAGAGTCAGGTATTTACAAAACGACCGATAGGCCTCAGAAGCCATATTATAACCTAGTGATGTTTCCGTATCCGTCGGGCGATTTGCATGTTGGTCACTGGAGCAATTTCGCACCAGCCGACAGCTTGGCGCGTTTTGCTCGCATGAACGGTCGAGACGTATTATCTCCAATTGGCTTTGACGCCTTTGGCTTGCCGGCTGAGAATGCGGCTATTAAGCGCGGACTGGCCGCAGATGAGTGGACAGATGAAAATATCACGAGGATGATTGATCAGCTCAAGGCCATGGGGGCGATGTATGATTGGGACAAAACGGTTAATACCAGCCAGCCGGGATATTATCGCTGGACGCAGTGGCTGTTTTTACAATTTTTTAAGGCTGGCCAAGCTTATCAGGCCAAAGGGTTGGTCAATTGGTGTCCGAGTTGCCGGACGGTGTTGGCTAACGAGCAGGTGGTCGATGGTAAGTGCGAACGTTGCGGTACTCTAGTCGAGCGCAAAAATCTGAAGCAGTGGTATCTAAAGACCACCGACTATGCCGATCAGCTACTAAAAGGACTGGATAAACTGGACTGGCCGGAAAAGATCAAAACTATGCAGCGCAATTGGATTGGTAAATCGCAGGGGGCTCTAATAAAATTCTACGTCGACGCGCCTGGGCTTCAAATCACGGCGTCAGAGGCTTCAGTCCTAACTCGTCGTACGTCAGAGTACGACTCGCGGCGGGCTTCATCTCTTCCTGGTGCTTCGGTTGCCGATGCGCGTCTAGGTGAGATGGATATTTCTAGCGGAGATGAACATCCTTATATCGAAGTATTTACGACTCGTCCTGATACGCTGTTTGGGGCCACCTTTTTAGTTATAGCACCGGAGCATCCTTTGGTGGACGCGATCACGACCGATGACCACAGGCTAAAAGTGCAAAAGTATGTCGAAGCAGCCGGGTCTAAAACTGATGTGGCACGCCAAGAGGAAACTCAAAAAACTGGTGTTTTCACTGGTCGTTATGCCGCGAGCCCTGTCAACGGAGAGCAGGTACCAATCTGGATCGCTGATTATGTCCTGATGAGTTACGGCACCGGAGCGATCATGGCCGTGCCAGCTCATGACGAGCGCGACTGGGAATTTGCCAAACAATATGGTCTGGAGATTCGTCAAGTAATTGATGGCGGTGATGATAAGAAGTCAGCTCACGCGGGTGATGGCAAACTAATTAATTCGGGCGAATTTGACGGCATGACGGTGGCAAACGCCAAAACTGCCATCACTGCATACTTACAGCGTCGAAATAAGGGTCAAAAACAGGTGCAATATCGTTTGCGTGACTGGTTGATTTCTCGTCAGCGCTACTGGGGCACACCGATTCCGATCATCCACTGTAGCGAGTGTGGTGCTGTGCCTGTGCCCGAAGACGAGCTGCCAGTTGTCTTGCCACTGAAGCAAAAGTTTGATGAGTCCGGCCGCTCACCGCTACTCGATCATCCTGATTTTGTCGAGGTGAAATGTCCGGGCTGCGGTGGCCAGGCTCGGCGTGAGACTGACACGATGGACACTTTTGTTGACTCAAGTTGGTACTTCTTGCGTTATCCCAATCCTAACTATGACAAAGGGCCGTTTGACCCGGTGGCGGTGAAGACTTGGCTGCCGGTCGATTGCTACATTGGCGGGGCTGAGCATGCTGTGTTGCATTTACTCTACGCTCGTTATTTTACGATGTTCTTACGCGACCAAAAGCTTCTAGACTTTGATGAACCATTTGCTAAATTGATCAATCAAGGAATAATTCTAGGGCCAGATGGGGCAAAAATGAGCAAGAGTAAGGGCAACGTGATTGATCCAGATGATTATGTCGCCAAGTATGGTGCCGATGCCGTGCGGCTTTATCTGATGTTCATGGGGCCGTACGAAGATGAGAAGCCGTGGGATGCGGACCGGTTTGAAGGAACCTATCGGTTTATTCGCCGGACATGGGAATTGATTAGTACGAAATATGATCAAAAATCAGTTGATACCATCAAAGAAACCGAATTGGTCGGCCTGCTTCATAAGACTCTTAAAAAAGTCGGTGATGATATCTCGCAGACAAAATTCAACACCGCCATAGCGGCTTTGATGGAATTCGTTAATGCAGCTGGGCCAATGGCTCGTGATGGAGTTATTGATAAAACAATTTGGCATGAGATATGCTTGACTCTGACATTGATGCTAGCACCGCTGGCACCCCATCTGGCCGAGGAGCTTTGGCTATTGCTTGGACTACAGCAGAGTGTCCATTTGCAGGGCTGGCCAGAATATGACTCAAATCTTATCAAAGACGATATGGCGACAATTGTGATTCAAGTTAATGGCAAGAAAAAAGGTCAATTTACGGCCGTCATGGATACTAGTCCTGATCAGCTTGAGGCCCGTGCTCTAGAGGAGAATAAACGAGTCAAATACACTCGAGGAGTCGAGATTGTCAAGATTATCGTAGTGACAAATCGTTTGGTAAATCTTGTCACAAAGAGTTAAAAATGATATAATCGCTCGTGAAGTATGCCAATAAGCATTCTTAAATTAGCACGGGAGGACGAGGACACAAGCTTAGCTTGTGAGCTTGAGTTTGGTGAGTTAGAAGATGTTGATTTGGTCCGTCCGGCCAAAGGCAAGTTCACTATATTAAGTACCTCTGACGGGGCTCGTTTCCATGTTTTGGGAGAAGTTCGTGCTCAGCTCAAGGCGCAATGCGACCGTTGCTTAAAAAGTTATGACAGGTCGATTAAATTAAACCTGAGCGCCGATTTTACTGACCAACCCTCCGAGGACGAATGGCAAATTGTTAATAACGCACTCGATCTGGCACCGTTGGTGCGTGAAGAGATCTTACTCCACACTCCGATCAAGAGTGTCTGCTCCAAAGATTGCACCGGCATAGTTGATTAATAATTTACTTTGCTACTTTAAAAAAGAAAGGATTTATTTTAAATGGCAGTACCCAAAAAACGAACCACCTCATCAACCCGAGGCCAGCGCCGGTCGCATGACAACCTCAAAGCGACCCAGCTATTGATAGAAAAATCGTCTGGTCAGAGCGTACCGCGTCGCCTCCACAAGGCCGCTAGCTTAGGATTATTAAGAAGCAAGAAGGGTTAAACAAAAGCGTGGCTTCCAACCGTCATCTCGGTCGAATCGTAGCTTTGCAGAGCCTCTATGAGTACGATTTCAGACGTAGTTTGAATATGTCAGATCTTAAAAATGAGATGGATGACATCTTGGAACGTAATATCAAGGTATATAGTGACACGATTGATGATTCTGAATTTGTCAGCGAGCTGGTCAATGGTGTTCAGTCTGAAGAATCAGAAATTGATGCCATGATCTCGCCGGCTGCTCCGGAATGGCCAATCGAACAGATTGCCAAAATAGACAAGGCTATCTTGCGTATGGCAGTTTATGAGCTAATGGTTAAAAGAGATGTGCCGCCAAAAGTGGCTATTAACGAAGCAGTCGAGCTAGCCAAGGCCTTTGGGGGGGAAAATTCCAGTAAATTTGTCAATGGAGTTCTGGGTACTATTTACAGGCAAAGTGATTTTTATGAACCAGAAGAAGACAACAAAAAACCAGCCAAAAAATAGGCTGACTAAACCGAGTCGGGCCAGTAGGGCAATTCGTGAGTATACAGCTGGTGGCTTAGTGTACCGTAAGGTTGGTGATAAGATGGAGTTTTTGCTGATAAAAGACTTAAAAGAACGTTGGAGTATTCCCAAGGGACATGTCGAATCAGGCGAGACTCTAGAGCAAACTGCTGTTCGTGAAATTGGCGAAGAAACTGGCTTAAAAAGCTTAGAAATAATCGATAAGCTAGATAAAATTCATTTTTTCTACCGCATGGAAGGCAAGCTGATCTTTATGACTACTTTTGTATTTCTGATAGAATCGACTGATCCTGACGAAGAGGTAATCGCCGAAAATTCTGAAGGTATTATTGATGTAAAATGGTTTTCTGATATAGAAGCTCATGATTTAATAGAATATAAAGATACCAAAGCTCTATTGGAAATGGCACTAGAGAAAATAAAGAAAAAGAGTAACTAGTTTTGATATATGAACAAAACAAAATTGAAGAGATAATCGGTGTTAAGTTCAAAGATGCGAATTTGATCAAACAGGCTTTTATTCATCGCAGTTATTTAAACGAACACCCTAAACTGGAGCTAGAACACAACGAACGCTTGGAATTTCTAGGTGATGCTGTGCTCGAGCTAGTGGTGACAGATTATCTTTTTCGGCATCACACCAATCCGGAAGGTGAGCTTACTAGTTGGCGCAGTGCGCTGGTGAAGACCGAGTCCTTAGCGGCACTAGCTCAAAAGCTTCAAATTGGACAATTTTTGTTGATGAGTCGAGGTGAGGCCAAGAGTGGTGGTCGTAGCCGGACCGCTCTACTGGCCAATTTAGTTGAGGCTGTGATCGGTGCGATGTACTTAGATCAAGGCTATGACGTGGCGCGCGACTTTATAGAGAATCACATTGTCAGCTCGCTGGCTGTGATTTTGCGTGAAGGCTCATACATTGATGCTAAGAGTCATTTTCAGGAAATTGCCCAGGAGCGCGATGGTATTACACCGCATTATGAGGTGTTATCAGAGGTTGGCCCGGATCATGATAAGAAATTTACGGTCGGAGTCTTTTTGGGTGCCAAAGAGTATGGTCGCGGAGATGGTTCGAGCAAGCAAGCGGCTCAGCAATCAGCCGCTGCCGCCGCCCTTAATAAATACGAACTAAAATAGCACCCAGCTCCTTTGTATTAGTTGCTTTTGCTCACGCCAGAGAGTATTGTTGAGGGTGAAGAAGAGTACTCCTTCCTTGTAACTTGCCATCGAAACGAAAGGCGTGGCAATGTCAAGCACTATAGAGCGAATGGAACGTTACGGACGACTCTTTGCGAGACTACCAGGCTCTTTGCTCGATGCTATCGAGAATCGTCCCTACGGTTGGGGTGAATATCGCCAGCAGCTAGCTACTTGGAAGCCTCAGATCTATCATGTCCGACGTGGACCGCGTCTACTTTCAGTCGAGTGCCTGCTGCATTTGCAGGATGATGCTCCTCAAGCACCACTCTACATCAACTTGGGTGGTTATAGCACGCCGGCGATGCTTTATGGCCCGCTTGGTCGAGCTGTCTGGCAGCGCGGCCTCAATGCCATTATGGTGTCCTTGCCCGGTCATGGTCATACCGATTTGCCGGCCATAGAGTACCGGACATATCGGCAGAGTGCTAAAATTGTCTATGAAGCAATCGAGCAGGCTAGAGCAGAGTACGGTCTGACCGGTGAGCTGCGGGTACTTGGACATTCACATGGTGGCGGCATGGCCCAAGCTATGGCTGCTGAAGTTGGAGACGCGGTCAGTCGTTACTACATCTTAGCTGGTGTTGGCGGCTCGCAGTGGACTAGTCTGACGCAGACCTTCAGCCGGGCTTTGGATGACATCAAGCACGGACAGCTCATGACTGATGATGTAGCCGACAGCTGGCAACGACTCAGCGGTTTTGTTAGCGACGGCTACGTCATTATCCCACCTCCTTGGGAGCTGGCTGGTTGGCGAGCTGAATTGATTCGGCCGTTCATCTCTGGTTTGCATAGCCAGAGTGTGTCCAACTTGTATTCAGTACTAGTGGACACCTTGCTCGGTAGTGCCGGAGAGCTGGAGGGTTGCCTTAAGATAATGGGCACTCTCGAAGCTGTCACAA
This sequence comes from Candidatus Saccharimonadia bacterium, assembly GCA_041906885.1. Lineage (GTDB taxonomy): Bacteria > Patescibacteriota > Saccharimonadia > CAILAD01 > CAZGYV01 > JAYRII01. Next base: position 19,541 of record JAYRII010000011.1, on the reverse strand, counting down.
TCATCTTGGCTGGTAAAGCCGATGGTGTGATCACTCATAAGGTGATCGAATCACAGGCTCGCGCGGCGGCTAAACCCGGGCAAGCCAGCGCGCCGATCTTCAATAGCAAGACAACTCATGCCGGATTTCTGGCCAAGACCGGCCGCGACTATGTCGCTAGTATCGTATCGCTAAGCGATGAAGAGCTGGCCACCATGATTCCTGGTCATATCCTAGCTGCCTAAGACAAGCGAAGCAATCCCCGCTTAGGCGGGACAGAAACCCTACTTTGTCCCGTCCAAGTGGGGTTTCTGTTTGAAGTTTATTTTATGTTGCTCGCTTAATATTGCTTAAGCTCTCTCAAAAACGTACAATTATAGGTGGAAAAAGGAGTGGGAGTTTGTATTTAAAGAAGCTCGAGGTCGCCGGCTTTAAATCATTTGGCAGCCGTACTAAATTGAAGTTTGGTCAGGGTGTTGTGGCTGTGGTCGGCCCAAACGGATCAGGTAAAAGTAATATCGCCGATTCGGTCAGGTGGGTTTTGGGCGAGCAAAGCGCCAAATTACTTCGTTTAAAAAAAAGCGAGGAACTGATTTTTAATGGTACCGAGTCTAAGCCCAAGTCAAGCCTAGCCGAAGTTAGTTTACTCTTGGATAATTCTGATGAAAAAATGCCGATTGACTTTCGCGAGGTCGAAATTACGCGTCGACTTTATCGCAGTGGCGAGAGTGATTATTTGCTCAATGGTAATAAGGTTCGTTTGATTGATATCGAGGATATTTTGGCCCGCAGTGGTTTTGGCCAACATTCATATAGTGTGATTGGACAAGGCATGATTGACAATGTCATATTGGCCAGCCCCGCAGAACGCAAGCTGATGTTTGATGAAGCAGCTGGCATTAGAGTTTATGAACTCCGTCGGGAAGCAAGTATCAAGAAGCTTGATAAAGCAAAATTTAATTTGATTCGGACTGGTGATATCATCAAAGAGCTCGAACCACGCGCTCAGCTGCTGATCAGTCAGGCTAGCCAACTCAGTAGACTGACATCACTTAAGACTGAGCTGGAAAACGCTCGCCTAGCTTACTTAAGCAGTAATATTGCAGAACAAGAGCTTCATATTTTGGCTATCAAAAAAGAAAAGGAAGATTTAAGTAAAAGACTGGCCAGCATATCGGCTCAGCTCAAGCAAATTCATCAGTTGCAGCAGAATCGGGAAAAAGCCAGTAGCAGACTCAATAGTAAATTTGCAGTTCTGGCCAGTGAGCTAAAAAAAGCTGAATTAAGTCGTGATCAGCACTTTAATTCGTTGGTGGTTGCCCAAGCCCAGCTGAATGTTACTCGGGAGGCAGCAGCTGGTGGTGTAGAGGTTCATCAAGAGTTAAAGACGTTAGCTTCGGAGCAGAAAACAGCCGAGAATTTACTCCTATCGCTTAAAAAACGCCACCATAAAATTAGTCAATCGGTGGCCGATATCGAGCTACAAATAAAAAAGTTTGATAGCCGCTTAGTGGAGTTGACGTCCCAGCTCAATCTATCTCGCAGTAAGCTTGCAAAGGGACAAAAAAGCGAGTACTTGCAGCATGCTTTGGGACTGGTTTTGATGCTTGGTCGAAATCAAAAAAAGCCCAGCTTGAAACCTTATCAGATAGACATTGTTTTGCACAAGTTGGCCCGTATGATCAAGCTAGCAACCGAAGACAAGACGGATGAGTTAGCGCGCGAAATTAGTCGCCTGCAAAACCTAATCACTAAAGTCATGACTCGCCGTGAAGAAGTGTCGGATAAGTATACAAAAGAGGTGTTAAAACAACGTTCTTTAGAGCTTGATATTAATTCGGTCGAATTACAGCTTGAAGGTTTGCGTAGTCGAGCTGACCAACTAACTTCTGAGACTCCAGAACAGAAGGCAGTAGCCAGTGCGATCGAAAAACACTCTGAGAAAATTGCTAGTTTGCAGCAAAAAGTTGATCAGCTCGATAGCCAGATTGCTGGCTTGCGCGAGAAAATCTATGTCGAAAACAAAACTCAACAGGGTAACGACTCTGCCAACATTGAGCAGGCTCGGGAGGCTGAAAAGTTAAGTCATGATCAGGCCACTATTCAAACTAAAATCAGTCAGATTGATAGTGAAATAACACTGGCTAATGAAAAAAATACTGAGCTTTTAGCTCAAGGCTGCAAGTGGTTTGGTGATAATTTTAACTTGAACGATTTGAAGACTACCAGCAGTCCGGTATCTGCGTCTGAAATCGCTAAGCTAACGGCTGAAATCGAAGTCATTGGCGAGCTTGACCCTGGACTAGCCAAAGAGTCAGTTGAAGAACAAACACGGCTGAAATTTTTAATTGAACAGAGGAATGATTTGGAGCAGGCCATCGCTGACTTGGAAAAAATTGTTTTCGGACTCGAGGGTTTGATTCATGAGAAGTTTGAAAAAGCCTTTACTCGAATCAACAAAAACTTCGGCGATTATTTTACTCGATTATTTGGAGGCGGCAAGGCCTCGATCAAGCTAAAAAAAGACAATTTGGATCAGTATGGGATTGAGATTAAAGCCTCGCCACCAGGTAAAAAGGTCGAGCTACTAACTAGTTTGTCGGGTGGGGAGCGGGCATTAGCGGGAATGGCCTTACTGGCTGCCATTATCACGGTCAACCCGAGCCCATTTGTGATCTTAGATGAAGTCGACGCAGCCTTAGACGACACAAATTCGTTGAAATTTGCTCGGATCTTGCGCGAGTTGGCGGCTAAATCTCAGGTGATCGTTATTACGCACAACCACGAAACGATGAAGATCGCCCATCAGCTATTTGGTGTTTCGACCGATAAGTCCGGTGATTCGGTTCTGTTTTCAGTTAAGCTCGAGAAAGCTCACCAGCTGGCCGAGACTCAACCCTAGCTTAAGGTATTGCTAGTGTTCAGCCAAAAGTATTGCGCCTCCTTGACCAAACACCGCTTTTCAGATATAATTACCCCTATTGTCAAATAATTTACTAAAAAGGAAAAGGATAAATGCTCGTTATTCGTTTGGCCCGTGGCGGCCGAAAGAAATATCCGGTCTATCGCATCGTAGCAGCTGACAAGCATCGCGCTGCGACAGGCAAATTTGTGGCTGTACTTGGGCATTACAACCCACACACCAAGGATTTGGTGATCAAAAAGGATGAACTACAAAAACACATCGACAACGGTGCTCAGCCCAGCAATGCCGTTTTGAAGCTAATGAAGCAGGAAAAGATCGACTTGCCGAAGTGGGCCGAGATCAAGACCCGCGATCGCAAGCCCAAGAAAGAGCCAGAGGTGCAGCCAGCAGAAGCTACTGCCGAAGTAGCCACTGAGGTAGCAGAGGCCACGGAAGCCAAAGCAACTGATGCACCGCCTGAGCAAACTCCAGCCGAGGAGCAAAAGGTGGCCGAAGTTGTTAGCGAGCAGGCCGAGTCAAAGCAGGCGGAAGCTGACAAAGTTGATGATGCAAGTGGCACGGTCAAAGAAGCCGATCGGGCTGAGGTCAATAAAGACAAGCAGGATGACGTCGCCGAAGCTGCTATCGAAGAAGCTCAGTCTTAAGAAGTAAAATTTTTTAAAAACATAGCCAAAACAGTGCTAGCACTTTACAATAAGCATAAGTCAGTTCAATAGAGACTTGAAATACAAGCTAAGGAGGATGATATGGCCGAACAAGACCAAGAATTTGTTGAGTATGTAGTTAAAGCAATTGTTGAAAAGCCCGAAAAAGTAATCATCAAGAGATCAGTCGATGAGCGGGGAGTGCTTTTGGAGCTTGAGGTGGACCCCGATGATATGGGTAAGATTATCGGCAAGGCCGGTGCAACCGCTAAGTCTATCCGGACGCTGTTGCGTGTACTCGGAGCTAAGAGCGATGCTCGTTTTAATCTAAAGATTGTTGAGCCGGGTGGCGAGGTTGTGGCTGAGTCGGATGATGCTCAGGCAGAGGAAGAAAAGGACAGCGGCGAGAGTGAGGATGATAAAGAAGTTGAGGATATTAAGGCCAAAGCCAAAGAGGGCTTGGAAGATCTCGACGATCTAGAGATTTAGGATGGAAAGTCACTAAAAATTAAGTTGCAAAACAAAACCGGGTGAGTAGCCCGGTTTTTGGTAGAATATTATTATGAAAATCCATATAATCACATTATTTCCGGAGATGTTCGTCGGCCCTTTTGACCACTCGATGCTATGGAAAGCTCGTGAAAAGGGCTTGCTTGAGATTGAGCTGGTCAATCTGCGCGACTTTGGTATCGGCCCGAGAAAACAAGTCGATGATGCGCCGTATGGTGGTGGAGCGGGGATGGTGCTAAAGCCAGAGCCGATTTTTGCCGCTATCGAAAAAATTAAAGCCGATCTACAGAGCTCGCGACTTGCGTCGTCAGAACCTGCAGTTGGCACTCAACGTAGCTCTACTACGGCTTCTTTGCCGGCATCGGCTCTTTCTCGCACTTCATCAAGCTCTGCAGATCTTAACCACAATGGCTTCGAACCCAAGGTAATTTTAATGACGCCGCGCGGCCAGAAGTTCGACCAAATAAGTGCCCGTCGATTAGCTAAAGAGGACAATCTGATTATCATCTGTGGCCACTATGAAGGCTTTGACGAACGCATTATGGAGCTGATTGATGCCGAGATCTCGATTGGTGATTTTGTCTTGACTGGTGGTGAGATCCCGGCTATGGCGGTGGTTGACGCGATGGTGCGACTCATTCCGGGAGTGCTCGGTGACGAGACTAGCGCGCATGACGAATCGTTTAGTCGCGGCCTACTCGAATATCCTCACTACACTCGTCCGGACGAATTTCGCGGCAAAAAAGTGCCAGACGTGCTCAAGAGTGGCAATCATGTCAAAATCGAAGCCTGGCGCCGCGAAGAGGCGGTCAAAAAGACTAAGGCTGATCGAGCGGACTTACTTAATTTCTAAAATTAAATACCAACTTTAGTGATAGTTTACAAGCATTAGGACTTTATAAGTGGTTGCTATTTTTGGTATATTTATAAGACACGCTATTTTGTGGGTTGGAGCATAAAAACTATTGCTACACTACATCTAGTGTGTATAATGGATAATGCTTACGCTACATGTAGTGTAATGCAAAAAGGTTCATTCACAGCCAGGAGAGAGTTATGGTAGAGACCGTCCAATATAAGGACTACGACGGCACTGTCTTGGATGATGTCGAATCGAATTTTGAATTCGATCCGACCGAGCAGTTCATACCGGGATTTCACATCTATGCGGCCGAACGGGCAGCAGTCGGCGAGAGTCGTCAGAGGGACGAGGAGTTCTACTTCTTGAGCTTCCGCTTGAAGGACGAATTCATCGCTAATTATGTCAACCGTCAGGTCAATTGGGGATTCCCGATCGGTGGCGGTAACACTCTCGGCGAAGTCAACTGGCTAACCAAGTACTCGCGTCGCAAGCTCGATGGTAGCAAAGAGCGATTCTGGGAAGGCTGCCGCCGTGTTATAGAAGGGATGTACTCGATCCAAAAGGATCACTGCATGCGCTTGCGCACGCCGTGGAACGAGGACGAGGCGCACACTTCGGCACAAGAGGCTTACGAGCGTCTGTTCACGTTCAAGTGGTCGCCACCTGGGCGTGGGCTTTGGATGATGGGGACGTTCTTCGTCAACGGCATCCACGACTCAAGTGCGCTCCAGAACTGTGGCTTCTTGTCGACAGCCTTCATCGACGAAGGTGATCCGGCATTCCCGTTTGCCCGACTGATGGAGATGAGCATGTTGGGCGTTGGTGTCGGCTTCGATACCAAGGGCGCCGGTAAGATCGAGCTACACCAGCCGATCGAGAACAACGATCTGCCAATAGTGATCGAGGATAGTCGTGAGGGTTGGTGTGATTCACTGACCACGCTGTTGCGTAGCTACCTGATCGCTGATCAAAAGGCAGCCAGGTTCGACTACTCGCAGATCCGTCTCGCCGGTAGCCCGATCAAGGGCTTTGGTGGAACAGCGGCTGGTCCAGAACCACTCATCAAGCTGCATCAAAGGCTCAACCAGCTGCTGGGTTACCGGCGTGGTGAGAAGCTGACCAGCACCGACATTGTCGACATCCAAAACATGATCGGCAAGTGTGTGGTGGCAGCCAACGTGCGGTCTTCGGCCGAGATTGCTCTGGGCGAGGCGGATGACGAGTCGTTCTTGGACCTCAAGAACTTCGATGTCAATCCCGATCGAATGGGGCCGGACGGCTGGGGCTACACATCCAACAACTCGGTCATCGCATCGGTTGGTGGCAATTACGACCACCTGGCCGATCGCATTGCCGATAATGGTGAGCCGGGGTTGTTCTGGATCGACATGTGCCAGCAATACGGCAGATTGGTCGATCCGCCCAACAATCGCGACTGGCGGGTGATGGGTGTAAATCCTTGTGGCGAGCAGCCGCTCGAGCACAATGAGCTCTGCACCCTGGTAGAGACATACCCGACCAATTGCCGTAATTTCGAGGATTACATGCGAACGCTTAAGTTCGCCTACCTCTACGGCAAGACCGTCACCCTGCTGCCGACTCACTGGCCAGAGACCAATGAGGTCATGCAGCGGAACCGTCGAATCGGTACTTCAATGTCTGGCTTGGCACAGTTTGTCGATACACACTACGACTGGGCTGAGCTGCGGCGCTGGCAGGACGAGGGCTACCAAGTCTTAAAGCGCTGGGACGAGAAGTACTCCGAATGGCTCGGAGTGCGTGAATCGATCAAGATCACGACCATCAAGCCATCCGGCACAGTCAGCCTGCTGGCTGGTGTGACGCCGGGTGCGCATTGGCCAACCGAGCGTGGCCACTACTTGCGTCGATTGCGTCTCTCCAAGAGCGATCCCGTGGCCGGTGCCATGACTGAGGCTGGCTACCACGTCGAGCCGAATGTCATGAACCCCGATCATGGCGTAGTGGCGACCTGCCCGACCAAGGGGATAGACGTTCGTTCCGAACGTGAGGTCTCGGTCTGGGAAAAGGTTGCCTTAGCAGCAGAGTGCCAGTCGCGCTGGAGTGACAACTCTGTCTCACTGACAGCCACCTTCATGAAGGAGGCCGAGCGTGAGCAGATTTTAGCAGTCATCCGAGCTTTCGATGGCAAGGTCAAGGCCCTGTCCTTCTTGCCGCTCGACGACAGCCCGGGTGCTTACCCCCAGATGCCCTACGAACGGGTCGATGAAAACGATTGGGCTGAAGCCTTCGACGGGATCAAGCCTCTCGATTGGGATCGACTCTACGGTGGAGAAGCGCTGGACGCAGAAGGCGAGCGTTATTGCTCGACTGATTTCTGCGAATTGCCATAAGCACCCTCCTCCAAGCTAGCACAATCAACTTGGCTGAGGATCTCCCCTCGGCTCTAGAGTGCCCCCAGAAGCAAGATTTCTGGGGGCACTTCCCGTTTTATTGATTGCAAAATATATAGATTTTTCAGGTCAAATTTGCTAAAATAGGCGAGTTATTGAGCTTGCTTATTCAGTAGCCAAATCCACAAACCGAAGTTATTCAAAAAATTAACCTATAGCATAAGATTAATTTTTTAGACAACTGTTTGTGGATTTGAAGAGGAGATTGGTGTATATGCTGGAGTGGAAAAATCTGATTTTTCATAGAAACTGGAGCATCAATCAACGATGGCGAGTGGCCAAGTGGTGTCTCGCTTGAGGCGAGCATACGAAATTCTACAGCGACTTACCATTTGGGATATGATGAATGTAGAATTGTTGAAAAGTCAAAAATTAAAGCATAATAATGGCGAGTGGCCAAGTGGTGTCTCGCTTGAGGCGAGCATACGAAATTCTACAGCGACTTACCATTTGAGATATGATGAATGTAGAATTGTTGAAAAGTCAAAAATTAACTCAAATAACTTTGGGACGTGGCCAAGTGGTGTCTCGCGTCAGCGAGCTAAAAATAGCGACTTACCATTTGGAGTAAGGTAAATGTAAGTTTTCCTAAGGAATTAAAATTTATATATAACGATGGGACGTGGCCAAGTGGTAAGGCGCCTGATTCTGGCTCAGGAGATCGAAGGTTCGACCCCTTCCGTCCCAGCCAATATTGGCTGCCAATTTTTTAATTTCTTCAGGGTAAATATCTGTTTTATTTGGCTAAAACCGTACATATACAGCATGATTCGCCAGAGGAGTTATCTGTTTTAGTGCTGAAATAGGTTCGGGTAAAATCGTCATTGCTGATCTCGAAGCGGCTGCCGAAGGTAAATAAAATTTAAAGATTTAATCAATTGAGAGGAGAATCATAATGAAATTTAATGGAGTAATGTTGGGCACAAAAGACTCAAAAAAATTAGCCGACTTTTATACCAAAATATTAGGTGAGCCGGTATGGCGAATGGATGATTGGTACGGGTTTGGCGAAAAAGATTGCTACATCACAATCGGTCCACACTCTGAGGTGGGCGAGTCAAATGTCGAGCCTGCTAGGATGATAATTACGCTCGTGGATGAAGACGTCAAGGCTGAGTTTGATCGGCTAAAATCGCTTGGTGCTAAAGTGGTTGCCGAACCATATCAGCCGAGTATGGCCGGTGAAGAAAAGGTCGCCGAAGACGCCAAGTCAGAGGGCCCTACGCCATGGATTGCCACCGTGGCCGACCCGGACGGAAATTATCTGCAAATTATGTCGCCTTGGGAAGAGTAAGAATTAGCTTAGCGCCATAGCTGAGCCTGATTTGAGTATAGTATTGTTTTTGAAGTTGCCAATAGGTAAAACAGGCAAATTTGTGAGTTTTTACAAATTCGAGCCTAGCTTATCTGTTAATCATATATTGACACCATTTGGGGCAGGTAAGATAATAACCTCATCTAAGATAAGAGGAGCAAAATAATGCCAACAAAAAATAACGAAGTATCAAGTTGGACTGGTTGGGTATTTTTCGCTGGATTCATGATGATAATCCTAGGAATTTTTCAAGCCATTGCCGGGCTGACAGCACTGATTAATAATAAATGGCTGGTGGTAACTGAGCATAATTTATTGATGTTCAATTTTACTACCTGGGGTTGGATTCATCTATTGATCGGTATCATCGTGCTAGTGGCTGGTTTTTCAGTTATGCACGGCTCAATGTGGGCTAGAATAGTCGGAATCTTAATTGCTACAATTAGTGCCATTGCCAACTTAGCTTACATGAATACCTACCCGGTTTGGTCAATCATCATCATCGTGATTGATATACTGGTGATTTATGCACTGACGGTGCACGGCGGCGAGCTCAAAGACGCCTAAACTTCCCTGATATAATCCAAGTATCAAAAACCACGGCGCTCTACTCGAAAATAAGGGCGCCTTTGGTTTTTAAGCGTTTACTCAGGATCGATAATTATATTTAGTCAGTAAACTTTAAGTAGGAGAAGTTATGAATATCAAAAAGTCAGTTTTGATTGCTAGTGTAGTCGGTGTAATTGGGCTTAGCACGATCGGTGCCACAGCTTTAGCAAGTTCCACCGGCAAAGGAAACTCGTTAGTTGATAAAATCGCCAAACAGTTTCATCTTAAGACAGAAGATGTTCAGAAGGTTTTTGACCAGGATAAGGCTGATCACAAGGCTGCAATGGAGCAGAAGTATGAAGATCGATTAACCCAAGCTGTTAAGGACGGTAAGCTGACCGAGGATCAGAAGATTAAAATTCTAGCCAAGCACAAAGAGCTTGTGGCTCAGTTTGAAGCTCAGCGCGAAGCTAATAAGGACAAGCGTGATGAATTTGAAAACATGACTGAGGCCGAGCGTAAAACTCTGCACGATCAGCGAAAAGCCGCAATGGACAAACTCAAGAGTGACATTAGCACTTGGGAGAAAGACAACAATATACCGCCTGGCTATCTAGGCTTTGGCGGCATGAAACAAGGACATGGCGGCTTGATGCGCTAGATAACGCACAATTTAATTAAACATCTACAAAGTACTTGCCATCGCGGCAGTGCTTTTTAGATCGTAACTATGCTGCCGGCTTGCTTGTAGCAATGTTGATAAAGGATTATGATTATTGTACTTCAAGTGGGTTCTAAGTTGGCTACAAGTGCGATAGTCTTAAAAAATGTCGTCAAGTCTTATGGCACAGTCAGAGCATTGGACGGCGTCTCGTTTGACGTCAAAAAAGGTGATATTTTTGGATTCTTAGGCCCGAACGGTGCTGGTAAGACGACGACGATTCGTTGCTTGATGGATTTTGTACACGCAGATAAGGGCACTATCAAGATAGCTGGACTTGATAGTCACAGAGACGCTGTCAAATTAAAGACCAAGATCGGCTACCTACCGGCTGATTATTATCTCTATCCAAATTGGAGTGGCGATGATCATATTGGATTTATTAGCTCGCTTAGAAGTTGTAAGCAAGACCAGCCATACGCTAAAATATTAGGTCTCAATACAAGGAATAAGGTTAAGAACTTGTCAACTGGCAATCGACAAAAGCTGGCCATTGTCTTGGCACTGATTGGCAACCCTAAGATCTTAATATTAGATGAGCCGACCCGTGGACTCGATCCGATGTTGCAAAATCAAATTTATGATATTTTGCGTCAGTTTAGGGCTAACGGTGGAACGATTTTTATGTCTTCTCACAACCTCGCAGAAGTTGAAAAAGTATGTGATAGTATCGCAGTGATTCAAGAAGGCAAGCTGGTAGTAGAAGAAACCCTACTAAGTTTACGTGATAAGAGTATTCATACGGTTAATGTGATCTTTAGCAGGCCGGTTCGAGCTAAAGAATTCGAGCAAGGCACGATAAAGGTCATTAGTTCGACGCCGCACAGTGTGAGCTTGCGCGTTCAGGGCGACATTGGTCCGGTGATTCACCTGCTTGGCCGCTATCACATTAAGGACATCGAGGTAGCCCATGCCAGCCTGGAGGAACTTTTCTTGGAGTTATACAAATGATGTGGCCACTAATATCAGCTACGCTCAAGCAAAGACGCTTGGCGATAGCGACCTATTGCTTAGGCGGCTTGGCAGCAATTTGGATGTACGTCTCAATTTATCCTTCGATGGCTACCCAGATTGGGACATACAATGAGCTCATTAAAGCAATGCCACAATCAATCATGAGAGCATTTGGAGCTGAAAATATTGGGCTAACAAATTTCGAAGGCTTGATTGGTACTAAGCAGTACGGCTTCTTGTGGCCATTACTCTTGTTATTCTTGATGGTGTCGCTGGCCGGTAACACACTCGCTGGCGAGATCGAGAAAGCAACTATAGGCTTGTGGCTGTCGCAACCGATTTCTAGGGCGAAGCTTTATTGGTCAAAATATATTGGCGGTCTGATCGCTTTGGCGCTTTTTATTTTATTTTCGGTCGTGGCTGTTTTGCCAATTGCTGCTATCTATAAGGTCGATGTGTCGAGCCAACACATCATACTACTAGCTGCGATCGGAGCTCTATTTGGCTGGGCTGTATTCTCACTAGCCATGCTAGTATCAAGTATATTTTCGGAGAAGACCAAAGTATACGGGCTGGTTAGTGCAATCTTGATCGTGATGTATGTGTTAAATCTCGTGGCTGGCCTAAACGACAAGCTGATTAAACTCAAATATGCTTCTTTTTTCTACTATTACAACGCAGGTGACATTTTGTCTCATGGCACGGTGATGAGGTGGAGTTTGGTGGTCTTTGGCTTGACTATTTTGGTCTGTAGTTTAATTGCTGTATTTATTTTTAATCGCCGAGATATCTCCATATAATGACTATTCAGGTAGAATAAATCACATCTTTGGACTATAATAGTATGATAATAAGTAGGATTAAATTAGGGGATAGTTTTGAACAAACCAAGTGATACAAAGTTGATATTTATAAAATTTACGCGGGCAGTTTCGTACGTCGTCTATGCCTATACCGTCCTGGCGGTGGTGTTTCTCACCTTTGGTTTTTTCCTGCTACTATTTGGCGCTAATGCTGATACTCCATTTGTGCAGTTTGTCTACAAGGGCGCAAATGATTTTATGCAGCCATTTCGTGGCATATTCCCGACCCATCAGATCAATGAGACCGGCTACCTTAATTCTGCCATGCTGTTTGCTATCATTTTCTACTTGATGTTCGCCGCCGCCGTCAATGCCTTAATCAGCTACATCAATTTAAAGAAGATTAAGCATGAAAATGAGCTCGAGCAGCTCGAGCGTACAGATAAAAATAAAACTAAAACAGCCTAACTAATATATAAGAAAGGGAGAAAATCTATGCGTGGACCGATTGATTATGTGATTGTCGGATTTGAGGGTAATAAATTCAACGGCAATATCCTAAAAGCCATCGCTGAGGCAATTGATAAAGGTATCATTGGCTTGGTCGCTTTGGCGTTAATTGTTAAGGATAAAGATGGCAACGTCAAAAAAGTTGATATCGCCGACTTAGGTGATGAGTATGCCGTCAGTTTTGTCGAGAAATATAAGAGCGATTCGGAGCTAGTTAGCGGCGATGATATTGACGAGATGGCAGACCTGCTCGAGAAAGACACCGCTGCCGGCTTGCTTGTGGTCGAACAACTCTGGGCGATTCCATTAAAGCGGGCAATTATTGAAGCTAATGGTGTCTTAGTGGCCGATGGTCGCATTCACCCGGATGCTGTAGCTGAACTTAATAACGAGAAAGGAGAATAGTCATGCCAGGATTATTAAGAGGAATGGCCCGAACAGCCGTCGTGGCTGGTACTGCTACTGCTGTATCAAATCGAGTCAGTCGACGCCAAGCTGAGCGTTGGTCAAATGAAGAGCAGCCAGAGCAAGAGAATGTCGCACCAGCCCAACCCGCCAGCAGTAGCGATGATATGGTTGAGCAGTTGCAAAAACTTGCCCAGCTTAAGGACCAAGGCATCTTAACTGAAGAAGAGTTCGCGGCTCAAAAAGCCAAGCTACTAGCTTAGTAGCTAGCTTCCAAGCTAGTAGTATCTTTAGAAAAGTTAAAAAACTCGCTATAAAAGACTAATGCTCTTTAGGCGAGTTTTTTGTTAGGAATATTTCGAGACAAGACCAACATTAAAAGGCCAATGATGACGATAAAAAACATCGACTTTTTAAGGCTATTAACTTGAGCCGTGGCATAGTCTTGAGATAGAGACTGAGCTTCTTGCTGGTTCAAGCCGGCTGACTCGGCGATCGAAGATACCTCGCTGATTGGTACTATTTGGATGTTTTTTCTGGCATTTTGTGAAATGGTGGTTTTGATATTTTGGGGAATATCGGGGTTAGTGTTTATGATGTTGACGAATTGAGTTGCCAGGCTCGCCATCATGACTGAGCCGATTAGAGCCGTACCGAGCGAAGAGCCAAAGTTTTGGAAGGTACCTTGCAAGCCGCCAGCTTCACTCGATAGCTTTTCTGGCACTGACGACATATTGACATTACCAAGCTGCGAGGCCAAGAAGCCAAGTCCACTACCAACGATAAACATACCTAGCCCAAAGGCGAAGCCTTTGAGCTCTGGGTTGATCGCACCTGTTAGCACTAAAGCACCTGCGACGAGCGCAATTTGTCCGAGCCGGACAATATTTTTGGGCGCGTATCGGTTGACTAATCTTTGTCCCACGACTGATGCCAAGATGACGGCAATCGACAGAGGCAGTATTTTGATACCTGTCTTAAGAGCATCGTAGCCAAGCAGCATCTGTAAGTAGACTGGAATAACAAAAAAGACTGCCGCCGTGATCAGGTACTGGCCACCTAATGATGCTAAGCCAGAGCGCAATTGGGCAATTTTGAGCATAGAGACGGACAATAGCGGATTTTTCTTGGCTTGTTCGAGTTTTTGTTGTCGGCGATAAAATGCATAGAGCACACCGATACCTATAATTATCAAATAAGCCACAATGGAGATCCCCAACGGTGCTATCGGATGGCCACCCACTTCAGGCAGATTAAGCGGGATAACCCAGCCCCAAACTTTGCTCTGAAGCATTCCAAAGACAACCAATACCATACCGGTCACACTTAAGAACACGCTGGCAAAATCAATTTTAGGTACTTTTTCATCTCTTTTGCTATCGGCGATCAGTTTGACGAAGAGCAGTACTATGGCCATGATGATCGTTTCGCCCAAAAAAACGTAACGCCAAGACAGGTAAGTGGTCATAAAGCCGCCGATCAGTGGCCCGGCAGCTGCTGCTGCGCCTGAAATACCCCCAATTGCAGCGTAGGCTATGGCCCGATCCCTACCTTTGTAGTTAATGGCTACTAGAGCGGCAATGGCGGGAATTACCAAGACTGCACCGAGACCCTCGATGATCGACCAACCGACAAAGAGTGTTTGAATATTAGGACTGATGGCGGTAATAAATGAACCGAGACCATAGATGATTGAGCCAATCACAAAAGCTTTGCGGCGACCGAAAATATCTCCCATTTTACCGCCAGTTAGCATGAGAGCGGCCATGGTGAGGGCGTAGAAAGTAATGCAGGCTTGTAAGGCAGACACGGTCGTATTTAAGTCCGCCACAACAGCCGAGATCGACACATTCATAACAGTACTGTCGAGCACCATGATAAACATTGCCAGCGCTAGGATAATGAGTGGGAACCACTTCTTCATAGGCAAAATTATACTCCATTTTGGAGTTTTTTCTAGCACGATCACAGTATTTATCAGCTAATTTTCAGCCAAAATGGTGTATACTGCTAGCTAATTATGAGGATATTAGTTGTCGAAGACGAGCATAAGATAGCCAACGCTATCAAGAAGGGCTTAGAGCAAGAAAAATTTGCTGTGGATGTGGTTTATGATGGTGATGATGGGCTGGCTATGGCAACCGATGAGGAGTACGATCTGGTGATCTTAGATCGAATGCTGCCAGGTGAGGTTGATGGTGTTGGTATCTTGACCGCCATGAGAGAGGCCAATATACATAAGCCGGTCCTATTTTTGACCGCCAAGGACCGAATTAGTGATCGAGTCGAAGGGCTTAATGCCGGCGCTGATGACTATCTCATTAAACCGTTTGCTTTTGAGGAGTTACTGGCCCGAATTCGCGCGCTATTACGACGCCCACAAGACAATAAGGGCAATGAATTGAGCTATGGCGACCTCAAGCTCGATCCGATTAACTATATTGTCACCAGAGCCGGCAGACCGATCGAGCTAACCAGTAAAGAGTTTGCCCTGCTGGAATATTTGATGCGCAATCCGGATCGAATTTTGACCAAAGAAAATATTATAGCTCACGTATGGGATTATGATGCTGACATCTTGCCCAATACAGTCGAAGTCTATATTGGTTACCTGCGTGGCAAGGTTGACAAGCCTTTTAAATCAGTCAAGCTCATCAATACTCAACGCGGTTTTGGCTATAAGCTTGGTAATAAGAAATAATGTTTGAGACAGCCACCCTCAAGCTAACCGGTATCTATTTGGTCATCATTATGATCATTAGTATATTCTTCAGTATCAATATTTACCGCGCTACTGATAGTGAAATCACTAACGGCTTGGTGCAACAAGCAATGCTACTAGATAACACACCGCGTTTTCGAGGTATCTTAAATGATCCTGATGCTATTCAGATGAGAGAAGATAGACTGATTGCTTCTCGGGGCCATATTGTTTTTTATCTACTTAATACCAATCTAGTTATTTTGGTGGTAGGCGGCATGATTAGTTATATTTTAGCTAGACGGACGCTCAAGCCAATCCAACAAGCCCACGATGCCCAGGTCCGATTTACGGCTGATGCTAGCCATGAGTTACGGACACCGCTAGCGGCTATGCGGACCGAGATCGAGGTATCGCTGCGCGATCCAAAACTGAGTCGAGAAGAAGCAATTGATCTACTTCGAAGTAATTTGGAGGAGTTAGCGAAATTAACAGCTCTCTCTGATGGTTTATTACAATTTACCAAAGGAGATGGCGAGCTGTCTCTTAAGCCAATCGAGACTAATGTTGTCATAAGTGAGTCGCTCAAAAGGATCGGCCCAATTGCCAAAGACAAAGGTATCAAGCTTATCAATACGTCTAAGCATTCTCATAAGATCATGGGTGATAAGACGAGACTGATTGAACTGATGGTGATTTTACTCGATAATGCTATCAAATATAGCCAGCCTGGCCAAGCTGTTTCGGTGCATGCTGGCCTTAATGCTCGCCATGTTGTGATGTCGGTGCGTGATGAGGGGAAGGGTATAGATGAGGTCGACTTGCCGCATATTTTCGAGCGTTTTTACAGAGCTGACTCGTCTCGTAACACCAATAAAACGAGTGGTCACGGGCTAGGCTTGTCGATCGCTCAGAAAATCGCTCAGTTACATCAAGCTGAGCTATCAGTCAAAAGTACACCTACTAAGGGTTCGACTTTTATGATTACATTTCCCAACGCTCGGGCGTAGTTTGGGTATGGATTGCACGCACCGCAGCGTATGAGTTGATATTTTTAAAGAGAACCGTCATCAACCATATATGCTATAATTAAATCATAAGTATTATATGGTGGGCTAAATGTATAAATATTTGATAATCGAAATTGTTGGCTGGGTGGTGATCTTGGCAGCTTTGATCTGGCTGGTTGTAGCACTCGGTCTCTTTAAAAAAATCAGGCAGTTTATAAAAACCAAAAAGCGGCCGGCTATCATCGCCACTGGCCTAGCTGGACTGCTGCTCGGCGGACTTTTAATCTGGTACGGTAATCATCCTTATCCGCTGCACTTTGCTATGCCGCCGACCATGCATTCAGTCACGGCCGATCAAAATCCGCCATCACTACCTCTGACAAATCTCTGGCATTTTTTAACCCAAAGTAATAATTTTGAGCGAATCGATGACATTGGGGCTGATCCAAATGACGTGCCGGCACCGATCACGCGCAAGACGGCTGAGACTGTCAAGCTGTCTTTGACCGCCAAAGAAGTCATCTCCGAGGTGGCCAAAGGGATCTACAATAATTACTGGACCTACAACGGCCAAGTGCCCGGCCCGATGCTGCGCGTGCGCGAAGGCGACACCGTCGAAGTCACGCTCACCAACGACAAATCAAGCTTGCACACGCATAATATCGACCTGCACGCCGTCACCGGCCCAGGCGGCGGGGCGGCCATCTCCAATGTCGCACCGGGCGAGACCAAAGTATTTGGCTGGAAAGCGTTAGCTCCCGGTCTCTACATTTACCACTGCGCCACATCCAACGTATCGGTGCACAATTCGCACGGCCAGTACGGTCTGATATTGGTTGAGCCCAAAGAAGGCTTACCCAAAGTCGATAAAGAATTTTACATTGTCCAAGGTGAGCTCTATACCGCTGGTGGCATTGGCAAAAAAGGCCTGTTGGCTTTCGACCCCCAAGCGCTTTTAGATGGCAATCCGACTTATGTGACTTTCAATGGCCGGATCGAGACGACGCCGCGGATGAGCGCCAAAGTCGGCGACAAGGTGCGGATTTACGTCGGCAACGGTGGCGTCAATCTCGTCTCCAGCTTTCATGTCATTGGCGAGATATTTGACACTGTGTACCCCGAAGCGGCCATCGGCTCAGGCTCAGCTATTTTCAAAAATGTCCAGACCACCACAGTGCCGGCTGGCGGGGCGGCGATTGTCGAGTTTAAGCTCGACGTGCCCGGCAAATACACTCTCGTCGACCACGCCTTAGCGCGCATGAACAAAGGCGCCTGGGCAATTCTCGATGTCAAAGGCGATGCCAACCCAGATGTCTTTCGCCAGCTGAGCGGCAACTCAAATACAAGCCCGCAAAACAGCGAAATGCAACACGAAATGCCGATGCCTGCTCAATAAACTCACTTTGCGACTAAAAGCGGTCGAGCAGTCAGTGGCTACCAGCACGAGTAGGTTCTGGCATTTGCTTAAGGGTGGTAACCTTATTTATTCTTCGAACGAAGGTGAGAAGTTTTCCGGTGGCGGGGCGGGTTATCTCTCGCGTCCGCTCGTTCGAACGGTATTGTTCGAGGAGGCCATCGGCCGACGAGAACTGGTGCTGGTTCTCTCTTGCGGCCGCTCGCTCGAACGGTATTGTTCGAGAAGGCCATCAGCCGACGAGAACTGCTACCGATGGTTCTCTCTCGCTGCCGCTTGTTCGAACAGTTACGGTGACGGGGGCGGGTTCTCTCGCGGTGGTTGCCGGATTCGAATAATAACGGCGAGCGGATGTGAACACCTCTTTTGTCTTGTCAGAAGCTTTTGAAGATATATTTTGTATGTGATACTATAATCATAAGCACTTCTGTGAATTAGCATTGGATTAACGTATATAGATAATTAGAGAAGGAGTCAGTAACAATGACAGATTGTCTGCTTGCCGCCACCGGCACCTCGGCTGCTGGCTACATCATCATTGCCGCGATTGCTATCATTGCTGGGGTGAGCTTATTGACCTGGTATTTCCTAATCAAGCGCAAGTACCACCCAGCCTCATACCGTACACTGGCCAGTATCGCACTAGCACTAGTATTGACAGCTGGTGTGGCTCTAATAATATCACCGTCTAGCGCCCGAGCAGGTGGCAGCTCGGCTAATTGCCCCAGCCAAGACCAGACAACCAAGCCGGCCAGCCAAAATAATAATCAAGGCGGTGGCAACCAAGCTACTCTGAGCTGTCAAACAGGCTGGGTCGTCGTACCGGGCAATAGCACTTACAACACGACTGACTTTTGTCTGATGAAGTACAACGCCAAAAACGTTGGCGGCACGGTCACGGGCAGCAGTGACATCAACGGCGACGGCAGCTTTATGAGTGAAACATACTTAGGTGGAGTCGCCACTTCTCAAGCGGCTGGCCAGCCTTGGGCTAATATCTCCCAGACCGATGCCATCACAGCCGCGCAAACGGCTGGGGCCGGTGCTCATCTGCTCACTGAAAACGAATGGATGACCATTGCTCACAATATCCTCACCCAGCCGGCTAATTGGTGCGATGCCGATGGCTCCAATTGTGGAGCTGCGCCCGGCACGGCCGGCAAGGTGCTGGCCAGCGGCCACAATGACAATTCACCCAGTATGCCGCTAGAGGCTTCGACTGATGACGCTCAAGCCTGTTACGGTACCGTCACCCCGGGAGTCAATACGGTATGCGGCTCTGCGTCAGGCACACAAAAGCGTACCCTGACTCTGTCCAACGGCGAGGTCATCTGGGATCTGGTCGGCAATGTCCTCCACTGGACAAGCGGTACTGAAACACGAGGTAATCTGCCTAGCAATAGCGGCAGCGGCGGGGCGTTCGAATACAATATCGATACTGGCTTCGGCTTTCCTGTGCCAGACAATTGGGGCACACTAGCTTACACCAACCCAGCCGTCGCAAATCCCTTAGCTGCCAGCTGGGGTATGTCTCAAGGGGTCGGCTTCCTGGATTCGAATTTCTCCTCGGGCTCGCCCGCTGTGTTGGCTTTTGTGCGCGGTGGCGGTTGGGACAATGGCCCGTATGCGGGGGTGTTTGCGCTCTACCTCGAGATTGGGCCGGGCGTTTCCTTTCCGAGGTTCGGCTTTCGGGCTGCTCGGTAATACCTGTCGCTTAACACTTGCTGCTTGAACACTTGGCGCTTAATGTCTTTTTGCTTTTTACCCGATTCCCGCCGTGCGGGACATCGGGCGTGAAAAAAATGT
>JAYRII010000010.1:0-40820 GCA_041906885.1 Candidatus Saccharimonadia bacterium | reverse complement strand
CTCAAATCCGGCGGCTGCCGGATTTGAGCACTACTCCTTAGTACCCGAGCCCTTGGGTTCGAGACCGCTGCGCAATCTACCAGCTGTTTAGGCAGCTAAAGCTACCCACACAGTTGGCACCCTGGGAGGGGATAGCGGACTTTGTCCTTCTTCGCCTCGGTCATACTCGAAGCGAGCTTCTGTGTGTGACCTCGCTCCGCCGAACCCCCTCGGTGTTTCGGCTCTCTCACGAGAACTACCAGAGTTACACCCCAAGACAAGCTTGGGCTTTAACTCTGGCACCCTGGGAGGGATTCGAACCCCCGACGCCCGCCTTAGGACGGCGGCGCTCTTTTCCACTGAGCTACCAGGGCATAGCTTTCTGTAGCCAAAAATATTATACCAGTAATAAAAACATTGACAAGAGAGCGTAAACATTAAATACTATAGTGGCTTTGTTCCACGATCTTAAGGAGTGAAATGTCAACTTACTACGGATGCCCAGAGTGCGGATATCGGGTGGTTTCTCAGGAAACTGGCAAATGTCCAAACTGTGATGAGGGCGTGCTGGGTGATGTCGTTGATACGACGCCGTGGCCAGAACATCAATCGAGTCAAGCCCGACGTCCTCTTCGGCACTACTTTCGAGTAACGCTGAACAACAACGGAAAGTTCCTTAGCTTCAACGTTCGTGCAGCTGGTGAGCAGGGTGCTCGCAGGCGAGCTATTCGGGTCTGCCAAGATTATGGCTGGACTATCCTAACCCTAGAGGGGAGTCGACTCGACCTATCTGACCGCAATGAACCCGAGCACAGCATCGATGTCGTCAGGCTTACTGAGGTGCCTGACGAATACTACTGACTCGTATCAAGAACAAAGCGACCCCGTTTCGAAGTTAATTCGAGGCGGGGTTTCGCCTTTAAAAGCCAATTCATATCTGTAATCATCTGGCGCATCAAGCATTAGCGTTGTACAATGGGTTTACCATGTCTCATCGCCCCACTAAACGTGATAATGCGCGCCGTAGTTCAAGTGTACTAAGTCGTCAAGATGAAGACATTATTATGGTTGCGCACCAATTTCCGATCGTCATGCGCCGTCAACTAATCATTGGTATGTTGATTATACTTTTCGGTATGCTACCGTGGTCATATGCGACCGGTAATGTGCTCGAATGGGCTCCGCAAGCCACGTGGTGGATGGTATTTACTTTTGTGATCCTGATTTTCTATTGGTTTAGAACATGGGTGGGTTGGTATTATAGTATCTATATGTTGACTTCGGTGCGAGTGGTTGCAATCAGGCAAAAAGGATTTTTCAACCGTCATGTCAAAGAGTTGGCGCTAAATAATGTCCAAAACGTCAATTATCATATTAACGGTTTTCAAGCAGCTTTATTTGGTTATGGCGACATTGATGTGCAAACTCTTTCAGGTTCGGGGGGATTAACAATGGAGGTTATTCATCATCCGTCTGACTTGCAACAAGCTATTTTAGAGGCGGTGCATAAGCATAGTTCGACTTTGGCTAGTAGCTAGTGTATGATAGTTAGTGTTTTTAGGAGTTTATTTTTTATGCCAAAAGATCCAGACATTAAAAAGTCCAAAAAGTCTGACGACAAAACCAAAACACCCAAAAAAAATACCAATACTGCTACTAAAAAGTCAGATACCAAATCTGGAGGCGTCAAAGCTGCCGCATCGAGCGTGCAAGCTAGTTTTAAAGATAAACTAAAGAAGATTGGCGTTAAGAAAAAACCGTCCCGTAAGACAGTCAGTATTGTAGTCGCAAGTATATTAGGAGCAATCATTGTGCTGATTGCCGTTTTTGGTGTGGCGATTTATAAATATCGAGCTGATAATCGGGCCGTCCGGATCGCTGCGCAAATCGTGCCGTATCCAGTCACCAGCGTCAATGGCAATGTCATATGGAATATCGCGACTTATAATCAATATTTGTTTGAGCGGGCATCAATTAAGAAATTCTACGAATCTCAAGGCCAGGATCTGAACTCAAAAGAGGGTAAAGAGAAGATGAAGCAGCTCGAACAGGATCTAATCAAGCAGTTGCAAGATAATATTTTAATTGCTCAACAGGCTAGAAAATATGGTATCAAAATTACTTCTAAAGAAGTTGATAACGAATTTAATGATTTGGTTAAGAACGCCGGCGGTATAGATAAGGTAAAATCGACTTTGACAAAGTTGTATGGCTGGACGATAGATGACTTCAAAGAAAAAATCCGCCAAAGTGTAGTACAAAAGAAGCTGGCCGAGAAGGTCACTAATGATCCTGCACTCAATGACGCTGCCAAGAAACAGGCGGAAGATATCTTAAAGCAAGTTCAGGCCGGTGGCGACTTCACTGAGCTAGCTAAAAAATACTCGGCAGACGGCAGTGCTTCTAATGGTGGCGATCTCGGCTTTTTTGGTAAGGGCCAGATGGTACCCGAATTTGAGCAAGCCGCCTTTGCGTTGCAACCAGGCCAAGTTAGTGGGCTAGTCAAGACCCAATATGGCTACCATATCATCAAGGTGACAGACAAAAAGGATGATCAAGTTA
Source organism: Candidatus Saccharimonadia bacterium (assembly GCA_041906885.1). Classification (GTDB taxonomy): domain Bacteria; phylum Patescibacteriota; class Saccharimonadia; order CAILAD01; family CAZGYV01; genus JAYRII01. The sequence continues at coordinate 38,279 of JAYRII010000010.1, read as the reverse complement.
AAGCCTCGCACATTCTGATTAAAGGTGTTGACCTAGAGACTTGGCTCGATAATCTGCGTAAACAAGCCCGCATTAGACAATATTTCTTCCCAAATTAAATATAAACTTTTGCCTACTCAAGGAGGGTGAATGGAAGAGGACAACGGTCAGCTAGAAAATAGTCAGCCAGCTAGCGAGGCTGAAAATCAACATCAATATCATGACAAAACCAAAAAGGTGATATATCCCGATGCTTCTACCTATGCTGAGGTTAAACGTAGTCGTGATGAGCTAGAGCAGGCTCAAGTGGCGACTGTCTCGAGTGGGGCAGTACACCAGAGCGAACATATTGGTGCACATATTACTTATGATGAGACTAGCTCTTCTGGCTCGTCAATTAATCAAACGACGCCGCTTGCTCACGATATATCCAAAAAGTCCGATGCCGTCATGAAGTCAATGTCGTATGTCGGTGATGATGATCCGGCGCCAGATAATAGATGGCAAGCTTTTTTGTATACCATAAGCATTATTTCATTTGCAATCATGGTGATTTCAGCAACCATTTTGACCTCTGTTGGCACGATTGGGGTTATCTTTCGTGATGCTGCCACCTACGCACCATCTGTCTGGACTGGTCGATTCAATGTCATCTTGGCCAAGAGTTTGCTAGCGAGTTTCATTATTAGTGTGCCAATATTTCTAGTAGTGACCTATTTCGTGGATCAGCATTTACAAAATAGAGAGTCTCGTGACTATGATCTAATGAAAAAAATTAGCTACTTTTTCATTCTATTTGCCTTCTTGAGTATTTTATCCAGTTTATCAGCTCTACTCTTTGGCCTGTTTGATTACAGCTTAGAAGCGAAGAGTGTGTTTTCGATTCTAGCAAATATATTCTTTGCGGCTTGTTTTGGGGGTTGGTTATTTTGGCGGGTTAAGGAGGATCGAAAAGCATGAGAAGCACACATTCTATCCTGACTTTAGTGATCACAATAGTATTAGGGATCTTTGTCGCCGTTGGGTACTCCCTGATGGTCATACCAGACGAGAAACTCGGTCAAGCTTATGACAAACAACGAACCAGTGATTTTTCAAAACTAGCAACTGCAGTAGACGCTTATTATCTAAAGAAAAATGAACTACCGAAAAATCTCTCTGATCTAACTAAAGAGTCTAAGACAGATAGTTCAAGTAACTATGAGCTAGGCCCGGCATTTGATGCTCTTAATTCGCTCTTTTCTGGCTTGACAATTCGCGATCCTCAAACTAATAAGAAATATGTATTTAAATATTCTTCACAAAAGGATAAGGACTATGAACTTTGTACAGCGTTCTTTGCTAAAAGCTCAGCCACGGATAAGGAGGTTAGCGACAAAAAGCCATCTTCCTATAATAAAGAATTATCATATTACGATAATAGTGCGTACAGCTCAGTTCAACAGCACAAGATTGAACATGATAAGGGGTATAATTGTGTGAAGCTAAAAGTGATTCAGATTAAAAGATATTATGATGCTACGCCTGATTCTTATAGCGATTACGGTGGTTTTTCAAGCTCATCTGGATCATCATCGAGCAGTGTGGATACAGCCATCAGCACTCGAGACTCGCAGCGAAAATCTGATTTAGGTAAAATCAGAGCCGCCCTAGAGGCTTATGCTTATGAGCATGAGGGGCACTATCCATATAGTCTGAGCGAATTAGCTAGCGGCACGAATCCGTACATAAAATCCATACCAAAAGATCCGAAGAATAACGGAGTATATATTTACTCGTATAAAGCTGACTCTAGCTCAACTACTTATGTCTTAACTGCGCACCTAGAGGATAAAAGTGATAAGAGCATTAAGTCGGGCACTTCGGACACATATGAGGTGGCTAGTACGCAATAGCCAGACGCTCTTCGTCCTGATAAATATTTTATTAGATGGTTTATAATTGCTGGCGTCTGCTGGAGCTTTTGACTGATTCAAAGGCAGATCTGAGATTAACTTATGGATATTTTGTGGTCTTTATGGTGTCTTAATGTAAGCTGATTGGGATTACGCTTCTGTGTGTTGTGTTTTCTAAACAGCTAGAAACTTCTTGATCGAAGCTTGGTCACGCTCGCGCCAGGTGTCACTAATTAGAATCTTTTCAATTGCTTGGGCGAGGCTACGTTCTATTCCTGATATCATATTGGTAGCAAAAAAGCTTTTTATATCGTCCGCCTTATCCTTGGTGACAAAAGCTTGGCCAAGCCCGGCCGGAATCTGTGTAATCAGGTGAGTTCCGGTATAGCGCTCCTTAAAAGTTGGCCAATTGTCTTGAATAAACTGCCAGGCTTGTTCTCGGCCGTAGCGACTAGCTATGATCTGGCGCAGATAAATCACACTGTCTTGTGGGCGTACCAGCTCAGACAGGCACATCGCCAGCGCTCGATCGATCAGATCAGTTTGCTTGAAGCTAGCCAAACCCGCAAACAGACGTCGTTGTTCCTCTTGTGATTCAGCTTTTTGATAAAGACTAAAGAGTGTTTCAAAGTCATGTTTGTTACCATTACGGCCGATCGATGTATATACAAAGCCGCGTAAGTCAGCGGCGATTAATTTGCCCTTTTTATGGCCACTCAACAGGTCACGAGCATAGTTTAGCGTGTCTTTTTCACCGGCCCGGCCAAGGCTACCGAGCACCAATGGACGTAATAGTGAATCAAAATAGTGTTCATTAGGTTGTGGATTTTGACCAAGCTTATTTTTTATTTCCAAGAGTAGTTCGATCATAAAAGTTTGTAACTTTTTATAGATGGATTCGTCGGTCGTGATATGCATTAGATTGCCCAAGGCTGATAAAATTGCGTCCCAAACAATATAGTTGGTTTCATTTTTCATCTCCGAGATCAAACTCAAAGCTGTTTCAGCTTCGAGCAGACCAGCTTCGTTGAGCTGGCTGACATCCGCAATGACACCGAAGCGATCAATCGAGGGTAGTTTGCCTTCTCGAAGCGGTTGATACAAATTGGCTAACTGATCTTGGCTGTAATTTGCGATATAAAAGCCAGCTTGCTGGCTGTTGGGCTTAATCCAGCTGGTGTCATCGATGGTTACTTTGTCATGCTTTTTCTTAATAACTCCAAGCGGCTGAGTTTTCTTGGCGGTCGTGATGCTTAGTGGTATCGGCCAAACGGTAGAATCGGTTGATTTTTGCTTAGTATCGGTCAAAAAGCGCTTTTGAGAAATCTTACCGGTGTCATCAAGACTGACTAGCGGGTAGCCAGCTTGACTGGTCCAAGCACTCATAATTTCCTCGACCGGCTTGCCTGAGGCTTGGCCGAGTTCGTGCCAAAGGTTGCGGGTGATGGCATTGCCATAGCTAAAGCGAGATAGGTAATTATGCAAACCCTGCTTGAAATCAGCTTCACCCAAGTATTGGTGCAACATACGGATGATTGAGGCACCTTTCTGGTAGCTGATGGCATCAAAAATCTCGTTAATTTCACCGGGATCATGGACGGTGATTTCAATCGGATGAGTATTAGCTAAGCAATCGAGCTGGCGGGCATATTGATAATCATGAGCCACGAACTGGTCCCACATTTGCCAGCCTGAGTAGAGGTGGTTAACTGCCAGATACTCGATCCAGCTGGCGAAGCCCTCATTAAGCCACAGATCAGTCCACCAGTTCATTGTTACAAGATTGCCAAACCACTGGTGAGCCAGCTCGTGAGCGATTACCATGGCGGCCCACTGGCGAACGGCTAGCGAGGAGTGCTCTGGGTCAACTAATATGGCTGTCTCGCGGTAGGTGACGGCCCCCCAATTCTCCATTGCGCCCGAGGCAAAGTCAGGAATGGCAATCATATCGAGCTTGGGTAGCGGGTAGGCGATATCAAAGTAGTCTTCGTAGAACTCGAGGACATTTTTGCCGACCTCGAGAGCGAATTCGGCTTGATGGATTTTATCAGGTGTCGTGCAAACGCCGACCTCGATGCCGCTTTTGGTGGTGGTCGTGATACGCTCAAAGTTGCCGATGATAAAGGCCAAGAGGTAGGTACTCATCTTGGGTGTGGTGGCAAAGTGGCAGGTTTTGAGATTGCTGCTGGTAGTTTCTTTTACGATATTGGTGTTGGAGATAATAGCGAGGCTTTTGTCGGCCGTGATAGTCACATCGAAGGTGGCTTTGGCGGCTGGCTCGTCGATACAAATAAATGCCTCGCGAGCGTGGGTCGGCTCAAACTGAGTCGTGGCGAGATATTTCGTCTGACCGTCTTGATCGAACTGGCTACGGTAGAAGCCATGCAGGTTATTACTAAGCTTACCATCAAATTCGAAATATATCTGGTATTTCCCAGCTCGAACTACTTGGTCGAATTTAAGCGCCACAGTCTGCTCGGCATCGTCAAATGATATTTTAGGCTGTTTGCCATTAAGCTCGACTTTTTTAATGTTTAGATTGGCAGCATGCAAAGTAAGCTCTTGGCTATCCGCTTTGAGCTTAAGAGTAATAATTTCATGGCCTGAGAAAGTAAACTGCTTTAAGTCTAGCGTCAAATCAAGCTGGTAATGGGTTGGCTTGATGGCATTAAGTAGGTGAGTGTAGTGCTTCATAGTAATTATTATAGCTGAATCAACAGTATGACCTAAAGCTTAACAGTCATAGAGTATTGTGCAAATATTATAAATATCGTATAATATTTATGTCATTTTCGGTATCCAGTGCCCTCAATGCAAAGGAGATAATTGTGGGTGACCGATACGTCGGAGACCTCGCGTCGGAGGTAGCTAAGTACGAAAGCCAGCTGCAACTATTTGGCAGTCAGATACACAAAGTCGTCAGGCAGCTCGCTCGAGCAGAGCGGTTGGCCGATCGGGCTCACCGCAAGAACGCCAAAGCCAAGCGTGGCATGAGGTGGATCCGACGCCACGACAAGTACTTGATCAAGCAGCATCAGCTGCAGCGCGAGTACGAGCAGCTAGACGCTCAGCGCAACTCGGCCCGTCGCTACGTCGTGCAGCTGCGTGAGGCGATGGAGAATCAGCCTATCAGTAGCCACCAGGACGGTCGCTCGGCAGCAACCGGATAGCGGGGAGGCCTGATGTTCAGGAGAAAGCCTAAAGTCTCAGCTCATCGTTCGGGTCCGGATAGGTCATCGTTTCCTCTTGCCACGAACCAGGTGCTCACTCCCGGTTGGTGGCGACTGGAGATCATCTGGACCGACGAACGTGGCAAGCAAATCGAGTATTTTGACTCGTACAATGACGCCAACGAACGTCGTGAGTTGCTCACCAAGAGAGGTCTGGTGACACATCTCTTCTGCGCGCTCCCGACAATTACTTGGCGATTGGTGGAGCGCCCGTATCTGATTCTCTGTGGGGCCAGGAAGTCACACCGATCAGGTAAAGAAGAGCTCTTCTGCTGCCTGCCGGGGGCCACGCCAGTGACCTGGCTTGTAACTGGCACTGGTCAGATTGCAACAACATGGGCACCTACATCGCCTGGGAGTAACTTTCCAGGCGTAGACAACAAATAAGGGTCTTGCGATCGCTTCGGCGACTGCAGGACCCTTATTCAGTTAGATAATAAAAAGCGAAAAGTCTTTTGTATCAAAACGCAAAGCGCCCCCCGGACGCCTCGCGTAATGCGAAGCGCCCAAAGGGCGATAGTCAGTCTGCTGGCCGGATGTCCCACAAGTCTTCGTAGATGACCTGGTGGGTGTCACCTGGCTCCCCCTCGACTGTGAACCGAGGGTGTGCCTCGTAGAGGTATGTATCGTTCCCCTCGTCGTAGATGTCTCGTGTGGTTGCCCCTAGGAACTCGCGGATGGTGACCCGCTCCATCCAGTGGCACCACGACACATCCCCCCAACCGCTATCCCACTCGATCTCAGACAGTTGAACTTCTGCTGTCTGACCGATCAGCTCGCAGAGCTGTTCGAAGTTGTGGCCGCCGGAGCGGTGGTACATCGCGCGGTCTCGACCCATGACGTGGGCGTAGATGACCTCGGAGCTGCACGTTTGCTGGGAGATGTTCTGGCGCAATCGCCAGAAGGGCAGGGCTCCATCCGGTGCCGACCACGAGAAGGGGTTGTCAGTGTGGAAGAGCCGCTTGAGTTCTTCTTGTGCGTAGACTGCGTCTGTCATGATGTTGCTCCTTGTGGAGAGAAGGTACAGTTGCCCGTACCAGCTCTCAAGGAACAGCACTAATGTTCATGCCCCACCTCCTTTGTATGCTAGAGGACGTGATAATGAACATTTTATAATAAATAGTTACAAAAGTCAATATATATAGCTGGGCCGGATGGTAACAAACTAAGACCGGATGATGGTTTCATCACATGCGCTCGTCATTCTCGAAACTAAGAGGTAGCTTCTGTGAGTGACTCGCTGGCACCCGAACCGGCTTCGCCAATTCGCATCACAAGCAAGCTTGGCCTTAAAGCAAAAATCCCATCAAACGATGAGATTCTTACTTCTGGCGGGAGCTTATTAGCGACTTCCGAACGATCTTTGCAGTAGCCATCTAGCCATACTTAAGTGCGTTGAAAGTAAGACGCCCCTCGGACGCCTCGCGTAATGCGAAGCGCCCAAAAGGGCGGTAATTGTCCCTTCATAAGAGGATAAGTTTCATCAGGTATGTTATACCGATGCTAATCATCGATATAACAACCAGAAACACCAGGATGATACCGAGTGTCCAGAGCCGTTTTCCAGCTGGGGACCATGCTACCATCAGGATGAAACAGATGAGGAGGTAGACACCAGTGACGGCAAGCAGGATGTAAGTCCTGGTGTAGCCACCGATATCGAACTGCATGACGATGAGGAAGGTAAGCAAGAAGATTGCCATCCCCACTGACGTCAGAGGTATCAAGTAGCTGCCCATGCGTCGCTTGTTTCGCATGTTGCTGTACTCCCGAAGCAACTCGAGGTCTGCATTGCGCCGGTTGATCTTGTCTCTCCGGTTATTCGGCATGAGACGACCTTTCTTATGAAAGTCCACTAGGAATTTCCCAGCTATATGTTAATAACATAAAAAAAGATAATAGTCAATTGTCTACAACAAAAATACCTAAAATATAAAACATCCTTTTATTAGGGAGATGGGACTAATGGTCATTTGTTGGTAGTCTCTTGTATTCGAAGTGAGTTTCGCTTCGCCGAACCGCGGTTTCGAATATTCGTTGTATACATCCAAAGCAAAAACCCAGTTATTCGACAGGATTCTTTCTATGGCGGGCCCGACCGGATGGTTCAAGAGCCGTTTCCTCGTGTGCTCGAAGCGAGCTTCTGTGCGCATTCGTCGCGAGCGAACCGCCACTTGTGTGGTACGGTTCTTATCCGCACGATATCCGAGCAACAAAAAAGAGCCACAGGAGTGACTCTCTTTTATTGGCGGGCCCGACCGGATTCGAACCGGCGATCTCCTCCGTGACAGGGAGGCGTGTTAGGCCTGACTACACCACGGGCCCGCGTCAAGATTGGCTTCATTCTGTCTAAAACCATAGGTTTTTGGCTACAAATTACACCAAACCTCTCCTTAACAAATCTACCTCAGTTCACAAAATCATTCTTTATTTATAAGTAGGGGATAAATAATTTTGCACTGCGAAATAGATTTAGTTGGTTTATTGTTTTTTTAATTACTCAAATAGCTAAACTGCTATAACCTCGCTATGGTAGCACAAAATAATGCATCATTCAATCGCCTTAGTATGGACAAGAGTGTAAAAAAGACGTATAATTACACAAATAAATAGAAATTAGCTTAGTAGAGGTAAAAATAAGCGTTATTGAATACTAAAAAAACAAGTGCTATTTTTCTATCCAAATGAGCAACTAAATTATACAATTATGCGTAAATTCAATAATAAATCCATCATCCGTCCAGTCAAAGTAAAAGTTGTCAAACCATATCAGCAAATTGTTAACCTGCAGGGTGATAACGTAGTCGATACACGTGCCAAAGCTAAGAGGGGATTTGGCCGGATGTTTTTTGTATCGATCAAAAAAGTCCCAAAAACTGAGCGCGATAATTGGCAAAAGCTTGAGAGAGGGTTAAACAAGCGAATCAAGAACTAGTTTAATAACGTATATCAGGTTGAACAGATAGAGAACGACATATAGGCTGTAGTGCCTTTTTGACCACTGTTGTTCAAAAAAAGGTCAATGTCGCACAATTTGTATTATGAGTATGCGACTCACCCATAAAGTAGTTATGCTAGACAAAAACCCAGAAAAATTGTAGCATAGCGTCTTGGCAACCTTTAGTCCGACAGAAGGGAAACAATGGAGACTACCTGGCTGGACAGCCTCCAGCGCGAGCTAGGCGACGTCGATCCAGAATCGATCAAAGGCCCTAGTGAGGAGCAAGCTTTACACGAGCAATTCGTCGGATACGCTCCTGAATCCCTCCGCAAGCTGTATGCTCTGTCGAGACGGCATGCTCGAACAGCGGCCGAGATCATGGTGCAGGCTCAATTCGAGGGCGACGATGAGCTGACCGAACAGTACGCCGAACGCATCACAGCTCTCAAGGCCAAGTCCGATCTCTTGATGGAGATATTTTGGGTGGCGCTCAAGGATGAGTTCCACCTGTGGAACAAGGTAGTCGGGATTCGCAAAGAGTGGCGGGTAGTGTGGTTTAGGCCACAAGAACCTAACCTCGGGGAGATACTGGGAAAGATCTTTGACCAGTAACCGTTAGTAAGGAGGCCAAATGCCGGCCAGTTTTTCTTTAAATAAAGAAGGGCTGGTCGGTTTCCGTTTCTAAAATCATCACTCTACTTGGTGGGAGATTAACAAGAGCTAGAAAAATACTTAATTTTTGTTTAGACTTATACCCAGATCTAGCTCGCAGTACGAAATTATTTTTCCTTTTTCTACTAAGGTAAATGATTTCGTGAATCGAGGTAGATTTGATGAACATAGGTTTGATGAAAATTGAAGCTAAAAAGCCTAGTTTTTAGGTGCAAATGAAGCCAATCTCGATGTGCCACCTTAGCTCAGTTGGTACCTTAGCTTAAGTTGGTGTCTCGCGTTAGCGAGCTATAGAATCATCGCTCTACCTGAAGGAAATAAGTTAGAGCGTGGTAAGCTGTTAAAATAAACATACTCGACGTGCCACCTTAGCTTAAGTTGGTGTCTCGCATGAGCGAGCTATAGAATCATCGCTCAACCTGAAGGAAAATAAGTTAGAGCGTGATAAGCTGTTAAAATAAACATACTCGATGTGCCACCTTAGCTCAGTTGGTAGAGCGGCGCTTTCGTAAAGCGTAGGTCGCCGGTTCGATCCCGGCAGGTGGCTCCACGTTGTTTTGTACTACAACTAGCATAATATTTTTCAAATATCGCTTTTGTTTTAAGTACAAAGCCTCCTTCTTCAAGCCACAAACAGTCATCTCTTGCTCATGATTTTGTGTTAGGTATTCTATAGCTAGATTAGCTTGGTTTGTGCCTTGATAATAACACCCTTAATACTCAATTAACCTAGTAAATGCTATAATAAGTGCTAGATGAAACGACTAAATAACCTTAAGCACGAGCTGACAGGTCATTCTTTTTTCAAAAATAGTTGGTATGTGACATTATTGGTGGTGAATGCTGGTCTCTTGGCGTTTACAGTTTTCTGGTCTCTGGTGCACATCCATAAGACTGATCTCCAGGTGCCGGTGCGCTACACTAGCTTGGCGAATTTTGACCAACTTGGTAGCTGGCGCCAGCTCTATGACTTGGCAATAATTGCTACTTTGGTGATGATTGCAAACACATTATTGGCCATTGTTTGTTATAAGCGCAACCGAGTAATGAGCTTATTTTTGCTGCTTTCTAGTTTAATGGTGGCGATTTTAGCTTTAGTAATACTTTTAGGCTTTACGACGATTAATTATGGCGCAAATTAGGCTCAAAAAAGTACAACGGCCAGTTCGACCAATCGGTATGAGTGTGGCTGATTCGCGTATTTTTTACCGATTCTTTGAGATCGTACCTGGTTTGGTAACTTGGTTGGTGCTTTTGAGTCCGATAATACTGAGTGCCTTTGTGCCGGAGTGGGCTGCCTATTTCATTATTGCTTTTGATCTGATGTGGCTACTTAAGTCGGTTCGGATGAGCACCTCGCTGGTGCGTGGCTACAATAAATTACACCGGGCTCGTAAGATTGATTGGGGGGCTCGGGTCGAGCAGCTGGCTGATCTGGAGGCTGGACTGGCTTCGGCTCAAGATTCGTACAGGCGGATTCGTAAACCTAATATATTCCACCACCTAGTGCCGACCAAGCACAATCGCAACCTGATTAATAATTTCCGCGATAAGCGTCAGAATGTGCTTGATCTGCAGCGCTTTATGGAGCAATCCCAGACCTTGCTAAGGCCAAAGGATATTTACCAGGCGGTAATACTGGCTGTCTACAACGAGTCCATCGATACGCTTAGGCCCTCGATTGAGGCACTGATAGACTCAAAATACAATCTGAAGCGCATCATCCTAGTGATTGCTTACGAAGAGCGAGGCGGTCAAAAAACGGCCGACAACGTCGCTGTTATCGAAAAAGAGTATGCCAAAAAGTTTGGCGGCTTTCTGTCCGTCCGCCACCCGGCTGATATTGCTGGTGAGGTTGGGGGTAAGGGCGGCAATATCACTTTTGCCGGCCGCCAGCTACTCAAATACGTTGACGAGCGCGAAATCAAACGAGAGCACGTCATAGTAACCACCTTAGATGCTGATAATCGGGCTAGCAGCGAGTATTTCAATTACCTGACCTATCTCTATACAACCGATCCAAATCGCAAGCACAAGTCATTCCAGCCCATTCCGATGTTTTTTAACAATATCTGGGACGTACCAGCACCGGTCCGGATTATTGCTACCGGTAATTCGTTTTGGTTGATTATTGAGACAATTAGGCCGCATCGACTGCGTAACTTTGCTTCTCATGCCCAAGGCCTAGAAACACTGGTCGATACTGACTTCTGGTCGACCGAGACGATTGTCGAGGATGGCCATCAATTCTGGAGGACTTATTTTGCTTATGACGGCGATCATCAGGTGGTGCCGGTATTTACACCAATTTATCAGGACGCTGTTTTATCAGGAACATATCTGCGGACTTTTAAGAATCAGTATGTTCAGCTGCGTCGGTGGGCTTGGGGGGTCAGCGACTTTCCGTATGTTGTTAAAAATATGGTAAAAAATAAGCAGATTGGTCTAGCTGAGAAGTTTGTCCAGATCTTCAGGTTGCTCGAAGGTCATTTTTCGTGGGCAACAGCGCCTCTAATCCTATCTTTTGCGGCCTGGTTGCCTTTATTTATCAATCCCAACTTCAAAAATATGGTACTGGTGCATCAGCTGCCGGTGGTTGCTAGTCGCATTATGACATTCGCTACTTTGGGTATATTCGTAACGATCTGGATCAGCATTATTTCCTTGCCACCACGGCCACCTCGTGTTAAGCGCCATCGCTCGATCTTCATGCTCTTGCAGTGGGTCTTGATGCCGGTGACAGCCATTGTCTTCGGCTCTTTTGCCGCCATCGATGCTCAGACTAGATTGATGATTGGCAAATATTTAGACTTTAAAGTGACCGAGAAAGCAGTCAAAAAATGATCTTCCTAGTACCATTTGTGATCAGTCTAGTATTAGCAGCCCTACTGATTCCGATTGTCAAGCGGGTCGCTTTTGCCGTCGGGGCAGTCGACAAGCCGTCTGGTGATGACCGCAAGATACATAAACGGGTGATGGCGCGAGGCGGCGGGGTAGCGATTTATTTGAGCTTTGTGGTGGTCACGGTGGCTTTTTTACCCAATTATAGCTTGCAGTTTATTGGGCTGCTGGTGGCCGGGACAATTGTACTTTTAGTCGGGTTGGTTGATGATATTTATCGCTTGAGTCCATGGGTCAAGCTCTTTTTCCAGCTCTTAGCAGCAGTTATTGCGGCAGTCGGTTTTAAGATTAGCATTGATGTCGTGACTAATCCGTTTGGCGGTGTGTTGGACTTAAATTATCTGGTTTGGAATTTTAGTCTTGCTGGCACGATTATCTCAATTAATATCTTGGCTAGTTTTTTGTCTGTCATCTGGCTAGTTGGCATGACTAATACGATCAACTTCTTAGATGGGCTAGATGGTCTCTCTGGTGGTGTGGCCGGGATTGCAGCTATGGTAATGTTTTTTCTCTCAATTAGCCCGCGGGTTGGGCAACCTAGTACGGCCTTGATCTCAATTGTGTTGGCCGGCGCCACCCTGGGCTATTTATTCTATAATTTCTATCCTGCTAAGATATTTAACGGTGACTCCGGGGCCTATTTTTTGGGTATGGCTCTGGGGATTTTGGCCATCATGTCAGGGGCGAAGCTCGCTACGGCTCTGCTGGTACTAGGCCTACCGATTATTGATGCGCTGTGGACTGTAATGCGCCGAATATTATCTGGCCGGTCGCCGTTTGCAGCCGATCGTGGTCACCTGCACTTTCTATTGCTCGATGCTGGTCTGTCGCAGCGGCAAGCAGTTTTAATAATTTATTCATTTTCGGTCTTTTTTGGCTCAATGGCACTCTTTACGTCAACCAGCCAGAAGGTTTTGGCGATCTTTTGTATGATTATCATGATGGTCTTTCTGATTGGTATTCTCGAGCTACTGAAATATCGCCGGATTAATGGTAAAAAAGCTTAAAATCTTATGCTTAGATTGACTCATCACACCTGATAGTGATATCCTATGGATAAGCACTTCACAAGAGGAGAATGCATGAACGGAAAAAACTTCCAAGAGTTGATTAAAAATCTACAGGTCTTTTACAAATGCCCATCATGCGGCTCCAGTTATCATTTTGATGATATTAAGTTTTTAGGAAAAGTCGATAGCCACTGCTTTATGCAGCTTAATTGCCACGATTGCTCATTGCCAGTATTAGCAACAGTGCTATTAAGTGGCCAAACAACACCAGCCACCAAAAAAGCCACCGTAAAATCCAAGAAACCTATAGTCCAGCCTCGTAAATCAGATCTCAAGCCAAAGGAGAAAGCCAAATTCACAGCCAAAGGAGAGATCTCGGCTGGTGAAATCGCTGAGTTCCACTTGTTTCTTTCAAGTTACTCAGGTGACTTGAGTAATCTAAGATAATAGGCTATAATAGGATAGTTTTATTCTCAATATTAAAGAGGATACTTTAGGAGTTTTTATTTTTTATGGAAAAAATCAGTATTGCTGCAGTCAAACGACACTCAAGAGGTAAGGCAATCAAGAAATTGCGCGCCGCTGGCAAACTTCCAGCAGTTATTTATGGCCATGGTAAAGAACCTGAGGCAATTGAGATTGACGAGCGTGAGTTTGGTCAAGTTTTTGATCGGGCTGGCTATAATGGCATCTTGCTAGTTAAGATAGGTGACGATCGAGCTGTCAATGCCCTGATTCAGGATGTCCAGTTTTCACCATTGAAGCATGAGCCAATTCACGCTGATCTGTATCGCGTCAAGATGGATGAGTTGATCAAAACAACTGTGCCACTACACTTTACAGGTGAGTCGACGGCTGTCTTCCAAGATGGCGGTAGCTTGATGACCAATCTGGAAGAAGTCGAAGTCGAAGCTCTACCAGCTAATCTGCCGTCAAATATTGAAGTTGATATTTCTGTGCTGGATAATTTTGATAAAACGATTAGCGTAGCCGATCTGGCTGTATCAGCTGACGTCAAGATTTTGACTGAGGAATATGAGCTGATTGCTCGAGTCGAGCCACCACGTAGCGACGAAGAGCTTGAAGCACTTGATGAGGAAGTTGGCGAGGCTGTACCTGAAGGTGTCAACGAAGGTGAAGAGGAGGCAGGTGACGCGCCAGAGGCTGACAGCAAGACTCCTGAAGACGGCAAAGAATAAGCTTTAAAATCTGGATTATATAAAAAAGCGCCCATATTGAGGTGCTTTTTGGTTAGCATTTTCTTTGCCATACTGAACAGCGCTCGCTGGCTCACTTTTCAGGATCTTTCTCTCTACTTTTGCATAATCCAAAAATCCTTCTTCACTACCTTTTAGCATAAAAGGTAGTGCCAAAAGCATGAGCCTTTATGTCGCAAGCTAGGAACGTTAATACCTACTTATCCTCGTTCGACTTCGAGAACTCCCCCGACAAGTCGGGGTCAAACAGCTCTCGTCGTCCCGACAAGTCGGGATCACTGCGGCAAGCAACTATTAACTTCCTGTTGCTCCAGGCTCGAGGGGAGTCTATCCCCATGCGCCACCAGAAAAACAGAAAGCCACAGTATGATTTTGAATGATGAAGAAATACAGCTTTGAGCTGTAAGCGAGTCTGTATTTCCAGGCAAAATCATACTTTGGCGGCTCTAGTTTTGAGCCCTAGGCGCGAGAAATCTTTTGCTACTTTTGGATTCTCCAAAAGTAGGGCTAGGAGATGACTTTTGTTACTTAAAATAGTAGATCCTGAAATAAATTCAGGATGACCATGGAAGTGTGGCCGTAATCTAAAAGTAGAGAGGGTAAGCATTATGGCAACTACATCACTATAGTGCTATAACAAGAAATATATGTGAAATAAGACTAAATATAATCTGTAAATTAATATTGTTTGATGAGTTTTTTAAGCTCGGTATTATTAGAAATTTGGCCGTGGGAAGCTAAATAATACATAAATGCTGATAGATTGACCGGCTTAATTGTTTCGAGTACTAGAGAAGTAAGCTCATTGCACTCCATTTTGATTTGATTAGTCTGAGATAGCTTTGTCTCGATGGTATCGAGTAGGCCATCAACCTGGCTAATCTCTTGATTGCTTTCGGTAAATGCTTTGGCCAAGCTATAAAAAAGTTTTGAGCGGCTGTATGGCGTCTCAATCAGTTGATTGGTCTTCTTTTTAGGAGAAGAGGTCAAAATCATGAGATGCGTCATATCAAACCGCTCATAAGTCGTTGCTGCCTTACCACACACATTACACTTACGACGCCGCCAGACCTGACTTCCACCTTTAGTCAAGCGCGAGTTCACGACGTCCGTACTCTCATTATTACAAAACAAACAAAACATGTCAACATGTTGTCATACTACTGATAAAAAAGCAAGTGGAAAACATTTTAACCAGTGTGGAAAACTAACATGTGGGTAAATCATAATCGGATTAGCCATTTGAATTGAAATTAAATAATTGCTAAAATAAGCATAAGTTTATTTTGGGTATAATCCCTGTCTGTGTATGTGGAAAGATAAAACCAAACGTAAAATTAGTCGAGTGGGCCATAAATCTAAGACCGGCGTTCAGTCAGGACTTGGGTTGTTGATGCTTTCTGTTATCTGGGGCGCTAATACTCTTAAGCGTACCTCGCGCCATACAATTGGACGATCTCACATTAGGATCGAAAATAAATATCGTTGGTATCACGATTGGCACCGATATCGTTACCATAAGCATGTTCATTTAACTGTCTTAGCAGTCGTCGTATTAGCAGCAATAGCTAATCTGGGCTTGTTTAAGCTGGCTTTTGCTTCAGACAATTTTGATAATTGGAACTTCTCTGTACCGGGTGACTACAGCTTGTCTGACAGCTCAGCAGTTGAGATATCTGGCAATACAGCCCGCCTAAAAGCTCAAAATTATAGCACTGATGGCAATACCAAAGGTCTGTTTCACCTCGATGACGGCTCGGGATCGACGCTAACTGATTCGTCCGGCAATGCTAATAACGCCACCGCTACAGGCTCACCGAGCTGGGGCACGGGCAACCTCAATGGCGCTCTAACGCTCAATGGCAGCAGTCAATTTGCCGCTGCGCCAGATTCTGCCTCGCTTTCGTTGACTGGCAATAACACGCTCGAATCTTGGGTGAAGTTTGCCAATCCTTTCTCGGCCGGTTCATCACCATATCGTCAGACTATTTTAGATAAGGGTAAGTATCGACTCTACTACGACAACGAAACCGGCAAAGTAACTTATGAGCTAGAAAATTCTGGCTCGACTAGTTGGACCCAGCAAGCCGGCTACGATATGTTGGCCAACAACGGTGCCAAGGTAAAGCGCAGCTGGGACCAAAATGGCAAAAATAATGTCCGAGCCACAGTCAAGATGGGTAGCAGTATTTACGTCGCCTTAGGTGGTAGCACCAATGACGCTGAGATCTGGGAATACAATATCGGTACCGGCATCTGGTCACAAATTGCCGGTGATGGGATCAACAGTAGCTGGAATAATGAGATCAGTAGCAATGCCTATGAAGAAGTTCTGTCGTTGGCGACTAATGGCACAGACGTGCTTTATGCTGGGTTGGGGACTGGTACCAATGATGGTGATGTTTGGCGTTTCAAATCCGGCTCTTGGACAAAAATTGGTGGTGATGGTCTGAACTCTGGATGGGCTGGCAATGCCTTTAATGGCGTTTTTTCGTTGGCAGTAAATGGCTCGACAGTCTGGGCTGGCCTTGGTACAGGCTCAAATATGGGACAAGTCTGGGTTTGTACTAGTTGCGAGACTAATCCAAGTTGGAATGGGACTCATTTGGGTGGCTACTCGGCTAGCTATACGCGTGGCTGGGGGGCAGGCTACGAGGTGGTTTATTCGATGACATTAGTAGGCGGTAATCCGGTGATTGGGCTTGGTTCAACGGCCGGTGATGCGGAGGTTTATCGTTGCACGGCCAATTGTGCCACACCAGGCTCAGCCACTTGGGTCAAACTTGGTGGCGATGGTTCTGGATCTGGTGGCCAGAGTTGGGGGTCGGTGGCCGAATATGTTCTAGCACTGGCCTCAAACGGCAATACGATCTATGTCGGCACAGGCATAACTACTGATACCGATGCCGAAATCTGGTCTTGTGATGTGACGGTAAATTGCACGCCGACCGGAACTGGTTGGACCAAGCTAGGGAGCTCGGCTAATTTTGGTGTCGACAAAGAGGGCATTTATAGCATAACCAATAATGGCAGTACGCTTTATGTTGGCACTGGCTCCTCGCTCAATGGTGACGATGAAGTCTGGCGCTACAATGGCTCGTGGACTAGAGTTGGCGGAGACGGTGTTAATAGTGGTTGGAATGCAACCCACAATAGCATTAGAGCTTTGGTAGTGGATGGAACGACCGTCTATGCTGGTTTGACTGGGACTGAAGCTTATGTCTGGAAGTGTACAAATTGCGATAGTTCGCCAAATTGGGGAGGCGTCAGGATTGGTGGTGGTTACGTCAATAAAAGTTGGGGGCAATATAATTTACAAAGTGTTGATTCATCGACAACAGTTGGTGGAAAATTATATGTTGGTACAGGCTATACGGTGGCCGGCAATGCGACTGTTTGGGAGCAAGATCCATCGAGTGGTAATTGGACCATCATCGGTGGTCAAGGTATCAATTCTGGC
This sequence comes from Candidatus Saccharimonadia bacterium, assembly GCA_041906885.1. Classification (GTDB taxonomy): domain Bacteria; phylum Patescibacteriota; class Saccharimonadia; order CAILAD01; family CAZGYV01; genus JAYRII01. The sequence goes on along the minus strand of JAYRII010000010.1, from coordinate 20,974 downwards.
TGGGGAATTGGTACACACGAATCGGTCATGAGCATGGTGAATTACAAAAATAAACTCTACGTCGGACTAGGCACTAGCACATTGGACGCTGAAGTCTGGCGTTGGGATAATCCCGGTTGGACAAAAGTAGGTGGTGATGGTGTGGGTACTGGCACACCATGGAACACGACCTTTGAAACAGTCAATTCGCTCAGTGTCGCCAATGGCAAATTGTACGCTGGACTGGGTAATAATGGCGCTGGTGATGGCAGGGTGTATGAGTGCACTGGCTGTGATGGCGGTTCACCGGCTTGGGCATGGGTAGGTGGTACGGCTTCGGGTAACTGGGGAACAGGTCATTACTCAGTATCCTCGATGGTGACTTATAAAGGCGTCTTGTATGCTGGGATTGGTTATTCATCCAATCAAGCGCGACTATATCGCTATAGTGGTAGTGGCACGACTTGGACGCAGGTTGGTGGTAGTGGGCTTGGCGGTAGCTGGAATACCATATATGAAGATGTTACATCGCTGGCTATTTATAACGACAAATTGGTAGTCGGACTTGGTAATAGCGGCAGCGGGCCGCCAAATAACGACGCCGAAGTTTGGGCTTGCACCAGCTGTGATGGCGGCTCGCCGTCATGGGCTAAAATTGGTGGTGATAGTAATGGCGTGGACAATCTGGGTTGGCTCGACGCTAATAATTATGAATGGGTTCGTTCGATGGCCGTATATAATGGCGAGCTCTACGCTGGTCTTGGAGCCAGTACGGGTGATGGTGAAGTTTGGCGCTACAACGGTACGACTTGGACGCAGGTTGGTGGTGATGGTGTGAATGGCAGCTGGCTTGATACTACCATCGAGAATATCAGGACAATGACAGTCCATCATGGCAAATTATATGTCGGCACCGGTGATGGTGCTAATAGTGATGCGATGGTCTGGTCGTATGGCGATAATGGCTTTTTGCAGTCATCCGCTACCTCGCAAGACACCAATTGGCATCACCTAGCTGCTCGTTACAATGGTACCACCATGGAGATTTTGATTGATGGCGTAAGTGCTGGCACGACCAATAAGTCTTTAACCATGAGTGATGGGCCGCAACAGCTTTTGGTTGGTCGCGGCTTCGGTAGCTCGGCGGCTAGCGTTGACCAAGGCTACGCCGCTGCCGCACTCGATGAAATCCGCATTAGTGACACGTCGCGTGGCAGTTTTCAGACATTACCATATTCTAATATCGCACAAGTTATCTCGCTTGGTGCCAACTTCCGATCTGATCATATCAAGTCTTGGGATAATTTCAGCTCGACCGAGACGCTCAATGGCGGTACTATCAAATATCGTTTTAGTGATGATGGCGGAGTTAGCTGGAAATATCACAATGGTTCGGCTTGGGTAACTTCATCCAGCTTAGCTCAATCAAATACCAAGGCCCAAGCAACAGCGGCAATTAGTAGTTTTCCGGTGACATTTTCTGGTATTCGCTGGCAGGCAATCATGCAAGGGGATGGTACACAGCAGGTGACCTTGAACCAAGTCAGTCTAGATTCCACCTCAGACACAACTAGCCCTGATGCCAACGCCAGCAATCTAACGGCCAAAAAAGCTAGTGGCGGTCCGAATTTAGGCTCAAATGCCTGGACTAATGGTGCTTCGCCGTACTTTAGCTGGACGGCGGCCACAGATACCGGAGGATCGGGTATCAAAGGCTATTGTTTATACCTAGGCCAGACATCATCATCAGACCCAGTTAGCACCAAAGGTCTACTTGGCAATAGTCCAATCGACTCTGGTGGGCATTGTCAGTTTTTGATCTCATCGACTGATATTGATTTGGCAACTTCAGGATATTTGGCAACAGCTCTGAGTACATCAGATAATCCGTACTATCTAAACATCAAAGCGATTGATAATGCTGGTAATTTGTACAGCACAAATGCCCAATTTCAATTCCGATTTGATAACACACCACCAACTAATCCGGCATTTGTGACCTCGCCATCTGGCTTTATCAATACCAAAACAGCCAATCTAACATGGGAGACGGCCGGTGGTAATGCACCTAGTGATACTAACTCTGGCTTGGCTGGGCTGCAGTATCGGATTGGCAATAGCAGTCCATGGTATGGGGACGCGCATAGTGGTACTCAGGATATGTCAGATCTACTCACCAATGATGGAACTTACACGACGCAAAATACGCCTGACTTTGCCAATATTGCAGATGGGATCAACACTATATACTTTAGAACTTGGGATAATGCTGGTAATGTTACGACCGCTTACACGACAGCTGCTTTGAAGGTCAATACTGCCGGTGCACCATCCACGCCGCAGTCGTTAACGCCCACCCCGAGCATGAACACAGCCAACTCGTTCGCATTCTCATGGCAAAAGCCAGCCACTTTCGTCGGACCAGCCGATGGCAGCACCTTGACCTACTGCTACACCGTCAACACCGTTCCAAATGCCAATAACTGCACCTATACCTCGGCTGGCGTCACCAATCTCAGTGCCGGGCCATTTGCCACTCAACCAGGTGATAATACTTTCTATGTTGTAGCTAGAGATGAGTCGAGTAATATCAATTACGCGACCTATGCAAGCACGACCTTTACGGCTAATACCTCTGCTCCCGGCGCACCAAATAATCCCGACGCCGTTGATGCATCTATCAAATCAACCAGTAATTGGCGAATTGCTCTAACCTGGGAGCCTCCAACCAATGTTGGCTCGGGCGTATCAAGCTATAAAATATATCGTTCGACCGATAACGTCAACTTTAATGTTGTAGCGACGACAACAGCAACCAGTATTGTCGATATTGGTTTATCGCAACAAGACTATTATTACCATGTCAAAGCATGCGATAGTGCTAATAATTGTGGCATCGCTAGCACGACAGTGACAAAATATCCAACTGGCCGCTTTACCTCGTCTGCCGTTATGGTGGCAGAGCCCAAAGTGGATAGTATCAGTACTCGAAAGGCGACGATTGCTTGGAGTACCGACCGCAATAGTGATTCGAAGATTCAATTAGGCACTAAATCAGGTACATATGCTGGTGATGAGGTGTCTAACTCCAATCAAGTGACCGCGCATGAGATTAATCTAACCAATCTCGCTGCTGGTACGACCTATTACTTTAAGGCGAAATGGACTGATGAGGATGGCAATACCGGCTCATCGAGTGAATATTCATTTGTGACTAGCCCAGCTCCGAGTGTTAAAGAAGTTACGACCAAGAGTATTGGATTGAGTAACGCAGTTGTAGAATTTACATCCAAAGGTGCAGCCAAAGTCAAATTGTATTACGGCAAAAGTGAAAGTTTTGGCGGTACCAAAGTCATTAATACGTCACTTTCCGAATCAACTTATAGCAGTGAGCTCGGCGGACTCGAAGATGGTAGCAAGTACTACTATCGCATCAACACTTACGATGAAGATAATAATGAGTATGAGGGTAATATTTTCTCGTTTACTACGCCACAACGTCCAAAAATCTCCAATCTCAAGTTTGAACCCGTCACTGGTGAGCCAACTAGCACCCAACGAGTAACCTGGCAGACCAATACACCGACCAATTCGGAGATCAATTACGGCGTCACTGGTAGCGGTGGCTTAGAAAAAACTGATTCTGAGCTAAAGACCGATCATGAGATGATTATTCGTGAGTTGCAAGATAATAGCGAATATTTCTTGGTCGCTCGATCGCGTGATGGGTCTGGCAATCTAGCTACTTCCGACCGCCAAACCTTCCACACAGCACTTGATACCAGACCGCCCAAGATCAAAGATTTGTCGGTCGAATCAACCATTCGTGGTAGCGGTAGTGAAGCTCGCGGCCAGCTGATTGTAAGCTGGAAGACAGATGAACCATCTACTAGCCAAGTTGGTTATGGCGAAGGATCGACTGGTAGTAATACCACCAGTCAGACCACCGAAGATGCTAATATGAATACCGAGCACACGGTTGTCATATCTGACTTATCAACCGCCAAAGTATATAATGTGCGCGCTCTTTCAAAGGACAAAGCCGGCAATCAGGCCAAATCCGAGCCTCAATCATCGATCATTGGTCGAGCCAGCGATAGTGTACTCTCGATTATCTTCAATACCTTACAAAAAATATTTGGGTTTGTCGGTAAATAATGGCGACCACGACCCAACCAACACCAGACGTTATTAGCAGCAAAGATAATCTAATTATCGGCTCGCATATCAATAAGAAATTCTTTCTCGAAACCGAGACTGTACATGTACTCAAAGACTTGAATTTTGTCGTACCAAAAAATTCATTTACCATCATCTATGGCCCATCGGGTAGTGGTAAGTCGACGCTCTTAAATGCCTTAGTCGGGTTGGAGCCGCCGACCGAGGGAAAATTTATTATCGACGGGATGGATCTGTATGCTCTTAATACCGATCAAAGAGCCAATTTTAGGGCGCGCACACTAGGCATGGTGTATCAGACAAATTATTGGGTTAATAGTCTAGACGTGGTCGATAATGTCTCAATGCCGCTTTATTTGTCAGGCTATAGTCGCAAACAAGCCAATCTGATTGCCAAAGAAACACTAGATATGGTGGGAATGATAGATTTGGCTGATAAAAGGCCGACAGTGCTCTCAGGTGGTCAGCAACAGCGTGTATCGATGGCCCGTGCATTAGTAGCCAACCCCAGCTGGGTTGTTGCCGATGAGCCGACTGGTAATCTAGATACCAAAAATGGTGATATGATTATGAATCTTTTGAGTGATCTGAAAAATAAAATGAACAAAACTGTCATTTTGGTGACGCACAACCTGGAATATTTATCACTCAGCGATCATCGTTTGCAGATCAAAGACGGTGTATTGATCGAGCAAGCCGGCCGTTATGGCTTAAACCAAGACGAAAAAGCCGAAAAGATGAAGGAATTTGCCCAAGCCTTGAAGGTATCAAAAAAATCTAGTCACAATCTGTCATCATCAGCTAAATCACTAGCTGACATTTCCGCACCTCTAAAGTCGCTTATTGAAGAAGAAGAAAAGGGAAGTGATGATAAATAAACAACACCATCCATCAACTGCTCCGCACACGCTTGAAAAACAAAAATATCAAGCCAAATACATTAAGTTTAGAATTCTAATCCTAATGGCCTATAAGAATCTTATCTTTAAAAAGCTCAGGACATGGCTGACTATTGGTGGAGTTGTGATTGGCATTGGTGCGATTGTATTTTTGGTCTCACTCGGCCTTGGTTTGCAGAGATTAGTTACCAAAGAAGTAGTTGGTTCGAAGTCGGTCAAAGCTATCGATGTGACCAACCCAAAGCCAAAAGTACTGCATCTTAATAAAGACATGATTGCGAAGTTTGAGAATTACTCAGATGTTTCTGATATTGGCAAAACCTATTCCTTCGCCGGCAAGGTATCATATCAAAATTCGACTACCGATTCGGTCATCTATGGCGCCAATCAAAGCTATCTTGATTTATCATCATTACGCCTAGTGGCAGGTAATAAATTAGCACTCGACAATAGCAGTGATATTTTAGTCAATGTTTCGTTATTAAAGACTATGGGCATCAATGATCCAAGCAAAGTGGTCGGTAAAAAGATGAAAATAATCGTTCCTGATGATAAAAATACAACAATTAAAACCACCTCAACGAAGTCAGAATCAAGTGATTTTACAAAAGAAATGACTATCATTGGCGTGTTGGAGACTGGGAGTGGAGCAGAGGTCTTTGCAACTGATAAGATTTTTGAGCAGGCTGGCTATGGTGATTATAGCCAACTCAAGGTGGTGGTAAATAACGGCTCAAAAGTCGCAAGTACTAGAAAACAAATCGAAAGTTTTGGTCTTTCGACTTCATCGCCGATTGATACGATAGAGCAAATCAATCAGGTTTTCACTATCTTAAATGTCTTACTGGCTGGATTTGGCGGCATTGGTATGGTCATTGCTGTACTGGGAATGTTCAATACGCTGACCATTTCACTATTAGAGCGTACCCGAGAGATTGGTTTGTTGGTATCACTTGGCGCACGCAAACGTGATATCCGGCGATTATTCATCATTGAAGCATTAGTTTTATCTTTTTTCGGCGCCTCGATTGGTATAATTGCGGCCTGGGGTTTTGGCAGTAGTGTCAATGCGTTTTTGATGAATTATGCCAAAAACAAAGGCGTTAGTCAGAATATCTCGATGTTTTATATCCCAGTTTGGCTAATACTGGGGATTTTGATCTTCACCTGTCTAATTGGCTTTATCGTGGTCGCTTACCCGGCTCGTCGAGCTGGCCGTATTAGCCCAATTGATGCTTTGAGGCATGAATAATGCGACAGTTACTAGATCGTTATAATCGTTTATACATCAAAGTAACTTTGCTCGTCGGCTTACTGCTCTTGCTGGCACTCGGGGCCATTATCTACCGTGGTACTATCACCAAAAAAGCAACTGCCGGCCGCGTCTTGCAGTATCGCCAAGAAAAGATAGATGCATTCAAATCGTCGATCGACTCTTCTTATGACTTAGAGCGCATATTTGCGCGTGATTATACGGTCTGGGATGAAATGGTAGCTAGTGTCCAGCAAGTAGATCACAAATGGCTAGCTGAAAATATAGATTCAGGAGTTGAGACTTATCGCACGACAGATGCATGGGTGCTCGATAAATCATATAAGACTATATATAGTGCTACCAAAAATACTCTCTCATCGCCACCGATTGATTTGGCTAAAAACCACAAAGAATTATTCAACAAGGGCTATTTTGTAGATTTTTTTACAACAAACAATGATGATATCTACAAAGTTTTTATTGCACCGATACAGCCGACTGCAGATGTCGAGCGCCAGTCTCAGCCACAAGGCTATTTGATAGTAGCCAACAAGCTCGATGCTGATTTTATCGATCGTGTCGAAAAAAATAGCGCGATTGATTTACGCTTACGCCGTGATGGTCAAGCTTCTGAAGGTGATGATCTGAATCAAGGCTTGGTTAGGTTTACCCAACCGATGACTGACTGGCGCGGCCAAACGATCGCGCATTATTCTGCCACAGTTAACTCGACCTTTTTAAAATCACTTGTCAATGACTATAATTACCAATATTTAATCTTCGCATATGGATTATTGGTCGTGATGCTCGCTGTCGGCTTTATCGTTCAAGTTATGGTCGCCAGACCGATGCGTCATATCGCCGATGCCATCAAAAAAGGCCAAAGTAAACATATGAACAAATTACTTACTCGTGGCGATGAGTTGGGTGATATGGCTCGTTTGGTACGTCGTAATCTCGATCAAAACGATGAGCTCAAAGCAGCTTATGCACTCAAGCAAAAAGCCGAGTCCAACGCCCAGCAGCGCTCATCTCAGATGGAGCGAGTTAATAATCTGATGGTTGGTCGCGAATTACGAATGGTAGAGCTCAAACGTCAAGTAGCCAAGCTCAAAAAACGCCTAGCTGAGCTAGGAGATAAGCATGAATAAAATTTCCTCAACGCGGCCTTCAATCAATCGTGATTTTGAAGTTCAAAGTAGCTTTATCCAGTTATTTTTAACTATCGGCATAGCTGGCGGAGTATTGGCTTTGATCGACTCGGCACTAATCAAGCACAGCCTAGACATGGCGACCACGCTCTTTATCGGCGGCTTTATCGCGGTGTGCCTATTGACCATGATAATCACACGAGTATTTAGCAACACCACTTTTGCTCGAATCATTATTAATCTCGCACTTTTTGCGATCATTCTCTATGTCATGTACAACACAAATTACGGTATTTTTTGGCTCTTTATCGGCCCGGTGGTAATCATCCTAATTGAGCGATTTAAATCGGCAATAATTCTTCTAGCTATCAATATCGGCCTGATTTTGGTTGCTCAATTTTCCCACCTTCGTCCGAGTAATTTTGACAACCAGATGGTTTTAACGGCGGTTTTGAGTATGCTTCTAATTTCAGTCGGCCTCATGCTCTATAAGCGGAAGTATGAGTCTATCAATCAGGCGGTGTACGATCAGGAGAAACAACTCGAAACAATGACTATTCAATTACAAAACGAAGCTCAAATCAAAGATCATAATCAGGCTGAACTAACTCAAGCGTTGTCAGAATTATCACAACATAATAAATTACTATCTGATAGTCGTGAGGCTCTGACTAATGTACTTGAAGATCAGAAACAGCTCGAAGACGAGCTCAAGGCGACCAACGCGCATATCGAACAAAAAGTGCAGCTCAAAACCGCTCAGCTGCGCGAAGAACACGCGCGCCTGCAAGCTACCGTCGATAGTTTGCCGCTGGGGCTGGTTATACTCGATAATGACCTTGAGCAATTGAGCTGTAATAAAATTTTCGAACAAATAGTAGATCAAACTGTTGAGAAAAAAACAACACATACAGCTCCATTACTGCTTGATAATTTCAAAATAAAAACTCATATCCAGAGTTGTCTGCAGCGTAGAGCGGCTGTTTCATTAAAAGATATTGATTATGAGGGCAAGGTGTTGCGCATGCATATGGCACCTATCGTAGAGCACCGTGATAGTTTAGCGACCGGTGTCGTGGTAGTGGTCGATGATGTCACCGAAGAGCGAGTTATGCAACGTTCTAAAGAGGAATTTTTGTCGATTGCCAGTCATGAACTGCGCACACCGCTGACGACAATCCGCGGCAATGCCTCGATCTTGAACAAAATATACCAAGATAAATTACACGACCCGACGTTTAGCGAGCTGACCGAAGATATCGCGCTGTCTTCAGAACGACTCATCAGTATTGTCAACGATTATCTAGAGACATCGAGTCTGGAGCAAGGTAAGATCAGTATAGTGCCGGAGTTTTTCGCGGTTGATAAATTATCAGAAAAAATAATCCACGAGTTTGCTGCTACAGCCAAAGAAAAAGGCCTCTATCTCAAACTAATGCGGCAGGGCAAAGGCGAATTACCGCCAGCTTACGCTGATCCTAAAAGAGTCAGCCAGATCCTCATCAATCTCATCTCAAATGCTCTCAACCATACCACGAGCGGCGGAATAAATGTAAAAATAACAACAACTCCCGATAAATACTTGCAGATCTTCGTCGATGACACTGGCTCGGGCATTAGTCAGGCCAACCAGAAGTTACTGTTTCACAAGTTTCAGAGTGCTGATGAGAAAATATTGACGCGCGAATCACGCCGCTCGACCGGGCTCGGCCTATATATTGCCAAGTTGTTGACTGAGATGATGGGTGGTGAGATAAGCCTCGCTCAGAGCCAGAAAAACCACGGTAGCAGCTTTGTCTTTAGCTTGCCGACTACCAAATCGCAACTCCCTGACGCATAAAGTCTCTTTCCAGAATCACAACTATTATTTATAATAAGACTCATGAAAACAGTATTACTGATTGAAGACGATCCATTTTTGACTCGCATGTATGTCAAGATTTTTGAGCTCCGCAAATACGACATCAAGACAGCACTCGATGGTGAAATTGGTTTAGTACAAGCTAAGGAGATTCATCCTGATATCATCCTACTTGATATTATGATGCCCAAACTCAATGGTATCGAGGTGCTCGAAGCACTCAAGCAAGAGCCATCCACCAAGGATATCCCCGTTGTCATGCTGACTAATCTGAGCGATCAAGCTCAGCGCGACGAGGCATTAGCTAAAGGGGCGGTCAAATACCTAGTCAAAAGCGAGCTTGATCCTGACGAGACAGTCGAAGTCGTTGCTAGTATTCTGAGTAAGTAGAGCTTATTGACTAATTCACTTTGTAAAGTCAGACGAGACAATAAAATATTTGTTCAAAAAGGCTAGTAATAGTGCTTGTGTTTGTAGTAGAATAATGACAATAGTTTTCAATTGTGTCCAAACAGTCGATGTAAACCAGTTGATGTAAACAAAAAATCAAATGCCAAAAGTGAAAACAACAAATAATTGTACTTGCACTCGCTCGAAGTGTGGCTTTGCTTGTGGATACCGCCAGGGCAAACGACGTGCACGTGATTGGGTGGTGGCCAAAAAGCAAGCTGCTGCGGGCCGTAGCTTTGCTGACGGTTATCAGGTAGGTAAATGTCGTGGCCAAAAAATAGCAATCAAAAGCAAGACAGCTACCAAAAAAGGCGTCAAGCTAGCTGGTGCTGCAGCTGCTCTGCCGATAATCTGGGCTCAGGCCGCAAGCTCGTCGACTAGAGCCAAAACAACAACCAAGGCTCATCGCCAGCTGGTGCGTAAATCGACTTGGTACGCCAGCTATCACCAGCACAAGCATCATCGCAAATTTCACTATGCGGCAGTTGGCTCGCATATTTTAGTCTATGTCATGATCGGCTTGGCAGTTTTTACCACAGCGATCAGCCCAGCTCGAGCCTATAGCGATTGGAATCAATCCGATTGGAGTGGTGGCGTCGGTACCAACACGGGGAATCAATACGATAGCGCAAACAATGTTGTAACTTCTACAGCAGGCCAGCTCACCTTAGACACAGCTACAATCAGTGATTGGTGCAACAATGCCAGCTGTGACGCGATGTGGGTCAAGCGCAAGAAAGTTGGCATCAATAACGCTGGCACGGTCGGCACGAATGTGGTCGTCAAGGTCGATGTAGCCTATGACTCAGACATGCAGGCCGACTTTGGCGACCTGCGATTTACGACTACCGATGGTACGGAGCTGCCGTATTTTGTGATGAAGAAGACAAATTCAGTCTCGGCAACAGTTTATGTCAAACTAACCACGCTTACGATTGGCCTAAATAATTTCTATATGTACTACGGTAATGGCGCCGCCACCAGTGATTCGGACGTTAATATTCTAGATTTTTATGATGATTTTTCTGGGAGCAGCCTGGATGGGGCGAAGTGGAATATTGATCAAAATAATGGCTTATCGGTCTCTGGTGGCAAACTTACTTTACCAATTAATTCAAATGGCGCTAATAGTGTAAGTATGACCAATTCATTAGATCGTACCGTTGATAGGGCATATGAATGGACTACAGAACATGTGGCAAATGGCTGTCACGAAATACCCGGAGGTTGGATGACAAATGAATTCTATTCGTTTGATTTTTCCCCAGGATTTGGAGCAGAAAACTATCCTTGTAATGAGCTAGGCATTATCTACAACAGAACAGATGGCTTTTCTACATATAATAATTTCAAAGTTGCATATACTCAAGAAATTAGATTTAAAGCAATAGTTAGATCTGGTACTGGTGGCACTGACGTGTATTACAGCCTTGATAATGGTAATAAATATAATTTTGTAGGAAATCATAACTCCGGGATGGGATGGGTGACTGATGCTAGGTTTAAAGTTTACCAATATGGAACAACTTTTAAAATCAGCTCCGTCGCAGCATATCAAACCATTGCTGACATGAATCCGGATGCATACTCAACCGGCATAGAGCAGTCTCAGAGTGGAAAAGTAGGTACCCTGACCTCGGCTGTGTTTGATGCTGGAGTGGGTGCTTATTATGGTAATGTCAACTTGAACTCGAGTGGCAGTGGAATCATAGGCGCGGCAGTACGTAGTAGTAATGATGCTGGTATGAGCGGTGAGGCAGATCTAGATTCTTGTACTTTACTTGCTAGCGGTTCGGCCATTTCAGCTAGTAATTGCGTATCTGCTGGAGAGCGCTATTTGCAGTATCGGGTTTATTTGTCGGATGGGGCTAGTAGTACACTCAATCTAGCTGATATCACGCTAGAACACGATAATGATGCAGTTCCACCGAGTACTAATGCTTCGAATTTAGTGATGAAGCGGACAATTTCAGGTGATACTATCACCAATGCCTGGACAAACAATCAATCACCGTACTTCTCTTGGACTGCCGCAACTGATAGTGGGTCAGGAATTAAAGGGTATTGTGTCTATATTGGCACAGATCAAACTGGTGATCCAATCAGTACAAAAGGTGGAATTTATGATTCAAGCCCGATAGATAGTGGTGGAGCCTGTCAGTATGTCGTGTCAAGTCCGAATATAAATTTAGATAATGTAAGCCATTGGTTTGATAATGGCTCGACTTATTATCTCAATATTAAAGCGATCGATAGCCTAAATAATGTTTATGCTGGCTCTAGTGCCCAGTATCAATTTGGTTTTGATAATAATCCGCCAGGAGCTTTTATGCAAATGCACGGACCGTCGTCCTATGTCAATTCGAGCATATTTAATATTAGCTGGGATTACCTTCAGGGACCACAAGACGATGGATCCGGCGTAGCTGGCATACAGTACTGCATAGACAGTTTTGCGAATTATGATGGGGAGTGTGATAACTATAATAGTACGAAATGGTTTGGACCAGCCCACACTAGTGGTCTTGGCGATGTATTTTCTGCAAGCTCTACTTCTTTTACTACTAAAGCTGAGGATAGCGTACGTATCGCTGAGGGAATGAATTACTTGATTGTAAAATTAGTTGATAATGCTGGAAATTCTTATGGCACAGGATCTCTTTACTTTAACTACAGCACCAGCGCGCCAACCACACCGCAAAACCTCAATGTCAGCCCGGGTACTAGCACCAGCAATAACTTTAGCTTTTCCTGGAACGCGCCAGCTACTTACATTGGTCAAGCTAGTGGCATCAATTACTGCTGGAGCGTCAATGCTTTGCCGGCTGCAAATACTTGTACCTTTGCCGGAGCTGGCATCACCAGCCTGTCAGCCGGGGCTTATGCTACCCAGCCGGGATTAAACACCATGTACATCGTGGCTCGTGATGAGGCTGGTAATATCGATTATGCTAATCGGGCTAGCGTCAACTTCACGGCTAATACGGCCGCACCGGGTGCACCGCGCACCATGAGCGTGGTCGATGCTTCGATCAAAGACACAGCTGATTGGAAGCTGGCCTTATCCTGGGCAGTGCCGAGCTTGGCTGGCTCCGGTGTGCACCACTATGACATCTACCGCTCGCCAGACAATCTTGTTTTTAATAAGATCGGCTCGACGACGGCGACTAGCTTCGTTGATGCTAGCCTGGAGCAGATACGCTACTATTACTACGTCAAAGCCTGCGATAATGCTTATAACTGTGGCGCGGCTAGTAATACCGACGATGAGCTACCGACTGGTCGCTTCACTAGTCCGGCCAAGCTGACTTCCGGGCCGGATTCGAGCGACATCAGCACCCGCAAAGCTAAGATATCTTGGAGCACGGAGCGAGCGAGCGATTCGAAAGTGCAACTTGGCACCAAAAGTGGCCAATACGACCCCGATCAGGTAGCTAATTCCACCCAAGTGACTGGACATACCATCAATCTGACTAATTTACGCCCCGGCACAACCTACTTTTATAAGGCTCAGTGGACGGATCGAGACGGTAATACCGGTGGCTCGGGTGAGAAGAGCTTTACTACTTTGCCAGCTCCAAGTTGTCGTGACGTGGCAGCCACAAAAATTGGCCTGACGGAGGCGACTTTGCAGCTGACCTGTCGTGATACCGCCAAGCTCAAGGTGCTTTACGGCAAAAGCGAGCAGTTTGGTGGAGTTGCTGTTGTAAATACCTCAACGACTGAATCCACCTACAGTGTACCTCTAACAGGGCTAGATGATGGTACTAAGTACTCATACAAGCTAAATACATATGATGCCGACGGCAATGAGTACGAAGGCGCGGTAACTTTTTCATTCACCACTCCAGCCCGGCCACGTATTAGCAACCTGCGCTTCCAGACAGTCGATGGCGAACCGACTAGCACCCAAAAAGTTACTTGGACGACAAATGTACCTACTACCAGCGATCTCAACTACGGTAAAATTGGCACCGGCGGTACAGATATGGCTGATTCGAAACTCGTCACCGAGCATGAGATAATCATTCGTGGGCTCGAGGATAACAGTGAATATTACTTGGTCGCTAACAGTCGAGACGGCTCAGGCAATCTTGCCACCAGTGACCGCCAAATCTTCCATACCGCGCTCGATACCAGACCGCCAAAAATCACTAAAGTGACGATAGAGCCAAGTGTCAAAGGTAGCGGCGCCGATGCTCGCGGCCAGCTGATCGTCTCCTGGCACACTGATGAACAGGCTACTAGCCAGGTTAGCTTTGATGATGGCAAAAGCGGCACGACTAGCCGTACCAATGAAGATGCAGCTCTGGTGACCGACCACGTAGTGGTGGTCTCGGACTTATCTCCAGCCCAAGTTTATAGTGTCAAAGCCATTAGCCGCGACAAGGCTGGTAATAGTGCCGAGTCGACCACTCAATCAGCTATCATCGGACGGGCATCTGATAGTATTTTCGCTATTATCTTCAACGCTTTGCAGCAAATTTTCGGCCTAAGCTCGAAATAGCTAATTAGATGAGAGCTGTATGAGTCAACAACAGATCCTTCGATCCGCTGGCTAGCGGCGAATGTAGTTCTCACATCCGTTCGAACAATATCGTTCGAGCAGCCGCAGGCTGACACGACCTCGTTGTCATTCTAAAACGAAGTGAAGAATCTTACTTTTTAACCGGTCATTCTGACTCAGCAGCGAACAATATTATTTCAGTGTAGAATGAACACGCCTACATTTGATATAATGGTTAAGCTATGAGTAACTCCAAAGAATCTATCATTACTTTGGAAGGAGTAAATAAAAGTTTCCACTTGCAGGATGGTCGCGAATTACCTGTCTTGCATGATGTTTCGCTGTCTATCATGCCAGCCAGCTTTACTATTATTTATGGCCCGTCTGGCAGTGGTAAGAGTACGTTATTGAACGTCATGGCCGGTCTGGAGCAACCGACTAGTGGTAGCGTGACGGCCTGTGGAGAGCAACCGTACAAGTTGAGTGCTGACCATTTGGCGGCTTTTCGCTCAACCAATATCGGGATTATTTACCAACAAAATTATTGGATCGCATCGTTATCGACTGTCGAAAACGTGGCTTTTCCGCTCTATATCGCCGGATATAACAAAAATGAGAGCATCCAAGCCGCACGCTATCTCTTAGATAAGGTTGGGATTGGCCACTTGGCCGACAATGAGCCTGGCGGCTTGTCTGGTGGAGAGCAGCAACGCGCATCGGTGGCACGAGCACTTATCACTAGTCCTAAAATAATTCTAGCTGATGAGCCAACTGGCAATTTGGATACAAAAAGTGGTGATATTATCATGAATTTGCTCTCCCAAGTTGTTTTGTCTTATGGCATGACTGTTGTACTGGTAACGCATAATCTCGAGTACCTGCCTTTATCTAGCCAGCAAATTTACATTAAAGACGGTCGAGCAGCCGAGCGAGTTGGGCGATCGGCCGATTCGACTAGGACAATGGTCGAATTGCGGCGCAATCTTAAAGCTCTTCAACCTCAAATAAAAGCGGGTGGTAAATAATTATGGCTCGGCTTACGGCTCAACAACATATTACAAAAGACGGTCTTTTGCCTAAACTACCACCGCGCCGACGTCACTTTATGAATTTCAAATTGCTTGTGCGAGTAGCGCATCGCAATCTGTGGTATCGTAAATTGCGCACTAGTTTGACTGTGACGGGTGTTGTGATTGGTATCGGCTCGATCACATTTTTATTGTCATTTGGGCTGGGTTTACAAAAGCTGGTCTCACGTCAAATTCTTGGTAGTCGATCGGTTAATACTATCGATGTGGCTAGCCCTAAATCCAATCTGATTAGCTTAACTCCAGAAAATATCGATCGAATAGCTAAGTTGTCTGGCCATCAATCCAGTCAAATTGCTCGAACTTATTCCTTAGCTGGACTTTTGCAGTTTCACGGTGCTAGTAGTCGGGTAGCGGTTTTTGGTGCTAACCAAGATTATATCAATTTGAGTAATCTAGATATGAAAGCTGGCAACAACCACTTGAGTGGCGAAGGTGATGCTATTATTAACACCTCAGTTTTGAAATTGATGGGCTTAAACGACCCTAAAAAAGCCATTGGCCAGGACATTAAGGTGGTTGTGTCTAATCCGCAATCAAATACCACGACGGATGATACCACTAGCCAAACTACGCTTACTCTGCATGTCGTCGGCGTGGCCGAGACAGGCACTGGTACCGAGTTATTTGCATCAGATAAATCAGTCGCCACAATCATGCCAACCAGTTACAGCCAAATCAAGGTGGTGGCACAGGATAATAATCAGGTAGGTGAGCTGCGCAAAAAGATCGAGGCGATGGGCTTTTCGACTACCTCACCGCTAGATACAATTGCTCAGATAAATCAAATTTTTCGTTTCTTTAATCTGATCTTAGTTGGCTTTGGCGGTATTGGTATGGTCATAGCTATCTTGGGAATGTTCAACACCTTGACGATTTCGCTTTTAGAACGAACGCGCGAGATCGCTCTGATGATCTCACTTGGTGCACGCCGACGTGATGTCTGGCGGCTTTTTGGCATTGAGGCCGGCTTGCTATCTCTGCTTGGCGGTTTTTTGGGTGTTGTAATGGCGATTGTGCTCGGCTTTGTGGTCGATCGTGTTCTCAATGGTTTTGCCTCCATTCGCGGCGTGCCAGCTGGATTTAGCTTCTTCTCCTTGCCACCACTATTGGTGATTGCTATTATTCTTTTTATGTTTATTGTTGGTATGATGGTGGTTTATTTCCCAGCTCGTCGTGCTAGTCGAATCAATCCGATCGACATTCTGCGCTTTGGCTAGTAATTATGACCCAATTGCTTTAATTAGTGCGTCTGAATTATTTGATGGTTTATTGACTTGGCTAGAGACCGGATAGGCTTCAATTTGTTTATCATCATAAGGCCTTAAGAGTGATTCTAAGAAGCCTGGTTCATCGATTGGGCTGTCGAGCCAATTAGCTTCATCTTTTGACTCTAAAATGGCCGGCATACGGTTGTGAATGGGGGCGACGGTTTTATTCGGCTTGGTTGTTATAATGGTGTAGCTTTTAAGCTCGTTACCATCTTTATCGTGCCAACTGTCGTATAACCCGGCCAAGCTAAATATATTCTGGCCGGGCAGATGGATGTAGTAGGGTATCTTGTGATCACCGGCTTTCTTCCACTCATAAAAACCGCTAACCGGCACAATGCAGCGCTGCCGATGAAATAGTCGCTTCCAGGTTGGTTTTTGATCAAGCGTCTCAGCTTTGGCATTAATCATGCGATAGCCGACGTGCTGGCTTTTTGCCCAAGCTGGTATCAGGCCCCAGTGCATAATTTCAATCTGATTACCCGTCTGATGATGGGTGATGACTGGTAGGTTTTGGCCGGGTGCCGCATTGTAATTAGTTTTTAACGGTTGTTCGGGTGGATTTTTGACGGCAAAGCGTTGAGCTACCTGTTCGGTTTGGATGATAGCGTAGCGTCCACACATAGTAGTATTATAAGCTACTGATCAAAAAGTTTTCAAAAAACTCTTGAGTATGTTCTATTTTTGTTCGTATAATAACTAGTATGCGAGAGATTATCAATCAAAAGGTCGATGTTATTTCAGTCTCCAAGAAGGGACGGGGAATAATCGCGCCGCTACGGCTGCGTTGGGGTAGGCGGGAGTTTAATATTACCAAGATTGGCTTGCATCATTCGGTGCGCGAAGGCCGCAAGCTATGTCATATTTATTCTTGCACTGATGGCACGACTTTTTTTCGACTTAAATGCGACACCGAAATGATGCAATGGATACTGGAGGAGACGCATGATGGCCATCCTGGATAGACATAGTATCAATCATAACAAGCCACAGATCATGTACATTGATCTTAATAGCGCTTTTGCGACTATCGAGCAGCAGGCTAATCCGCTATTACGCGGCCGACCAATCGCAGTAGCGGCTTATGCGACGGCCAATGCTTGCATTTTAGCGCCATCGATTGAGGCCAAGCGACTGGGTGTTAAGACCGGCATGAGAGTGCGTGAGGGGCACTTATTGGTGCCAGGCTTGGTTGTCTTGACGCCCGACCCAAAAAAATATTTTTACGTCCACTCGCGCCTTAGAAAGCTTTTAAGTGACTATACGCCTGATTTTGATGCTAAGTCGATTGATGAATTTGTAGTAAATTTTACAACATCAAGGCGCATCAACACCCTCAGCTTGCTGGATATAGCAAGCCAAATTAAGCAGCGAATCAGGAGCGAGGTAGGTGACTGGATGCGAGTTAATATCGGTATAGCGACTAATCGTTTTTTAGCCAAAACAGCGGCTGGTTTACACAAACCAGATGGGCTTGACGTGATTGATTACACTAATTTGGAGAGTTGTTTTGCTCAGCTTAAGCTTACCGACCTGACTGGCATTGCTGAGCGCTATCAAGCGCGGCTGAACGCTGCTGGGATCTTTACGCCGCTTGATTTTCTAGCTGCTTCGCGTAATTTATTGGTGCGGCAAGTTTTTAAAAGTGTGGTCGGTCATCATTGGTATCTACGCCTGCGCGGCTGGGAGGTCGATGACATTACATTTGAGCGTAAAAGCTATGGTAGTGATTATGCGATCAAGATAGCGACAGCTGATAAAAAAGAATTATCACGTCTGATCATGAAATTGTCTGAAAAAACCGGTCGCCGTTTGCGTCGAGCCGGTTATTATGCCAGTGGTATGCATATCTGGTGCATGTATAGTGATCATACTACTTGGCATAAGGGTATGAAGCGACAGCGGATTCTTTATTCGACCCAAGATATTTACACAGCGGCAATATACATTTTCAATCAACGGCTCGAAGATAAGCCGGTGGCCAGGCTGGGTGTGGCTTGTTATGGCATTAGGACGCTCGAGCCTGAGCAGTTGGAGCTATTTACAACGCCGGTGACCAAACAGCGAGTTATTGCCAAGACACTCGATCGCATTAATGATAGTTACGGTGAATTTACAATTACGCCGGCGACTATGATGGGCATGCATGATCTTATCATTGAGCGAGTGCCATTCGGTGCTACCAGCGAGCCATAATCGTAAATCGTGAGATTGAAAAAACTAAAATTGACATGCTTGTAATCAAATTGCCATCAGTGATAGTCTAGAAAAAACAGATGCCTAGGGCTTCAGAGTAAAAGGAGATATTATGGCCTTTCCGATCACCAAACCAAAATCTACCGTCACGCGCCGAAGTCACAGTCCAAGAGTTATTAGCTTGCACGATCCAGCTCTCTTTGGTGTGCTGATCGAGGGCAATGCAAATTATAGTGAAATTGGCAATATTATCGAGAATAATGGAGTTGTGGCTGAAGCCTTAGGTCAACTGGCAGTCGTTAAATTTGTCTTATCAGGTGAGCTTGCTAAGACTCAATTTGAAAGTCAAGTTAAACAGATACGCCATGGCATTGTCGAATATCTTAGCAACCAAGCTGACGGAAGGGTAAGCTTTATAGGTTATTTGGGGGGTTCGGAGTTTGTCATTTTGATATACGAAAGTGGTGATCAACAGAAGAAAGAGTCAGATAGCCGTAGCTTGGTGGTCGGACTTTGTTCGAATCTAAAAAAACAGCATGGATTTGAAGTCGCTGCCGGACTGGAGGCTTGTGGTGGAGCTATCTCACCAGAGACACGGAAGGCTTACCAGTCGTGCTTGCAGGCAATTTGCATTGGCTATGGTATTTGGCAGCGGCATTATGTCTACAAATTGGATGATTTTGAATTAATACCAGCTGTTTATCGAGGTACTTCGGCTAGTTTGGTTAAAAAGAGCCGAGCTATCATTACTAAGTTGAGTCGGCACGCTGAATTGTTAGATACATTATCAGCTTACTTCAAGGAAAATATGAACTTGACCGTTACTGCTCAAGTGCTAAGAGTGCATCGAAATACCGTTTTGTATCGTTTTGGCAAGATTGTCGAGCTGACGGATGGACTGGATCCACGAAATTTTGATGATGCAATGCAGCTTCGTCTGGCTATTATCATAGATAAGGTATATGGCTAAAATGTCAGCATTATCAATCTCTCAAGAACAGCTCCGCAGCCAGATAATTCGCGGTCTTTTGACATCAAAAAGGCATCTCACCGATCAAGTTTTGCGACGTAAGGCAGATATTGCTGATCTGCGGCTGTCTGACAATTATCAAATTTTTAGTATCTTGATCAAAGATCAGACAGCCCGAATCGCCATTCTGGTTGCTGCCATGCGAGCAAAATACAGTGATGAGCAAGATGTGATTGTGCTAGTTGAGGGAGAAATTTTTTGTATCGCTCGAGCGGATGGCGTGAAGCGAACTAAGGCCATGACCATGAACTCATTAAAGCGGTTTTTTACTACTCAAGACGTCCAAGTTAGTATCGCAGCTAGCTGCGTTCATCACGGCGCCGAAAATCTCGCACTAGCGATCGAAGAGGTTAGACAAGCCCGGCTGGTGGGCGAGAAAATTTGGCCCGATAAGACGACTTATTTGGCAAGTGAGATGGGTATATATATCGGCCTGATGCCAGATGTCAAGCAGGGTTTTCGCAAAACCGTAGCTTCCAGGCTAGTCACACCACTATTAAAAGACAAGATTTTATTACAAACTGTAGAGATATTTTTGCAGACCAGTTTAAATGTGACCGATGCGGCCAGGCGCCTCAAAGTACATCGCAATACCTTGCTTTATCGCCTGGAAAAGGTCAAGAAACTCACTAGCTTTGATGTCACAAAATTCGAAGATGCATTGCATCTCAAGCTTGGCTTACTTATCGTACTGGGCAATGAATTGTTGTATTAATTACAACGAATTTATAATTTTAATCTGTCATAATAATTTACAAAAAAAACCGATCTGTTGATCGGACTTTTAATGGTGGGTCCTAGGGGACTCGAACCTCTGACCTCTTCCACGTCAAGGAAGCGCTCTAGCCAACTGAGCTAAGGACCCGTGTATAAAACAAGATTGTATTTTCAAGGAGCTCGAAAGTCAAATCAGATCAGG
The DNA here is from genome assembly GCA_041906885.1 of Candidatus Saccharimonadia bacterium. Taxonomy (GTDB): domain Bacteria; phylum Patescibacteriota; class Saccharimonadia; order CAILAD01; family CAZGYV01; genus JAYRII01. The sequence continues at coordinate 189 of JAYRII010000010.1, read as the reverse complement.
CTAGAGCGCAAGATTTTAGTGCGCGGCTAGACCCCGCGACAGCCAACTTTAGCTAAGGACCCATGTATAAAACAAGATTGTATTTTCAAGGAGCTCGAAAGTCAAATCAGATCAGGCTAGAGCGCAAGATTTTAGTGCGCGGCTAGACCCCGCGACAGCCAACTTTAGCTAAGGACCCATGTCGATATT
>JAYRII010000009.1:0-56980 GCA_041906885.1 Candidatus Saccharimonadia bacterium | reverse complement strand
TAAACCAGGCGAGCTGTTTGAGTGAGCTTTTAGGCGAGTGAGTTCTCGCCTGGTAGTGATATAACAGTTCATAAGACCCACTTGCTTGCGACATAAAGGCTCATGCTTTTGGTACTACCTTTTACGTTAAAAGGTAGTGAAGAGGATATTTTGATTACTTTGGTAAAAAGTAGAAAAGATAATCTACCTATGACACTTCCAGCAAACGAATGGTGTCAGTCCCGCCAGCCACCCCACGATGGCGGCCAAAGGCGGCTACCACCAGATCACCGGTCTTGAGATGACCTTTATTGGTCATCTTTTTCACAACAGGATCCTCAGCCTCTGACATATTGGGGACCAAAAATGGTTGACCGCCCCAAACTATTGCCAGCTGATTACAAACTTGTTTATTTGGTGAAGCCATGATTATCGGCGCACTGGGTCTTAATGAGGCGATTGACAGAGCCGTGTTACCCGTCATAGTTTCAGCCAGGATCATTTCTACTTTGAGCTGTTCTGCTAGCATGATAGCTGCCAAGCTAACGCTGGTTTGAGCATCTTGGTCGGCGATCCAACCCGGCTTAGCCTGTGAAAAAATTCGCCTGGTCTTGGTCACCACCCGCTGCATCAGGCCGACTGCTTCGATTGGATTATTGCCCACCGAATCCTCCCCCCCAGGCAAAAGATCAATCTCGGGTCGCGAGCGCATGAAAAATGATTCGGAGCGCAGTATTATACGCTTCATCAAACGCACCGTATCAACCGGATACTGCCCCATGGCCGTCTCACCAGAGAGCATCACCGCATCAACTCCCAGCGATACCGCCGTGGCCACATCATTGGCCTCGGCTCGAGTTGGCTGCGGATTTGATATCATACTCTCCAGCATCTGGGTAGCCATAATGACGGGCCGCTTGTATTGCCGTGCTAGCGTGATAATTTCCCTGCCAATTAAAGGCACATCTTCCGGACTGGTTTCAGTCGCCAGGTCGCCGCGAGCGATCATGACTGCATCACTGACGCGAATAATTTCCTCGAGATGCTTAGTAGCGACTTTCGTTTCAATCTTAGCGATTATTTTGGCGCTGCTTTTATGCTTCGTGAGCAGCTTACGCAAGTAGATGATGTCATCCGAAGACTGGACAAAACTAAACGCCACATAATCAATGTCATTGCTGTAGGTAAATGATAAATCATGAATGTCTTTTGTAGTCAGAATCGATCCCGAATCAAACTCTGTGTCGGGCAAGTTGATGCCGTGATTGGAGCTAAACTTGCCGGAATTCTCAACCCGAACCTTGATCACGCCACCGGCCACTGACATTATCTCAGTTTTGATCATGCCGTCTCGGATATAAAGCAGCTCACCTTTTTTGACGATCGAGGAGAAATCAAATTGCAATGGAATAATGCCGTCTTTGGCATAATCAGCACCGTACTTGAACTTGAGTTCCGATCCAGCCTCGACCGAGACACCACCAGCCGGCAACGTGCCGACTCTGATCTTTGGACCCTGCAGGTCTTGAATGATAGCAACGCTTCTTTCTAATTTTTTGGCGGCAGTTCGAACTTGAGTGATGATATTTTTGTGCCATTTATGCGTGTTGTGAGAGAAATTTAAGCGGATACCATTAACCCCAGATCGGAGTAAAGTTTCGATTTTTTCCTCGCTGGCCGGGCCAATCGTGGCAATGATTTTGGTTTTTTTGTATTTTGTGACATCTAAAGACATTACAATCCATTGTATCAATTTTGAACTGCAAATACTATCTGGACTATACAATAAATAGCGCTATTTTTTGTAGAATCACAACATATATTTTACTTGACATGGCTTAAATATTGTAGCATAATCTGTTGCTGTATGGAGAGCAAAGGGCTTTCCATAGTACTTAGGGGGAAAATTGTACGGATTGACTTCGCGTCACGTTGCCAGCTGGTGCTGGTACCGTGATCTGTTGATCGCTTGCGCGATCGCCCTCATCGCCTGTGGCCTGGCCGCTGGCCTAATGGGAGTTGGCAATGGCGCCACCCCAGCCCAAGCGACCACGACACCGGTCGAGGCACCGCTCGATTGCCGGACCACCGGCATCGTCGGCCAGGACGGCAACACGGCTTCGGCCGTAGCCAACCACCTGGCTGGCCGGCGGGGAGTAGAGGCTCTGCATATCATGCAGGGCGAGGCTAGTAGCAGTCTCGATTTGGTCCAGCCGGGTCAAATGCTCTCAGTCCCCGTCCCCTGCTAGGTGGTTTAATAGGCCTAGCAACCGGGATCCTGGCAATATAAAGAAACTGCGCCAGGATCCCCCAAGCCACCCCGAAAATTCGGGGTGGCATTTTCATTATCTAATTACTCTTCAAACTTTCGTTGCGTCTCATGACAAATAATGTATGATAATTAAAATGGACGATCAAAACGATAATTCGACAAGTGGTCCAGATATTGAAAGCTCGCTAGAGCAATTTATCGGTAGTGGCGCCGAGCAACAGCAAAAAACTGTTCTAGAGCTCAAAGCCGCCAATAATTCCCTTGACTTAGTCAAAAGCGCAATCGCCTCGCTCGTCATATTGGCCTGGATAGTCTACGCGACCGTCCACAAGCAGCCAGGTATCTTAATACTCGCCCTCATCTTCTTTGAGATGGTAATTGGCCTGATTGCCTTTTTGTCTTGGACGAGGCGTAAAGCCGAGCGTCAGGCCATCAACCAAGTTGCTAGTGGCCAGCCGAGTGCGCCGGCCTCACCACCACCCGCCACCCAAATAGCTGTAGCAGCCGGTGAAAAATTACTTTTGAGTGTGGCCGGAATAAATCGCAACGACCTGAGCGTGGCGAAGTTTAATGTTTTAACTGGGTCTGAGACTGCCCGCGACATTGAAAATGTTCTGCTCCTGACCACCCAGGCACTTTACTTCATCTATGTGCCGGTCGGTACCAACGCCAAGACAGGGGATTATCAAATGAACACCAGGGAAATGGAATACATATTGAACCAAAAAGAGATTCGCACCAAACTTGACCAATTACTGACCACCCAGCCGCTCGGTCAAATAGTCAATAGCAACCCGACCAATTACACGCTACCGATGAGCTCAATTAAGGCGGTTATGATCAAGCAGTTCACCAGCACGCTCAAGATACAGATGACAGATAATAAAGAATTTCACTATGCCATCCGCGACAAGGCCGAATTTACAGCTCTGTGTCAATCCTTAAGCCAAGTGCTTCAAGGTCGCGTCACAATAAAATAAATGCTTTTGGTGAGGTCGCGGAGAATACATGTATAATTTTCGCCTCATGCTCGAAGTAAAACTTCTGCGCGTGAGACTCAATTATCGAACTTGAGGAGTTCGACTTTTCTAGCGAAAAGCCCCACGAAAAAGCCCAAGCGTTGTGCTCGGGCTTTTTCGTGGTGACCCCACGGAGAATTGAACTCCGATTGCCAGATTGAAAATCTGGTGTCCTAACCGTTAGACGATGGGGCCCTCTTAACAGGTAAAAATAACCTGATAATCATAACACCTTTATGGCTTTATTTCAAGATTCCAGCTCCACTCCGCCAGCTTTGATAATTTGAGCATATTTTCGAGCACTACCTCTTATGATTCGCTTGCGTCCTTTCTTATAATCGACCTCCACCAAGCCAAAGCGCGGCCAAAAGCCTTTGTCCCACTCAAAATTATCCAATAGTGACCAGTACATAAATCCTCGTACATCAACACCCCACTCGATCGCGCGATGTACTTGCTTAAGAATCTCCGTAATATACCAGCCGCGATAGACATCCTCGCGATCAGCTACTCCACATTCGGTAACGTAGACCGGCTGCCGATATTTCTCCAGATCAGTAATAACATTAAATATGCCTGAGGGGTACATTCCCCAACCCATATCCTGTGGATCACGCGAACTTAAGACAACTCTCGCGCCACGAATATAGACATGGAAGTAATAATTCAGACCAATAAAATCTAACTTCCCACAAGTTCGATTTAAAAAGTAGTCATTGGCCCACCACTTGGCGAATTTTGCAGCCAGATAGCTGACAATACCTTTGCTGTGTGACTCAATAAAGCCATTATTGACTGTCACGCCGACTTGAGCAAGCGGTGCAATACTTTTTATCAACTTGTAGCTTTTTTTGTAAGTTCGGATTAGCCGATGATAAACCCCAATAGCACTAAGAAAATTTTTGTCGCCCGGTGGCCAGTAGCCTTCAAAATATGACATTTCGGTGAATATCTCAGGTTCATTATAGACGGTCCAAAACTTGACATCATCTTTCAGATTTGTGACGACATATTCTGTAAATCTCAAGAAATCTTGGGCTGTCTTGCGGCTATGCCAATCATTTTGCTCGCTGACCCATACTGGAGTTGTCCAGTGAAAAAGTGTCACAAAAGGCTCCATTCCACGCTTTTTGATATCAGCTACCACATTCTTATAATGCTCCATCTCGTCCTCGTCGTACTCACCTCTCCTTGGCTCAATTCGGCTCCATTCAATCGAAAAGCGATGAACATTGTGGCCCAGCGAACGGGCGATATCGAAGTCTTCCTCATATCTATGGTAGTGATCACATGCAGCCCCAGAGATATAATTGTCAGGGTCTTGAGCCTGGTCTTTGATCTTACGCCAATGAACCGACGGCGTGTCATAAGCCTTCTTCGAGCCGGCCGCCAGACGCTCAGCATTAGCCCGCTCCCAGACAGTCCAATTATTATGCAAGCCACCCTCGACCTGATGGGCACTAGTAGCAGCCCCCCATAAAAAGTTTTTTGGAAATCGCAAAAGTTTTTTGGCCATATCCATAATTATAGTCTTAGGACGAGTGAGTTACAAAAGTGTATATCTCAATACCAGGTATAGCAAATATACTTATGCTATAATTTTTAGTAATAATATGATAATTAGGAATTTCAAAAAACTCGCTAAAAATGATTTGCGTCGTGATGGCCTTTTGATCGCTGAGGCAGGCTATGAATCAATTGCCATCAAAAAATTATTCCACCAAGACCTCTCACTTGATGGTGACGTCCTGAGTGTTCGTGGCCATAGCTATAACCTGAAGCAATATAGCAACGTTTATGTCATTGGGATTGGTAAAAATAGTGCTGCTGCCGCCCAAGTGATCGAGTCGACGATCGGTCCGAAGCGAATCAAGACCGGTTTTGTGATCGATATCACCAAAAAACGCATGAAAAAAATCAAAGCCTTGCGTGGCACCCACCCCCTACCATCCAATCAAAATATTCGTGCAACCCGTAAAATTATCAATCTACTTAGTCAAGTGACCGAGCGCGATCTAGTGATCGCGATCATTTGCGGTGGTGGCTCATCTTTGGCTTGCCGGCCGGATAACTTGACCTGCTTGGAGCTACAATTCATATCAGGATTGTTATTGCGGGCTGGGGCTAATATCAAGGAGATCAATACTGTTCGTAAGCACGTCTCACTGATTCATGGCGGCTATCTCGCCAAGGAAGCTTATCCGGCCACAGTCTTGTCGCTGATCATATCTGATGTCCCAGGGGATGACATTAGTATGGTGGCTTCTGGGCCACTGATGCTCGATCGAACCACCAAATCACAGGCCGAACGGATTGCCAAAAAATACGGTTTGCCACCGATTGAATTTACAGAGACACCAAAAGACAAAAAGTACTTCGCGCGCGTTACTAATATCCTAATAGCCAGTGGTAGTACGGTAGTTGATGCTATGGCAGCCAAAGCCAAAGCAATAGGCTACAAGCCAGTCGTATACTCTCGAAAATTAACTGGCCTAGCCAAAGACGTCGGCCCAGCTATGGCCAAACGTGTTAAATCAGGTGAGGCACTACTAGCTTGCGGCGAAACCGAAGTCATAGTCACTCGTCCTGGCAAAGGTGGTCGTAATCAAGACGTCGTCTTATCGGCCATTCCTAAACTGTCAAAAGACTCCGTCATTATCTCGGCGGCCAGCGATGGCAAAGACAATATACCGGTGGCGGGCGGGATAGCCGACAACCCGCTAACCATCAAAAAATTACAGAAGAAACATATCGACCCAATCGCATCGGTCAATGACAATCGCAGCTATAAAGCACTTCATAGTTTGCGCGATCATCTTTTTATCCAAAAAGTGACTGCAAATATTAGTGATTTTGTGATAATATTAAAAAAGTAATCATAAGTAGTATTAGATGACGATTAAAGAAATTCACGCATATCAAATTCTTGACTCTCGTGGTGAGCCGACTTTGGCTGTTCGCATGGTGTCAGATACTAATCACGAAGCCATGTTTGGCGTACCAACCGGCAAAAGCACCGGTCAAAAAGAAGCCGTCGAAAGACGCGATGGTGAAGGTGGTAGCTACCGTGGCCAGGGCGTGTCTAGCTGTGTCGAAATAATCGATCGGATTATCGGCCATAAATTTATTGGCTACCCGCTTGGTAATCAAACTGATTTTGACAGTCTACTGCTTGCCCTCGATGGCACGATCGACAAATCCAATCTGGGCTCAAACACCATTCTCGGTATGTCTGGAGCTTATTTTAAGCTTAGCGCGATTGTGCAAGGTCTTAAAACCTGGCAATACGTCAAACAAATGGCCAATACCAACACTGGCTTCCCACGAATATTTGCCAATGTCATCAATGGTGGTCTGCATGCTCCTGGCTTGTCTATCCAAGAGTTTATGATTGTCCCTAAAAGCAATCAGCCGCATGAGGCAATCGAGCAAATTTATGAATACAACACTATGCTCAAATCAATCCTGGCCAACCTCTACGGGCCATCGGCTCGACTGGTAGCTGACGAGGGAGGCATGGCACCGATTGGCACCACCACCGAGTCAATGCTCGAAGCCATGAGCCAGCTGGCATCGAAGTTTGCCGGCCGCTTTGACTTGGCTCTCGACGTCGCCGCTAGTAGTTTCTATGACGCCAACACCAAAACTTACAATTTTGACAATCAGAACATGACCAGTCAGCAGCTTTTACAGTTCTATCAAACCATCGACAAAAAATTTCACTTGTTCTCGATCGAAGATCCATTTGATCAAAACGATCTGGAGGCATTTGGCCAGATACCGCGCAATAAGCAATCTCAGCAACAATTCTTGGTCATAGGTGATGATATTACAGTCACAAATAAGGAGCAAATCGAGCAAGTATCACAAAAACATCTGGTTGATGCGGTCATCATTAAGCCAAACCAAGTCGGTACTATCAGCGAAACTTTTGAAGCCATCGATGCGGCTAAAAGACATAATATGAAAATCATAGTTTCTCATCGCAGCGGCGAAACAAATGACGACTTTATCGCTGACTTGGCTTATGGCGTTGGCGCGATGGGTATCAAGATAGGCGCACCAGTCCGCGGCGAGCGGGTTGCCAAATATAATCGATTGATCGAAATCGAACGAGATGTAGAACAAAATAGTAACCTGCAACAACAACCCCCACCTATCCCTAGAAGTAAAGTAACTACACCAGGAGCTTAAGAAAAATAGATGAAATATCAGATTGCTTTTTATGATGTCACTAATGATGATATTAAAGAAATCAAGGCGCACTTCAATGGCCACGAAGGCATTGAGCTAGTCTTTAATAAGTCGGGCTTAGACGACACGACCGTCGAAGAAGCTAGACAGGCTGATATTATTTCTGTTTTTGTATCATCTAAGGTTACGGTGGAATTAATGAATAGGATTCCTAAGCTCAAGCTAATCGTGACTCGCTCAACTGGCTTTGATAATGTCGATCTATCGGCTGCCAAGAAAAAAGACATTGTGGTGTGCAACGTCCCTGGATATGGCGAAAATACAGTTGCAGAATACGCCTTTTCGCTTCTTTTGGCAATCAGCCGCAAGCTAGTACCAGCACTTGATAATGCTAAAAGTGGCCACATTGATCACGTCGGGCTGACTGGCTTCGACCTTAAAGGTAAAACACTCGGCGTGATTGGCACCGGTCGAATTGGCAAACACGTCATTCGAATTGGACGCGGTTTTGAGATGAAAGTCATCGGTTTCGATCCATACCCTAATGAAGATCTGGCTAGCGAGTTAGGCTTCGAGTATTCAACCCTCAATGAATTGTTAAAAACCGCTGACGTTATTACCATTCATGCTCCCTACACCAAGGACAATCACCACTTGATCGACCGCGAGGCTTTAGCACTAATGAAACCAACCTCCGTACTCATCAACACAGCCCGTGGCGAAATCGTTGACACTAAGGCTTTGGTTCAAGCTCTGCTCGAGGGCAAGATAGGCGGTGCCGGGCTGGACGTTGTAGAACACGAAAACTTAATGAATTTAGACGACGAGCTGGAGCTCTTGACGGCTCCTCGGTCAAGCAAAGAACTCGCCTTTGTCGCCGAGCATATGATTTTAGAAAAGCTTCCTAATGTCGTTCTCTCACCTCACAACGCTTTTAACACCATCGAGGCACTGGCTAGAATCCGCAACACTAGCTTGCAAAATATCAATGCCTTTTTAGCAAACAAACCCCAAAATCAAGTCAGCTAAATCTTACTTTATCCTCTCTGATCAGCTATTATTAAGTTAAAGATAGCAATCTATCTGGTTTTTATATATGGCTAAATCTAAATCCAAAAAAAGAAAACAAGTTCATAAGAAACAAGTCCACCGACAAGCCCTTAAGCCTGGTGCTAAAAAGACAGCCCACCTAGAAACAAATGAGAAAGCAGCACCCGGCAACTCAGCTAAAGCAAAAAGGGTGATTCCAAAGCAGCCGCCTGCAACTCACTCTCAAGCTGATACAAGCCAGCGGCCTTTAGCTAAAGTCGGCACGATTCTAAGCTCACTCCGAACTCACGGAGCATTTAAATATGCTCGGATTACGGCTGTGGTTTTGACAGTCATGATAGCCTTCGTCGCTATCGGTTTAGTTTTTGAAATTCATAATCTCGATCTGACAATTGCTAACAATCAAACCCCTGTATTGGCCACCAAGCTGACGCGCTCGTTTGATAATTTGAAAAATCTCAAGTTCGAAACCGCTAATCTCAAAGCTGAAGAAGATAAATATAAGATCACTGTGGCCGATATGAATACACTTTGGTCCAAAATCGACACTATCGCAATCGAGCTTGCAACTGGTAATGGCCAGGCGGCTTATAAAAATATGGAGTCATATTCCCAGGAGCTTAAATCACTGCGCAGCCAATTGACTGCCGAAGTAAAAAAGCGAGATGAAGAAAAAATTATTCAAGCCAAATCCACCCCCCAAACTGCCGGTGCTCCGAGTAAAGTTTTCGTTCCGATATTGATCTTCCATTACACGCCACCAGATTTTGACGCCCAACTTAGTAATCTGTCAACCAAAGGCTACACTACAGTTTCAATGGATAATTTATCTGATCACATGAGATTTGGCCGGCCGCTGCCGCCTAAGCCGGTAGTCATTACATTTGATGACGGCTACAAGAATCAGCTCAATGCCCTCGAGATACTCAAGCGACACAACATGAGGGCAACTTACTATATCATCACCTCGGGTGATGCCAGCCGTTGGTGTATTGGAGCCGGACGTAAATACGATCAGAATCCGTCTTGTGGCGACGACTATATGAACTGGGATGATATTAGTCGGCTAGATCGCTCTGGATCGATCGAAATAGCTGCTCACACCGTCGATCACTTGGCACTCCCAAAATATTCGCTTCAAGTCCAGCAGTTTCAGATCGGCGAATCTAAGAGAGTGCTAGAGCAAAAGCTCGGCCATCCGATAAATCACTTCGCCTATCCTTATGGCTCCTTTAATGCTAATTCCGTAAATCTAGTTAAGTCAGCTGGGTTTTTGACTGCCGTTACCACCATGCCGGGCAGCCATCACGATCTTGGATCGATTTATACATTAACCCGCGAACGCGACGTCTATAAGCTGCCTTAATCTCTAAGCACTTCAATACCCGGCAGTTTCTTACCAGCTAAAAGCTCCAGGCTAGCGCCGCCACCGGTGGAGACAAAGTCAAACTTGTCATGCAAGCCTAGCTCATCAATGAAGCTGGCCGTATCCCCGCCGCCAATGACTGTCTCGGCAGAAGATTTAATTAGCTGGTGGGCGAGGGAAGTGCTGGCTTTGGCGAATTGATCCACCTCCGAAAAACCCAAAGGTCCATTCCAAAACACAGTTGTGCTTTTTACAACACTCTCCCCAATGACCTTTTCTGTAGCTGGGCCTAGGTCGAACGCCTTATCATCACCGTGCAGCTCATCAAGGCCGCAAACTCGAGACTTGGCAGACTCCTCTGGCGCACTCGCTACTACCAGATCGACTGGCAGAATAATTTCGACTCCGGCGGCCTTGGCGCTGGCCATGATACGCTCAACTTCATCCACCTGATCTTGCTCTAGAATTGACTCAGCCAAATCATGTCCGAGCGCAAATAAAAACGTGTTGGCCATCGCTCCACCGATCACGATCGTATCAGCTTTCTCGATCAGGCTTTCTAAGACGTCAATTTTAGTACTAACCTTGGCTCCACCAATAATGGCCGTGAATGGCCGCTTCGGCTTATCGAGCAGGCTGGTAATTGTCTCGTACTCCTTTTGTACCAGTAGGCCCATCGCTCCAGGCAAGTGCTTGGGAATACCGACAATCGAAGCGTGCGCCCGGTGAACAGCTGCAAAAGCGTCATCAACATATACTTCGGCCAGACTGGCTAGCTCTGCCGCGAACTTGGCATCATTGGCTTCCTCTTCCTTGTAAAACCTAAGATTTTCGAGTAGTAATATCTGGCCAGCCTTGAGATTCGCTGCCTTCTCTTGAACCTCCTCACCGACACAGTCACAGGCAAACTCAACAGGTCGGTCCAATATCTCTGACAGGGCTTTGGCCACCGGCTCTAGGCTCAGACCAGCTTCTTTTTTGCCCTCCGGCCGGCCCAAGTGACTGGCTAGGATCAAAGCCGCATTTTGATCAAGCAGGTATTCGATCGTTGGTACGGCCGCTTCAATGCGCAGTTCATCAGTAATTTTACCGCCGGCTAGTGGCACATTGAAGTCCACCCGAACGAAGACTCTTTTGTTTTTGACATCAATATCGTGAATAGTTGTCAGGCTGCCCATATCTATTAGTTTAGTTCAGTGATCCCAAGAATACTAGCTTATTGCGGCGTATAAAATAAGCTTATTACAAACAAAACGAGAAAAATAATCAACCAACCAATCAACCAATTGCGCCATTTGAAAGGAAATTTTTGCCTGGTTTTTTTATCTAGATGAATATAATTTTTACCAATCACTTGTATCAATAATATAAACAATATTACAAGCGAGATTGCAAATGAGACGGCAGCTATTGAAAACAACCTAAGTGTAAAATCCATCTGGTTAGCGACCTAGACTAATATAAGTTGCCATCAGAGCTGCTAAAATCGAAAAAATAATCACCGCCAGGCGATACGATTTAGACTTGTCTTTGGTTAGATGGTGCTTGAGTTTAACGATCAACGTCAAAGCAACATAAGAAAAAACTAACGTCAGGATGAATATCTCGACTAGATACAGCATACAACATAAGTGTAACGTAGTGGGTAGTCATAAATCAATTGCTGTCCATCATCCTGAAGTAGATTCTTCACTCCATTCAAGAATGACAATCCTCCCTATGTCATCCTCAAGCGACAGTCGTAGGATCTATTCCCCCTAACACACACCATGTCATCCTGGGCTGGCTTCAGGATCTCTCTCGTTCCCGTTCCCATGTCATCCTAAACCAGATTCTTCAGCTACGCTTCAGAATGACAACATACCAATAGTTATCCTGGTTATCATCCCCACGTCATCCTGAGCGCAGTCGTCCCGTCGTCCTGAACAATCGGCCAGTTGTCATCCTGAACTCGTTTCAGGATCTCCCTCCCCTACTTTTGGGTTACGGCCAAAAGTAGCAAAAGCCTTTTTCGCGCCTAGGGCTCAAAAGCTAGAAGTGTCTCGCTAGGATTTTAGCTTTAAAATACAGACTCACTAGCGTTCAAAGCTGTATTTCTCTCTCAGCTAAAATCCTAGTTCGTCTTTCTGTTTTTCGATGGCGCATTGGAATTCAATTCTCTTTCTCGAGCCTGGAGCAACAAGCCACTACTGGTGAGTCATTCGAGAGGTCTGGCTTTTTTGTCAAAAAGCCAGAACATAAGCGAGCTGTTTGAACGAGCTTTTAGGCGAGTGAGTTCTCGCTTAGTAATGAGAATTGGCTAATCAGTAGCCACTTGTTTGCGACATAAAGGCTCATGTTTTTGGTACTACCTTTTACGTTAAAAGGTAGTGAAATAATTTGGTTGCTTTAGTAAAGCAAGAGGATCCTTCGACTATCGCTTGAGGATGACAACTGGCCGATTGTTCAGGATGACGAGAAAGATTTTTGTTCACTTTTGTGAAAAGTAGAGGGAGGACTACTTCTTAAGCTTGCTGTCGATCAACTCGAGCACACTCTTTGGTGTCAGATCAGCCTTGATCAAGTATTCTCCACCTAGCTTGTTAGCTCGCTCAACGTCTTCTTTGCGATTGGAATTAGTCAAGAAGACAACATCAGTGTGATCAAAGTCATAGTTGCCACTCTTGAGCGACTCAATCACCTCAAAGCCACTCAATTCTGGCATATTGATATCGATTAGAATTAGCCTGGGAGTATGCGCGCGAATTAGTTCAGCCGCCGCGCGGCCATTATCGGCCGAGGCCACCTTGTAGCCAGTACCGGACAATTTAATCTGATACATTCTCGAAATAAATGGATCATCCTCGGCTAAAACAATATCAACCGGCGTAGCATCTTCTTCCGAAGTCTTTATTTCATCCATCTTTAAGCTTCCCCTTATATATGCATTATAACGCAATAATCTGGAACTTGCGCAAATCGACTTTAGGTACTGGTCGGCACGCGGGCTTTGGTCACACCGGTCTTAAACTTGGTACGCAGTGGAAAGCGAAAGCCAAAGGTAGAGCCCTTGCCCTCGGTGCTCTTGAAGATCAGCTCGCCGCCCTGATCCTCGACCACTCGTTTGACCAAATACAGCCCCAGTCCCGTACCATCCGGTCGAGAAGCCTGAGCATTGGCCGCCCGGTAAAACTTCGTGAAGAGCTTGCCTTGCATTTTCTCTGGCACGCCGATGCCATTGTCGACCACCGTAAAGACAGCCTTATTGCCTACTTTCTTCAGACTTACACAAACATCCCCACCGTTCTTGGCTGGCGAGCTGTAGTGAATCGCATTGTCAATCAAGTTCATTATTACCTGGCGGGTCTTCTCTTCATCGAGATTTATCAGTGGCAATGATTTTGGCAATGGCTCGAGCGTAAGCTTTACATTCTTACTTTGTGCCATGCTGATAAGCCCATTAAATTCACTCTGCACCACCTTTGCCAAGTCCAGCTCATGGGCATCGATAAAAAATTTACCAGCATCCATCCGGCTGACATTCAAGAGATCGCTGACTAGTCCAGCCATACGGTTAGCACTATCGAGAGCTTGCGAAAGCGGATCACGCTGGCTAGTGCTGATACGGCCAAAATCTCCTTCCAAGACCATCGAGACATAGCCTTTGGTGGTAGTCAGCGGCGTGCGCAACTGGTGTGAGGCCATCGAGATAAATTCATCTTTGGCCTGATCGAGAGCCTTGAGGTCTTCATTGGCATGACGCAGCTTTTGGGTCGCCCAAGCGATCTTAGTTTGTAAGGTTTCGTTAAATTGCTGGATCTCGGCATAGCTCTTGGCATTAGTGATGGCAATAGCCAGCTCATCAGCAATGATGCGCAGTAGCTTTAGGTCGGCATCACTATAGATATCGCCCGACTGTTTCTCCCCGAGCAGCAAATATCCCAGAAATTGCTCATGCGTGCGCAGCGCTAGACTGACACTCAGGCCATAATCGCTCATGATCTGCTTGCGTTCTCCAGGGCTTAGCTCATCGGCTACCACGACCGATTTGGCTAGTTTGCCTAGCTCACTCATGCCTATCTCATGATGCGGACCGACGATTGGTCTAGTTTTGTAGAATATTTCTTTGTCATCAACCACGACGATGTCAGCTCCTGCGATGCGCATCTGTGTCTTTATGGCTTTGACGATGTCCTCGCTCAGCTGAGTAAGCCGGATCTCCGAAGCGAGGATGTGGCTGATATTATTGAGCACCACTTGCGGGTCGTATTTATCGCGGAAAAATATACGGTCAGTCACGCGCTCAAAGAAGCGGCGCAACGGCTGGAAAGTAAAAGCCAAAACGACAGCTAAAATGGTGTAGATGGCGTATTGAGTGTTTTGGCTGAGACGATCGGCAAACAGCGTTATAATCCTAAAGGCTAAGAAGCTGTAGATGGCGGCGACCGTAATTATAGAGAGTAAGTAGACCACCGAGCGCGCGACTGCAGCTCTAATATCAAATAGCTTATGGCGTATAATCGCGTATGAACTAAATATAATAAAGATTGATGTACTATAAATGCCTATTCTTGAGACAATGGGTAATATATCTATCACATTGGGAAGAACAATATTGGTAACAATGATAGTGAATACTGTGAGGCTAAGTCCTGTAAGTAGATATTGAATTTGTAACTTACTTGCACCTTTTAGCTTTGTGAACTTATAGGCTAATACACCGAGACTAGCCATAACTGCCAATGCCAAATAAATAATGAATATCATATAGTACCGATCTGGTTGATAAATAATTCGTGTCCCTTCGTGGGCTACGTGGATTGTTTGGCCACTAGTTATCAGATATAGGTTTATCGCCGCAAAGGCTCCAAAAGAAAAAAAAACAACCCTGCTGGTCATTCTTGCTATCGAAAAGCAGAAAAATGTAAATAGGAAGACCAAAATAGTAGCTGTCGCAAAATCAAGCTTTGATATTATGTTAATATAGTTACTAGAAATAGAAGTATCCGGTAAGAAGCTAATTACATTCCAAAATGCTATACTTATAGTTAATAAAAATAAAGAGATGTTTATTTTTGATTTTGGATTATTGAGCAAAACAAATAGACCAAGAGCGATATTGCCCAGACAAACCATTATTAGTAAAAGTAAATCTATCATTATTGGTAAAATTATAGCATAAGAGTAAAGTATTAATTTCAGCAAATGAATAGTATTAAGAATACTGCGCAAGCAAAAAAACACATAACAGAATATTATGATGATATTTCGATAATTTATAATGATTTGTATAACGACAGGTTGAGCTTAGCAGAAAACGAAAAGGTTAAGCGAATGATAAAAGACCTAATGCCTGACACGAGTGCCAAGATACTGGATCTAGGATGTGGCGATGGTCTAGCCACAGATATGATACCATGGGAAAATTATGTCGGCATAGATATATCACCAGAAATGATATATTTAGCCAAGAAAAATAAACCGAGTGTTAGATACCAAATTGCCGACATGGAAGAAATGCCATTTAAAGATTGTTCATTTAGTTATGTGATTTCTCTTTTTGGCTCATTTTCTCATTCGCTGGATCCATCACGTACTATTAAAGAAATTCAGCGTGTACTTAAGCCAGGAGGTAAATTTTTCATTATGACATATTCCCAATATTCCTTAATCAATTTACGAAAAGTAGTGCAAAAAGGTCTGTGCATAGGATCTGTTGGACCAATACAAGAATATAAGATTCGAAATCTTGATATGAAAGGTGTTTTTGCTATTTTTTATACAAAGAGCAAACTCTTAAGGCTATTTCGAGATTTCGAGAATCTATCGATATATGGACTAAATAGCTTCTGTGAACTATACCCCATAAAGAAACGCCTGCAAAAAAGTAACAGAGCAAGCAAAGTCCTTGAAGTAGACACTAGACTAACAAAAATATTTCCAAATCTGGGACATAGTTTAATAATAAGTGGGCAAAAGCAATGAGAGAGGCGCCTCTTTAGAGGCGCCTCATAATGTTATCCTTTCATACCCTGGTACTTTTTTTCTGCTCGATAGAGAAGGAAGAATAGTTTTGCCCAGATTTTAGTGCACGGAAAGTGATAAAAAGGATTGCGCCATCTGAGTAGCACACCCCAATTTTCACTTCCTGGGTCGTCTATATAATCTGGAATGGGCTTCAAGACTTTGAGTCCTATAATCGAACTATAAAGCTCAATCTCAGGATCAAGATGCCGCCCAGTGGAGCGACGGGCGTCTATATACTCATCGGGGCTGTAACTTGAAGAATACTTATGATACCTTGGTATTCTACCACCAAGCATTGCATACTTCACGCCACGTCTAATAGCTAAAGATCCCACAGATACCATTAAGGCTTCGGCAACCCCTCGCGGCGCACCCTTAGGCACTGTAAGGTCTATGCCGTACAAAATTTTACCTGAAGGATTGTGGGTGGTACACCAGCCATCATCACTTATGTCATACCAGCTAGGCGGGTTTTCATAGTCATAATGACTTATCTGTACAGTCGACGCCATGCCACAAAAGTTAACACCCCTCCGAGCAACTAGTATACCACCTGGATTGATGTTAATGCGGCTACGAACCTTTTCTTCAGCTACACTCATCTCTCCCGGCCAAACACTGTCGACCGCCTCGAGATAATCTGATATGTCAGCTTCAGTAGCCGGCCGAACAATAATCTTGGATGCTTCACGGATCTCCCGCAGCTTGTGGTCTACCGGCAAACGCCAGCCAATACTTGCTGCGATGTCCAGCAGCGGCAGAATCATAATCCCCCAAGCAGAGTACGGTAACACCACTACGATACCGACCGCGGCAACTATTCCGGTTCCTACAGCGCCAAACCAGTTTAGGTTGAAACCGGCTCGAAACAAGGAACTTTCACTGATGCGAACAGCCATATCATGGTACGATCCACGCACTTGCACCAGGGCTCTAGCCCACTTGAATGGGTTGGATCCGGTGTTTGCAAAGACCGACTTACCAAGCCCACTTGCAACCAAGACAGCTCCAACGATGAAACACACTTCGGTAAAGACAAGCAACCCGGCAAACACGCCGATCTCGCTCAAACGATGTCGGATTTGAGACAGACCGTCCCAACTCCATACCGTCCAGGTAAGAGATGCCAGAACGACCATCCAGATTACGATCGTTTTTACACGAGAAACAGCCCGTGGCTGTACTCGAGTGTCTTGCACATTATCCACGCTTGCTCCTAGCTATTGTAACTTCAACGTACAAAGAACTGTGCTATTATGCCATAAGTATTATTTATTGTAAAGCTAAAGTTAGTTGCAAAACAACTATTCTAGCAAATCATCCAGTGCTTGATTATAGACACTTGCTGCAGTTTTGCTTATAAACTCGCGCACTTTAGTAAATAAAAATGAGCCAGTTTTCCGACACGGCTCAGGTCATTCCTTGGGATATTTCTGCTGGAGAACAACGACATTTTGCTTAACCTTTAGCCACATCTCTTCACGAGACAATTCTCGCTCAAATGGTGTCTCAAGGTCAGTTAAAAAATTGAATGTCTCCACTAAAAGCTGATCACCTTTACCTTCATTGTACCAACTCGTCCATTCATCACATGCCGCTACCCTTACCATATCATAAGCTACCTTTGTGTTATCACTTTTCGGCAGCTCTCTTAGGCATTTTGCCCAAAATAAGACCACCTCGTTAATATTTGTTATTTTATTGGTATTTAAAATCATAATATTATAACCTGGATTAGGTCAGTATAACAGTATGGCCCATTATTGTGGATCTCTACTTCAGATACTTGCCATATCCTTGCATTATCCCATCACCATAATCTCTGCCCATTTCCGAACCATCTGCTTTCAATCCAGCCCAGAGCCATAGCTCAAAACCAAGACCATCGGCCACCTCCTCATCTATTAGTGGCCAAATTGGAAATAACAGCTCAACGATAACTTTAACCACCTCCGGACTGTCATTATTGAGTAAGGCAATATAAGTTGCCTTGGCGAATTGTCTGAGATTTTTTACACTTTTCATGCTTTTCTCTAAATTGGAAAATGAGCCAGTTTTGTGACTTGGCTCTTTAGCAATAAATTTGCTGCTATCCTATCCAGAAATAATTTTCGTATAGGCTTGATGGAATTCATCCCAATAGGACTCATCGAGAACTTTTTCATAATCCTCTCTTGTGGGATTAGAGCCAGAAACGAAATTGATTCCCAAGGCGTTGGCTAGCTCAATAATCTGATCGTCACTAAGCTTAGTTAGTTTGGCTTTAAAATATGAATACTCTTTTGAAGTATGATCTTTTTCTATTAATGTGTGTCTGTTATGTAAATCACTCATAATAACTTTTGCCTCATAAGTAAAATAATTTTAGCTTTAGCCATAGAATGATTACTTATTTTATTAAATAATATGCCATATTTAGTATAGCCCCTAGAATAATCATGGTAAAAATATTGACGCTATATTATCCCCCCCTTCCCTAAAACCCTAAAAAATGTTAAAATTACCTGGTCTTTTGGGCTTGAAGCCACCTTTTGCCCGTGTAGCTCAGTGGATTAGAGCACTTGTCTTCGGAACAAGGGGTCGCAGGTTCGAGTCCTGCCGCGGGTACCATTTACTATAAGTGGACCATTAGCTTTAGTTGGTTGTCTCGCTCACGGCGAACATCTAGAAATTGTGCTCTAGCCACCCGAGAATAAATAGAACTCTGGTGGAAAATTGACAATATAATTACCCCTAATGCGGGCCATTAGCTCAGTTGGTTAGAGCGTCTGCCTCTTAAGCAGAATGTCCAGGGTTCGAGTCCCTGATGGCCCTCCAAACTCAAATTCCGCTCCACGAAGTCGACGCCTAGCACGCGACAAGCGCGCGCTGCGCCCGCCAGAAAAAACCGCCCACTTGATTCATTTTCCAAAGATTCCCCCGCTGATTTTTTCTTTTTAGTTGAAAAGGCTGGTTTTCTGTCGGTTATTACAACAATTAAAAAGCCGGGGTCGTTATTTTATATAGGGGTTGTATGAAATAAATACAATTTATCGTCAATAGCGGCCAAAATGTTGCGGCTTTTTACAACAATCTATTCTATAATGAATACAGAGCTTATAAAAAATAAGCGCCATGGAGGATAGACATGAGCAAGCAAAGCAAAAAACCAAAAGTAATATCACTATTTTCCGGCTGCGGAGGCCTTGATTTAGGCTTCAAGCAAGCTGGTTACGACGTAATTTGGGCAAACGATTTTGAACACTCGTCATGCAAAACTTACGCAAAGAACTTCGGCCCCCACATTGTTGAGGGCAGTATCGTCGATATCGACTTTGACAAAGTGCCGGATGCCGATATCATTACCGGTGGCTTTCCGTGCCAGGACTTCTCCATGGTCTACAAGCGTGGCGGACTTGAAACTGACCGAGGCAACCTCTATAAGCAATTTGTCCGCGCTGTTAAAACAAAAAAACCAAAGGTTTTTGTTGCTGAAAATGTAAAAGGCCTGCTTACTGCCAACCGCGGGCGCGCAATCCAGCAGATATCAGAGGACTTTGCAAAACTTGGCTACCGCCTCGATATCAACCTCTACAACTTTGCAGAATACGGCGCCCCGCAGTTGCGCGAGCGGGTTCTGATAGTCGGCATGCGCCACGATATTGACTTTTACTTTGAAAAACCGAAACCGCTCTACAACCCTGCTACATACAAAACTGCCGGCGAAGCTCTGAAAGGCGTTGAGAAAGTTCCGTTTAACAACGAGCATCAGAACATCAAAGATAAAACCCGCGAAATGCTTAAACTCATACCTGAAGGCGGTAACTTTACCTCAATTCCAAAAGACAGTCCTTACTACGTCAAAGGCATGATTAGCCATGTTTACCGAAAACTTGACCGCAACAAACCGTCTTCAACTATCATAGCCGGAGGCGGGGGTGGAACATGGGGCTATCACTTTGAGGATCCTCGACCGCTAACAAACAGAGAGCGTGCAAGATTGTTCTGCTACCCTGACGACTTTATATTCGAGGGAACAATTACAGAAGTGCGCAAACAAATTGGTAATTCTGTTCCCCCTGTTGCTGCACAAGTTGTTGCCGAACATCTGCTGCCAGCATTTGAGGCAGATACGATTTTGGCGATAAATCCAAAAGTTGAGTTTGACGATTACAGAGAACATATAACAAGCGAACTGGTGGGGGTCAAAAAGCTGGCGTTGATGGCGAGTTAGCATGGCATCATTACTTTTCTCAAACCTGACGCCTCTCAGGACAAGCGCTCAAAAATACGCCGATGTTTTTAAGGATTATCTAAAACAATCTGACAATGTTCAAATTGCAAGCGGTTATATCTCAACCGATTCAGCAGTAGACCTCAAAAATATCATCGAAGCAAACGGCGGCCCGAAGCTCAATCTTTGTGTTGGCATGCACTACTTTGAGGGCTTGAGTCCTGTTCAGCTTGACGCCTTGCAGTCGCTAAACGCTGCCTTGCGCGAACGCGAACTTGGCAGAGTTTCAATGGTAACGACGTTTCCGTTTCATGGAAAACTTGTAAGTTTCGGCAAAGACGAAGCAATACTTGGCTCAATTCTCGGCTCGTCAAACCTCACAAATATTGTTGAGGGTCAAAGACAGTATGAAGCGGACTGCTTATTTGCCGGAGATAATCAAGCGGTTGAGATAAACGATTTTATCAGCCAGCTTATTGAAACTGCTGCCCGGCCACTTGATGCGCTTACGATAACGCCGGCTATACCTGAGAACAATCTTCTAAAAGACCAGTTGGGCGTTGTAAGGCTGCAAGGCAATGAGGCTAGAAATACCAAGCAGAAGCTTGGAGATATTCATTTTGATATTCCGCTTAAAGGCGATGTATCGCAGCGCAGCGGGCTAAACGCTTCTTTCGGCGAGGGCAGGCGCAACCAGCAAGGATTTGTACAGCCGCGTTCTTGGTATGAAGTCGAGTTGATTGTGCCAAAAGAAATTACTGATAATCCTGAGTACCCCAAAGCTAACTCCGAAAATGCACAATTCGATGTTATTACCGACGACGGTTGGCAATTCCGCTGCAAAGTGAGTGGCGATTATAGCAAAAACCTGCGTTCAGAGGACGATCTAAAAACGCTCGGACGGTGGATTAAAGGTAGGCTGGAAAACGCAGGAGTTCTCCGTCCTGGCGAGCGAGTAAGCGACGAAACGCTGGCGCGATACGGCCGTTCAATCCTGAAAATGAGTAAAATTAAAGATACAAATACTTGGTATCTGGATTTTGGAGTAGAAAATGCCTAATCATCTGAGGAGTTATCTAAATATTGTTGCGCAGGAGTCGCCAGGCGCTGTCGAGTCAATTAAAGAAACAGTCGATAAGCTCATACCTGAGCACATCGAAACATTTACGCACAAGGAGCATGTAAAAGGTTTATTGCTCGGACAGGTACAAAGTGGCAAGACAGGCCAAATGCTTGGTGCTATCGCAGCAGCAGCCGATGCCGACGATGCTTTTTCGATCTTTGTTTTGCTTACTAGCGACATGACTGGTTTGCAGCAGCAAACATACAAACGCGCGCTGGCAGCGATGGACACGTTTAATGTTTGCGATGAACACGATGAGATGCGTTTTCTCGAAGTCGGCGGACGAAAACCGTCGCTTATCATACTCAAAAAGAACCAAAGCATCCTCAAAAAGTGGCTTGGACTAATTCAGCAATCCGGCTTTTTGCAGGGACGTCCGATTTTTATCGTTGACGACGAGGCAGATGCAGCCAGCCTCAACACGCAGGTTAATAAAAAGGAGCAAAGCACAATCAACAGGCGCCTTGATGCGATTGTCGGGCTGTCTACAAGCAGCTTTTATTTACAGGTTACTGCAACTCCTCAATCATTACTTCTGCAAACCAAAGAATCCGGCTGGCAGCCAAGTTTTGTGCATTATTTTCCTCCCGGCAAAGGTTATCTTGGCGGAGAGTTCTTTTACAGTAAGCCGAAGCCGTTTACTTGCAGGTATACAGCCGACGACGAACTAAGCACCTTGCTTGATACCGAGGACACGCCCGACGGCATGAAGCGGGCTATCGAAACCTATCTTGTTACTTGCGCCCACGCAGTTATTAAAGACAGCGCAAAAGTTTGCAATTTTCTCGTCCACCCAAGCGTCCGCAAGGACGATCACGAGCGCATCCGAGGCAAAATTGAGAAATACGTCCAGTATATTTTTGAAAATATCGAAACGCCAGCCGTTAAAGAACTGTTAAAGTCTGCTTGGGGAGACTTGCAGCAATCAAGGCCTGACCTCACGCCATTTAATGAAACTATGGCTTACTTGGCGCAGAGAAGCCTGCCAATTAACGTTTACAAGCTGAACTCAAGCCCGGATAGCAGTTCGCGCAAGACGTTTGACACAGGCTTCAATATTATCGTTGGCGGCAATAGCCTCGGTCGAGGCGTTACGTTCAAATGCCTGCAAACGGTTTACTACTGCCGGTCGGCAAAAACACCGCAAGCCGACACATTTTGGCAGCACTGCCGTATGTTCGGCTACGACCGCGACCCAATGCTGATGCGAGTGTTTATTCCTGAGCCGTTATTCTTCCTGTTTGCGGAGATAAACGCCTCAAACGAAATGCTTATCAAGCAAATTGAGGACGGCAATCTTAACGATATACAAATTATCACAAATACCAAGCTGAAACCGACTCGTAAATCTGTTATTGACCAAGAGAAATACAATCTCATCGTTGGTGGCGTGGACTATTTCCCGCCTCGTCCAGACCAAGGCGATGCAACCGATACCGACAACGTTTTGGAACCGTTTGCCGGAGAGGGCGTTTACGATGTCAGTATCGACGATGCGATTTCAATTTTGCAAACCTTCAAATCCGACCCCGGCAACGACTGGTCGATGCCTGCCTACATCAACGCGCTAGAGGGCATTAAACCGCACAAAGAACTATCAAATACAGCAAAGCTTATTGTCCGGCGCGACCGCAATATCAGCAAAGGAACCGGAACCTTGCTTTCAAGCGACGACCGCGGACTTGGCAAGAAGTATCAAGACGTAACTGTTATTACGCTCTACCGGCTTAACGGCAAAGTTGAGCAGAAGTGGGACGGACACCCGTTTTGGGTGCCAAACATCAAACTGCCTCTTGGCAAAGTATTCCACCGGATTGACTAGGAGTCTGGCGCATGCCTGGCATGTTTTCTCCCAAAAAACGCAGCGAAATAATGTCGCTCATACGCTCGAAAGGAACAGAAGCGGAGCGAATTGCTTTCAAGTATTTGCGCCAAAACAAAATCTATTTTCAAAAGCACTATGCCCGCGTAGCGGGCGCCCGATATTGCTTTGCCAAGGAAAAAGAAAACTGTGTTTATCGACGGTGATTTCTGGCATGGGCGCGATTACGAAAGGCTTGATACCAGCCGACCGGAGGGCGACTACTGGCCCGCAAAGATTGCTTACATCATGGAACGCGATGCCCGTAATCGCGCAAAACTAACAGAAAAAGGCTGGAAACTGTTAGTCATTTGGGAAAGCGACATTAAGCGCAAGCGAACGCGCGATAGCGCGTTAGAACAAATCGCAAGAGTTCTAGCCGAAGGCTGCTGTCCCTGATGGCCCTCCAAACAAAAGCATGATGTTTTTCGTTTGAAGGCTTTGTTACAATAAAAATAAGAAATATATCAAAGAGCTAAGTGGTGTGGCTATGATCGAAACAGTTGAATCTCCAAAAACAGAAATGCTAGCTGAAGATGTGGTTGGTTTAGTGCGGCTTTGTGAAGAGAATGACATTGAAATATATGTTGATGGAGGCTGGGGTGTAGACGCCCTACTTGGGCAACAAACAAGGCCACATGGTGACCTGGATGTTGCATTACCACACAAATTTGCACCAAAGCTACGTGAATTACTAGAGAGTCAGGGTTATAAAGATGTTGAGCGGAACGATACTCGTGACTGTAATTTTGTACTAGGTGATGATGAAGGACACCAGGTTGATATTCATTCGTATACGTTTGACGAGAATGGCAACAATATCTTCGGAGTTGCTTACGAGCCAAGGCATCTAATGGGCACAGGTACGATAAACGGCTACCCTGTGAAGTGTATTCCACCAGAAGTTATGCTCGAGTTTCATAGCGGGTACGAGCTTGATGCCGACGATTATCATGACGTTAAGTCATTGTGTGATAAGTTTGGGCTTGAATTACCTGAGGAATACAAGAAGTTCGAGTCCTGAAGTTTAGTTGCGACTAGCTCCACGATGGCCCTCCAAACAAAAGCATGATGTTCTTCGTTTGAAGGCTTTGTTACAATAAAAATGTGAAAAACAAAAAATATAGTATTGCGGGTTTGGTAGTTGTTCTATTTCTAATTGGCTGGTTCTTACCATTAGGTAGCTATACAACTACAAAAGGATGCCCAGATAATCCGATACCAACCGTACGACTTCACTTAATTTTTGGTGATTCACTAGAAGAAATAAAAAATAAAGACGATGAACCACCGCCAAATGTTGGCTGCTCAATAAATACTAAATACGTACTTCATTTTCTTTAAAATAAAGCTGCAACAATAGCCCTGATGGTCCTCCATACTCAAATTCCAGACCATACACAGAGGTAACTCGCCTCTGTTTTTTGATATAATTACCGCATGAATAGCAGAAAAAAGATATTCAATACCAAGCAGATGGCTTTTCAGGAATTATTCATTGGCACTCTAATCTACGTGACTGTGCTGGGTCTATTCAATGATTACACGTCGTTGGTTGAGGCCAAGAGTTTTTCGACGATACTTCTAGCGTCGATGGTACTGGAAATTTTAACCTACCTAGCCCTTCAATTAAAAAGTCTAATTATTGACTGGCTCAAGGGACGCGAGGGGGCGATTTATAAAATGCTAATGTTTTTTTGCGTATGGCTTATTATGTTTTTGTCTAAATTTGTATTTATTGGAGTTATCAATGTAATCTTCGGGGGGCATATAACCATCAATGGATTCTTTGGGATTCTATTTGTGGTGTTAAGCGTAACGATAATTCACAAACTTGCATTTCACACATTCAAAAAGCTCGGCGAGAACTAAAATTGATTGTAGCTTGGGCTATTTTGCCCTGTCAGACTGCCTCTCTGAATTACGTAAGTTATAAAGTCGCCCACTCTGTTATAATTTTTATATGCAAATAGTAGACACAATTTCGATTGCCAAATTATCCGACATGGCAGCTAAGATGTATGGCGACCTAGTCAAGGCTGATGTAGATGTTGCCAAGGACATCCTGGTGGTTGACATGGGTATGCATGCCGAGGGCGAGGCTTTTTTACTGCAACGGGGGTCACAACAAAAAGATCTCTGGGGTATTAATCTGCACCCCACAGACTATGGCACAGATGAGTTTATCGAGTTTGACTCTATGATCAATATTCGCCCCAACCAAGGCAACTCGTCAAAAGACGTCCTTGACCCAGTAATTCGTCAAAAGATAATTGATATTGTAGCGAGAATTGTTCATGAATAGCTATCACCAATTCGATAAAGATAATTGGGCAGAGCTGGATATATTCAATCAAATGGGCAATATCGGCTTAGAGGTTGGTCGCGCACTAACAGCTAAGCGTCAAGGTAAATCCGATCGCTGCCAAGCAGCTTTTTATCGTGGCCTTGATCTGATTGATGCAACAGCCAGCGATTGGGCTGCCAAAAAATACCCCGGTTTAAAAGAGCTTTTGTACGCTCGCGAGTTGTTTGCAGAATCAATCACCACCAGCAAAGTCGATCTCTCGCTTGAGGTTTACTTTATGCAATTTGCCGTCGCCGCCCGCCTCAAGGCGCTAAAGTGGTAATGACAAGACCCTGGTGGCCCTCCAATATTTTACTTATTCCCCTCATTCAACTTCACAGCTTCGAGCACAAGCTCACCCAGAGCCGTCTCATTCACACTATCGCCCTCACGAAATTCAATCACCCGAATGTCTTTGCTCTTCAAGCGCGCATTGAAGAGACCGCTTGAGTCTTTTAGCTGAGCACCCTTGGAGAAAAGCAGCTTAATATTATCCTTCCAGACTTCAGCAAAAACAAACCATCCCATCGCGCGACCACACCGCCAGGCCATCCGGCCTGGTTTTCATCTTCCACTTCACTTTCTCAACCACGGTAGGGTCGGCTTGCCCTATGACAGACCGCAGACACGCCAATGTCTCACCCTTCCAGCCGTCATGCATCTTGATGATATCGTCGATTTGCTCCGAGGCTGACTTTTCATTTGAAGAAGTGTGCATAACTTCATTATAACCCAAGTTTTGGCGTCATCACCCGTGCGAGTAAATCTAACACCAACTAGCTCAATAAAGAATTTTATTTTTCGTCTCGACATCGGCAGCTAAATTGCGGACAAATACTATCAGCCAGGCGAATATGATGGCCGAACAAATTAATTCAAAAGCCGTCAAATTGAGGTAGCCAACACCTTTCCAAAGCCAAACACAGACTAAGATACTGCACATGATCGCATAAGAAAAGGCGAAAAAAGTCTTCGAAAAGTTTGGTGCCAGCCTTGGCAACGCCGCCATCAGAACCAAAAACAAAACTGCCATACCAGCTGCTGAATAAAAATGCAGACTCGGGTATATGTCATATTTAAACAACCCAACGCCCGCCAGCATTAAACCGATGCATATCAATATAATCTGAATAGTGCGAGACTTCGTCGGCTTAGTTGTCGCTGGCAAGTGCCCAAAATCTGAATAAATGAAGTCAGACAAACAAATAATGACCAAGCCGGCCACAATCAAAGTGAGATTGAATGCGACAGCAGAGCCCGAATGCCCGGCACCAAGCGAACTAAAATGCAGCAGCCACCAATACGGATCCTCTGAGGTAATCATGCTGGCCATCACACCGGCAACCAAAAAGACTGCTAGTGATGTCGACAAGCGGGCAGAATTAATCGATGAACCAACCAAGTATGCTCCATAGGCACACGCACCCACTGACACACCAACCAAAATTGCCGACGACCAATGATCAAGCATCAAGCCCTGGAAGGCACTTTGAGCAAGGAAAAAAGCGATTATTACTACCAACAGGCAGATTGCAGCGTGAATAAAGGCCAGCGCTGCAACAGCCAATAAGTCACGCAGTCGACGTAGCGAATTTGATGTGCCTACTTTAGCAGGCTGACGATAAGCCACCAAGAAAGCTATGAATGCAGCCAAGGCAGCCAGTAGCGAAGCTAGGCTTCCGATCGATCGATGGCCAAATAAGGCACTGGCACCATTCCAAAAATAGCCCAGCCCGATCAGAGTAGAAATACAGAATGCAAAGCCAGCCACATATATTGCCCCGGTTTCAGCCCTGCGCGCGCGATCAGTCTTGGTAGGCTTCGATTCTAAAGCTTGTTTTGCCATTCCCCTATTATAGTGGAATTGTCACTACAATCTAAAAAATTGCAGTAAATAGCCGTCTTATTTGCTAGAAAAACCTTCTCTGTTGCCAAACAAGTTTAAGATTGTTATGCTTATCTCATAAAATGACGAGCGCTCATCATAACTTCTTTGCGTCTCGTAATAAAAATAGCAATAATTCTCAGTCCTCTGCTTCTAGCCTATTTGATTGGCATGAATGATATTTCAGGCTTAAGCTTCACTGTGGGATTAATAATCGCAATTTTTATCGGTATACCATTTATATCTATTGTCGGGCTTATCATAAGCTTTTTGACTCGTAATAAGCCAAATGCAAGTCGATTATTAATTATCGACTATATTATTGCTGCGATTCCCATCTGGCTATATTATATAATTCAATTTATAGATTAAAAACAACGAAGCCCCAATACGGAGCTCCGTCTTAGGGCTTTATGAATTTTTTGGTCGGGATTCGGAGTACGTATCGTCGTACTCTTGATCTGACAAGTGCTTGATCTCCATCATGAGCGAGTCTGTAAAAGTCCGCTCTGACGGTTCATCTTGGGCATAGCTTATCGGACGACCAAGACGAATTTTGACAGTCCGAAAAAACTTCGGCCATTTCTTCCCCTTTGGAAATATCTCATAGCTGCCGATAATTCCAATTGGCACAACTGGTACTTGACTTTGTTGCGTTAGTGTTGCAACACCCAAGCGTCCTCGGTGCAGCTTGCCATCGCGCGAGCGATTGCCTTCAGGAAAAATTCCAGCTACACCACCATTCTCGAGTACCTCATGAAAGGCCGCAAAAGCAATTTCCTTTGAACCATCGTCGCCAGGAATAATTGGGATTTGGCCCATGCCACGAAAAAACCAACCGTTTTTACCCTGGAAGTAGCGGGCATTACCAAGAGCGGTGATCCGTCGCCGCAGGGCAATCGCCACAAGGACAGGATCAAAAGCCGAGATGTGATTGGCCGCCAAGATGATCGGTCCGCGCGATGGTACATTCTCCGCGCCTTCGACTTTGACACGGTACAGTAGTCGGATCAATATCTCCAAGCCATAGCGCAAAAGCCAATAAAGCTTGCTTTTGCCAGGCTTTTTTGGCCAATATGATTCTCGCCCGCTCGACGAGCTAAAAAACAACGAACCTTGCATATCACCATTTCCTTTATGTGGGAAAGTACAGCTTTGGTTATCATAAGCCTTTCTATCTGCATCAATCAAGCTATAGCATTTTATTGATGGGTGTGCTCTGTCATCTTGTCTTAAGACGAAATTGAAAAAAGGCCGTTTTTAAGGTATAATGAGGCGGTTATTCGCCACGGGGTGTGGCGCAGTTGGCTAGCGTGCCTGGTTTGGGACCAGGAGGCCGGAGGTTCGAGTCCTCTCACCCCGACCAGATTAAACAAAGGGCGACCAGTTGAATACTTCTTATTTAAGGAATAATATCTTATTATGACGTTCCAGACATTCACTCAACAATATCTTTGGTTGCTTCCTATCGTAATCATCTGGAGCTTAGCTTGGAAAGGACTGGCTCTCTACCGAGCTGCCAGACTGGAACAAAAAGCTTGGTTTGTTGTGTTATTGCTTGTTAATACAGCCGGCATATTAGAAATATTTTACCTTTTTATCTTATCCAAGCCGACTGTCCACAAGACCGACTAAGTCGCAAACAATCTGGCTTGCAGACTCATACACCCACTTGCTAGTATATAAGCATAAGTACTGGCAACTACAATGATTACTCAACAATTACTCGACCACATCAACCAGCAAGTTCAGCTCGGAACACCACCAGATCAAATCAAAGCCGGCTTACTAGCATCGGGCTGGCAAGAAGCCGATATCAACCAAGGTATGAGCGCTTTAAATATACCCGTTGCTAGCGTACAGCCACAACAACCAGCTCAGTATCCCACCCAAACTCCTTACTACCAGCCGGTACAAAATTATCCTGCCGCACAGTATCCGCAATACAATACTGAAGCTCCGGCAAATAGCTCGAAAAAAATACTTATCATAGCCACCATCACAATAGGTGTCCTACTGTTAATTGGTGGAGCGGCCTTGGCGGCTGTTTCGTTATCAAAATCACGACAAGCCAGCAAGCAATCTAACCAAGCTACCACTAGCCCGACAAGCAGCCCGCCGGCCAACGCCACCGCCGAACAGCTTGCTTTCGCTGATAAGCTCAAAGCTTGCGAAAAATACAAGGCTCAATTTACTCATCCCCTGACAGGTGAAAAAATGGAGCGCGAAATCAGCGGCCTAGTTGAGAACAAATGCAACTATATTGAGCAAATGCCCAATGGAGGCAAAATGACTTGCAAATACAGCCAAACCCAACGCGAAGCAGCTGCTAATTATTATAAGCTAACTGCTACTGACAGTGGTAGCGCTAGCACTGAGAGTAAGACCGACCCAGCAACAGGCAAAATAGTAACCATTACTAAAGTCAACGGCAAGGAAGTTGAAAGTCCACTGACAACTTACATGTCTGATGGTACTTGTGTTATTTCTGGCTATCAATCTGGTAGTAATTCAAATAGTGGAAGCTCAAGTGGCGAGGGTGATTAATTAAAAATCCCTCCTGAGAGTCAAATATATACCAGTCTCCCATAGAGCGGCTAACCGATAACGCTGTTGTTTGCAATCAGGTTAATCTTAGGTCTAGAGTAATTATTATGAAGTTCAAGTTGCTAGTTTTGGCATTACTCTTGTGGGGCTATTGGTTCTATATGCACGATTTTCAGACTAAGGCTATGACGGCAGTTGATGGCTTGAAGAATAGCTACGCGCAGGTAATAGATATTAGCTCGAACGGCTCACCACTAGCCAGCCAAAAATAAGTAAGAGAAAGGCCCCAGAGGTGTCCGCTCGCCGGCTGGCGAACGTCACATGGGGCCTAGCGGGGGGTCACCAAAAAGAAGTTAGTTCTTCTTCTTGGTGACCTTAAACGGCCTGAACAGGGTGAGCAATAACCAGACTGCAAAACCTAGAAAGGCCAACTGGAGCACGACCGACCGGAAGGCTAGATTGGCTCCGAAGAGCCAAATGCCGCCGATCGCGACTGTGCCAATGGCAAGCGGTCGCAGCACCCGGGGGTGCGTCAAACCACGGCCGATCGCAGGGAAACTGCTGCGCCAAGTGACACCGACGGCTGCGGTCACCCCGACCGCCACCAGGGCAATCAGGAACGGCCAGTGGCCAGTCGCGACTGCCACCAGTACGATAACGCCGCAGATCAGCGCCAACATACCGCCGAGCACCAGCAGAAACTCCCAACCAACTCGGTTGTCATCAGCCTCGCGCGCTACCAGATCGTGCACTATCCGTGCCCCGATCCCGAAGCCGAGCGCCGACAGGATGATGATCATTCCGAAAAGCATTTTTTTCCTTTTTTCTACGTACTTAACCCAACTCTTATTCTATATCATATTTTACATATTTTGTAAATGATTTTACAACCACTCCGCCCTATTCGTGCTATCATAAATCAAATGAAAAAGCTAAAACCCAAGCAAACCAAGCTCATTCTCGCCCTCGTACTGCTCGCCCTCGGCCTTGTCACTCGCTTCGCTTTTTATGGTCAGCCCAAAGAGGCAGTCTTAGACGAAGTGTATTTCGGAAAATTCATCAATACTTACTACACCCACGAATACTACTTCGATATTCACCCACCGCTCGGTAAGCTGATATTAGCCGGTTTCGCTGCCCCCTTTGGCTATCAACCAACTTCAAATTTCGACTCGATTGGCACCAAATATACCGACAATAATTACCAAATATTACGTTTCCTGCCAACTCTAGCCGGAGCTCTGCTGCCACTTGTGATTTTTCTATTGGCACTCGAACTTGGTCTTAGCCCGATCGCCAGCTTCTTCGCCGGTATCCTGATAGTATTCGACAACGGACTGGCAACCCAAGCCCGGTTTATCCTAATCGATAGCTTTTTACTATTATTTGGCTTCTCGAGTCTACTCTGCTACCTAAAAAGTCGGCGTGATAAAGGCAAGCTCGGCTGGTTGGTGGGCGCTGCTTTGCTGGCTGGTGCCGCTGCTTCAATCAAATGGACCGGCCTGACCTTCTTGGCATTGATCATTGCGTGCGAGATATATAGCATCGCCCGACACGTAGTCAGTAAATATGTAACTTGGCGACTAGTGGTAATTTTTGTCTTGCCAGCTGCTATCTACATATCAAGCTTTGCCATCCATTTTAGTTTATTGACCAGAACCGGCACTGGCGACGCTTTCATGTCGCCCGGATTTCAAAAGACTTTAGTTGGTAGTCAGTTTCGCACAAAAGACAATCTCGGCACTCCCAATTTTGTCGGTAAATTCTTTGAGTTAAACCAGCAAATGCTTAGCGCCAATCAGAGAATCACCGCTAGCCATCCCTACTCAAGTAAATGGTATAGCTGGCCATTTATGGTGCGGCCGATGGCCTATTGGACTGGCAGTGATGGCGCGAGCATCTATTTCTTTGGTAACCCGATAGTTTGGTGGGGTACGACAGCTGGGCTAATTATTGCCAGTCTTCTCTTTATCGCTCGCAAGTCGTGGCGCAAAAAAAGATTTCTCGCATTGTTACTAATTGGTTACCTAATTAATTTATTGCCTTTTATCTCGATCGGCCGGGTGATGTTTATTTATCACTACATGGTTGCGCTAATTTTTGCGATTTTGATCACAGCACTACTAATCGATCAGCTAGAAGACAAGCTGATTGTTATCACCGTTGCATCCAGCTTAGCACTGGCTGGCTTTATCTTTTTTGCACCATTCACCTATGGCTTGCCACTAAGTCCCTCTGCTCTGCCACTGAGGGTATGGCTACCCAGCTGGCGATAAAAACCAAAGGGACTTTAAAAAGCTGTGTTTTTTAAGTTATTTTGGGTAGCTTAAGTACTATTTTTTGGTAGTTGGAGTTGTGGTCGGGCTGGCATTACTAGAATTTTGTGGCGGTTGAGCTGTTGTTCCCGTGGTTGTAGGAGTGGCAGTAGCAGCTGGAGTAACTCCAGCGACAGCCTTACCCAGAGGTTTGCGAATCATGAAGTAGTATAGTATTGTGACAAGCCAACCGAAACCTAATATCAGACCGACAATCAAGATAGCCAGCCAGCTAGTTTTTTGACTATCATCCGTCCAATTGGTGCGCCTTAATGCGTCGACCAGCATAAATATCCACCAGACAAAGAATGCTATCGAAATTGCCACGATAATTAATATAGCAACTCCAAAACTAGTGATTAACCCTGCAACAGCCACACTATTAGTAGTTGTGGTAGTAGCTACGTCGTGCGGGGTGGCAGATAAGCCTGTCTCTTCTGCAAGAACCCTACCTACAGGCATAGTTGCCACTAAGCCAATTAGGGTACCGACTCGATAGATATTAGATCTGACTTGTCCCATCAATTCTTCTCCACTAATTATTATCTCCATTAAAGCAGTTTGTCAGATGAATGTAAAATCGACATCCCACTGTTATTGAAAATAAAGCTATTTTAGCGTACAATAAGCCATCAGGTGAGTGGTATTATGAGATATGTAGTACAATAAATTTAGGTGTGCGGGTATCGTATAATGATTATTACTCCTGCCTTCCAAGCAGGCGATGCGGGTTTGACTCCCGCTACCCGCTCCACGTCGCAAAACACTTCCAGCTTACGACAACAACTATAACTTATTGTCTACAGCTTGGCGTATTTTACTCCTTTTCAAATCAAAGCTCGCTACCCGCTAACACTTTGATTTGGTATCTTGAAATGATTTCATAATGTCTCTGGGTATGTGTTAAATAAAACAACAAACCGAAGATAATTCTACTTGTGAATACCTAAAAAGTATAGAAATGAGCAAGAGAAATCTGTTTGTTGTTTTAAAGAGGAGCAGTTGCAGTAAAAACCGAAGACATCCACCAGTAGGTGGATCGTCGCAGGTTGAAGCTCAACCTGCGACGTGTCCCCGTAGCTCAGTTGGATAGAGCAACAGCCTTCTAAGCTGTAGGCCGTAGGTTCAAATCCTACCGGGGACGCCAAACTATTTCGATTAATGCTAGTGAT
Source organism: Candidatus Saccharimonadia bacterium (assembly GCA_041906885.1). Classification (GTDB taxonomy): domain Bacteria; phylum Patescibacteriota; class Saccharimonadia; order CAILAD01; family CAZGYV01; genus JAYRII01. The sequence goes on along the minus strand of JAYRII010000009.1, from coordinate 23,631 downwards.
TTCTTATAATCTTTAGCATGAGTCAAAATGACTCAAAACAAATTTCAAACCAAAATGATAAACCGAAGTGAGTATTTTACCTCACTAAAAAATAAAAACCAAAATCCAAACTACTGTTTGGATTTTGAAAGGAGAAATTATGCGTAACTGAGAGCTTTAAGGCTTGCCTTAAAGCGAAAGTTGAAGCATAATTTGGACGCCGAGGTGGATGTAGCTCAGTTGGTTAGAGCGCCGGGTTGTGGTCCCGGAGGTCGTGGGTTCAAGCCCCATCATTCACCCCAGAAAAACCCTTATTTATTCTTACTTTCAAGCTATTTTATTTTTTAAGCATAAGAAATTATAATAATCAAATGCGGAAATACCGCATACTATATAGGCTTGCCATAGGTAAAGGATAGCCAAATGATTGTACGCACATTATGCTTGCCAGAGCTAGACCTTGCTACCATCATGCGAGCATTCCGTGATCGTAAACTTGCCCGGCTAATTGTAAGACCGGAAGAATACGGCAAAATTGCCCTTAAAATCGAGTGCTATAGCTACGAACTAAAAAGCTTCTTGGTCGAAACCAATGGTCAAACTCTACTACTCAACAGAAATGAAGATACCTGGTATCTTACTCCAATCATGCCTGTCACCATGACAAAATCAGCCTCACATAGTCACTTCCTCTAGGCTCTAGGACTTTTCTAGTGTAAGTAAATAACTGCGACCCAGAACCACTTCTACTTGATAGATCTGGTTCTGGGTCGTTCGACTTTTTTGAGTACTAATACCCACCTCCCTGCTTCTCGGTATTTATCAACCAGCGATCAAAATTTTTGTCATCGATAAGAGTATATTCAACTCCAGAAGTATATTGGCTACCATTATTATCCTTGGGCTTATATAGAACATTGACCTTAACAACATAATTATTCTCATCTTTCTTGATATCAATGACACGATAACTGGCTGGATAATTATACTGCCTAGCCTGATCAGATAAATTACCAAAATTATACTCCTTAGAGTAAGCATCGGTCATATAACGACGCATTTTTGCAGCATCGGCGGCGATAAAGCCACTCATGAATTTGCCGACATTAGCTTCCACCTCGGCTTTATCATCAGCGTCCTGCTGAACTGCTTGGGCTTGCTTACTTCTTGCCACATCTTCCTTAGCCTTAATCTCATCTTGATTTTTTTTGTATCTCTCTAGGTCATCTTTGATCGCAAAGATCTCAGGGGGAAAGCTTTCGCTCAAGTAGGTAAATTCTTTCTTAGTGTCTTCGGCGGATTTTTTAGCAGCCGCTGAGGCCGTTACCAGCTTGTCAAAATCCTCTTCCTTGAGAGCCGCAATATCATCACTGTCCTTGGCCGCTAGTGCTGTGTAAGCCTCAAAACTAACTAAAAATTTCTCAAACTTTTCCAAACTTTTTTTATCATTCAACCATGTTGGTACTTGGCCGGCCAAATACTGCTTATCTTTGATTTCATTATTAAGCTCGTGCAGTTGTTTTGAGGCATCATTGAGTGAAATACTATCGCTAATTTTATCCGTCAAAGTGATGGTCTTGTTGCTTTGTAAGTTAAGGGCGTGCCAACTCTCAGAAATCATCTGGTGTGTGTAAGTCACTCGGCGCTGATACCACAGCCCGATACCAGCCACCAATAGTACTACAGCAACCAAGGAAAATACTAACCAAAACTTTTTGCTTTGATAAAACTTCGACTTTAGAGGCGAGTTGTTGTTATTTTTCAACTCACTCTTTTCGGGTACTCTACTTGATAAATCCATCTTACAAATATAGTAATGCTTATGCTAGAAAATTAAAAGCTTAACTTTTAACGTGGGATATATTTGAAAAATACTTTATTTGCCGTCAACCACCATATAATAAACACTACTATTATCCCTTCAAGAGTAGCCAACCAGAAATTATTTTTTATCGTAAAGGCAAAGAGTGGAAAAACTATCACACTATGGACTATATAAACGTAGAGTGAATTTTGTCCCAGCGGCAAGAAAAACCAACCCAGCCATGCAACAAGCCACTTTTCATAATGTTTGATAACAAGATAGCTAAAGCTAATAAAAATTGAAAATAATATTAATCGGCCCAATCCAAGCTGAATTTTATTAAATAAACTTCTCTCAATATCAGCCAGCCATCCACTCAATAAATGGCCATAAAAGTTGCTGATACTAAGTGACAAGCCAAGCAGTAGCGCAACACCTAGCGTGAACACTATGCGGCGACGTACCGATGACGACAGATTCCTCCACCTTTGTCTAATCTGGTCATAGTAACAACCGACAACAAACCCGCCAAAAAATACCACTTGCCAAGATAAATCCGAAAAATATGCTTTGGTTAAGTGAATCGGAACCGCCGAAAAGCAACCAATCACCCACAAACTGACTGAAACCAGCACCACCACCCAAGCTTTACCACGTACCACCAACCATAGCGCCGGAATGCTAGCGAGCAAAAATAGTGTATAGAGCGGCAACATGTCAGCCAATCCGTAGCTGTACTGAAAAGTCAGTACCTTAATTAGCATCAACCAAACTGGATCGTGGGAAACACCCAAGCTAACGGATGGAAAATAATTAAATAGCTGGCTCGCGATGGTGAAGAGTAGAGTTAACACAACCGATACCACGTAAAGTTGGCCAGCACGTTTGAGTAATTTATTGCGAGCTAATCTAAAATCTTCCTTAGCATCAGCTAAGCGCAAACGGCCAACCAAAAGTCCGGATATAAAGAAGAAGCCTTCGGCCGCCGAGATCCAGAGTTCGCCCCGTCCGGTAAAAACCTCCCAGAGACCTGGGAAACTGCGCAAGTGATCAATGATTATCACGCATAAAAAATAACCACGTAGCAAATCGAGTGCTAGATCACGGCTTTTTTTTGAACCTTTTTTTATCATAAAGTTTTAGCGTTTTAGGCTATATTATTTATCGCGCAAAGCTTGTTTGAATCTCGTACCTGATCTAAATTTCGGAATTGGCATCGAACCAATCTTAATTTTTTTACCGGTTTGCGGATTAATGCCGGCTCTGGCTGCTCGCCTGCCTCGCTCAAAAGTACCGAAGCCAGTAATAGCTACTTTGTGCCCTTTCTTGACCTCGTCAATAATGGTTGCAGCCAAAGTATTTATCACCAGCTCTGATTGCTTCTTAGTAATGCCGGTTTTTAAGGCGAGTTGATTAACTAATTGTTTCTTGGTCATTTGATCCCTCTATAACTCATTAATAACTAAACTGACTTACTTACCCCCTCTTTAGTAAAAACTAAACCTCGGTCTCGATAATGATTTGCTCGATTTGACGAGCTCTACCACTCGTATCAGCATCTACCAAGACAGCATTTAAGCAAGCCGGGCCACTATCAGGTCGCTCGAACCGCCCTGTTTCTTCATCCAGCCAACGACCGATGATGACTTCCTTTCTCACTCCCAGCACGGTGTCGGTCGGACCAGTCATGCCGACATCGGTAATCGTAGCTGTACCACCAGGCAAGATTCGTGCATCAGCCGTCGGCACGTGGGTGTGATCACCAACCACCAAAGTAGCCCGACCGTCAAAGTAGTAGCCAATTGCGACTTTTTCACTCGTCAAATCACCATGCAAATTTATTATAACAGCAACAAATTTGTTATTTTTATTTTTCTCCAAAATCATGTCACCAACACGCAAGGGGCTAGGCAAATTTTCATCCACACCATAGCGCGAGCCTTCCAAGCTTATGACCAAAACCTTGCCAAATGGTGTTTCGAGCACCATGTGGCCGCGACCAGGTCTATCGTTAGAATAATTAGCCGGGCGAATAACCGGAATAGTGTGGTCATTGAAGTGAGGAAAGAAGCCTTCTTTGCGCCAGCTGTGATTGCCACCGGTAAAACCGTCGACACCAGCTTCGATCAGCTCGCGCACAGCCTTGATGGTCAGGCCGTTGCCGGTCGACATATTCTCACTTTGGGCAATCACCAGATCGATCTGTCTGTTTTTTTTGAGATCCGGTAGTAATTTTTTAACAGTCGCCCGGCCGATCCGCCCCACCACGTCACCGATATAGAGGATTTTCACTGTTTATTCTCTAATATTATGGCTTCCGCGTTACCAAAATAACCGCTCATCAAACCCTCTTGCCACCCTAGCCCATCATGTACAGCTTTTATCATTTTTCCGATATCACCGTGAGTCACCATTATGGCCGTTTCATCTGGATGCTTCTTATTCATGTAATCCAATACCCTGCTAGCCCGAGCCAACAACATTGGGAACGTCTCTGCCCCATCTGGATCAAGAAAATAAGTAATATTTTCAGTCTCAATCACATTATCCAGTTCCTTGATACTTTCTACGGGCTTCCCAGTCATCACTCTCCAAAATCGCGCTCGATTAAATCACTGTGAGGGGTGATTTTTTGATGACCAATGTGATCTGCAATTATTTGAGCAGTTTGCTTGGTGCGCGTTAGCGGCGTGTGATAAATATGATCAATTTTCTCCCGCTCTAGTTTTTGGGCTGTTTCTTTTGCTTGTGCCCTACCCAAGTCCGTCAGCTCAGTATCTCTGTGGCCGTTTAGTACTCTGGCGGCATTGTCCGAATCTTGACCATGTCTAACCAATATAATTCTTGCCATTACTTAGCGAATTCCTGGGCGCGGGTTTCACGGATTACGTTGACTTTGATGGTACCCGGGTATTTTAGAGTCGCCTCCACCTTGGTCGCAATATCGCGAGCTAGCTTAATAGCAGATAAATCATCGATTTCCTCTGGCCGGACAAAGATGCGAATCTCACGACCAGCCTGAATAGCATAGCTCTTGTCGATACCAGCGAAGCTATTGGCGACATTCTCTAAGTCCGTCATGCGCTTGACATAATTCTCAAAAGTGTCGCCACGGGCACCGGGTCGTCCGGCTGAGAGCGCATCAACCGTCCTTACTACCAATGCTTCAACAGTGGTCGCCTCAATGTCATCATGATGCGCTTCGGCGGCATGAATAATCGCCTCGTCAACACCATATTTTTCACACAAAGTGCGAGTCAAGTGGTGGTGGTTGCCGTCCATTTCATGGGTCACAGCCTTACCCAAGTCATGGATTAGAGCAGCTGTGCGGCAGACTTTAACATCAGCGCCGATCTCGGCGGCGATCATGGCCGCAAGCTGGGCCATCTCGACCGAGTGCTTGAGTACATTCTGGCTAAAACTGGTGCGGAATTTGAGTTGACCGAGATAATTTACTACCTCAGGCGGCAAACCGACTACTCCAACTTCGCGGCAAGCATCTTCCCCGGCTTTTTTGATTACCTGGCTAATCTCTTCTTGAGCCTTTTTAACAACCTCTTCAATCCGTGCCGGGTGAATCCGCCCATCAGAAATTAGATTTTCGAGAGCGACTCGCGCAACCTGGCGACGAACCGGATCAAAGCCAGACAAAATAATCACGCCTGGAGTATCATCGACTAAGATATCGATTCCGGTAGCCCGCTCAAGCGTCTGAATATTACGACCTTCCTTGCCGATAATACGCCCCTTCATCTCATCACTCGGTATGGCCACAGTAGTAACAGTCCGCTCGGTAGTTTGCTCTGAAGCTATCCGAGCCATCGCATCACTGACCACTTGGCGGGCAAAGTCGTCAGCATTCTCAGTGGCTTCATGTTTAAGTTTTTCTACTAAGCCAACCAAATCCGCTCTAATATCCTTTTCTGTCATTTGCATGAGCTTATCTCTTGCCTGATCCTTGGATAGTTTAGCGATTTTTTCGAGGTTTTCTTGCGCTCTGACCCTGATGGCACGCAGCTCTACTTTGATTTCGTCTATTTCTTTCTCACTTGCACGCAAGCTTTCGGTTTTACGTTCGAGCGAATCAAATTTTGCATCCAAAGTCGCTTCCCTATCAACTAATCTTTTTTCAAGATCTTCCAGCTTACCACGACGCGTTTTTTCCTCATCCTTGGCTTCATCGGCAATCTTAATGGCCTCCTCTTTAGCCTCCAAAGTGACTTCTTTGGCCTTAGCTTTAGCCTCATCAAGCAGTTTTTTGGCCTTGCCCTCGGCACCTTTTTCTTTTGTTTTATCAATAACAGTCTTTGTACTAAAACCCACCCCGCCGCCAATGACGAGCGCGATGATTCCGATCAATATCCCCATAGCTTACCTCTTTCTATAGTATTCGTAAGCTTTCTTTATTTTTGGAATATTCTTTATTAATATGATGAATTGCCAATAACTATACCAGTACAGCTAATAAATCAAACTGCACCAAACTGCTTTTTTAAATTGAGTTATCAGATTCATGAAAATCCACCAAATCTATAATAGAGAGTAGAAAACTTACTTTATAAAAATTAACTAATCAAAAAATCAATTACAACAATGTAACATTTATATTATCAGTTGTCGACCGATAGGCGTCAAGTTTAACAATATAAATATCTACTTGGGATTAGTGATATTTGGCTCTCCGTCATACTCGGGCGTAACATACTGACCAGTTTTGGCCCGACTGATTTCTTTCGAGATTTTTTGAAGCCAATTATCACCCCCTGGGCACACAACTGGAATATTTAGCGCGTAAGCAAGTGCATTGGCAATTGTTGTGCCAATTCTGAGGCCGGTGTAGGAACCTTGTCCAGTAAAAACAGCTACGCCTGTCAAACTGCTTTTTGGGTAGTTGTTAGATTCTAAGAATTGGTTAATCTTTGTCAACAAAGTATCGGCTAAGGTGCGGCCGGCTTCCCAGTGGTACTCATCAGTTATCTCACCTGCACTACTAATTAAGTATAATTCAGCCTCAACCTTATCTGTCCGAATTGCCAGTATCACGCAAGTGCCTCAACAATCTTTTGACTTTTCTGTCCGATGCCTTCAACTTCGAGGTGGCGAGTAGTTTCATTTACAAAATGCAAATTTACCAGCAAGTAATCATCTGCTAAGTTACGAATAAACGGTTTGGCCCATTCAATTACCACTATGCTTTGCTTGCCTGTGATCACTTCACTAAGCTCCCGAAATATAATTTCATCATCTTCTAGCCGATATAAATCAAAATGCTCTAATTTTCCACCGCTTGGCAGTTCATAGCTACGCGTAATATTAAAAGTCGGACTAGTGACTGTCTTGGTAATACCAAGCCCACGTGCCAGCCCTTTTATGATTGTGGTCTTGCCACCACCCAAGTCACCAGCAAACTCAATTAGTTGGCCCGGCTTAACTAATTTAGCCAGCTTTTCGCCAAAGGCCAAGCTTTGAGCGTAGCTTGTGGTAGAAAAGTTTAATTTCCGGCCTGTATTCATAAAGTCCATATCCAATCGTACCTACTCCTAGGGTAATTAGCAACCACGACCACCAGGGCAGATTAGATTTACTCTCAGACTCTGCTTCAGCACCTGAAGCATTAGCAGTATTAGCTGCCTTTTTAGCTGCTGCAATCTTCTTGGCTGCAGGCGACTTAGCTGCCACCTTAGCTTTTGTTGTCTTTGCTTTAGACTTGGCGTTTGCAACGGCCGTTGTCTCCGTTGCTGGAGTAATCGCCGCCGAGTTTACACTGCCCGGAGTAGCATCGACCGTCCATGCCCAACTCCCATCAACTAAACCCCAGCTCAAGCCTGGCTTTGCATTGCCGTAATTTGGTGATGTATCTATCACATTGCCGTTCGGGCTCATCAGACGAATCTCATCACCAGTATTATTAAGTGAGATCTTGGTGTCTTTAGAATAAAAGACCGCATAACCGTATCCGGCTATTTCCACATTACCAATGGTGTATTTATGATCTGATTTATCAACTAAAACCCAGCTGGTGAGATTAATTGATTGACTGCTAGTATTAAATAGTTCGATAAACTCGTCCTTAGCATCACTTAAAGGCGAGACGGGATCGGGTAGTAATTCATTTATGATAACTTCGGTAGATTGTGATGGGCTCGAGGTGGTAGCGGAATTCTGAGATTCAGTTGCTGTGTCCGAATTTGCCACTGGTGCGGTGGCAGACAAGCTAGCTACTTCAAAATCTGCTGCGTTATCGTCCGAGTCACTTGCTACTAACCCGTCTTGACTATTCTTGCGCCGTAAAAATTCTCCTGGATCGCAAACTGGCGCGCCATGACCCTCTGGACTATCACCATTTCCCCAGGCCAACTGATCGATGACTTGGCCTGAATTATTAATTATTCGAATATTACCGCCAGCCTGAGCCAGCCCACTGGCCAGTTTGGCGTCAGCCTCAACTATCGTCGCAAAAACATAATCATCATGCGCATCTAGCGAGGTTGATGGAACCACCGTAGCCTTTTTACTCCAGCTCGACCCAGTGGCGGACTTGTATTGAATCGCCCAGCCGGATATATCAATAGGAGCTGAAGAATTATTATGCCAAACAATATACTCGTCGCCAGCATCAGTGCTACTGCCCATTGATATCTCATCGATGACAACAGTGTTCGAAACAGCCTGCGCCGTCAACTTTGGCATAAATGATAAGGTTAAGACAAAGATAATTAGTAGGATTTTCGTTTTCATGCATTTCATTGTAATCAAACTAAATACCGAAAGTAAAGCGTAACCTTCATATTGATTTTGGCTTTAAAAATAATTGCTTATGTTATAATTAAGGACAAATGAGTATTATTTTTGTATGAAAATATCAAATTCCGATCTAAAAAACTTACTTCTGAAAAATGGAGTGGTCAAAGAATCCGCCCTAACAAACCTCGAAACTATCGCCGAGCAAACTCATGACACTCTCGATCAGGTAATTATCAAACACAAGTTAATCACCGAGAAGGATTTAACCAAGCAATACGCTAAGAGTATCGACGTCACCTACACTGAGCTTGCCGATATCAAGATTCCGCATGATGTTTTGCTAAAAATTCCTGAACGGATTGCTCGCAAGTATCAAGTTGTGCTCTTCGCCCATAGTCAAACTGGCTATAAATTAGCTATGTCTGACCCGGAAGATTTTCAAGCAATCGATTTCCTGGAAAAACAGCTTGGTAACAATATCGAAATTTATATTGCTCCCACTTCAGAAATATTAGCTGCCCTCGATCAGTACCGAAGCGGTTTAGATAGTGAAATCAATCAAGCCATCAAAGACTCCTCGGATGCTGCTAAAAAAGAACAGTCCGACATCAACCAAGACGAGATTGCCGAAGACGGCCCAATCGCAAAAACAGTTAATATTGTCCTAGAATATGCCGTAAAATCACGAGCATCAGATATACATATTGAGCCCAGAGAGAATATTGTACAGATTCGCTATCGGATCGATGGTGTCTTACGTGAATCGATGACCTTGCCACGTCAAATTCAAATGGCGGTCGTCTCGCGCATTAAAATATTGTCAAATTTAAAAATTGATGAGCATCGTATCCCCCAAGATGGTCGCTTCAAGGTCGCCGTTGGCTCAAAAACTGTCGCCATTAGAGTCTCGACTTTGCCGGTCATGGACGGCGAAAAGGTGGTCATGCGTATTTTAGACGAATCAGCCCGGGCCGCCACGCTCGAAGAACTTGGCTTTAACGGTCGTGGACTTGATATCATTCAAAAAAACCTCAAGAAACCTCATGGCATGACCCTAGTGACTGGCCCGACCGGATCGGGTAAATCAACCACGCTTTATAGCATTTTGAGCTTACTCAACACTCCTGGGGTAAATATTTCAACCGTTGAAGACCCGGTCGAATACCGCATACCGGGAGTTAATCAAACACAAGTTAATCCCAAGGCGGGCATGTCATTTGCTTCCGGTCTGCGGGCGCTCTTGCGGCAAGACCCGAACATCATCATGGTGGGAGAGATTAGAGATAGCGAAACTGCCAATCTCGGAGTCCAAGCCGCCCTAACTGGCCACATCGTACTTTCGACCTTGCACACCAATAATGCCGCCACCACCCTACCTAGATTGCTGGACATGAATATCGAGCCATTTTTGATCGCTTCGACTGTCAATACAGTCATCGGCCAAAGATTGGTCCGCAAACTTTGTGCTAAATGCCGAAAATCTTACACACCAACAGCACCCGAGCTTGAAGAGATTAAAAAATCATTTAATATCGAGAGTGCACTCAACATATTAAAAACCGAAAAGGTCATTAGGTCTGTCAAGGTCAATATGACTAAAAAAGAAATTGGCACGACCGCTGCCCAAGATATCGCACCAACCAAAAACGAAAACCCACATGATAAAAAATCAATCATCGAGCGAATTGATTCAGATCCGAATATTATCAATCATAAACTTGATCCGGATACAGTTAAAAAAGTTGATGGCAAGGTTGATCCGGACAAGCTAGCTGAGACATTATCAGAGACTACTAATGCTGCATCTGAAGTCAATAAGAAGTCATCGGCCGGTAAAATTGTACTCTATCAGGCAGTCGGCTGCGAAGAGTGCGAACAAAGCGGCTATCAAGGCAGATTAGGCATTTATGAAATTCTTGAAGTTAATGATGCCACCAGACCACTTATTACCAACAAAGGTACATCCGAAGATATTCAAAATGCAGCCGTCAAAGATGGTATGATTACGATGCAGCAAGATGGCTTCATCAAGTCCTTGCGTGGCTACACCACGATCGAAGAAGTTTTACGGGTTACCAGAGAATAATATGCCTCATTTTGAGTACACAGCCAGAGATAAAACCGGCAAACTGGTTCACGGTACAACCGAAGCAACCGATCGCGATACAGCAGCCTCGTCGATATTTGCCAAAAGCCTAACCCCGGTCAAGATTAGCGGCGAAGAAAAGAAAGCTGGTTTTAAGCTCGATATGATCAAGCGCAAGGGTGTGCCCTTGGAAGAAAAAGTCATCTTTTCGCGCCAATTTGCCACCATGATCGGGGCCGGTGTGCCAATCGTCAAATCGATTGCAATCTTACGCAACCAATCGACCAGTCCGGTCATGAAAGACGCCCTAAGTCATATCCTGAAAAATGTTGAGGGTGGCGGCACATTGTCTGACGCGCTGTTGCAATATCCAAATATATTCTCCCCTACCTATATCAGTATGGTCAAAGCTGGTGAAGTTGGTGGGATATTAGAACAAGTCTTAGACCGCCTGGCTACCCAAATCGAAAAAGATCATGATTTGATTTCTAAAGTACGTGGCGCGATGATCTACCCATCAGTTATTTTTGTAGTTATGAGCGGGGCATTTTTTTTTATCATGACAGTAATTGTGCCGCAACTAGCCGTGGTGTTTGCACAAATGGGCGGGGATTTGCCGTGGTACACAAAGTCTCTCTTGAGCTTAAGCCACATCTTAACTCACTATGGCATCTTAGTCATTGCCGCCATTGGTGGGATTATATATGGTCTAATCCGTTACCGCAAAACACCTGGTGGCCGACATTTCTTTGATAACCTAACTCTAAAATTACCGGTTTTTGGCTCAATTGTGCGCAAAGTCAATCTGGCTCGTTTTGCCCGTACTTTAAGCTCACTAATGGCTGCTGGCATACCGGTACTCGATGCCCTCGAGGTGGTAGCAAAATCTTTGGGCAATACAATTATCAGAGACGATATCTTAAAAATTGCGGCGGCTGTTAAAAACGGCTCCTCAATTGCAAAGCCTCTAGCGCACAGTAAGAATTTTCCGCCGATCGTCAGCGAAATGGTAGCTGTTGGCGAAGAAACCGGCAAGCTAGATGACATCTTAGCTAAACTGGCTGGTTTCTATGAAAAAGAAGTTGATACCGTGGTGGCCAGCATCTCATCAATCATTGAGCCAATATTAATGATCGTGATGGGCGTTATGGTGGGCTTTATCGTAGTATCCGTTATAGGTCCACTCTACCAAATTACATCTAGTATTTAACTGGCAGCCTATAGGTATTTTTGTATAATCATCTAAAGTATTGACCATAATAACATAAGAATTATATAATGCAGTTATAAAAACATAAAAGGAGGTGAAAAACACCGTATGTTAGAAAAACTAAGAAATAGTCAGAAAGGTTTTACTCTTTTAGAGCTCTTGATTGTCATCGTCATTATCGGTATTCTAGCAGTTCTTATTATCCCGAACTTGGCATCAGGACCAGCCCGCGCTAGAGACAGTCAAAGAAAATCAGATTTACGTAACATCAAAACAGCACTCGAAGCTTATCACACTGACAATAGTAATTACCCTCAACAGCTAAGCGACTTGACCACCGGATCGACACCATACATGAAGTCAGTTCCAAACGATCCTAAGAACAGTGGCGTATATGTCTATAGCTACACTCCCGATGCCAATCCAGCAGCTAACTATGTATTGGTCGCCCACCTCGAAAATAAAGGTGATAAAGACATCAAAACAGGTACGACTGATACCTACGAAGTCACCAACGCACAGTAGACTGACTATCTCAATACCATTCAAAAACTCCCAAATGGGAGTTTTTGAATTTATGAGTTTATACAATATCTACCCTTAAAACACTTATGGTGATACAATAAATCTGTAACGCTTGAGCTAGGAATTATATTAGACTTTGCGAACTAATTTATTATACAAAAAAGAACCCATTTTTGGTTTGGATATCGGCACTCATACTATAAAAATGGTGCAGATCAAGAAGAATGGTAAGGTGGCTAAGCCTGTCGGTTACGCGTCAGCACCAATTCCAAAAGGTGCGATTATCGAGGGAATTATCGCCGACCCAGAAGTCATGGCCGAAGCCATCGTATCCCGGCTCAAAAAACCAAATTGGGGTAAAATCAGTGCTCGACACGCAGCTTTAGCCATTCCTGAGTCCAGAGTATTTACTAGGATTATAAGCTTGCCCATCATGGATCAAAGTCAGATGATAGAAGCTTTGCATTGGGAAACGCAGCAATACGTCCCTATGCCAGTCGAAGACCTCTACACTGATTTCGAGATTGTTGGTCGATCAGCTACAAAACCAGGTGAAGAGCCAAAGCAAGATGTCATGCTAGTAGCCTCACCGCGCGCCATCGTCGATTCATATATCAAGTTTTGTGAAATTATAGGCATCACACCATCGATCATTGAACTCAGTCTGGGTGCTGTGGTCAGAGCTGACATCTCCGCCAGCCAGACTAAAGATCATACTTTAGTAATAGACTTCGGATCTCTATCAACTGATATCGCAATTTATAGTGGGTCACTCAAGCTAACTGCTTCGGTGCCGATCGGTGGAGATAAGATAACCGAAATTATCCGCAGCAAATTCAAGATAACTAACCAGCAAGCCGAAGAAATCAAATGTCGTTTTGGCATCGCTGAGAGTGATCTTAAAAACAAAGTTAGCGCAGCGATCTCCCCTCAGCTCACTACCCTGGTGACCGAGATCCGAAAAGTTATTAAATTTTACGAACAAAGAGGCACTAGCCAGAGCAGCCAAAAAATTGGATTAATTTTACTGGCTGGCGGTGGGGCTGGCATGCCAGGGCTGGTTGAATACCTCAAAAGTGCCATCGGCATCGAAGTCGCGATTGGTAATCCGTGGCAAAACTTGAGCACTTACCCACTCAAACCACTACCCCGCAATGTCGCTTCGATTTATACCACCGCCATCGGCTTGGCATTGTTGGAGATGAATAGATGATCAATCTCCTACCACCCCAAATGAAGACCCAACTAAAGTATTCGAAGATCAACCGTCGACTGATTCATTATGTCTGGATTTTAGTTATTACAATCGGCCTAATAGCTGCCATGTTTATCACCACTTACCTACTCATTAGAAGAGAGATCGGCCTAACTAGAGAAAAGTTAGCTGCCCAAGAGCAATCCATTAAAGCTTACGGTAGTATTGAGAAAGAGGCCAAAAGTCTAGCCGATCGACTTAAAGCAATCGGCGACGTCCAGAAAAATCAGAATCATTTTTCTGAAGTGTTAAAAGAAATTGCCACCCTCACACCGTCTGATGTAAGTATTGATAGCGGTGGGCTGGATAGCGAAAAAAATAATGCTTCGATAATTGCCTGTAGCAATAGCTATGAATCGGCTGCGGGTTTGCGAAACCTACTTGCCAAATCACAACGTTTTGCTCGAGTTGATGTACTTGAACTTACTAGCACTGAATCTACTCCAGGTACTTCAGAAGAAAGTGATTGTGGTGTAAAGTATAAAATCAGGTTAGATATTGGTCTAAAAACGGGTTCGATAAAATGAAGAATATCCAACCAAAGACTTTTACTTTAATCTTAATGGGTTTAATAGCATTTCTTACTATTAGCGGAATTATTGGATTTATTTTTGCCACAAAATTCATAACTAATCAGAAAGAAGCATTGCGTAAAGAAAAAACTGATCTTTATTTAGCAGAACAACGCATCCAGCAACTTGCCGAACTTAAAGGAAAGTATAATAAAGCCTTACAACGCTTGGACGACATTACAGCTGCCATGCCGAGTAAAAAACAACAGTCAGAAATTATTGTACAGATTAAGAATGAATCATCTAATATTCCATCTGATAGCCAGCAAGCTTTTGTGGTTGACTCAATACAATTTGCTGGAGTTGCTACCTCTATACAAAAGGACAAAGCTAACGATCCAAATCTAACCCAAACTACCAAAAAAGGTGAAATCTATGCCCTACCGATTACCTTAAAAGCTTCTGGCACCTTTGCCGAAATCATGACTTATTTAGAGAAGATTGAGAAGCTTAGTCGGTTTAACTCTGTTAATTCAATTAGCTTCGTCAATCCACATTGGACAAACAAAGATCGTGTAAGACAATTCTCAATTCAATTAAATACCTATTTAAAACCATGAAGACATTAGAAAATAAATTCATCAAAAAAATCACTAACTTTGTTGATCAACATTATAATAAGGTCATATTTTTGTTGATAATTGGTGCCTTGGGCTACAGCGCATATTTCTGCGTCAATTTGCTCTACAGCCCCAACGACCAAGCTTATTACGACAATAAGCTCTCTGAAATCTCACGTAATCAAATCAAGTTTAATCAAAAAACTCTCAACTCATTAGATGAACTTATAGGTTCCAAAGCTCCAGTTGTACCCGAAAATGCTGGCCGACAAGACCCATTTGGCCCTGTGAGATAATCTAGGTCTCGACGGCGGGTGTTGATTCAGGATTCTCGTGGCTATATTTTTGGTGAATATCGAGAATGTATTGCTCAACTTCATATGGACATTTGATGTAATTAAAAGAGAAGTTTTCCCTCTCACCAGCTGTCTGGACAATGACCGTACCATATTGCAGTATCGTCTGGAGCGGCCCTTTAACATCAGCGCTGACATCCTGAATTCGTTGCAGCGTCAAAGTCGACACCTTGCGATTAAAAAGTCCGAGCTGGTCAACATCAACAATATGCTTGTTTGTAATCACGACCCGATTGTGTCGCCAGATCCAAATAACACCAATTGACAAGCCAATCACAATCACAGCCAGAAATAGTGAGATCGCGCTCAGGCTGGGCAAAGACGCGCCGGCAATTCTTTCAATATCTTTTTGAACAAAAATACCGTAGGACATACCCCAAACACTCGCCATGGCCAATACCGCCATACTAAAAATAAATGGCATAATCATCATCCAATGCTTATAGTAAACACGCAAAGTAGTTTCATCACTTTGCTGTCCAGGATATCGTAAGTCTTCTGGTCTCATACTAAGTATAGTTTACTCTTTTTTAGTTACCTATAAAAGTTTGGCTTGAGGCTGACTGGCAGCTGGAGGATCAACACCAAGATGCAAATAGGCTTTTTCTGTCACCCGACGGCCACGATTGGTGCGCTCTATAAAGCCGATTTGTATCAAGTACGGCTCGTAAACGTCCTCGATCGTTTGTCGTTCTTCGCTCAAAGCCGCTGCAATGGCATTAACTCCAACCGGCCCGCCCGAGTAATTATCCATGATGATCATTAAAAGTCGCCTATCACTGGTATCGAGTCCGCGTTGATCAATTCCCAATAGCTCAAGTGTACCTCGCAGAAGTTCGGGACTGACTTGGCCATCGCCATGAACTTGAGCATAATCGCGCACTCTCCTGATCAGACGATTGGCAATCCGTGGAGTCAGTCGCGATCTTAAGGCCATCTCATCAAGAGCAGCTGGATCAATTGTAATATTCATTAATTTCGATGACCTGGCTATGATTTGAGCAATTTCATCTGGATTATAAAATTCTAATCGGTGAATCAACCCAAAACGATCTCGCAGTGGCCCAGAAAGCGATCCGAATCTAGTCGTCGCCCCAATAATTGTAAAGTGTGGCAAATCAATCCTTAGGCTTTGAGCGGAGGGGCCTTTGCCGAGCATAATATCAAGCGAATGGTCTTCCATTGCCGGGTAGAGAATTTCTTCGACTGTTCTTGGCAATCGATGAATTTCATCAATAAAAAGGATGTCACCCTCATTGAGATTGGTAAGTAGACTAGCCAAATCACCGGCCCGCTCTATAGCCGGCCCGCTGGTCACCTTGACATCTGTCCCCATCTCGCGACCAATAATGTGCGCCAAGGTAGTCTTACCAAGACCAGGTGGCCCATAGAGCAAAGTATGATCAATCGGTTCCTGTCTTTTTTTAGCAGCAATAATGGCTAAATTGAGACTCTTTTTGATATTTTCTTGGCCGATATAATCAATAAAGCTAGTTGGCCGCAACGAATCTTCCAGCTTCAACTCATCAGCGGGGATATTACCCGCACCAATATCTTCGGTCCGTTCAATCATCTTTTAACCCCTTTTAAGGCTAACTTGACCCTTTCGTCAAGCGGCAAGTCGCGAGTAATATTTTCTAGCATATCCTTCGCCTGGACTGATTGATAACCTAAGCTAGTCAAAGCTTGAAATGCCGGATCGCTGTTGCTAACAGTCTCGGTAGGAACCTGGACCAGCTTACCCTTGAGCTCCAAGATAATGCGTTGGGCCGTCTTCTTGCCAACTCCCGATACAGCACTAAATAATTCTATTTTACCGGCTGCAATGGCTGATTCTATTTCGACAGGATCATGGGTTGATAAGATTGACATGGCTGCTTTTGGCCCGACTCCAGTGACTGATATCAATTGAAAATAAATATTTCGCTCCGACATCGTCTTAAAGCCAAATAAAGTGAAGTGATCTTCTTTGATATTTTCGGCAATGTAAAATTCGGCCTCAATACCAGGTGTAATTTCGGCTGCCAACTGAGGTGAGATAAAGACCTCATAGCCAACGCCGCCAACCAATACAATAGCTGTTTGGCCACTGACATCCTGGAGAGTTCCTTTCAGATAGGCAATCATATATATATTGTAGCAGATATTTGTAGCTATGTTCGCTATTCTTTCGATTTTTATCTTCTATTTTTTGAAAAATTGTCGTTAAACTAAAGCCATGGGAGTGTTAGCACGCTCCTGGAAAAGTTTGACAAGTGATCTTTTCTTAAGCACCCGCCCTAAAGGGGGCAAGCTGACCAACGTCTTATTCCAGGGCAGGAGCCTTAGCCTTAAAAGCTGAGGCATCCTGTTCTGGGGTAGGACTTTTTTTAGAGTAAAAGTAATTAGCGGTTTAACTGGCCAGCGACGTAAAAGGGCTTTTGATTTTTACCGGTCAACAGATTACACTAAATATATCAGTCCCGTTCACAAATCGTGATTGAGCCTGAAGTGGTAGGCTTACCAATTTTGGAGGCATCGTGACGACATCAAAATGGAGTCATGAATCAGTTACCAGCACACCGGTAGTTCTACCAGAGGAGGAGCAACGCAAGATAGTAGAAGCACGAACTCCAGAGCAGAACGAGCAGCTGGTGAGGCACCAGGCCCACAAGCTGTTTGCCGCGCACAGCAGGTCTTATCCGCACCAAGACGACAGACCATCTGGCCTGCCATCCGACTGGAGGGAGGAAGCAGTCTGCCGGGGCGTCGACCCAGATGACTTTTTCCCCGACAAAGGTGTGGTGCCAAAAGCAGCCAAGAGCCTATGTCACGTCTGCCCAGTCCGCATCCCTTGCCTTGAGTACGCCCTGGAGACGAACAAGCCATTCGGGGTCTGGGGCGGACACGGCATAAGGGAGCGTCGGCGCATGCGAGCTGCGTGGTTGCGCCAAAAGAACAGGCAAAAGTCCGGGTGAAAATTGCCTCGGTATAGCTCATCAAATAGAGGCCTCGGGAGTAGTCAGCATGTTACTTCCGGCGCCTCTTCTAAAGAATAAATTATTATAAAGCTTCAGAATTTTTCACTAAATCTTCTTACTACCAGCACTAGTGCCAGCAGATGATGTATCATCAGAGCCATGTTCAACGCCTGATGCCTTTACATCAACTGACTTATGTTCTGCAGCCAGCTGCTCTGGCTCAATCGGCTTATCTATAACTGACTCTTTGAGATTGTCTGGATTAATATTGCTAGCTTGACTTGACTGAACCCCATCATCTCGCTGCGAAAAGCTTGGGCCAGTCAGATCATCTTGGCCTTCATCTTTGCGATACAAAATATTATCGATGTACCACAGCTCGGCTGTTAGCAGAGCAAAGCTAGTTAGCAGTAGAATAATGCTGAGTTCTGTTCCGACTTTCGTACCATCAAATAGCGATGGAATTAAAAAGCTAACAGCAATTACGATCGTCACAGCCGCACCACCAGCTAGACCAGCCGCCACCCCAACAACGCTAGCCGAAGCCACAACTGCCAGCATGCCAAAAAGTGCTAAGACCAGAGCAAACTGCGCTCGCCAAACCACGACCTGCTGATCCTGCTTGTCGACTTTCTTTAACTCCTGCTCATACTCTTTGAGCTCTGCATCATGGTCTTTGACCTTTTGATTGTAGCGGTCGAATCGGTATTGGCAATCCCTATTGTAGTTCGATGACACATTGGCCGATCGGCTGTCCTTTTCTGAGTAATTACTGCTGTAAATACGACAATTCGGCGCTTCAGGATATTTTGGATATTCTGGCTCCGATACTTTAGGATCAGGAATAAATGTATAAACCGCAAACCAGACAAAGATCGGAAACAAGATAGCGATCGCCAGACCTAAGATTATCTTTACGTTTTTATCCATTCTTTTTCTCGCGATGGCTATAAATAACCGTTATGGCAATAAGACCAGCCAGGGCTAAAGCGATTAATATAAAAGCACCTATGGAGCCGAGATTAGTAAAGACAAAGGGCAGCGCAAAGACCAGCATAACAACACCAATCACCATCAGAAACATTCGCGTTAACCCCTTGAAGGGTAGCCCAATGAGAATCAGCAAAACTGCCGTGATAATCTTGCAAGCAAATTGAGCCGACTCGGAGCTCAGATGAAGCAGGTTTGCCGGTAAGCCCAATAGTGCGACAGCGCCACAGTAGCCAGCTGACACTATCAGACAAAACAGCAATAACTCTCTAACTTGCTGATGTTTTGATTTACTCACACTTTTTCCATTCTTGGTCGCTCGGTTGCGATAAGCCAAATAAACAATGCCCAGTATGAATATAACAAAAAATATGCCCGATCCCATGATAGCTTAAGCATAACTGGTATCAAGTTTAACTGTCAATCGATGACCTAGCACTTGGCGCGTGCGCTAGTGCAACCGCCAGTGCGTCAGCCGCGTCATCAGGCCTGGGAATCTCATCGAGACTAAGTAAGATTTTGACCATTTCTTGAATCTGCTTCTTAGTAGCTTGTCCATAGCCAGTGACAGCTTGCTTGACCTGCAAAGGAGTGTACTCGGCAATCTCCAGTTTGTTCTGAGCTGCCGCAAGTAAAATCACCCCCCTAGCTTGACCGACTGAGATCGCTGTCGTCACATTGCGTGCAAAAAATAATTGCTCCACCACGCAGTAATCTGGACGATAAGTTTTAATCAGTCTGCTTAAATCTTTATGCAGCTCAGCCAATCTTTTGTGCATCGGCAAGTCTTTGTGAGTCGAAATCACGCCGAAGTCGATGGCAGTTTTTTTACCACCGCTGATTTCAATCACACCAAAGCCAGTCGTCGCCGTACCAGGATCAATGCCAAGAATTTTCATTTCCTATAAATTGTCCAATATTTCTTCGGGAATATCGAAATTGGCGCTGACACTGAGTACATCATCGAGATCGTCGAGTTGATTGATCAGCTTCATCATGCTGGCGGCTTTTTTTTCATCCTCAATCGCCACCGTCTGAGTTGGCGTCATGTCGAGCTCGGCACTCTCCACCGCTTCGCCGAGAGCATCTTTGACTTTTTCTAGATCATTCGGCGCAGTATAAATCACCAGCCGATCGCCTTCGTCGTCAATGTCGGCTGCTCCAGCTTCGATTGCGGTCAAGCTAGCTTCATCTTTATCGACTTCTGGCTTACAAACTACCACGCCTTTTTGCTCAAAGATGTAGGCCACCGAGCCGGGCGCACCGAGATTACCGCCAAATTTTGAAAATGCTGATTTGACGTCGGAGCTAGTGCGATTACGATTGTCGGTCAGAGCTTTGATGATGACAGCCACCCCACTTGGACCGTAGCCTTCATATGTCAATTCCTCAAGCACTGCCCCGCCCGCCGTACCGGCTCCACGCGCCACTGCTCGATCGATATTACCAGCCGGCATATTGGCGCTCTTGGCCTTTTGGATAGCCAAACGCAATTTGAAGTTCATCGCTGGATCTGCCCCATCGCGAGCCGCCAAAGCTATCTCGCCGGCTAATTTGGTAAAGATCTTACCGCGCTTGGCGTCGGCCGCGCCCTTCTTGTGCTTGATGCTGTGCCACTTCGAATGACCACTCATTTTTTAGCTCCTGCTTAAAGCCGCCTGGCTAGCAATCTCTCTTGCCGGCGTTTCAGCTTGCATTATACCTGATTGAAGGCTCTTCTTGAAGTCTATTGGCCGACGCAGTAAGGCCAGCAAAGTGATCAATCCGTATGTAATAGCGACTTTAACGGCACTGATCTGCTCAACCGCTATGGCTGACCACTTGTAAGCTGCCATGGTGTTGAAGCTAGCAATAATCATGTCCGTCAAACGAGCAATTGGACTCATTAACGTGTACGCCAAATTTGGTAGTATCATTCCCGCCAGACCGGCCACGAAGCCAAGCAACATCAGTAGTGGAATCAATGGCATAATGATGAGATTAGCCAGTGGTGCAATCAAAGAGACTCGCCCAAATATGTAGGCGACGAGCGGTAAAGTGGCGATTTGAGCTGCTAGCGTGACGGCTAGTATTTCTGATAATACCGCTAGTTTTCCACGGCGCGGCAACAGACTTTCGATCTTTGGTGCTAAGAAAATTATACCCGTTAGCGATAAAAACGATAGCTGCCATGACAAGTCACTAATTAAATATGTCGGATTAATAATAAGCGTTATTAGTGCTCCGAGTGCCAGACAGACCTCGAGTGCCAAATCGCGACCCCAGTAGCTAGCAGTCATAAACAGCGTGGCCATTATCCCTGCTCGTAAAATCGATGGGCTAGCGCCGGTTAATAGCACGAAGCCGAGGATTATCCAGAGCGACAAGACCAAATTGCCCCAGCGCCAGCGTTTACCCAGCACTCGTGCTAGTGCGATCGTCAAGATTGTCAGGTTGTAGCCCGACACGGCCACGATGTGCGAGAGGCCGATTGAGTTTAGATTGTCTTGTAAGTATTTTGGCAAGTTGGAGCGCGCACCGATCAGGATTCCGACCATGAATGAGGCTGCTGGCTCGGGCAGCGCGCGCCGCACACCACCGACAAAGCTGGACTTGACTCGCACCAGCACTGGCTGGCTGGTACTAATCAAAATCGGTTTGGCATAGCTAATTTGGCTGCCAGTTTTGCCCATGATCGGCCAAACCTTACCAGTAACTTGGACTCGGTAGCCTTCCTTGGCATTACCAATTAGGCTTTTGATACGCATCTCACCTGGTACTTTTCGCCCGTCGATCTTGAGCTCACGCATATAAAAAATAAAATTACGATTGGCATCCCAGTATGGATCGCCGTAGACTTCGCCGCTGACAGTCGTTTTGTAAAATTGATAACCGGCTATGGTGTGAGTTGGCTGCGCATTTATATGCCAGCTCATATAGGCTGCTCCGACCAAAAGCCCAAGAATGATGCAAAGTAGGTAGCCCAGTTTGGATCTGATTTTCATTGAGACAAGCGTGATTACGATAATATCTACCAGCCAGACCCAATTTGGTTGAAAATAAAAAAAGCTGGCCGCCGCTATGCCACCCATAAATCCAATCACTAAAATAATAATTTGGTTTGCTCGTTTCAAGTTCGTATTATTCTGACAACTTCAATACATAATGACAAGCATGAGAAGAATTGGAGCGCCCAATGGTGCAGCGGCTTCTGGATCAGGTCGATAAATGATCCTACTGCCATCCTGACTAACAACTGAAAACCTTTCTGTCATCCTGAGTGTCAGCGAAGGATCTATTCCATTGTCTTTTGTCATTCTAAAGCGCAGTGAAGAGTCTGCTCCCACTACATCACTGAGATCTTTCGACTACGCTCAAGATGACAAGCCAGGATTGACCTTAATATAGCAGATAACCATACTGTCATTCTGAACGGAGTGAAGAATCTAAGCAAGACTCCGATTTACTTATATATCAGTTTCGGGTGAGCTATTTTCTCTTTGGCTTGGAATTAAGGCTTTTTTCGAGCAGACTTAGCCCGTAAATAATAACTGTGTACTCAGCTGTGACGATCAGCACGCCAGTCAGAGTCAAATCACTGCTGCCAACTAAGATATTCATATTCCAGTAAGCGGTCATGGCCGAATATAGCCCAATCAGCGCGCCAGCCACCAGCCAAAAATATTTTTTCATTATAATTTCCTTTTTAAATAATCCTTGTGTTTCATTATAATGCAAAAAATGGCAACAATTGTTATGTTTAATCTAAGTCCATTCATAAACCCCAGCACAAGCTAGGGTATTTTCTTTGGAATATCCGGTGGGACTATCACTAACGCGACCAAACCGAAAGAAAAACAAAAAGCTATTTATTATTTAGATTGCTTGACATTAATGTATATAATGTATACAATGTATACATGACTAAAATTCAATATACAATTCGTAATATACCTTCACCGGTAGACAAGGCAATCAAGAAGCGTTCAAAGCAGTCTGGCAAATCCTTTAATCAGACCGTGGTTGATCTGTTAAGTCTACAGACTTTTGGCACAACTAGTGTGCCCGATAACCAAGATTTTGATTGGTTATTTAATAAAAATACACTTGACCATAATTTCGATAGGGCAATAGAAGACATATCACAAATTGATGATAAGCTCTGGAAATAGATATGTCGTCATTCACTCTAGATACAAGCGTATACTCTGCGTTTAACCGTGGAGACAAAAGACTAAAAAATTGGTTCAAGACAGATATCGACATTATGGTGCCGAGTATCGTAATCGGTGAATTAAGAGCGGGTTTTGCAGCAGGCAGCAAGAGAAAAGAAAACGAAACTCTTCTACGAAGGTTTCTAGATAGTCCTAACGTTAATATTGCAACAATATCTGATAATACAACTAAAATATACGCCGAAATTTATCTACATTTGCGAGAAAATGGTAAGCCAATTGGCACTAATGACATGTGGATAGCAGCCATTACACTTGAACTAGATAATGAACTTCTGACTTTAGATGAAGGTTTTACACACATTCCCGATCTAATGATTGCAAAAGTATAAAAATACTTGGTTAAAATAATAACTATTGGAGTGCCCGGTGGGAC
>JAYRII010000008.1:0-14283 GCA_041906885.1 Candidatus Saccharimonadia bacterium | reverse complement strand
TTCACTACCTTTTAACGTAAAAGGTAGTACCAAAAGCATGAGCCTTTATGTCGCAAGCAAGTGGGTCTTATGAACTGTTATATCACTACCAGGCGAGAACTCACTCGCCTAAAAGCTCACTCAAACAGCTCGCCTGGTTTAGCTTTTGTCAAAGCTAATCGCTTAATAACAAGTCCATAATACCGGCTTGTTGCTCCAGGCTCGAAATACATCTATCCTCTGCGCCATCGAAAAACAGAAAGCCAAAGTATGATTTTGAATGATGAAGAAATACAGCTTTGAGCTGTAAGCGAGTCTGTATTTCAAATCAAAATCATACTTTAGTGCTTCTAGCTTTTGAGCCCTAGGCGCGAGAAATCTTTTGCTACTTTTGGATTATTCAAAAGTAGGGAGGGAGAGAAGCTAATAGATCCTGAAACTAGTTCAGGATGACATAGCAGGAGAATTTAGGATGACGAGAAAGATTTTTTGTTCACTTTTGTGAAGAGCAAAGTTGGTTGTTAAAGTTTTTCAACTGCATCCAACTAGCGTATAATCTTCAACATAAGCATTAGAGGATTAAAAACCAGAATGTCCAAAAAATTGATTGTTGGTAATTGGAAGATGCATACCAGCGTTGCAGAGGCAATATTGCTACTCACTCGACTCGATCAGCATATTAAAGCTAGTAAAGGTGTTGAGATTGTACTTTGTCCGCCTAGTATCTCACTTGATGCGCTAAGAAGAGAGCTAGCTAGCCAGAAGAATGAGCAGAAATTTGGTCTGGGTATCCAAAATATTTACGATCTTGACGAGGGTGCCTTTACTGGTGAGATTTCAGTCGAGATGGTGCAAGGCTTGGTTGAATGGGCGATTGTTGGGCATTCAGAGAGGCGAATTCATTTTGGTGAGCGCGATAAGCAAATTGCTAAGAAAGTGGCGGCTTGCCTGCGTCATGATATTAAACCGATCCTGTGTGTTGGTGAGAAAATCAATGATCGGACTGATGGCCATGCCAAGAGGGTCGTCAGTGATCAGCTGGCAGTTGACATGTCGGAGATTACCGCCAGTGAAGTTGGTAGCATGGTGATTGCCTATGAGCCGGTTTGGGCAATCGGCACGGGCGAGTTTGCCAAGCCTGACGATGTTGAGCAGATGACCAGCCATATTCGTGCTAGCATTAGGGAAATGTATGACGACGAAGTGGCTGGTCGAGTGAGAATATTATACGGTGGTAGCGTTGATCCAGATAATTGCGCATCTTACTTGAAGATTGATGGAGTCGACGGCCTCTTGGTTGGTGGTGCCAGCGTTAATTATGCTAAGTTTTCTAAAATTGTCGCAAAAGCTGGCTAATAATCATTATCGACAGATGACCTCAAAACTACTACAATAACTCCTAGTCAGACAAATGGAGAAAAAACATGTCCTTAAATGGAATCAAAATTGGCGATAAAGCCCCCAAAGAAGTTAATGTTGTAATTGAAATTCCGCGTGGTAGTGGTAATAAATATGAGGTGGACAAGCAGTCTGGCATGATTTTCTTAGATCGCGTCCAGCCGACCAATCTTAAACAGCCATATGATTATGGCTATATCCCACAAACCTTGGGCGATGATGGCGACCCGCTCGACGCTTTGGTGGTAATCGATGAAGCATTATTTCCCGGCGTGGTGGTGCCAAGTCGCGTCGTTGGTGTACTTTATATGATTGACGACGGCGAAAAGGATGAGAAAATCATCTGCGTGGCGGCTGACGACAAGCACTACGAGCATGTTGAGGATCTGGCTGATTTGGGTAAACATTTGCAGGACAAAGTTCGGCACTATTTCGAGCATTACAAAGACTTGCAGCACAAAAAAGTCGAGATCACCGGCTGGGGCGACCGCGAAGAAGCCTACGGAATAATCGCCAAATATCGACAAGACAAATAAGTTTGACTATAAAGCTTACGCCTCAGTTGGTTAAGGACGTTAGTTGACGAGCTTGAGCTTGGTAGTTTTAACGGCCGTGATCGCCTCATCACGAATTTGTAACATTTGTGCGCTAAAGGTGCCAGCCGCGAAGTCGTTTAGTGCTCTAGTGAGATCGTTTTTGTAATTTTCATCAGCTGAGGCCTTCTCGGTGGCAATGTCCTGATAAAGTCTGTCTTGCAATAGAAAACGACCATCATAAAGAATTGGCTTTTGATTGAGCGTGCCGGCCATTAATATAACCAGGCTCGGCGAATAAGCTTCTGGTACGCCATAATTCACGATATATGCCACACCCTTAAGGTTGCCATTGTCTGCAAAGATGGTCGAGATGGCTTGTTTGCCGCCAATTTCAGGTGCTACAGCTGGCTTGAAAAAGGCGATATCAGCCGCTGTTATCTTACTCTCCGTAGTTAGGCTATTAAGGAAATTATAAAACTTTGTCTTATCAGCCGTGGTTTTAATGTTGCCGAATGGCCCGCAGTTGATGTCGTATGAGCAATTAGCAGCTTCGTCGATCTTAAGCCATTTGGTTAGATCACTGATCGTGACGGCATTTTGAGTTGTGATGTCATTTTGTAATCTTTCCTTTTTGCGACCATCGACGGCGGAGGTACTAGCAATCGAAGAGACTAAAAACTTAAATTGAGCAATATTGTAGGGCCAGCCGTTAATCGCGCTACTGCTTTGTGTCGCCCGCCAGTCGGCTGGTACAGTTAGGCTCAAAACAAATTTTTTAGTATCAGGTGCACTACCAATAAATGTATTGGTGCTGGCGATGTCTTCGTATTTGCTTTTTTCGGCAGCTGGTGTGGGAGTTGGCGTTGGTACTTTTTTACTGTTTCTACCGATCACCACTGCTACTGATAAAATCAACATTGCACCGATAATCGATCCAGCTACAATCAATACCACCCTCAACTTCTTAGTATTGGGATCAAGGGGAGGCTTAAGGTCGGGTGTTGGGTTTAGGTTTGGCGGCTGGACTGATCCGGGATTATAAATGTTGCCTGGTGTCAATTGATCATTCATAGCTTTCTAAGCATTAGTATAATAAATCTGGATCAATAAAAGCAAATAGCGAGATTGACGGGGTCAGTAGTAATTTTTCAGACGTACCTATCGTACTTGAGTTACAATAGAAAAATGCAAGATATTTTTAAAGATCTCAATAAACGACAAGCTGAAGCTGTCAGGACCGTTGATGGACCAATTTTGATGCTGGCCGGAGCTGGTAGCGGCAAAACCAAGACACTAACTCATCGGATTGCTTATTTGCTCTCAGAAATGAAAGTCTCGCCACTCAATATATTGGCCGTAACTTTTACTAATAAAGCGGCCGGTGAGATGCGGTCACGCGTGCATAAGATTCTTAATTTGCCGGAAGCACAACATCAATATTTACCGTTTTTAGGGACTTTTCATTCTATTGCCGTGCGTATTCTCAGGCGAGAAGCGAGTTTGATCGGCTATCCGACTAGCTTTATTATCTACGATGATGCCGATAGTAAGGCACTTATTAAGACAATCTATCGAGAGTTGCGGATAGATGAGAAGATATATGCTGTTGCGTCCATTAAGAATTTGATTTCCAGTGCTAAAAATGAATTGCTTGACCACTCTAAATACGCTCAGCTAGCTAGTGGTAAAATGCAAGAAATGGCTGCTCGAATCTATCCTATATATCAGGATAAGTTGCGTCGCACCGGAGCGATGGATTTCGATGATCTTATCATGCAATTGGTCATTATATTGAATGAGAATGAAGATATCTTGAAGAAATATCGTGAGCAATTCCGATACGTTATGGTTGATGAGTATCAAGATACGAATCACGCCCAATACAAAATGATCCGCCTGATAGCCGATGGGCATCGTAATATATGCGTAGTTGGAGATGATTGGCAAAGTATCTACTCTTGGCGTGGGGCAAACTATCAGAATATCCTTAACTTCGAACGTCACTATCCAGATGCGAAAGTGGTGCGCTTGGAGCAAAATTACAGATCGACCCAAACCATCCTCGATGCCGCCCATCAAGTTATCACCAAAAATATCAATAGGTCGGACAAGAAGCTCTGGACTGAAGCGGGACTGGGCGCCAAAATCGTGATTGAACAGTTGCAAAGTGGTGATGATGAGGGTAGGTTTGTCATCCAGACTGTTGATCGTCTGCGCAGTGCAAACCAAAGCCTAGCCTTGAGCGACTTTGCTATTCTATATCGAACCAATGCTCAGTCACGCGGCCTTGAGGAGGCTTTTTTGCGTTACGGCATACCTTATCAAATTATTGGTGGCGTCAGGTTCTATGAGCGGCGCGAGATCAAGGATAGTTTAGCCTTCCTGCGCTTTATATTCCAACCTCAAGATCTAGTCAGCTTGAATCGGATCATTAATTTGCCACCCCGCGGGCTAGGCGATAAAAGTATGCAGGTATTTATCGATTATGTTGGGCAGACTGGGCTCAACCCACTTGTAGCAGCAGCTTCGGCTGAAGAGATTCAGGGCTTAAGTCCGCGCGCTAAGAATAGCTTAAGCCAATTTGCCAGTCTGATCGATGGCTTGCGTGAGGCTTGCGATAAGATGGTATTGAGTGATTTTATCGAATTGGTGCTCAAAAAAACTGGCTATCTGGATTGGATTGATGATGGTAGTCTGACGTCTGCTGATCGGATCGAAAACATTAAAGAATTTATAGGTGTAGCTAAGACTTATGACAATCTTGGACTTGAGGGGTTTTTGACCGAAATATCGCTGATTGCTGATATTGATAATTATGCCGATAGTAATGATGCGGTGGTGTTGATGACCTTGCACGCTGCTAAAGGCTTGGAGTTTGATACGGTCTTTATGGTCGGTATGGAGGAGAGTATTTTTCCCCATTCTAGATCGTTTTTCGAAGCCAGTGAGTTGGAGGAAGAGCGTCGCCTGTGCTATGTCGGCATGACTCGTGCTCGAGCTAGGCTGTATATGCTAAGTGCGGCTTCGAGAATAATTTATGGTGGCATCCAGCACAATGCACCATCCAGATTTTTAACCGATATACCAAGCCAGTTAACTACTACTCAATCTGGCTGGATCGAAAGTAATACCGCCTCCGACAAGCTCGAAAAGGAACTATCTGCCCAGCCTGGAATAGAAGTTAAGCCTGGCGATCGTGTATTTCATCCTAATTTTGGTGAAGGAGAAGTGATCTCATTTGATGAGTTTGAGGTGAAAGTAAATTTTGACAATCAGGGCACAAAAATACTAAATGTACATTACGCGCCATTATCTAAAACTAAATCGCAATAGATTTATCGAGCAATTTGTCAAGATTGACTTGGTAATATAGCTCCTATAAAATATGCAAAACGCTTGAAATAAAACAAAAAACAAAAGCTCCTATTTAATTTAGAGGCTAATTATTTTATCAAGCAATAATCACTCGTTTGCGAGTGTTATAAGGGATGCTGTGAGGAAGTTCATATGGTCTATTCCTCGTTATTTAAATCGCCGTAATGTCATTGTGGTGGGGCTGACGTTTGGTTTTGTAATGTTTACAATTAGTTATTCGCGTGATCAGCTTGGATTTCAGACCAAAGCCTACGCTGATGGCAAGCATCTACTGAGTGTCTATGTTGACGGCAAAAAGAAGATAGTAGCGTCTTCAGCTTCGACGGTTGGTGATGCTGTGATTGAGCTGGGTATTCCAATTGAAAAGAGTGATGTGGTGGAGCCGGATTTAGATACTCCGATTGATCAACCAACCTTTAATGTCAATATTTATCGAGGTTTGCCAGCAGTAGTCAAGGATGAAGGCAAAACCACAACTGTCGTAACTGGCCATCGTAGTCCAAGACAAATCGCGGCCGATGCAGGTGTACAGCTCTATCCAGAGGATGAAGTTAAGACCGATCGAGTCGATGACTTTTTGAATGACGGATCAGTCGGCCCTAAGATTAGTGTGACCCGAGCCAAGCCAGTCCAGGTTGTTTTGGCGGGGCAGATTTATAACTTCCGCACTCAGAAGGATAAAGTCAGTGACGTTCTAGCCGAGCATAATCTGGTGGTGCAGCCGAAGGATGTGTCAAATGTTGCTTTAGATTCTCATCTAGAAAAAGGCCAACGTATTATTATCAACCGTCTCAGCCAAAGTCTCATTAACGCCACCGAGCCAGTTAAAGCTGACACTAACATTGAATATGATAATGCCAGGCCGGTCGGTTATAGCTTGGTTAAACAACCAGCTCGCGATGGCAAGAAAATTGTTTCCTATCTGGTGGATATCAAGGATGGCAAAGAGACTGGTCGCAAAGTGATGGATGAAAAAATCATCGAACAGCCGGTCAACCAAATTATAGTGCGTGGTACCCAGAAGGCGGCAGTGGTTTCGTCTGGAGGAAGTGATGATGGTTGGGCTAAGCTGAGATATTGTGAATCTGGTGGAAATTATGCCAATAAGAATAACCCAACCTACAGGGGGGCATATCAGTTTGCTTATAGTACTTGGGGTAACTATGGCGGCTATTATGATCCAGCTGATGCTCCGCCAGAGGTCCAAGATGCCAAAGCCAAAGAGCTTTACGCCAGGAGAGGTGCCTCACCTTGGCCGGTTTGTGGTCGTTATTTACGCTAAAATCCATTCTAAAAAAGCAGACTAAAATAAAATGGATTTAACCAATATAAAAGATCTACGTACCGCTCTCAAGCTTGCTGGTATCAAACCAAATAAAGAACTCGGTCAGCATTTTCTAGTGGACCAACTGGTTTTGGACAAAATAATTAACTCGGCTGATCTGACCGAAACTGATACAGTGCTCGAAATTGGGCCCGGCATTGGTACGCTGACAGCTGCTCTAGTGCAAAGAACTAATCATGTCATTGTTGTTGAGCGTGATCACAGATTCGTTAGTGTCTTGCGTAGTCAATTTCCAGGTGCAACTGTAGTTGAAGAAGATTTTCTGAGCTATGATCTTTCTCGACTGAGCAATTACAAGGTTGTTGCCAACCTGCCTTATTATGTGACCTCAAAAATCATCCATGCTCTACTCAATACCGACTCGCCGCCACGCTCAATCACAGTCTTGGTGCAAAAAGAGGTCGCCGAGCGCATTGTAGCCCGTCCTGGACAGATGTCGGTACTAGCATTTAGTGTGCAGTATTACGGTCAGCCTAAGTTGATTGATATCGTGCCGGCGAGTAGTTTTTGGCCGGCTCCTGAGGTTGATTCGGCTATTTTGCATATCGATATCAGATCTCAGCCAGCCTTTAATGCCGATGTCAAATCACTTTTCAAATTGGTCAAAGCAGGCTTTAGTGAGCGCAGGAAAATGCTCAAAAATTCTTTAGCCGGTGGACTGCGGCTAGACTCGGATACAGTCTCGACCTTACTTATCAAATCGTCGCTTGCGCAAACAGCCAGGGCGCAGGAATTATCGCTTGGCCAATGGCAAGATATCTATCAACAGGCTATCAAAATGGATTTAATTTAAGACTAATCTAGTCCTAGTCTTATGCTACAATTAAATAGCTATGCGAGGGTTTAAATTTATCAAAATTAGCCGGACTTGGTTGCTATTTGTACTTCTATTTGGGTTGGCATTAGCTCCTCTTAAAGTGCGTTCGGCGACTGATTTTAGCTATAACACTCAGGTTACTTATAAGGTCAGCGAGAATGGCAACACTCAAGTTGAGGAGACTTATCAGATTACCAATAACACGACCAATAAATATCTGGACTCTCTGGCTTTATCGACGCCGACAGATGAAGTGAAAAATCTAACCGTGACAGATAATACCGGCGCAGTCATTCCAGCCGAACTAATCACAAAGTCAACTACTCAGCAGGGCTATACTTATAATTACCAAGAGATCAACTTGAAATTTAATCACAAGCAGGTTGGTAAAAACTTGACCTGGGGCTTTAAAATCCAATATCAAACCTCTAAATTAGTCGAGGTGAAAGGTTCGGCCCATACGGTCTATATCCCGGCTGTCACTCAAGGGACCGGTGATGATGGCTACCAAGTTACCCTGTCGGTCCCTCAGAGCTTTGGTGACCCGCACTCGTCTGGTGCCAAGCCGACTTCGGGCGGAATATCGGATGGTAAGGCTGTCTATACTTTTGAAAAACAAGATTTGACCAAGCAAGCCTTAGCGCTCGTCTTTGGTGACAGCACGGTTTATAAGGTGAATTTCAATTTCCCGCTTAAAAATGACAGCTCAGTTAGTAAAACTTTTACAGTGGCATTGCCACCTGATACTTCTAGTCAAAAGATTTATGTCAATTCGCTTGAACCCAAGCCGGCCAATACGCGGCTAGATGTCGATGGTAATGTTCTAGCAGACTATAACGTGCCCGGCAAAAGTCAGATGACGGTCAAAACTGATATTGAAGGAGTGGTGAAATATTTAGAATATGACCTAGCGGCCAGTGGTACTAAGCAAGATATCCCAGCAGAATTAGTAAAAAAATATACCACGCCAACTCATTATTGGCAGAGCCAAGATCCGAATCTGGTGTTGGCACTCAAGGCTAAGACGGATATCAATAATAAGCAAAAAGTATCTGATATAGTTCGCGAAATTAATAGCTTTGTGATTCAAACCCTAAGCTACAACAATGAGAAGATTAAATACAATATCCGACAAGGTAGCAGCGCCGCCTTAAAAGATCCATCAAACGCTGTTTGTTTGGAATATTCAGATTTGATGATTGCGCTTTTGCGCTCACAAGGAATTCCTGCCCGCATGCCAATCGGCTATGGTTACACTGGCAATCTTAAGTCTTCTAGCTCGGTCAGTGACTCGCTTCACTCCTGGGTAGAAGCTTACGTGCCTGGAGTGGGTTGGATGAACATCGATCCGACCTGGGGTGAGAAATTTGATAATTTCGGCAAAAGCGATCTAGATCACTTTTCTTTTGCGGTTTGGGGTACGTCCGATGATGCACCGGTGGCGATTAGTCAAGGTCAAAGCGACACTAATTATCAGTATGAAAATGCTGAAATTAGTTACGTCAAAGAAGCGCCGAAGGCAGAGGAAAGCGGTCATCTCAAAGCTAGTAAGTGGGCAATTTTGCCATTTGTCGGCATCATTAATTATGAAGTAATCGCACCAAGTAATGTGGCTGGTGATAATTATCGCATCAGGATTGATGATAGAGGTGGCAAGTCAGAAATAGAGCTTGGATCTCTGGCGCCATCACAGAAAATATCGGCTTGGCTAGCTAGCTTGGGAGTTGGCTTTGCGAGCCCGGCGGGTATAGAATTTATTCAAAGTGGCAACAGCAGCCTGGTGCTATCAAGCACTAAGATCAATACCAATTTTGTGCCGATGATAATAATTTTATCGGTTATGGTTGGATTTATCGTCTTATTAGGAGTACAATTGCATCTTAAGAAAAAACGAAGAGCTCTCGACGAGCGAGATGCACAGCCTTTGCCAGCCGACAAGCCACCAATCAGGGTAGTGCGGCAATCGGTGAATAATGCAACGGCTAAGCACCATCCTAATACGATCGATCTAAAAAATGAACAAACCGACTAAATTCTACGTCACTACATCGATTGCCTATGCCAATTCCAAGCCACACATAGGCCATGCTATGGAGCTCATCCAAGCCGACACGCTAGCCCGTTACTACGCGAGTAAGAGCTTTGATACTTTCTTTCTGACTGGTACTGATGAACACGGCCAAAAATTATTTGAAGCAGCTCAAGAGAACCATCAGTCGCCACAAGCATACGTCGATGAGCTGAGTCAGACTTTTCGTGATTTGGCGGACAAGCTTGAGCTTAGGCATAATTATTTTGTCCGTACCACCGACGAGCGACATATTAGTGCCGCCCAAAAAATGTGGCAAGCTTGCCGGGCGGATATCTATAAGGATAATTATGTCGGACTATATTGCGTCGGCTGTGAGCGTTTCTATAAGGCCGATGAAGCAGTTGAGGGCAAGTGTCCGATTCACCGCACCACGCTGCGCCAGACCGAGATGGAGAGCTACTTTTTTCGCCAAACCAAATATACCAATAAGATCATTGAGCTAATTCAGACCGATAAATTGAAAGTTTTGCCCGAGAAGCGCAAGAACGAAACTCTAGCTTTCTTGCGCAACCTCGAGGACATCAGTATCTCGCGGCCCAAAAGTCAGCTCGAGTGGGGCGTTGAGGTGCCAGACGACGACTCGCATGTCATGTACGTTTGGTTTGACGCGCTTAGTAATTATATCTCAGCGATTGGTTATGGCGATGATGAGGCAAATTTTGCCAAGTGGTGGCCGGCTGATGTCCACATCGTCGGCAAAGACATTGCCCGCTTTCACACCATCCTCTGGCCAGCCATGCTTTTGAGTGCCGGTTTGGAGTTGCCGCGAACTATCTACGTCCATGGTTTTATCGAGAGCGGTGGACATAAGATGAGCAAAAGCCTCGGCAATGTCATCGACCCCTTGGAGGTCATCAAGCAGTATGGCGCCGAGCCGATGCGTTACTATTTGCTTCGATATATTCCTAGCGACAATGATGGTGATTTTACTTTTGAGCGCTTGGAGGCGGTTTACAACGCCGATCTAGCTAATGATCTGGGCAATCTGGTCCAGCGCACGGCGAGTATGTTGGGTCGCTACAATGATGGCAAATTTGATGTTACCAAAGTCAAACCGATCCAGGGAGTCGAGCAGCAGCTCGAAAGCTTGGCCTATGATAGGGTGTTGGAGCTTATTTTTGATCGCGTCCGCGAGCAAAATGTGTTCTTAGAAGAAAAGCAGCCATGGACGCTGGCCAAGACCGATCAGGCCGCCGCGGTCAAAGCTTTGAGCCAAGTTGCCAGTGAACTAATTCAAATCGCCGATTACCTCGCACCATTTTTACCTGACACGGCTGCTAAAATCCGCCAGACCTTTGCCGGTGGCAAGGTCGATACTGGTGTGGGGATCTTGTTTCCAAAGAGGGACAAAGAAGATGAAAATTGAGAAAAAAATAGATCAATGTATCATCATGTCATCCTAAAGCGAAGTCGAAGGATCTGTCGTTCTCGTCGGTCTGGGGCTTCCTCGAACAATATTGTTCGAGCATAGCGAGAACTGCGTTGTCATTCTGAGTGGTAGTGAAGGACGACATAACGCTGTCATTCTGAACGAAGTGAAGAATCTGTATTCTAGACTACAGTAGATCCTTCGGCTTCGCTCAGGATGACGGGTGGGTTTAATGTAGATTCTTCGCCAACACTCAGAATAACCACAATTAAGTTGGTATAATACCTCTATGCTAATCGACACTCACGCACATATTCATTTTGCTGATTCTTATGGCGATTTGGCTGAGGTACTGCAAAACGCTCGTGACAATGGCGTGACCAAGATAATCACCGTTGGTACGGGTTTGGAGTCTAGCCAGGCGGCGATCACGTTAGCGACCAATCCTGAGTTTAGCTTGCCAAAAACCGGCGTGCAGATATTTGCCACGGTTGGCTTGCATCCGCACGACGCCAGCTCGGGTGAAGTCGAAAAGATCATCGTACTAGCACGTCAAAATAGAGACGCCATTGTGGCGATTGGCGAATGTGGTCTGGATTACTACCGTGA
Source organism: Candidatus Saccharimonadia bacterium (assembly GCA_041906885.1). GTDB lineage: Bacteria > Patescibacteriota > Saccharimonadia > CAILAD01 > CAZGYV01 > JAYRII01. The sequence goes on along the minus strand of JAYRII010000008.1, from coordinate 2,763 downwards.
TAATGCTCCGCGCGATGAGCAAATCAAGGCTTTAGAAGCTCAGATTGAGCTCGCGCTTGAGCTGGAATTGCCGCTCATCTTCCATGTTCGCGAGGCTTGGGATGATTTTTTTGAAGTGCTAGTAAATTATGAAAATATCCGTGGTGTGGTCCATAGCTTTACTGGTGGAGCTGATGAAGTCGAAAAAATCAACGCTCTTGGCCTGTACTTTGGCCTCAATGGCATAATGACTTTTACTAAGGATACTGAGCAGCTCGAAGCGGCCAAACTAATTCCGGCCGATAAGATTTTACTTGAGACGGATTGTCCTTATCTAGCACCAGCGCCATTGCGTGGCAAGCGCAACGAGCCGGCCAATATCGCCATCATAGCTAAGTTTTTGGCAGATCTGCGTGGTGACGAATTGGCGGACGTAGCTGCCCGGACCAGCACAAATGTTGAGAAGTTGTTTGATATTTAAAATTTAAGACATAACCGTTATAATAATCACATGAATCCAGAAAATGGTAATTCAACAAATCGCAATTTGCGTGACTCACTTAGTCAGCTGCCCTCACTTGAAGACATGAAGTCGGATGCGCTCAATACTGCTGTATCGGAACGAGGAGAAGAATCATCATCCTATAATAGCTCTTCTGCCGAGTCGCTTACTGGCATAGAGTTTGATTCACCAGTCGATACCATCGCCCATCTTTCTGATTTGTCGGCCCAGATTAAAGACTATCGGCGGGCTTTGGCTCTGGGTTGGGAGGCTTCGCATGTAGCCCAACAAACGGATCAAGAGGCCGAAGCGGAATCTCTCAGTCCCCTCGAACAGGCTCACGAAGAAGTTCAATACCACCAAATTCACTCCCACAATCGTAAGCGTGTCCTGCAGCGAGCTGATGATGTGCACTCCAATCAAGCAGAAAAATCATCGATTAGCAAATCTCGACCTGATTGGCAGCAACACTTTCCCAATGATGATAGTCCTGAAAGTGTCACTGCCTACCAAGAGTGGAAGCAGCAATTTCCGATTGATATCCAAATTAATATTGAGGGGCTAAGGAGCGCCCTAGACCATCAGAGTAAGCTGCTAAGTGACCCCGAAGCACAAGTAAAATGGCAGGAACGCTCGGCTGAGCAAGCCCGGATCTATGAAAGCGCAGCAATGGTGCGTATTGGCATGCGTCGAAGTCAGCAAATCGCCAAAGAAGTCATTAGCTTGCAATCGAAGATTCAGATGCAGCAGCGTCAGCCAAATCCAGACGAACAAAAATATATGGAAGCACTAGAAACGTTTGCTCGTCAACTGGTTCATTCAACTGAGCAGCATGCTCAAGATCCGGCTGTTCAGGTAGAACTTCTGCGCAGGGCTGCCTTGGATGACCGTGAAGCCATGAGGGGCGGCTTACTCGAGACTGAGGGCATGCAAGAAATTATTGAGACCCGCACTCCACTACTCAAGTTGGGTAAGCCACTCTTGCTCAAAGGTGAGACTGGTGGTGCTAAGACTGCTCTGGCCAAGCATATTAGTCATGAATATTTTGGAGTCGAGCCAGAGATTGTCAGCGGTAAGGATGATATGAATTCGTATATTTTGATGGGCAAGACCGGCCTGCAGGGCAAAGACGGTGCCACCGAAACGGTCTTCAAGCCAGGTCCACTTGTTCGCGCCATGGTCGAAGGCAGACCAGTCATAATCGATGAGATCGATGTCATCCGCACAGAAGATTTAGCAGGTCTTAATTATATTTTGCAATTGCGTCCAGGCGACGAATTTACAATTCAAGAGGATTCAGGCGAAAAAGTAACTGTTCAAAATGGCTTTTGTGTGATTGCGACTGCTAATATGAAGTCGGAAGTATTGGACTCGCGCTATCTGCGTAATCAAATCGACACTGCTACGCAGCAACGTTTTCGAGACGGGGCCGGTGAAGTTAGGGTCCATTATCCAGACCACGAGGTGGGCGACATTGGCGCGCCAGTCGAGAACCTTCATCTGATCTTAGCTTCACTGACCAATGCTAAAGGGGAGCTCATCTGCCCACCCGATACTTCATTGCAAACATTACTCAGGCTAGCCAAGGTCGCTCATAAATCTCAGCGCATGTTTTCCTTGCCTGCAGCAGTGGCTGGTGGCAATTACGTCGATTCGCAGACCGCGGTCTCAGGTAAGCCTTCGCTCGAAAAAGCCGTCATCGCCCCGCGCGAGATATTGGCTATATTACAGCAAGTCAACGGCACGCTCGGTCGCTTAAGCTTGACTGATGCTCTAGCCACATTTGTCTCCGAGCAGGAAGTCGTAATTGATAGGGTGGTGCTAGCTAAGCTTCTGAAGTCTCATTCTCTGCTGGATGGCGTCAGTGAAGCCAGCTTGGGCGTACCAGCGGGCTCAACTGAAGGATTTAACGCAGAAACCAACTCTAATGACAACCCCTGAGCACCCATCCACCCCCGACTCCCAGTCTAAAGGTGAGCCCACCACCTACTCCCAGTCTGATCTAGCCAAAGAGCTTGAGACCCTTGGCATTGACTATGCTAGAGACATCCTCAAACAATCTCTACCAATCCCGACTGACCCCGATGCAGATATCAATGACGCAGTGGCCAAGGCCAATGCCGAGCGGGAAGCTGCCAAATCAGAAGGTCTTAAGAACGTCGAGCAACTCAACATCACTGAACAGTACCAATCTCAAGTAGATATGTTGCGTCAAGCTGGAGTCATCGAGACATTACCATCCGGCGGCGAAGGCATCATCGGTATCGATGGCCATGAGTATC
>JAYRII010000007.1:0-18217 GCA_041906885.1 Candidatus Saccharimonadia bacterium | reverse complement strand
TTGGTGCGGGTACCGGGACTCAAACCCGGGGCCTCTTCCTTGGCAAGGAAGCGCTCTATCAACTGAGCTACACCCGCGCGTCGAGAATGGCTTCATTTTGCGTCTAAAATCTCTCGACTTTTGACTTCAAATCCTGTCAAACTTCTCTTTTTGTAAAATCACAAGTATTTCGTAATTTACATCTATAATTTTAATATCAACAATATAAATTACAAAATTTTATGATTTTAGTTTTATATTTTCAAATCAAGTGTTAGCGCAAGCGAGCTTTGATTTGAGAAGGAAGAATTATCGTAGAGTGTGAGAAATAGCTAAAAAGCTATTTTGAAAACTCGAAGATAATTCTGACGTGGTGGCACCTGCTGGAATCGAACCAGCGACGCACGGCTCTTCAGGCCGTCGCTCTACCAACTGAGCTAAGGTGCCTTGTCTAATATGATAATCATTTTAACTCTGGCTGTCATCTGCAAACCAATTTGGTAGAGCGACTTGATTGTAGGTTCGCTGCCGCGAGACACCAACTATAGCTAAGGTGCCTTGTCTAATATGATAATCATTTCGCAATTAGCTGTCATCTGCTGAACCAATTTGGTAGAGAGACTAGATTATGTCAAAGTAACGAAGCTAATTCTAGCAAATAAAAGGCTCTTTTGCCAGAGTTATAGGGAAGAACAGTTGTAAAACAAGCATAATTCTGCTTTAATTAAGCATAAGCATAACAAGGACCAAGCAACAATATGAATCCAGAAGAACCTAATAAAGCTCAACCATCACCAGCCAGTCAGAGTGCACCGCCAGCGACCTCGAATACTGCGAGCGGCGGGCAAACTGCGCCGCCAACCACACCTGTTCAGCAGCCAGCTACTGGTATGTCAGCACAGCCGAGCGGCAGCAAGAACAGCCTCAAAATAATCTTAGCAGTTATTGGTGGTGTCGTACTCATTGTAATTGTTGTCATCGTTACCATGGCAATTAGTGGAAGTAAAAAACCAGCCACTGAAGTAACTCCGACAGCCACTCACAGTCCAGCCGCGTCAAGTTCGACATCATCGGCACCGGCTCTACCGAGCGGATTTGTACCGGTTGAAAATAATTGCTACCGAGCCGCCGCTCCGACCGATCATAAACTGTCTAATGACAATGCTTGCTACATACATGTCTATTATGGTGTCGATAAATCTGCCGGCTACATGGTGGCAGAGATGACTGGTGATAGCAACGCTACCGCTGTTGAGAATTGGAAAAAATCAAACACCTATCCGATCGTATCAGAGGAATCGATCAAGGTTGGTGGACTGGACGCTAAAAAGATTGTCTACTCGATAAAAGTCGGCAGTTCTATCAGACAAGGTGTGATTGTCTTTGTGGCAACTCCCGGAAAAAACTACAAGGACGGTAGCTTTGATATTAAGGGATTTGAAATAAGCGCGGCCGCTTATGGTAATGACGCCGATAAGACTAAGGCTACTTTTGACACTGTCATCGACACTTGGTACTGGAAATAGTCTCGATAGTCAGTTTTAAAGAAGGGAATTCTGAATTATAATAGGGGACTAGAGAGTTGACCGCTTTGTTTTTAGTACTTGCTGTGATATTTTAGGCTGTGACTCTTTTGGCACCTTGGCCGAGTGGTTAGGCAAGGGTCTGCAAAACCCTGTACAGCGGTTCGATTCCGCTAGGTGCCTCCATTTGGATTGCAACTACGAAAGTAGTTACAATCCAAATCTGAGTATTTTAGTGTAGCTTGCTGTCTCCCGCTAGGTATCTTCACGTCGTTTTGTGGCTTCTGGTTACGCGTTAAGTTTTCAACTTAACTCTTCACCATGCGCCACAAAACTCCTCTTAAATTCAAAGGATTACCCTTTGAATTTGGAAAAATGCAAAAGATAAAGCTATTTTTTACGCCAAGTCTCCTCTTAAAATCAAAAGAGTCCTTTTGATTTTGCTTAACTACCATAAATTCAAATCTTGCTTACGCTAATACTTTGATTTGGTAGTAATTGAGAAGCTAAATCTTGCCTAAGCTGCCTTTTGGTCGTCAGATTGTTCTGGAGTGCTAGCTGCTTGATTAGGTGTCGTGGTAGAATTTTCGGGTGAAGGGGATACTTCTGGAGCTTCGGCAGCTGGAGCGACCGGTTTTTCCGTTGGATTTTGGCCGTAGCGATCTTTTGGATTGACTACCCCTGCCATGCTGGCACCGGCTTGCAGGTTGCTGCTTTGTATTTCACCTTCTGTTTGGGCTGGTTTCTTTTCACTACCACCAAATAAGTTACTTAAAAATCCCATTTTGCGTTTTTCCTCATTTAACTTACTATATTTATAGTCTAGTTTGACTCAGATTTCAATTACCTTTAAGCCCGGGTGGTGGAACTGGTATACACGAGGGACTTAAAATCCCTTGCCATTTTGGCTTGCGAGTTCGAGTCTCGCCCCGGGCACCACGTCGGCTTGGCGCTTCAGCTTACGTCAAAAAGTAAGAACTTTTTGGCTCCAGCTTTTGCGCCAAGCTTCCTTTTAAATTCAAAGGATTACCTTTGAATTTGTAAAAACCAAAATCCAAAAACCCATCCCTGGTTGCACGTTAAGTTTACAACTTAACTCTTCACTATACGCCACAAAACTGTTCTTAAATTCAAAGGATTACCCTTTGAATTTGGAAAAATGCAAAAGATACAGCTATTTTTTTACGCCAAGCCGCCTTCTAAAATCAAAAGAGTACTTTTGATTTTGCTTAACCACCATAAATTTAAAGCTCGCTTACGCTAACACTTTGATTTGACATTAATAAGATCAAAATACGACCATTTATTGGCGCCATCTTTTACGCAAAACCCTCTCTTAATACCCAATGACTGCTTTTATAATTTAGTGAAACCGCGTAAATTATTTACCTCACAGTGGTTCTGGCGTATAATAATATATAATTGTAATAATTAGACAGGAATTTTAGACAATGGGCATGTGGATTATTCTAGGACTGGTTGTGATTGCCTTTATCTGGTTGTGGGCAACTTATAATGGTCTGATTAAGTCAAAGATGCGGGCCGATGAGGCTTTGAGCGACATTACTGTTCAGATGAAGCGTCGGCTGGATCTAATTCCAAATATCGTCGAATCGGTTAAAGGCTATGCCAAGCATGAAAAGGGAGTGTTTGAAGAAGTTACTAAGGCTCGGACTGCTGCGATGGCAGCACCAAAAGGGGATCTCTCGAAGCAGGCTGAGGCTGACAACATGCTCTCGGGAGCATTGAAGAGCCTATTCGCCGTCTCTGAAAACTACCCAGACTTGAAGGCTAATGAGAATTTCTTGCAGCTGCAGCAAGAGCTGGTTGACACTGAAGACAAGATTCAGGCTAGTCGCCGTTTCTACAATGGTAACGTGCGCGATTTTAATACCAAGATCAAGGTTTTTCCAACCAATATGATTGCCGGCATGCTGGGCTTTAAAGACTACACTTTCTTTGACGTTGCCGCTGATGAAAAGGCCGCCACCGAAAAACCGGTCGATGTGAAGTTTTAATCTAAAAACTTTTTTCAAGATGACCCAGCCTAATCTAGTTGATGTTACCGAGTACGGGTTAAAGGGGCAGAACTTTTATTTTACGAGGAGGAAAGATTACAATCTTAGCCTGGTTGAGCTTAAACAAGTTGGTGTGATCAATGACCATCCTTGGCTTGATAAAGACCTGATTGAGTCGCTAAAAAAGGCCAATCAGATCTTTGCCCGCAATAATTATGAGTTATTTATCAAAGATGCTTATCGCTCGCCCGAGCTATACCAATTGGTACGTGATAAACGCTATGCCTTACATGGCCGCAAGTCGACCAATGCGACGTTTAATGCCAAGCGCATGATTCACGCCAGTGGCCGGGCGCTTGATATTGCGCTGATTGATCAGAAAAGTGGTCAAGAGATACCGATGAGGCAGCGCGAAGACGGCATTGATGCCTTTTTTGTTGACTACTATAAGGATCGTCCGAATAAAGAAAGCCAAGAATATCAGCGACTGCAGGTGTATCTGCGCGAGACAATGCTGGGACTTGGCTTCGAGCTGGGTGGCCTGATGGAGTATTGGCATTTTGAACTACCAAAAAAATTTAATCCAAGGTGATATAATATAACTATGTACTCGCAAATTACTGCTAATAAACGTAAGAGCTGGCTTTTGATCGGTGTATTTATTATTATCATTACGCTGTTTGGCTTTTTATTTGCTGAAGTTTTCAATAATAGCGCTATTCTCATCTGGTGTCTGGTGATTTCGGTCACCTATGCTTTTATTAGCTACTATCACTCAGACAAGATGGTTTTGGCCGTCTCAGGCGCCAAAGAGGTTCAAAAAAAAGATGCCCCAGAACTCTACCGCTTAGTTGAGAACTTAGCTATGACGGCCGGTTTGCCGACACCGCGAGTCTACGTCATAAATGATGCTTCGCCCAACGCTTTTGCGACCGGCCGCGATCCCAAACACGCCGTTGTAGCCGTTACAACAGGCATTCTCGAGCGGCTCGATAAGACTGAGCTAGAAGGTGTGCTGGCCCACGAGCTCTCGCACGTTGGCAACTACGATATTCGCTTAATGGCGCTAGTCACAGTTTTGGTGGCTGTGATTGCCATGCTAGCAGATTGGTTCTTACGCTTTGCAATCTGGGGGGATGACGACAATAACGGCGGCGGGCAGATGCAAATGATCTTAATCGCGGTTGGCTTGGTGCTATCGCTACTGGTGCCGATTATTGGCTCTATTATCCAGCTTTCAGTTAGCCGTAAGCGGGAGTATCTGGCTGATGCTTCGGGAGCACTGCTGACTCGTTATCCAAAGGGTTTGGCTGACGCGCTAAGAAAAATCTCTGATGATACTAAGCCACTTAAGCACGCCAATAAAGCGACCGCTAATCTGTACATTGTTAACCCTTTGCGCGAGAATGTAAAGGGTGCTAAGCGGAGTTGGGGCGCTAATCTATTTAGCACCCATCCGCCGATTGCCGATCGGATCAAAAAACTTACTGAAATGGAGGATAAAGTCTGATGAAAAAATTTTTACAAAATTTACGCAATAATTCCAAGAGCTCTAATGGTAAGAAGCTAGGTGTGGTGAGAATATTTATCGACAGCTTAAAAACTTACCGTCAAAACTTCTGGCGTTTTACACTAACAGCAGCGGTGGTGTTACTAGTCAGCTCGATAATTAAAGCCTATGACCTAAGTGTCAGTAAAAATTCAGATGTCATGGCGATTCTCTATATCGCTGGTTTATATGCTTTTGCGGCCATGGCTTGGATAAATTTTTATTTGGTGAAGGCCAAAAAAATGCGCCTAACTCAAATATACGTGGCTTCGAGCGGGCGATTTTTCCCGCTCCTACTTGTCTCGATTGTTCAAATCTTGATGGTTGCACCGGCGGTGGTCGGATTCTTTCTTTTACTCTTGTCGGTTTCAGCTGGGCTGGGTTGGTGGTTGGCAGTAGTGGGTGGCGTCTTGCTTGTGTTATCGGCTTGGCTATTGGTGCGCTATTCGCTGGCCAACATCATCGCCGTCGGTGAGCAAATCACTGGCCTAGCAGCCTTGCGTCGTAGTTTCCAGATTACAACCAAAAAATTTTGGCGGTTGACAGGGGCATATGTGTCGTTTTTACTGGTCATTGGTTTTTGTAGCGGATTGGTACTGGAGCTGTTTGTGCGGATACCAATATTGTCAGGTGTGTGGTTCTTCCAGGGGCTCGTTAATGGCCTGCTTTTGTCGGTTATTATGCCTCTAGTCAGTATATTCGCTTACAATTTATACCGAGTATTAGATGAAAAAAGCCAAGGCTAAAAAGCGTGCGGCAAGCTTACGAGAGCAGCTCGAGCAGTATCGCTACAGCTACTATGTGCTCGATGCGCCTGAAGTGGACGATGCAGTCTATGATAGCCTTGCGGGTGAGCTCAAAGCAATTGAGACTGACTATCCCGACCTGATCACGGCCGATTCGCCGACCCAACGTGTTGGCGGCCAGGCAATCGATAAATTTGTCAGTGTGGCGCACCGGCGGCCGATGTTGTCACTGCAAGATGTCTTTAGTATTGAAGAATTTGAGGCCTGGGAGAAGCGCATCCACAAGCTGCTCGGCCGTAACAAAGTCGAATACTACGGTGAGCTCAAGATGGACGGCCTAGCCATGAGCCTGCAATACGAGAATGGTGTTTTCACTCGAGCTCTCACCCGCGGCGATGGTCGGACTGGTGAGGATGTGACGCACACGGTGCGGACGATTCGGACAGTTCCACTTAGACTCAAGTACGACAAAAGCTTACCGGCTAGTATTTATGAAAATTTTGAAATTCGGGGCGAGGTAATCTTACCCAAGAAAGCCTTTGAAAAATTGAATCAAGAGCGAGCCGCCAGCGACCTGCCGCTATTCGCTAACCCACGGAACGCTGGAGCGGGTAGCATTCGTCAGCTTGATCCGACTGTGGCAGCCAAACGTGGCCTAGAGTTTGTGGCTTACGCGATCGAAATGGACTTGGAGGGACTGGTTACTCACGCCGATGAGCATGCTCTAGCACGCAAACTAGGTTTTAAACTATCACCTTATGATCGAGTCATTACTAGTCTTGGGCAGCTGGAAGATTTTATCAGTCAGTGCGAGCAATTGCGGTCAAAGCTACCATTTCAAATTGATGGATTAGTCATAAATGTTAATAGCAATGTCGAATTTGAGCAGCTCGGGGTGGTCGGTAAGGCGCCACGCGGCGCAGTGGCTTACAAATATCCGGCCGAAACTGCCACTACTATCTTGGAAGACATCAAGGTGTCGATTGGTCGGACTGGTGCGGTCACGCCGTACGCAGTTTTGCGTCCAGTCGTAGTGGCCGGCTCGACTGTGCAGCGAGCGACTCTGCACAATGAAGACGAAATCAAGCGCAAAGACCTGCGTATCGGAGACACGGTAATAATCCACAAGGCTGGTGACGTCATACCCGAGGTCATTGAACCAATTAAAAAACTTCGCACCGGGCGTGAGAAAAAATTTAGCATGCCTAAGACATTTCAGGGCATTAAGGTGGTCAAGCCAGAGGGCGAAGCGGTGGCACGTCTAGCTGACCTGTCCTACGGCGAGGTGCGACAGCAACAACTAATTCATTTCGTTAGTAAAAACGCTTTTGATATTGATGGTCTGGGCGAGAAGATTTTGGCTACTTTGATGGAAGAAGGTTTGGTTGAATCTGCCGTTGATATTTTTAAACTAAAAAAAAGTGATTTGGTCGGTTTAGAACGATTTGCAGAGATCTCGTCCGGTAATCTAATTGAATCGATCGCCCAAGCTCGTCAAATTAGCCTAGGACGTTTTATATACGCCTTGGGTATCCGGCACGTAGGGTCTAAAACAGCTCAAGATGTGGCTAAACACTTTACTAGTATCGATAACTTATTGAGGGCTAAGAGTGATCAGTTTGAGCAGATTGATGGGGTGGGAGAGGCTACCTGCCAAAGCCTGACGAGTTGGTTGGCAAGCTCATCGAATAGGCAATTTATCCGAGATTTACTTGCTGCCGGCGTTAAGATCAAGAATGAATCTCAACCCAAGAAGACCAAATTGACCGGTACTACCTGGGTCATCACGGGAACTTTAGAGACAATCAGTCGCGACGAAGCGGAGGCAAAAATAAGCTCAGCTGGCGGGAATGCTACCGGTTCAGTTTCGAAAAAAACGACCTACGTGGTGGTTGGTAAGAACCCTGGCAGCAAATACGACAAGGCCAAAAAACTAGGCGTACAGATATTAGATGAGAGAGCTTTTCTAGCAAAGATTCTTAAATAACGAAAAGCGCCCGATCCGCCCGAGGCTTAAATCAAGCTCTCATAGATTGAGGGTAGATAGGGCATTTACTTTTTTATAAAGGGCTTGCGGGTGGACACGGTCGAGCTGGATGGCACTCTCTAGTAAAGAGTACGGCAGATTCCAGTCGGGACCGTGCCCACCCTAAAAGAGCACGATATCCTTTGGCTTAAATTAGGCCGTTCACCTTTGGGATCGCACCATTACTTGGGTGCTCGCGGTTGTGCTTCATTGCGCATAGAAGCAACATTCCCCAGCGGCAGGATATCCTCGGGCTTTGGATGATATCAGCCCACTCTTTTTCGTCCCTCTTGAGATGGCTCTATTTTCACTTCGGACCACCTGGAATTACCTAATTGAGTGGTCGAATATATTATTTGTGAATGTAAAGCCAATCAAGTGTTAAATAGTTTAACACAAATGTTTTATAAATATAGTGACAAATATCTCTTGAGATGAATTTAAAATAATATGTTCATGCTTGAGCTTTCGCCCAAATTACCTATACAATGGACTTATTACTTATAACATATGGCAAAATTATCTATTTCTGACATTCAAAAAATCGCCCTCTTAGCTCGGATTGAGCTGGTTGATTCAGAACAAGAATTGCTGTCGGTACAGCTAAGTTCGATCTTAGATTTTGTAGAGGAATTACAATCGATTGATACTAACTCAGTCGAGGAAACTAGCCAGGTGACAGGATTGACTGATATTTGGCGTGAAGACGTGGTGAAGCCTTGTGATTTGACCCGAGACCAGTTGTTGGCGAATACCCCGATGAGTGAAAATGGCTACATCAAAGTACGAAGGGTACTTTAAAAATAATGGCTGATTTATCCTACTTAACAATTAAGCGGGCGCACAAGATGCTCGCATCGAAGGAAGTTACTGCAGTTGAGCTGGTTGAATTTCACCTTGATCGGATAAAAAAAGTTGACGTGGGTATTCGAGCAGTCCTTACTACTTGCTCCGAATCTGCCCTAGAGTCCGCCAAAAAGGTCGATACTAAGATCGCCCAGGGTGAGTCAATCGGACTCTTAGAAGGGATTCCCTACACGGCCAAGGATATGTTTTTGACCAAAGGTAGCCGCACGACAGCTGCTAGTAAGATTCTTGATAATTTTATCGCTCCATATAGTGCCACTGTGGTAGGTAAGCTTGAGTCAGCCGGTGCAATCATGATTGCCAAGGTGAATCAAGATGAGTTCGCTCACGGTAGTAGCACTGAGAACTCAGCTTATCACCCGACCCGCAATCCGTGGAATAGCGAGCATGTGCCAGGTGGTAGCTCGGGCGGTTCGACAGCAGCTGTGGCGGCTGATATCGGCCTATTTTCGATCGGGACTGATACTGGCGGCTCAATTCGCCAGCCAGCTAGCTACTGTGGTGTGGTTGGTCTGAAGCCGACTTATGGCCTAGTTAGCCGTTATGGTGTCGTGGCGATGGCTTCGAGCTTGGACGTGATCGGGCCGATTGCTCGTAATATTGAAGATACGGCTATTGTTCTTGAGGTAATTGCCGGACAAGACAAGATGGACTCGACCACGATTAAGATTGATAATTATGATTTTAGCTCGGCCGCTCAAAAGGCTGATAAATTTAAGATCGGCGTAGTTAAGGAATATATCGAAAACTTGGATGAGACTAACAAGCAAGCTTTTGACGTCGCCGCTCAAGAGATCGAAAACTCAGGCCACAGCTTAGAAGCTGTCAGCCTGCCAAATATCAGCGCTGCTCTACCATGCTACTATGTCTTAACACCATCTGAGATTAGTAGTAATCTCGAGCGCTACGATGGTATTCGTTATGGTTCTAGCTCGCCCGATGCTAAAAATTTGTTGGCGACTTACAATAAAACTCGCGGCCAGTTTTTTGGCCCTGAGGTTAAACGGCGCATCCTGACTGGTACATATGCTTTGTCGGCCGGCTATTATGAGGCTTATTACAAAAAAGCTATGAAGGTTCGGACATTGATTAAAAAAGATTTCGAGGAGGCTTTTAGCGAGTACGACGTCTTAATCGGACCAACCACGCCCGCACCTGCCTTTAGCTTTGGCTCAATGACAGATCCGATTGACATGTACTTAGCTGATATCATGACGGTGGCTGCTAACTTAGCTGGGATTCCGGCTATTAGTATGCCGAGTGGGCTGGTTGATAATCTCCCGGTTGGTTTGCAAATAATGGCTGCTCAGGGAGATGAGGCAAAATTGTTTACAGCTGCAGGATCATTTGAGCGGCGAACTGCTTGGCACGAAATGCGAGCTGACGTATGACGCTTTCGATCGTGATGGCAATATTAGTCTGTGGTGGATTACTCTTGTATATGGCACTGACAAGCAGTAAAAAATCAGCCTTCAAGGGTTATTATGAACCAAAGTATAGTTCAGATACACCGAATTTAGATCCAGCAATGGTCAAATCGCGCTGGGCAGAAATTACAGCCATGCAAAATAGTCCCAGTGGCATGAAAAATGCTTTAATGGAAGCCGACAAATTGCTCGATCACGTCATGCAGGCCAAGGGCTTTGCCGGTGATTCGATGGGTGAGCGACTACAGAGCTCAACTGCAAAAACTGCTTACAGCAATCTCAATGCTATCTGGGCTGCCCACAAGCTGCGTAATCAGATGGCGCACGAAGTTAATCATGATTTTGTGCCACAAGCAAGCCAAAAAGCGATTGCCGATTTGGGGCAGGGCATTCGAGATTTAGGAGTTGAGATATGAGCCAACAATACACGCCAACTATCGGAATTGAGATTCACGTCCAGCTAGCAACTAAAAGTAAGATGTTTTGCGGCTGCGACAATGATAGTCGTGAGTCTGAACCAAACACGAATATTTGTCCAATTTGTATGGCTCTGCCAGGTACGTTGCCGGTGATCAATAAACGTGCGGTTGAGCTGGCGATAAAATTAGGTTTGGGGATAAACGCCAAGATTGCAGAATTTACCAAATTCGATCGTAAGAATTACTTCTACCCTGATTCGCCGAAAGGCTATCAGATCAGCCAATTTGACAAACCAATAGTTTATGATGGTCAGGTTGAGATCCTAGTGGATGGGGAATTTAAGCGTGTTGGTGTTGAGCGGGCTCATCTCGAGGAAGACGCTGGTAAACTGATTCATCCTGATGGCACCCGGCATTCTCTAGTTGATCTTAACAGAGCCGGCACGCCGTTAGTCGAGATTGTTTCAAAGCCTGACATGCACAGCCCGGAGGAAGCCAAAAGATACCTACAGGAGATCTATAATATCGCTATGACCCTCGGTATAACCAAAGGTGATTTGGAGCATGGCAATTTTAAATTTGACTTAAATGTTAGTGTGTCTGATGATCCGAATAAACTTGGCACTAGAACGGAACTGAAAAACTTAAACTCATTTCGCAATGCCGAACGGGCACTAACTTACGAAATCGAGCGCCAGATTAGTGTCCTAAAGTCAGGTGGAACAATCGATCAAGAAACTCGCGGTTGGAATGATGCAAAATCGATCACCTTTTCGCAGCGCGGCAAAGAAGAGGCGCACGACTATCGTTATTTCCCCGAACCCGATCTTCCGCCACTAACGATCAAAGACACGATGATTGAGGCCATCAAGAAAGAAGTTGGTGTTATGCCGATCGAGCTGCGGCGAGAGCTTCATGCGCTTGGTTTGCGGAGCGACGAGCAAGATATTTTGATCAGTCAGCCGGCAGTGGCCCGACTCTTTTTTGCAGCCAAAGAAATCCTATTAGATAAAAAGCTCGAGAAAAAGGCTGTCAATTGGTTAGTGGGCGATTATCAAGCAATTTTACTGAAAGGAGATATTAAGCAGAGTGAATTGTCAGCCACGAACTTGGCGAGTTTAATTAGCCTGGTAGAGCGAGGTCAAATAAGCTCTAAAATAGCCAAAGACATATTTCCAGAAGTGGTTGCCGGCCATTCGCCCGAAGCAGTTATTGCTTCTAAGGATCTGTCGCAAATTTCAGATACAAAAGAATTAGAATCGATTATCAAACGGCTGATCGATGATAATCCTAAGGCAGTCAGTGATTATAAGAACGGTCACGACAAGGCACTGGGCTTCTTTGTCGGCCAAGTCATGAAAGAAACCAAAGGCCAAGCTAACCCTAGCGTGGTAAACTCCATCTTGTTACAATACTTGCAAGGAAAATAGTTATGCCTGATATTAATTTATCGATTGAAAATATAGTCACGCCGATTATCAATGAAATCAATAAGATCTTGCCAATTATTCCAGCCGCCATACTGGTTATACTAGTCGGCATTTTGATAATCAGACTTGCTTCACGGCTGATCAAGTTCGGTATGTCATTGTCTAACTTACCCAACAGTCTTGTCGACATCATTGTCACGCTAATAGATATAGCGCTGTGGGTTTTTCTAGTTATTGCTTGTTTGCAATTCATGGGGTTAAATAACGTGGCATTAGCAGTGGTGGGGTCATTTAGCTTTGTGGTCTTAGGCATATCACAAGGCTTGGCTGATGCCGTAAAAGACGTGGTCGGTGGAGTGGCCCTAGCACGTGATCGTGACTTTAGTATAGGAGATCACATAAAGGCAGGTGGCGATCAGAAGATAGAAGGTGTTATAGTAGAGATGGACTTGCGGCGGACTCGAATTCGCGGCATGGATGGAAAATTACACGTTCTACCCAATGCAATGATCGATCGCAACTCCTGGACCATGATAGATAGGCGCCACGAGATTAGGCCAAATTCAAAACTTGCTCGAGTCTTTAAAAAACCAGTTAAGCGAAAGGTAGTCAAACAATGACGGAACAGATTTTACTCTTTGCAGTCTCGATTGCAACGATAATACTCTTAATATATACGACCGTGGCGATTGTTTTGCTGGTACAAATATTCCAGCGGGTGAAAAAAATAGCCGAGCGCACCCAAGAAGAAGTTGAGACGGTAGCAGATATGGTCAGTGAGGTGAAGGAATATTATCTTAATCCAATGAAAATAGCCAGTATCGTAGGTGAACTAATCACCAAATCAGGTAAACGGCGCAAAAAATAAATCAACTCAATTTGAGAAAGGAGAGATATATGGTTAAGAA
The DNA here is from genome assembly GCA_041906885.1 of Candidatus Saccharimonadia bacterium. Lineage (GTDB taxonomy): Bacteria > Patescibacteriota > Saccharimonadia > CAILAD01 > CAZGYV01 > JAYRII01. The sequence continues at coordinate 5,325 of JAYRII010000007.1, read as the reverse complement.
AGACAATGAAAAAGAAAAAGGTTTTGCGATAGGCGCAGCAGTTGGTGCAGCAGTTGGTGCGGTCGCAGCACTTTTATTGGCTCCAAAAAGCGGCAAACAAACGCGAGCTGATATTGCCAAGGCAGCAAAGCATGTCGCGGGTGAACTTGACAAAAAATACAAAGAATTAGAGAAAAAAATCGGTAAGCTTGAGGGGGATGCTGCTAAAGAGAGCCAGGAGCTACTGAAAAAAGCCGATCAGGTTAAGCAAGAATTAGCTAAAAAAATGGTCGAACTGGCTGATGATAGCAAGGATATCACGAAAGAAACTAGTGAACGCACTAAAAAGCTCATTCGTGAAGGGGCGGATCTCGCTGATAAGCTTGGTGATAAAGCTCAAAAAGCGGTTGATGGTGCTAAAGATAAGGTAGACGATGCCGTAGATAAGGCGAAAAAATCTGTCACAAAATCTACTAAAACTAAATAATAATGGCTCGAAAATCGCCAGACAATGATAAAAGCTTAGATGCGGTTACGAGAGCCAGCTCCAAGCTAGCACTAGATGACTTCATGCAGCTGCTCAATAGTCCAACTAGGATTATGTATTTGAATTTTCGGGCTGGCTTTTGGCACGGAGTTGGATTTACAATCGGTGCGGCTTTTGTCGTGGTGGTGGTAGGATTTCTGGTCGTAAAATTGGGAGGCCTGCCTTATATTGGAGATCTATTGAATCAACTAAATAATGCGATGAGATAACCTTGAGCTTACTGCAGTTTTGAATCAGTTCAGGTGTGTTAGAATAGGATAAGTAGTTTAAAGTGGGGTGAGGGATATGTCATCTGAAGATTCAGGTGTTAAGTTGGCAACTGCCAAAAAATCGACCGATCAAAATGTTGATTTTGTACACTTGCATAATCACACGCACTATAGTCTGCTCGATGGCTTGCAAAAAGTTGCGCCGATGCTCGACCACATCAAAGAAATTGGCCAAACTGCTGTCGCGATCACGGATCATGGCACGCTCTCCGGAGCTATCGAGTTTTACAAAGAATGCAAGAAGCGTGGCATCAAGCCGATTATTGGCATGGAAGCCTACGTGGCGCCACGCAAATATACCGACAAGAATTCCAAGGAAGATCGTAATCCTTACCACCTGACCTTACTAGCCAAAAACGCCGTTGGTTACAAAAACTTGATGAAACTGTCGACCATTGCTTGCTTGGAAGGATTCTACTATAAGCCACGGATTGATCGTGACCTGATTGAGCAGTATCACGAAGGCTTGATTTGTTTGTCGGGCTGTATCGGTGGCGAGGTCGGTTCGCAAATTTTGAATGATAATATTGACGAAGCTACTGCGACTGCCAAATGGTTTTTAAAAGTCTTCGGCAAAGATAATTATTATCTTGAGATGCAGCCACATATCGGTTGGGAGCCGCAAGATAAAGTTAATAAAGTTTTGAAGAAGCTTTCTGGGGATTTAGGCATTGGCCTAGTCGCAACCGGTGATGCTCACTACACCCGGTCCGAGGACCATAACCCACATGATATTCTGCTCTGTGTTCAGACCGGCAGTATGCTAGAAGACCCAAATAGAATGCGGCTGGATCAGGATCTATCGATTGGGACTGGTGAATTTATGTTGTCGAAATTCCCCAATCACCCTGAAGCCATAGAAAATACTGTAAAAATTGCGGCAGCCTGTGATTTAGAAATAGAGCTAGGTCGAATCTTGATTCCAAAATTCGATGTGCCAAAGGGAGAGAGCGAAAAGTCATATTTAAGAAAGCTGGTTTTTCAGGGGGCGGCTAAGCGCTACACTGACATGCCGGCTGAAGACTTAGTCCATGCCACTGAAGCGAGAGTGCGGCCGCTCTTGACAGAGGAGCAGCTTGATCGGATCGAGTTCGAGCTTGGTGTGATCGCAAAGATGGGGTATGAAGGATACTTTTTGATCGTTTCAGACCTGATTAATTGGAGTAAAAATCAGGGCATAGTCTGTGGGCCCGGTCGCGGCTCGGCAGCCGGCTCAATAATTGCCTATCTAACCAATATTACAGAGCTTGATCCTCTCAAATATGATCTGCTCTTTGAACGTTTTTTAAATCCCGATCGCATATCGATGCCTGATATTGATATGGATTATGCTGATGATAGGCGTGAGGAAGTGATTGCTTATGCGACTGAAAAATACGGCCAGGATAGAGTGGCGCAAATTATTACTTTTGGCACGATGGCAGCTCGAAATGCGGTTCGTGATACCGGTCGCGTACTCGGCTTGCCTTATGGTGAAGTTGATGCTATCGCCAAGCTCATTCCGGCTCCGATTCAGGGCCGCCATATCCCGCTCTCAAAATCGATCGTTGATGACCCTGACTTATCGAAAGAGTATAAAACCAACCCTAAAGCCAAGCAGGTCATCGACATCGCCATCCAGCTTGAAGGGACGATTCGCAACCAAGGCACACACGCTGCCGGTGTGGTGATTGCCCACGAGGAGTTGGTTCGCCACACTCCTTTGACACGAGCTAGCAAGGGCGGTATATCAACCCAGTACTCGATGAATCCAATCGAAGAGCTTGGACTTTTGAAATTTGACTTTTTAGGTCTTTCTAATCTCACTATTATCAAAAACACCCTTCGTATTATCCGCCGCGTCAATGGGGTTGATCTGAATATTTCAGATATTCCGATCGATGACAAAAAAACTTACCAGCTCTTGACCAGAGGCGACACTACTGGCGTGTTCCAATTGGAGTCAGCCGGTATGAAACGCTACATCCGGGATCTCAAGCCCAACCAATTTGAGGATATTATCGCCATGGTCGCTCTCTACAGGCCTGGTCCGATGCAGTGGATAGAAGACTTCATTAATCGCAAACACAATCCTGATTTAATCACTTATGGACATCCCAAGATGAAGACTGCCCTAGAAAATACTTATGGCATTATAGTCTATCAGGAGCAAGTCATGCAGATAGCGACTGAATTGTGTGGCTTTACCGGTGGTCAAGCTGATACTCTGCGCAAGGGGATCGGGAAAAAGATTCCAGAAGTGCTGGCTAAGATGAAGCGTGAGTTTATCGATGGTGCCATTAAAACCAGCCAGGCCGATCCGAGCTTTGTCGAAAACTTATGGAAAAGCTTGGAGGACTTTGCAGCTTACTGCTTTAATAAGAGCCATGCGGCTTGTTACGCTTTGATTGCTGTCCAAACGGCCTACTTGAAGGCCCATTATCCAGCAGCCTTTATGGCAGCGTTGATGACCAGCGATCACGAAAATCTAGACCGGATAGCGATTGAGGTCGCGGAATGCCGCAAAATGGGCATCGAGCTCTTGCCACCAGACATCAATCAGTCATTTAATGAGTTCGCCGTCGTGCCAGAGACGAGTAACATCCGCTTTGGCCTCGGCGCGATCAAAAATATCGGACTCGGCCCGATTGAAACAATCTTGTCAGTCCGCCAGGATGGAGCTTTTACTTCAATTGAGGATTTTGCCAAACGAGTTGACGCTTCGGTGGTCAACCGCAAGACGCTTGAGAGTCTGGCCAAGTCAGGCGCATTTGATTCCCTGACGGATCGTGATGTGATATTGAATAATATTGATAAAATCTCCTCATATGCATCAAAGGCTCAGAAAAATGCCCTCTCGGGTCAAATTGATATATTCGGTAGCCTAGGTACGACCGAGGACATGCCAGGCTTGCATTTAGACAGGCCGATTGCACCAAGTGAAACGAGGGAGCGATTGACCTGGGAGAAGGAATTGTTGGGTCTCTATATCTCCTCGCATCCGCTCGATGAGTATGACGCCTACATCGTGCAAAAAACCATCGCCATTAGCCAAATTGATCGCAAGAAGGAAGGTCGGAGCCTCAAGGTTGGTGGTATCATCACTAGATTTCGTAAGATTACCACCAAAAATGGCGCCAATATGGCTTTTGTGCAGCTCGAGAATAAGGGTGGTGAAATTGAGCTAATAGTTTTTCCAAAGGCCTATGAGAAGTCAGCGACTGATCTAGCGATCGACAGCGTGGTGGAGGTGGATGGCAAGGTCAATGCGCGCGATCGTGATGGCAAATTGACTGACGACGTCAAAATCATGGTCGATTCGGTCAAAATAATTAGCCCAGAGCGTGCTAAAGCATATTCACGTCACCCGCTACCTTCGAATCAGAATGAGAACGAGTCAAAGGATCAATTAAAGTCCGAAGTCGCTAGAAAGATGGTCTTGCGGATCGCCAGTAGTCAGGAAACTAGTAAATTAGTCAGCATTAAAAGGACGCTTGAATCGGCTCCTGGTAGCGACACAGTATATTTGCTAGTCGGTCGTGATCAGCACAAGATAATAAAATTACCATTTACGGTAAAAATATCGGACGATCTAATCGCTGAGCTAAAAGGGATCGTGGGTGAAAAAAATGTCGGCGTGAAGGAGGAAAAGCCTCAACCTACTCAATAGGTATTTTAAGTAAGTTAAAACCCGGCTGCTGCAACAACCGGGTCCTCGCAAGCTCTGGCCCATGGAACCAAAACCTACTCGCACTCTCGTGCTAAGAGGAGCGGCGATATCCCGCATCCCTTCCCTAATTCAGGGTGGCTCTATCGCCACCCCGCCAGTACATCCTTTGCGTCCAAACGACGCATTAGGTGCATTCCTGGCGCAGGGACGCCTGGAAAAGTGTATCGAAGTACACCCCTGGATTTTTTTGGCGTTTTATTACTAGGAAGATCGCTTCGACGATCCAGATTCCACCACTTTCGGTGGTGCGACTCCCCGGGGAGTCGCTGTCGAGGAATCGGTACTTTTGCGTATCGATAGGGTTATCTATGAGCACGCCATCTTGCTCACTCCTTACCCAGCCTATTTACAGGCTCCTCTGTCCAGCTAAAGGTGGATTGCAGCCCACCATCAACCGAAGCGTAAAGAAAGTATATAGTATAATAGCTATTTTGTCAATACTTTTTTGCATTTTTCTTATACTAAGCCCCAGTATATGTGACACTTTGTGTGTTGCATTCTAGACTGGAAGAATGAAAATGTATCACTACCTATCGCCAAAGCAACTAATCGCCTTTAGAACCCGAGCTGTGCGAGATGCTCAGATTCACGGTTTTTCTCAGACAAGCCGTAGATATGGACTATCCCGCCAAACTCTGTACCGTTGGGCTCGTGATCCAATACCAAAACAAAGAGGACCAAGTACAGGCCAGCTAGAAAGTCGTGAGCAGGTGAAGCTAGATGGTGTCGAGGCTTGGTGTGAGGTTTATCTCGGCAAAGATGGTATGCGCACTATTCAGTACCACGGTGTTAGAGATGGTAAATTTTTTATAGTCGGATGG
>JAYRII010000006.1:0-63140 GCA_041906885.1 Candidatus Saccharimonadia bacterium | reverse complement strand
TAAACCAGGCGAGCTGTTTGAGTGAGCTTTTAGGCGAGTGAGTTCTCGCCTGGTAGTGATATAACAGTTCATAAGACCCACTTGCTTGCGACATAAAGGCTCATGCTTTTGGTACTACCTTTTACGTTAAAAGGTAGTGAAAGAAGGATTTTTGGCCGTAACCCAAAAGTAGGGGGAGTTTTTGCTTACTTTTAAGTAAAGTAGAAGTCCTATTTAAGAGGCCTTGTCCTGCGCGTGAGCCGAGACCATCAGTATGTTCAGATCAGCCGGAGTGATGCCTTGGATCTGCATGGCCTGGGCAATAGATTCTGGCTTGGTTTCCTTCAGTCTGGCTCGAGCCTCATTGCGTATCCCGGTGATCGCATCATAATCAATCTCATCAGAGAGAACAAAGGTGCGCCATTGGTGTAGCTTCTCCGCATCATGTTTCTGGCGCTCAAAATAACCCTCGTACTTAACCTCTATTTCTACGCTGCTAGCGACATCTTCAGGCAGAGCAATGCCGTATTTGGCTTTTAGTATCTGGTGATTCACCTCCGGGCGCTTCAAGAATTGATAGGCTGTCGTGCTTTTACCGTCATGTATAATCTTGTATCGCTTAAGCTCACTAATCTCGCGCCTTATTGACTGTTGTCTTGCTTCTACTCTATCTAATGTTGCCCCGTCTACCAAACCAATCTCATATCCCTTTCGCGCCAAGCGGCTACTGGCATTGTCATTTCTGAGTAAGAGCCTGTATTCAGCTCTCGAGGTAAACATCCGATATGGTTCAGCGTGAGTTTTAGTCACTAGATCTTCGATCAAAACACCAATATAGCTCTCTGTCCTATCAAGCACAAAAGGCTCTAACTTTTTGACAAATCTAGCAGCGTTAATACCAGCCATTAGGCCCTGCGCGGCCGCCTCTTCGTAGCCAGTTGTGCCATTCATTTGACCTGCAAGATAAAGACCTTGTACAACTTTTGTACTCAAGCTCCGAGTCAGTTGATGGGGCGGGAAAAAGTCATAACGAACGGCGTAGCCATACTCGATAAATTCGGCTTTTTCTAAGCCCTCAATCGATCGAAAAATTTTCTCTTGCATGTCCGGTGCAAAAGCTGTCGAGCAGCCTTGCAGGTACATTAACTCACCATCAGGACCGTCTTCGGTACCGACTGGCTCAATAAATATGGGGTGCCGCTCACGATCTGGAAAATTCTTTACTTTCAGATCAATACTCGGACAGCTTCTCGGTCCAGACTCAGTAATCATGCCTGAGATATTACCCGATAGATGATAATTATCTAAGATCAACTGATGGGTTGTGTGATTGGTATAGGTTAGCCAGCACAATACCTGCTCGCCAAGCGGCATTAATTCTCTGTCTGGGTGCGAAAAACTAATCTTGCCGCCCATGCCTGGAGCCTCCTCCAGCCTAGAATAGTCAATACTACTCCGCCTGATGCGTGGTGGCGTGCCAGTCTTGAGACGACCTGACTTTAACCCCAGCTTTCGCAGCGATTCGGTTAGACCGGCTACACTAGCCTCGTCAATTCGGCCACCCTTTTTGATGATTTTTGGCCCAACAATAATCTCACCATTCAAAAATGTCCCTGAGCAGACTATAACCGTTTTAGCTCTAATTAGCCCTCTAGCCACCGTCACCACTCCAACTATCTGGCCGTCCTTTGCCTCCACACCGCTGACCCCATCCTCGATCAATTCCAGTCCGTCTGTGGACTGCAAAATCTCAACCATATTCTGATTGTAGCAGCTACGATCGAGCTGAGCTCGATAGGCCCTGACTGCTGGGCCTTTAGAGGTATTGAGCTCTTTGATCTGAATAGCGCTTTTATCCACCACGCGAGCCATAATGCCGCCCAAAGCGTCAATTTCACGCACAATGTGGCCCTTGCCTGGCCCGCCAACCGACGGGTTGCATGGCAAAGCTGCCACTTTTGCTAAATTGGTGGTGATTAGAGCAATTTTCGCACCTAGTTTGGCAGCTGCTACAGCAGCTTCACAGCCGGCGTGACCAGCCCCAACTACCACAACGTCATATTGACTTAACTTCGCCATAAATCTTATGAATTATAGACCAATTGAGCTCAAAAGTCATCTCTCCCTCTACTTTTGAATAATCCAAAAGTAGCAAAAGATTTCTCGCGCCTAGGGCTCAAAAGCTAGAAGTACCAAAGTATGATTTTGCCTGGAAATACAGACTCGCTTACAGCTCTAAGCTGTATTTCTATTTCAGCTAAAATCCTAGTTCGTCTTTCTGTTTTTTCGATGGCACAGTGGGAATAACTCCTCCTCGAGCCTGGAGCAACAAGCCACTGCTGATAAGTCATTCGAGTGGTCTGGCTTTTTTAAAGCCAGAACCTAAGCGAGCTGTTTGAGCGAGCCAAAGGCGAGTGAGTTCTCGCTTAGTAATTAGAATGACTTATTTAGCAACCACTTGTTTGCGAACTAGAGGCTCATGCTTTTGGTACTACCTTTTACGCTAAAAGGTAGTAAAAGAGAAAGATAAAAAAATTATTTTCTAATTATAGACAGATCCTGAAACGAGTTCAGGATGACATGATGGGTGTTTGGGGGGAATAGATCCTTCGACTGTTGCTTGAGGATGACGGTTGGTATGTTGTCATTCTCAAACGGAGTGAAGAATCTAGCTAAGGATGAAGGAGGAACTGTTCAAAAGTAAAGAGGAGCTTGCACCCTGCAAATAAAACGCTTATCCTAAAAGGTATGTTTGCCGAATACATGGGCGATTTTCTCGACTACCTTGAAGTCGAGAAGGGTCGCAGCCTCAAAACGATCGAAAATTACTCTCATTACCTCAATCGCTTCCTTGACTTTGCCGGCGATGAGGTTAAAGTCAGCGAGATTGACCTTGATATGATCACCAAATGGCGCCAGTGGCTAAATCGCTTTCGATCCGAAGACGGCCGGACTATTAGTCGGACCACCCAGAATTACCACCTGATCGCTTTGCGCAGTTTCCTAAAGTATTTGGCCAGACGCAACGTCAAGACTTTGCCAGCTGATAAAATCGAGCTAGCTACTGTCAAGCGCCCTCAGGTCAGCTTCCTGGCGCGCGACGAAGTAGATAGATTATTTAAGGCAGTTGACAAGTCAACCGTGATCGGCTTACGTGATTTGGCAATTTTGGAGTTACTCTTCTCCAGCGGCCTGCGCGTCTCTGAGCTTACCAGTCTCAACCGCAATAGTATCAACCTAGCACGAGGTGAATTTACTATCCGCGGCAAAGGCCAAAAAGATCGTCCCGTTTATCTGTCGAGGGATGCCGTCATAGCACTCGAAAATTACCTCAAAGACCGAACTGACAATTTTGAGCCGCTTTTTATACACTATAGTGGCTCTAAGACAGAGATAGATTATGGCAATTACACCCGGCTGACGACTCGCTCGATCCAGCGCTCAGTCGAGCGTTATGGTAAGCTGGCTGGTATCACCAAGCGGGTCACGCCGCATACTCTGCGCCACTCCTTTGCGACCGACTTACTGGTCAACGGGGCCGATCTCAGAAGCGTCCAGTCGATGCTCGGCCACAGTAATATCTCGACCACTCAAGTCTACACTCACCTGACCGACCCCCAGCTCAAGGAAGTCCACAAGAAGTTTCACTCCGGTAATAAATAAAAACAACTAGCTTTTTAAGTAGGTGCTTACGCTGCGCGCTGCATTGCTTGGCGCGGATTAGTCGCAGGTGTTATAGCTCTTGGTGTTGTTAGAGCTATCGACACTGAGGTTCTTACAAATATCAGTACCGGAGAAGACAGCTGAGTCAAAGACTGTTCCCCGTGCCCTGGTCTCAAGTGAGCGTTCTGCCCGTAATCGCTTGTAGAGATTACCTGATTTGGCTGTCACATCAATCAGAGCCGAGGTAGCTGGTACCAAAGTCTGTTTATCTGGTCCTGTACCAGCTGTAAAACCAGCGTAGTAACTAGTCGCACTGTAGCGTGGCTTGAGCTTGAAAACAAAGCGATAATCTTTTGGGTCGCCACCATCAAAGACGATATTTCTTAGATCGATGCCATCACTAGCTTTGCCACTCTGCATAAGCTTGCAGTAATACTCTTTCTTCAATGTAGGTGTGGTTGGCCCAGATAGAGGAATGTTACAACTCGATTGAATCTTGGGAGTTGGGGGAATTCCGTGCACCGGTGAGCCATCATCCTTGTTTGAGCCCGCCTGGCCCGGCATAATTAAGAAGGTCTTGGTCATGAGACTTTTATTACCATCAAAGCTACCACTAGCCACATCAATTGAAGTTTCATTGATTGGATTAGATACTTTCCAGTAAATAAATGTCAGCTCGACGCCGGCTGGCTGATTCCAAGGGGTCGATCCATCGTAAGCAGGATAAAGCGGGCCAGACAATGAACTAAGGGGTGGCTTATCGCCCGAAGCCTTGCGGCTCCAGTACAGATTGAGGTGATCAGCCCAAGCTTTGTCATCACCACCACCACCATTTGGTAAGGGTTGGCCGGCCATGAAGACATAAGCTGACTTACTCTCGTCTTTGTCACCCCGACTGTCGATATCACCTGGTTGCTGCGTGATGGTTAGACAAGTATAGCCATAGTCCGGCCCGTCGAGATTTTTGTGAGCCTCAGCATCTGAACAGCTACCAATGGTTTTGTTAGCATCCACATCTAGCATCGATAGAGCGTCCTTGATGCCCGCCTCAGCTGCCGCAAAGGCGCGGTTACTCTGGTCGGTGTCACCGGCCTGACGCTGCTCACGAATCGACAGAGCTGTCAGACCCACCACCACCACCACAAAAAGTATGGCAAAGGCCACTGTCACCATTAAAGAAGCGACACCTCGCCTTAACTCTTTTATATCTTTATATCTACTTACTTTCATATCTTGGTTATGCTTTTCTTTGCTTAATTATAACGTTTTGTCCGACAAATACAATCCCTTAGCTACCACCTCGAGCATTAACAAATGTCCTCAAGTTAGTCGCATTATAGAAAGGGTCGCTCGGATCAGGTGAGGCAGTTCCTTTGGCAAGTGTTAGATCGATAGAAATACCGGTGCCTTTCTTCGTAACTCCACCCTCGATGACATGCGCATCTTCAATCACTTGTATAAATTGGAGACCTGTCACATCAAAATCATCCGGCGTCAAATTCTCACTGACCAGTGATGTTCCACAATTTGTATCCGAAAAGGTCGTACGCGTAATCTTATTCCTCGTCGTACTTGGCACTATCACCTTGGCATAGCGCACTGAGCTGCCCGAGGCGCTGCTAATTTGGAGGCACATTGTATCACTTGGAGATATATACGTAGGCGGATAACCAGTATTCACCAGAGTAGCCAACCTAATATCACTAATCATCTTATCAATCGCTGCTCGACCCACCTGCTGAGTCTGGCGCGTGAAGGCTGATTTATTGTAAACCCTCATCACCACCACAAAGGCTGATAGTGCGATTATCATGACAAATGAAAAATTTACCACTGCAAACATCAACTCGATGATGGTGTAGCCGCCACCACCTGGTTTCTTAATTAGATTATTTATTCGGAGACGTCTCATCCTAGCTATCCTTCGACTCTCGGGTGAGATAATTAATTAATCTAACGGTTTCAGTGCCACCGGCACTGTTGAGCCAAGTCACTTCCGTCGTTACTTCGACTGAGTCATTGTGGTATTTAGGACAGTTAGTGAGCCTAGCAGTATTTTTTATGGTGTAGGATTCGAACACTTCCGAGCCGGACACAAGATCGGGACTGCCGGTACCATCATCAATTCTAGCGTGAAACGGCCAAGAATCTAGCGCGTCAGCTGGAGGTGGTCCAGGCGGACAAACAAAATCTGAACCGACGAGAGTACCAACAGGTATGTGAAAATTTGTCACTAGCTGGTTTTGAACAAAGTTCCCTGGATCACCCTCCACATCCGACCAAAACCGCGCATTGCGAATTACTCTGATCACCTCTATCTGTGCAGTCGCCCAGAGCTGGCCTTGCGTGCGGAGCTGGGCATCGCGGGCTGCCCGATTGGCATTAAGCGCGCCTTGAATCGCCACCATAATGATAAAGCCGATGATGACAAGGGCAAAAATTACTTCGATCAAGGTGTCGCCGCGTTTGCTCCGGTGCTTGAATTTTTGTTTGAGGTTTTTTAGGGTGATCATGGTGCGTCCCTCTCAACTGTGATATTGATCGGTGTATTCATATCGATATTGAGCTTAGCTTGCATACTTGAGTTGGACTTGTCTACGATTCTGATATTCGGAGCGGTTTTAGATGTATATTTAGTTGAATCACTTGCCAAAGTGGATGAAAACTTGGTCGCGACCGTCGTAATCGGTGATCCCCCACCCCCTGCTGGTGCAGTATTATTGATAGTAAAGCTGAAGGCTTCGCCAGCATTGGTGTAGACCACCAAGGGATTATTGCCCGTAAATTCAAACTTCAGGTTAGAAGGCAAGAATATGACATAGCGCTCGTAAGGCGTCACAACATTCGATCCGGCACCAGTACCGTTTGGCTTGCTCAACTTATAAACGATCATGCAGGAGGTGGTGCTACCACCAGCGCCAGGACAGTGGTTATTATTGAACTCAACTGCCTCACCGTAGATGGCACTACCGGATGGTATTGGGGTATTAGGTCCATATTTATCACCTAGCTGGCAGGTTTCGGACGTCGCTACGCAGGTCGTATCACTGCTTCCAGATGCCCCCAGGCCATTACGCGTCTCACTAGCAACGGTGCGCAGATCACTGGCCACAGTATCAATCGAGGCATTAAATACCACCCCACTACGGGCACCAAAGGTTCCGATGGCGGCTAAAATCAGCACGCCCGAAATAGCCAGCACAATCATCACTTCGATCAAGGTGACGCCGCTAGCTCTAGGATTGATGAATCTCTTTTTGTTTTTAATTATCGGCATAAATACCTATATAATCCTTACGCTTCATTATAGCACGCATTTTAACTATTTTTAATCAAGTCTATACCAAGAAATTCGTGTACCAAGCCACCAGTCGTTCGCCCAAGAATAGGCCTAGAAACATACCCAGGATCAGGAAGGGGCCAAATGGGATGAGGTCTTTGCGCGTGCGCAGCTTGGTTGCAATCAGCACCAGCGACACGACTGCGGCGATATTGAAGGCCAAGAAGATAGCCACTATCAGCTGGCTTGGTGAGAGCATCAATCCCATCAAGAAGCCGATCCGAATGTCGCCGTCGCCCATCCATTTACCGCCCGAGAAATACCACAGTGAGAAGAAAAAGCCAGCAAATATCAGAGCCGCTACCAGCCGCCAGATAACTGTAACTTGGCCAGTCATGAGCGCCAAGCCGACGACGTAGACCAGGCCTAAGCCAATCGCGGGCAGCATGAAGCGATCTGGTAAGATCATCCATTTGTAGTCGTAGACAGCTGCGGCGATCACCAATACCGCCACCACCAGCCAGATCGCGAGCGAGAAGAGTTGCAGGTTTGCCAAGGGTAAGAAATAAGCTGCCAGGCAAATGAAAGTAAATGCCGTGATGAGCTCGACGATCGGATATTGCCAAGAGATTGGCTTATTGCAACATCGGCAACGACCTCTTAGCCAGATGAAACTTAATACTGGCACTAAATCACGAGACTTTAGCTGACATTTACAATGTGGGCACATTGAGCGGCCTCGACTAACCTTCTTGCCGTTCTTGACGCGCCAGACCCAAGCGTTGATGAAGCTGCCAAAGAGCAAACCGAAACCGCCAAAGATGATTTCTAGTATAAATGCTAGCTGCGCTCTATCCATGTTGCTTTAATAACTACCAAATAATACTCTTATGCTTAATATTATCCCGGCAAACGGTGTTTTAGGCAACCATTTGGCGATTTTAGCTCGGCCTAGCAGTGCTTTCTCGTAAAAGGCGGCTCCGCGTTGTCGTCCTGAACCACTTACTCTGTCATTCCGCATCTAACTCTGCTCCTGTCATCCTGAACTTGATTCAGGATCTATATCTTGTGCCAGCAGATCTTTCGACTACGCTTTAGGATGACAACCGTGCCGGCGAGATCCTGAAACGCGCTCACAAGCTCGCTGTTCAGGATGACCGTGGCGAGAGATCTTTCGACTACGCTCAAGATGACAGCTTTTACACCCAAGGTAACAAGCAGGCCAGCTCCGCGCTGTCAATCTGAACTGCTGCCCACCTCTGTCATTCTTCTCCGCCAGCTGCCGGAGAAGAATCTCTATGTGCCGGGGAGACCTATGATTACTTAATAGCTTTCTTAAGCTCACCCACCTCATCTTCTAGCTGCGTCACCCGGCGGCCCAGCTTGATGATTTCATAGCCTTGATAATCGGCGTCTTCTTTAGACCTAGTACTAATCTGCTTGAGCTCTTCTTTAATCTCCTCAAGCTCAGCTTCTATGGCCAAAATCTTTGATTCCATGCTTGCTATTCTCCCTTCTAGATGACCAACCTTGATCTCAATTTTATCCATCCTATCCTCAAGCCTGTCCATTCTGGCCTCAAGCTTATCAAACCTAGCTTCAAGCTTATCAAACCTAGTATCGATGTGCACAAACTGCCTCTGCACCATGGCAGCGAAATTATCAAACTTTTCATCTACACTAGCCTCAGCGATAGCGAACTTTTCATCTACACTAGCCTCAGCGATAGCGAACTTTTCATCTACACTAGCCTCAGCGATAGCGAACTTTTCGTACATCTTCGTCTCGAAATCGGCTAACTTTTGGTCGATCTTGACTTCAGCATCAGCGAATTTTTGATCAATCTTGATCTCAAATTTACCAACCTTCTCCTCCATCACCTCCTCGATATCTGTGCGCATAGCCATGCGTATACGTGATATATCCATGGTGTCGATCAGGTTTTTGATCTGTGAAATGTCTTCTTTTGTTAGAGCCATAAGCTTCTTCCCTTTCATCCATTATAACCGTTGCAGTAATTCAATTATACCGAACTATTTACGAACATACAAGATAATCGTCCTTAAGCAGTGCTCGCTGGCTCACTATTCAGGATCTGCTTCGTAGCGGGAGTAGATTCTTCTCCGGCAACCGCCGGATCAGAATGACAGAAGTGGTCAGCGGGTCAGGACAATTGTCATCCTGAGCGAAGTCGAAGGATCTGTTGGCACTCAACGTAGATTCTGAATCAAGTTCAGGATGACGGGATTGCTGTTCAAAATGCCAAGCTGAAGGACTAGTACCAGCGAGCTCTAGAAGTCAAACTCCTGGATAAACTCTTCCCCTGCCTCAAGGCAAATACCGAGTGCAAATCTGTGAGGAATCTGCGATCGATCAATACCAAGAGTTACTGTTCTATAATCGACTTCACGGTAATATTTTATTCGTGCAGGCGTACTCTCCGTGGGTTTAGAATCTGCATCCGTACAATTAGGGTGCATGGTTGCTGGTTTCATACCCATACCATAATCTGGGCCAATTTCGTGCCATTGGTATCTCTGACGTGCTAGCGGATCAATGCCATACGTATTTGGATGATAATATCCACCAGCAATAAGCTTACTTGCGTCAAGCATTGGACTTATGCCGGCCATGGCAGCACCAAATAGATAACTATTTTCACAATCAGCAGGAAAAGGCGGCAATTCAGGACGCCTCGGAGGATACATGGGCGGCCCTATAGTTCCATTATCAAGCCAGGTCGGTAAGCAGCCATTGTGAGCACTTTGGAAAGCTTTAAAGGCAATTGCCGTGTTCTCTAGATCACTCTTGCGCTGATTGTCACGTATCATACGCTTGGCCATTGGTACACCAATAAATGCAATCAGAACTATCAAAGCACCAATCGCCAAAACTATTATTATTTCAATTAAAGTAAAGCCATTTTTGTTAGTGGTTTTCAATGAATTCTCCTGATTCTAAACAGATTTTTATTTTGTATGATCTATCGTTTGTCCGCTCGTAGTAGATATTGTTCGTTGACCCAGCGCCGCAAGCAGTAGTGATGGAAGTAGCGGTCACATCATATGGATTTCCACTCCCATCTGGCGAATCGGGTATTGGTGCCGATGCAGTCTGTACTGCAGCAGTACCAGTCGGCAATATACCATGGTGCTCATTTGTCCAGGAGGCGATATTCTGATTGATCTTAGCAAAGTCCGTCTTGCGCTGGGCGTCGCGCTTAGAGCGATTGGTCTGGCCGAGCGCTAGGAATGTCATTATCAAGATCAGTCCGCCGATTGCGAGCACAAAGAGCGTCTCGACGATCGTGAAGCCCCTTTGGGTAGTGCTACCTTGGATTTGAACGCCACCCCGGCCTTTGTTATCACCCTGACTTCTAATGTCATCCTGAACTCGTTTCAGGATCTTGTTAGCACTCAATGTAGATTCTGAAATAAATTCAGAATGACGGCCACGCAAGCCAGAATGACGGGGATGAGTCAGCGAGCGCTGTTCAGGACGACAGGTTTGTGACCCAGAATGACGGGTTTGTTTTGTAGCTTTGATCATAATAAATTCTTACGCTTATAATTGTAGCACATTTTTGTATGCCAAAACTGCCTAGAGTACCCTGCGCCGCTTTTGAAAGCGGCGCACTTCTTTTATATACGCTTCTATACTCTCGTATAAATAACAAAACTCAAGGAGGAGGTAAGAAATATCATGCAATTAACTAAGAAAAAAGGTTTCACCCTGATTGAAATCGTTATCGTGCTGGCGATTGCGGCACTGATATTAGTGATAGTATTCCTAGCTGTCGGGGGTGCACAGCGTTCTAGACGTGACGATGTGACTAAAAATGCCGCAGCTCGTCTTTCTGCGCAGTTTGAAAACTTCGCGAATAATGGAGGCACCTTGCCTTTAGGTGCTAATCTACCAGGTAACTACACCCAAGGCATTCAAAATGGACAAGGTGAAGATCCGAACTACAATAACGCAGCTGCCACATCTACCGCCGGCCAAAGATTTAGGTATAGAGACGCCTACGTATGTACTGCTGCTGGAGGCATAGCTAACACAGCACAAACCTTTAATGGAGTAACTCACACACCAAGTAGAAACACTCTAGCTATTACCTACTGGGTGGAAAGTGGTAATACGGTAGTTTGTATCGATAACGCTTCGTAGAGTAAGGTAGTTTCATTAAAAAAGACCCTTTGAGGGTCTTTTTTAATGAAGTCACTGTCACACTAACCTACAATGTAAGGTCGTATCCAGTGGTTCCGTTACCTTCTAGACATGCGCGAACAGTAGTAGATCCATTAAATGTTACTATGGCACTTCCTGTATTCGTACAAGACGGTAGGGCGGACACGTTAATTGTCATAGTACCCACTCCCGGTACATCTCTATTTATAACAATACTTTGCAACTGGGTAGATGGTGAGGCATTTGTTGGTAAAGCGCCACCATTATTTCCCTGAAATGTTTGAACAGCTGCAACCACTTGCCCAGCGATATTTTTACGTCCGTCGTTTCTTCTCTCCCTTTGCGCACCTGACACCGCCAAGAACACAATGATAAGTATCAGTGCCGCAATCGCCAGCACGATAACGATTTCAATCAGGGTGAAACCTTTTTTCTTAGTTAATTGCATGATATTTCTTACCTCCTCCTTGAGTTTTGTTATTTATACGAGAGTATAGAAGCGTATATAAAAGCGCTTGTGCTTACTTTATTACAAGACTCCCGTGAAGTCAAACAGTTTTTTGTAAGAAATATATTACTTCTTACAAATAGCTATTTTGCTGTCCCAGTACTGCCACTAGTATTAGTAGACGAGCCACCTATACTCTGGCCGCTACCTATTCCCCCACCCACCAGCGAGTAGACTGGGTATAGAATAGCGATAATTATGAAAAATACCATGAAGCCAAGCACAATCATCAAGACTGGCTCAATGATAGTCGAGATATTCTTGACCGTCTGGTCGACCTCGTCCTCGTAGAAGCTAGCCACCTTATCGAGCATATCCGAGAGTGTACCAGAGTCCTCACCGATCTTGATCATCTGTGGCACCAGGTGCAAGAAATACTGATTATTCGATAGCGTGAGCGACAGCGCTTTACCACCTTTCACCTGCTGGGCAGCGTGATCAATAATTTCTTTGATGATCAAGTTATTAACAGCCTCAGAGCAAATCGCCAGAGCCTCCAAGAGCGGCACACCAGAGGCTACCAGCGAGCCGAGCGTGCGCGTAAAGCGAGCCATATAGACCTTGCGAAAGAGCGTCTTAAAGGCCGGCATATTAAGCTTGAAGCGGTCCATGTTGCGCCGTCCATGGGGCGTCTTGGTATAGGCCCTGATGCCCAGCACGGCCGCGACGATCATAGCTAGTGTCAGCCACCAGAACTTAGTCGTGAACTGCTGCACAGCGATCAAGGCAGATGTCAGTGGCGGCAATTGCTTACCGAGCTCCTTATAGAGCTGCGCAATCTGGGGCAAGACACTGACCAGCATAAAAGCCAAGACACCGATGATGGTCGCTAGCACCAGCAGTGGATAGATTAGAGCGCCGCGCACCTTGGAGATGATAGCCATTTCCTTCTCCTGCTGGCTAGCCAAGCGTTCGAGCGTCTTATCGAGCGTGCCAGAAGCTTCACCAGCCGCGACCAGGCTGATGTATGTCTGGTTAAAGACCTCCGGGAATTGGGCAAATGAGTCGGATAAGCTGGCTCCCCCCTCGACCGAGCCCTTGATGCGTTCTAAAATATCCTTGAACTTCTGGCTTTGGACTTGCTCTGAGGCAGTCGAGAGTGCTTGGACGATCGGCAGACCGGCTTTGATCAGAGTGGCCAATTGCCGCGTAAATATGACCCGGTCTTTGCCACTAACCCGGCTCAGCCCCGATACATTGATACCAGCAATAGTTTGCTGACTCTTGAGCGTAAACTTAACCGGAAAGAGATTTTTCTCAATCAAAAGCCGACCAGCCGCTGTCTCACTATCGGCCGCGATCGTGCCTTTGACAAGCTTGCCGGTGTCCTTCTCCCTTGCTGTATAAATAAAATCGATCATAAATCTTAGAAGTTTTATTTCCTCATCATGCGGTCAAGCTCTTCGAGGTCAATGGCGTAGTTCTTGGCTTCTTCGTAACTGATCTTACCTTCGTGAATCAGACCAACTAAAGTCTTGTCCATCGACTGCATACCGTGCTCAGCACCGGTCTGAATGACAGCCTCAAGTTGGTGAGTTTTGCTCTCACGCACGATATTGCGCACCGCTGGTGTGGCGATCATGACTTCGGCAGCGGCGATTCGACCACCCCCAACCATCGGGATGAGGCGCTGCGAGACAATACCTTGCAGCACGCCCGAGAGCTGAATACGAATCTGCTGCTGTTGGTGTGGTGGAAAGACATCGATCATACGATCGACTGATTGAGCGGCTGAATTGGTGTGTAAAGTTGCTAGTACTAAGTGGCCGGTCTCAGCGATAGTGATAGCTGTGGCGATCGTCTCGAGATCACGCATCTCACCAATCAGGACCACATCGGGATCTTCACGCAGAGCGCTGCGCAGGGCCGCACCGAAGCTAACTGTATCGAAGTGCACCTCACGCTGGACAACGATTGACTTCTTGTGATGATGTTGGTATTCGATCGGATCCTCGATCGTAATGATATGCATCGCTTTATTGGTATTGATCAGGTCAATCATAGCAGCTAAGGTGGTGCTCTTACCCGAACCAGTCGGGCCAGTCACAAGTACCAGACCGCGCGGGTAATCAGTCATAGTACTGACCACCTTGGGCATACCAAGCTCATCAAGGGTGCGAATTTTAGTCGGAATGAGGCGCATGGCCGTAGCGATCGTGCCCTTTTCGTGGAATGAGTTGACACGAAAGCGACCCAGATCGCCATAAGCAAACGAGAAATCAATCTCTTTGTCGCGAATCAGAACCTGCTTCTGCTCCTCGTCGAGGAGAGCATAAATCAAAGTCTCAATATCTTTCTCGGTCAGTTCTTTTGAGTCTTCGGCTGGTTTGAGCGCGCCATCAATTCTGAGCATTGGCGGTAAGCCAACCTGCAAGTGCAAGTCGGACGCATCTCGTTTAATGACTTGGTCTAGATACGGTTCGATTCTTAGACTTTTACTTTCCACTTTTACCCTCTTGTACTATTAAATAATTTCTAATAATCACTGGCGACGCGAGCCACTTCCTCAATCGTTGTGATACCAGCCAAAACCTTGAGTAAGCCATCTTGTTGCATGGTCAGCATACCGTCTTTTTGAGCTTGTCTTTGTATATCGGTCGTGGTGGCGTGCGACACAAGCAGTTTCTCCATGGCATCATTCATCGCAAAAACTTCATAAATACCGGTGCGGCCTTTGTAGCCATTGAGACACACCTTGCAGCCCTCACCCTTGTATAAAGTATAAGCTTTTTGATTGTAAATTGGCAAATTATCATAACCAAGTTCCTCCATTTTTGCCTTTACCTCAGCCTCATTCTTGGGTAAAACTAGACTCAAAGCCTTATTGATCATATCGGTAGCAGCTTGAGTCGATGAAAAAGCCTTCTTACATGAATCACAAACTTTTCGGACTAACCGCTGACCAATCACAGTATTGACTGTGCTGGCGATTAAAAACGGCTCAACCTTCATATCGAGTAAACGCGGCAAAACCCCAGAAGCCGAATTGGTGTGTAATGTCGAGAGCACGATGTGGCCTGTCAGAGCCGCTTGGACGGCCAGATCGGCTGTCTCTTGGTCACGGATCTCACCAACCATCACGACATTCGGGTCCTGACGCAAAATCGAGCGCAGGCCCGACGCAAAAGTCAGACCAACCGCTGTATTGACTTGGATTTGATTGATACCGTCCATTTTGTACTCCACCGGATCTTCGAGAGTGACGATATTCAGGCTGACATTCTTGATCTCCTGGATGACAGCATAGAGCGTGGTACTTTTACCCGAGCCGGTCGGGCCAGTTGAGAGAATCATACCGTGTGGCTTTTTCATACCCTCTTGAATCAGCCGATACGATCGACCTTTAAAGCCCAAGGAGTCTAAGTTGATCAATGAATCGGATTTGTCTAGAACACGAATCACCACCTGCTCACCATAGGTAATCGGTGCGATCGCGATACGTAAGTCGACCTCGCGATGACTAATTACGTAGCTGGCCTGCCCATCTTGAGGGATGCGGTGCTCATCAATCTTAAGATTAGACAGAATCTTAATGCGTGAGATCAAGGCTGGCTCGATTGTCTTCGGCAGGGTCATGGTGTCCTGCAAAAGGCCATCAATCCGAAAACGAATCTTGAGATCTTTAGCGCGCGGCTCAATGTGAATATCTGAGGCTTTTGACTCGATAGCATACTCCAAGATGGTATTTAAAGCCCTGGTAATCGGTGCGTCTTGGATAAAATTTTGCACCTCAGTTACCTGACTGGAAGCTTTTTGTTTGGCCATGCCCTCGACTCCCACATCAGTCTTATCTTCGGTGGCAGCTCGCCCAAGCGCCTGTACTACGTCAACGTCAAGCGTCGTCTGATAGGTGTCGATAATGCGCATAACGTTTTGTTTGGTTGTCATAAAAGCACTGACAAAGTGACCGGTTTTGCGAGTCAAGAAGTCAACCGCCTGCAGATTGGTTGGATCTACCATGGCGACATTGAGCTGGCCATCGACAAGACCAAACGGCACCGCCATATAGGTTTGTGCGAGATCTTTGGGGATTAGATTTAGAATATCAGCCTCAATGGTCTTATTCTTCAGATCAACATATGGAATATGCGAGATAAGAGCATTAATTTTGACACTATCTTCTTCGGAGATGGCACCCTTTTCGATCAGATATTGGACGAGGGGCTTATTCTGCTTCTTAGCTTCATCACGCAGCTTATTTAGATCTTGTTTGCCAACAAGGTCGTACTTGAGGATAAATTCCTCGATTTTGTTTTCCATATCGCTCGTCAACATGGCAGCCTCCTACTGAACAATTGGCTTCGGCTTGGCATTAGGATCTGGATTGATATCAGGCGTAAAGTCTTGTACCTTGTCTTTGTTGAGTAAGACACCATTGATGGTTGACATATCAAACTCAGATACAACTTTGCGTGGTACTTCTACCTTAATACCAGTATCTTTTGGTGGTGGTACGACATAGAGATAGATCACACCCGCTGCTACCATGAAGATGACGATTGCGATCACTAGAGATACGATATCTTTTCGCTTCATTACTTCAAGTCCTCCTGAGTTGACTCGATGTTGGCTTTATCTTGATAATAGGTTTCCATAGTCAGACTGGCCTTGACTGAATTAGTACCACCACTGCCACCATCATTAGAAATCTGCATACTTTTAAAGTTAATCACTCGAGCAGATTTCTCGGTATTATCAAGAAATCGAATAATTTTATCGTAAGGACCGCTGATACTAACCGAAAATACTACTGGCTGGGGCGATTGGGCGCCAGTCGTGCCACTACCAGACGCGCCCGGCGTTGTAGCAGTACTACCACTACTTCCGGCCGGTGCTGCGGTTGCACCTGAAGCACTGGTCTTGGACACCGAATCAAGTGACACCCCGCTGACATTGACCATATTCTCTAGCATAGCGATGAGTGATTTATAATCTTCTGTGACAGGCAAGGCGCGCAAAATGGCATCAGCATCACTGCCTGTACCGCCCTTAGAATCAGTAATCTGGGCGTAGGTGACCTTCAAGGCATCAAGGTCTTTTATTTTTTGATCAAGACTACTGACCAACTTATTTTGGGCCTTTATCTCATTAAGCTTATGGATATAGTTGGTAAAAAGCCGATACGACGCGTAGCCACCACCAATTATGATGACAACCAAGATCAAGCTAGCAATCAGATAGAAATGCTTAGCTGTCTGAGCTTGGGCCAACGACACCTCCGTCTTGGGTGTCTGCACCTTTTTAGCTTGCTTCAATTGTTTTTCATCAGTTTTAATGCCCATTATTTTGCCCACTCTTGGTTGGATTAGTTTTACTAAATACGCTTTCGTTAGCTTTAAAGGTCAAGGAAAATGACACGCCATCGCCACCACTATCGCCACCTTTGCCCACTGAAGCAATATCAACTCCAGTAAAATAATCGGTCGGGTCGGCATCCGGCTTTTTCTTGTAAGTCGTGCCATACTCTTCAATGGCGTTGACAAACTTACTGACGTCTTGGTTGGATTTAGCTGTGCCAGTGACTGAGACGACGTATCCATCGGCAATATCAAAAGTCTTGACGGTCACATTAGGCTGAATCGTTTCACTAAATTCAGCAAAAACCTTACTGGCATACAAGCGACTATCATTTAAGGTCTTAAACGAGGCTAAGTGTTCTTGCAGGGTAGCGGCATTCTGCTCCATATTACTTTTATTGATCTCGGCAATCTCGGACTTTTTATCCTTAATAGCGCCCTCGTTGGCGGCATAAAGTGCCGTATTGGCGATAATAAGCACTATCAAAGTACCAACAATAGTTGCCATCACGATAGCAGTCAGAATAGTCAGCGTAGTCAGTAAGCGTTTGTTACGCTTTTGCTTGAGCTTAACCAGCCTTGCTTCTGGTACTAAATTAATAAGTACTTGCATCTTAACCCATCCCCCTCATGGCCAGTCCAACTGCGCCGGAGTAATTCAATGATATCGAACTTAGTTTAGGCTCCAGCTCGTGCGGATAGCTGACATTGATCCAAGGGTTGCCAATCTCAACTGTCACACCAGTGGCATTAGCCAGGTACGGTGGTAAATCTAGCAATGCCGACGTACCACCAGTCAGGATGATCTTTTCGACTTTCATGGCGTTGTGCTCCTGGAAAAACTGAATTGACTTTTTGATTTCATCAGCTAGGTTATCAACAATCGGTTTAATCGCTTTATAGACTTGGGCTTCTAGCTTAGCCTGCGACATGCCAAATTTCTTGACAAACTGCTCAGCTTGATCCTGAGCCAAACCAAGGTTTTGCCCGACCACCCGAGTAATCGACCGCGAGCCGATATTGAGTGAGCGAATCAGTCGCGGTACCTGGTTATTGACCACCGCCAGATCAGTCGCGATCGAGCCGATATCAACAATGATTGCTGTAGTGGGCTGCGCTGTCATCAGTGCGCGCGCTTCAGAGATAGCATTCACCTCAAGAGCCATCAGCTCGAGACCAGCTTTTTGGATGATCCCGAGATATTTATTAGCTAGTGAAGTCGGCGCTGCGACTAAAAGCACTTCCTGCTCGTTAGTCTCGCCCGATCCTTTTGGCCCTAGTACTTTATAATCAAGCTTGACCTGATCGATTGGCATCGGAATATATTTATCAGCTTGGAATCTAATCGAGCTAGCAAGCTCGTCGTGCGATAGTTTTGGTGTCGTAATGACAGCTGCATAACCATACGAAGCCGGCAAAGCTGCAACGACGTTTTTGGTAGAAACCTTAGCATCACTATATAACTTCCGGATGATATCCGAAAGCTTGTCTAGATCGACTGGGGAGTCACTCGACAGCAAACCAAACGGTACCTCAATGTCGCCATAGGTAAGTAAGCTGGGTTTGCCATGAATATCTTTAAGCTGGACAAGCTTGACACTACTGGCCCCCAGATCAAGTCCAAAAAAATTATCATCTTCTTGAAATAATGCCATTACCGCTTATTATACATAACAATTATACTAATGAACAAGTTATTTTTAGAGCTTTTCACAAGTTTCTCACGTCTCCCATCGATACTCATTAAATATTCCTAGAACCTAGGTCCTTCATTACTATCAAGGTAACGCACGTTCATGCTTTCCTTATTGGTCAGATTATCCTTATTCCAACCAAGTGGTGGGAAGGCTAAGGCTTGACCTGTCATGTAGATTTGTTCGGCAGAACTATAAAATGTACCGGGATTTGCAAAGTATGTCCGGCCAAATTCAAAGCCACTGCGCGCCATCACACTACCACGAATGGTGAGTTGTCTTTTGCAAGCTGGGCCATTGTTTTTATAGTATATAGTGGCAGCCGCAGAACTATGCGTGGTTGGTTCTGGACGGTAGCAAGTAAAGATCTTGCCTGTCGAATATAAGCTGGCATCGAGATTAGTGACATCTGGGTCAATATATATATCCCCACTTGAAACAATTGCGATCTGAGGAATTTGATTAGGATGCGTGTAGCTAGAAGTGGAGTTCACATTTATATTTGACTTGATATAAGTATCTCTACCATTGTAAGAACCAGGGGCACTACCCTGAGGTCTTACCCAATATGTCACTCGTCCGCCCGACACAAATGTCCGTGTACCCAGATCAATATCGAATCGATTCGTACTAGATGATGGCGTAGTAACTAATACTGATGAGTAACAGTAAGGTCCACCTGATAAATTTAAATTAGCTCCATAAACCCCAGAGGTCGGATAATAATCTGAGATGGAAGGTACAGTAATTGTTGAAGGACGAAACAGCTGCGTATCGGTTCCACTGCCACCAAAATTATTACCATTTAGTCCAGCGGAATCCATCCTAAGCTCTCTAATCCAGCCAGGGCTACAATTTCTGACATCTGCTTGCCAAACTCCTAGCTTGGTGTGCATCATATCAACAATCTCGCCGTTTGTGCCATTGAGTAGATTAGAAACTGTCGAGCCGGGATTTTGCATCACATATCCTAGCGGCGAGCCAAATGTATTACCAGCCACATAGCTCTCGGTCAGGTCAAACTTGTAGCGATTAAACATATTACAGCCCGATGAATTAGCACCAAGAATGTATTGATTATTACTGCAGAACTTGCCAGTTTGAGCACTAGTGTTAGATTTATCTCCACGCTGCAAGGCTGCCATTACTAGATAGGTTGATTCGACTGGATCAGTAGGATTGGACTGATTGGGTCGCTGGCCAAAGCTTGGAGCGCCAAAGTTTTGCCCAACTATCTTACCCCAGGCATTGACGCTACCATTACCAGTCTGCAGCCAAGGATCGTATTCGGTTGGAGCAGCCGAACAGCGAAATGATACCGGTGAGGCCTGTAGCTGCCAATCGCCAGTATACGGACTGATACCATAGACATAAGCCATATGTGTATTACCATCCTGTAAATAAGCAGGTGGTTGCACCATAAAGCCATGTCCAGGGCTTTTATCTCCTCCTACATTCACACCATAAGGGGGATCCAACATGACTTGTTGGACGCCAGGCCAGGGCTGATTAGCGGCTGGTATATCTACATAAGCTGCCGGCAACCCCGCACCGTCCCAATAAATACGTATTGCGACTGATCTGGTCGGAAATATGCTTCTGTATGGATCACTATAGGTATCGGCCGCCCAGCCAGCGATTAGACAATCTTGATTATAGTAAGGTGTGCTGTTAAAAAATGAATCCGTCAACTTCGGTACAAATACTGCCCAGCCGTTTTTAGGGGGTATCGGCTCATGATATCGAAGCTGAAAAACAGTTGTTGTGCCATTAGCAGCGTTTATCATCTTATTATCCCACCAACCACCGCCCTTAGCACCATCAGGAATACCATAACCGGTATACCAAGCTCCCCCTGGATCTCCACCACGCACGCTAGCATTACAATCGATCACCCAATCTTCATCATCATGCCCGTTTCCTAATACCACACCAGCGCCATCACCAGTAAACCAGCAATTTTTCATACTTAAATCATGTCCTCCAGTTTGTGGTATAGTGCCAGCAGACATATGAGGATCAAACCCTAATTTTTTATACTGTGCAAGCTCCGCCCCCCATAACCCAGGTGGCATATTATTCTCACTAGTAAATTGCATCCCTATATTGCCAAGGGCCTCAAATGTAGAGCCATCAGACCTCTGAACCACTAAGTTAATAACTAGCCCTCCATAAGCCATCTTTGCATTTGAATCACCACCACCAGGTTCAATACCACAAACATGGCTTGCTTGAGCTTTAGGAGCACCGACGAAAATTAACACTGCTTGATAAGCGACAACTATAATTATAATTAACCCTAGTCTCGTAATTATATTTTTCACGATACTAAGTTTACTCATAGATAGTCACCTTGAGTTGTTTGATTTGTTCGTCAATTTGTTTCTTCAGAGTTGTAAAATCTACTCCATTTTTAGCGGGTTGTGCCTTATTTAGTTTGACAAAATAGAATTGAGCTTCAACATTGCTTTTCTGACTGTTGTTAACAACATCTGTCTTGCTGGTTTGAATGCTACTTAAAGTTGGACTTTTTAATGACTTTATATAATCAATTGCGCCTTCGATCCTAATCATGTCTTGCCAATTTACAGTACCGTCATTTTTAAATGCTGTACTTTCATTGGTTGAGTTTACGTTTGCAAGCTTTTTATCAGCCATTATCTCCTTTAAAGCCTCTGACTCGTTGATTGATCCATTAGTGAGACCATCATGATAATATTTTGCTCTTTCTTGGGCATAGCGTTTATCAACCTCAACTTGGGCTGGATCATAAGCCGAAATAATCCCAAACTTATTCGAGTCTGCCACTTTAGCACTGAGATGACCCTCATAATCTGTAATATGCCGAGCGAATGGGAAAACAAAAATAGTTCCTTCGTATTGGCCTTTGGTATTAGCAAAGGCTGCATAAATAAAAACATTATCATAGATTGATTTTTGCTGAACAATATCTAGTTGATCAAAAGTTTTATCTTTCTTATCTGGGTAAATTTCTGCCATTTTTTTATTTAGCAAATCTTTATTTATCACAATATTGTTCTTTTCAGCGACATACTGCAGTTTTTTTAGCTCTAAGTATTTGCGATTAAAGTCATCAGTACTCAGGTTGTTCCTGATTGAATTTATATAAACACTTTGGCGCTCTGATTTGGAATATTTTTTTTCATTGATCGCGAAGGCGTACTTGGCGTTCTCTTGCCTCTTCTGATTTTGTAGATAATAGTAGCTACCTAGAACAGTCAACAACACCACTACAATACCAAGCCCCCAAGCCAAGACATGCGATTTATGTAGGCCTAGTTTCCTCTGCTCTCTCTTGTCTGGTAGATTTACCATAATTACTTAGTTCTTATGATAATAGAGCACGAGAGCAAATGCAATGAGTGCAGAACAACTCTAGGATATCGAATTTTAGAACCGAGGAGCAGCTTCACCTAGGTATTTAAAGTTTTGAATTGTGACACTGGAGTCATCACCAAAGCCTGGTGGCGGGAAGGCCATTGCCTGAGCACTTGCCACCAACTTCTCAGCTGGACTACCAGAACCACCCGAGAAATTAGTGATGTATGTCCGGCCAAGTGTAAACCCGCCAATTGCACTCATCAAGCCATTGACACTGAGGCTTTTCTTGCAAATTGGGCCATTGGTCCTGTAATAGGCTGTACCGCTAGTTGTAAGTCCAGCTGGGTGACAAGTGTAAATCTTGCCAGTAGCAAATAAACTCGCATCGATCTCAGTGACATTCGGATCGATCGTTATGTCACCATCGACTATGATGCCGAGACTTGGCACGTCTTTGGGATTGCCATAATTCGATTTAAGACTAGCTAGAATATTGCCCGTCAAGGCCAGATTACCATCAACCCAATAGGTTGCTCGGCCAGTATCAAAGGTCTTGTCACCCAACTGATAGTCTCCGGTTGCCTTCCAAATCTTGCCATTGGCACAGCCGCCGGACAGATCATTGCCTCCGGGGTGATTAAGATTAACGCCGGATGAGCTCAAATTACCCGTCAAATACTTGCTCATACCAGTCGTACAAATGCCGCCCGCACCGGCACCATTTTTATTCCACAGCTGCTCGACACCACTAGCGACCGAGCCATAGTCCATGTACTTGCTATTAACAGCATAGGTGCTCGCTTTGCAATTAATGCCGAGATCACCAATTGAGTAGGCATTAGTACTGCAAAAATCATTACCGGACTTGCTGATTGCGCTAATAATCACTAAATATGATGCTTCTTTGTCTATCGCAGACGCACTCCGACTACCAGCCACGCCAATTTTCTGGCCGGTAATATTGCCACCAGCTACTACATCACCGTTGAGAGACTGCAGCCAAGGGTAATATTTTGGTTCCGGCATGCAAGTAAACGATAACGGTGAGCCACTTAGCCACCAATTACCAAGCGGCCTAATGCCACCGGCGTAAACAAAGTGCGATTTACCGTCTCTGAGATGATCAGGCACTTTGATAAAGAACCCATGACCTGGTCCATTATCCGGCCCCGGATCGATACCATACTTACTAAGATCCCCTTGGACTCCTTTCCATGGTTTATCGGCAGCTGGTACCTTAACTGTTGCAGATGCTCCAGCAGTTTTATCGCTATCAAAATAAATATCTATTGGTATAGAAGATTTAGGAGCAGAACCATCAACTGCCCAACCACCAATCAAACACTCATCCCCATAATAAGATGAACTAGAATAGTATGGATCTGTTAGTTTTGATATAAACTGCACGTTACCATAAGCGGGAGGTGGTGGTGGCAAGTTTGGCTCCAAGAATAACTGACAATTGCCATCAGTATTCAAATTTGGATAAGAACCAAAGAATTTTGGTGGTGTCCAAGCAGGATCGCTACGATCCAGACAAAGAGAACTGCCATTTGGTCCTACAGAATAATCATTCCAACTGGCTGACTTATACCCCGCTGCTGAAATGGTTGTATTCCAACGTGTCCAGCAACTTATCTTTCTACTTGATCCAGTCGGCTCTGGACCAGCAACAAACGTACCTCCACTGTTCGTATAGACTGTGAAGTCAAACGCTTCCCAATCGGTCTCACCCTCCGATGGCACCGGGCGACATGTTGGTGTGCGATCAGAGGCTGCAAAATCTACCCTAGCACTTGGAATAGGCAGCCAGGTGGCACCGCTCAATACTGTACCCCAAACCTGGCTCCAATGATTGCCACAATTAATGGGTCCTTCAGCTCCAGCTATGCCAACACCCAGAAATCGCTGTATTATAGATAATTTGCCCTTTTTAGAATCACGACAGATCAACGACTGGGCACGCGCTTCACCAATGGTTGACTTGAGCAGTCCAAAAGCCACCGACTTTGCAGTTTGACCGTAAGAGTAGATTTTAGCCTTTTTCTCTGCCTGCTCATAAAAATCAGACCAACTGTTGTATCGACCTTTGTCTATACGCGTCAAGCGATAGATGAAAAAGTAACCTGCCGCCGATTCTACCACACCGGTATCCTGACCTATTTTATTTAACTTAGAAATCGATTGCCAATCTTGTGGCTCATGAAAGATTTCTTTTGCAGTTTCATCATTGATGCTAATATTGATACTGTTAACTCCAACTACATTATCTCGCCATTGTAGATTATCATTACGTAATTTAACCATTGCCTTACTGATTTCTTCCTGGCTAGCACCTCGATTATAGAGCGGTTGAATGGTCTCAAGTGCCTTACGAGCCCCCTCCTTAGCTTGAGCTAATTGCTCGGCAGGGATGCCATCTCCATCGTAGTCCCAACGGACAAAAGAGCCATAGACATAGCGACCGGCAATGAGCTTGCTAGCTAATTTTTTTTCAAGTAAATTTTTACGAATCGTCCGTTTGGTTAGCTCCGGAGTCCATCCATACATACTCTTCACCCCGGCTGCATAGATAGCCTCACCACCAAGTTGCGTCACGGTACCTTGATATACTTTATTAACATCATCCTCATCAACCTTAATCCCTGTTTTTTCAGATTCAATTTCAAGTGCTTTTTCATCGATTAAAAAGTTCAATGCCTGCCTTTTGGCCTCCACATCTGATATTTTGCTACCGTCACCGTACTGAACAAACTTCGTGTAAGCAGGTGCGAATGCATTATAGTCGTCTTTAGTAACGACCTTGTTACCGACTCTAGCAACAATACCGGAAGATGACTCAAAAAGCCCTAATAGTGGACCACGAATTAGCCATGTTATGCCAATTGCTAAAAAAACCACTATAAGTACAACTATACCAAAATAAACACCTTTGGCTTGCAGGCGGATCTTACTCTCGTTGTTTTTTACATCAAGTCCTTCACGTTCAGAATCACTGAGCGTATTAGTGGCTGCTGATGGTTCGATTTTAGACTTATCTTTTTGGGCCATTTAAATAGGTTATGTTTACTTTGTCTTATATTACGACAATACCCGCCTGACATGCAAACCAAAAATACAATCAACCCGTTAATCGCACCTTAAAAAATAGCTTTAATAATTGTTACTAGATTACATGTCCCTATAGGTCTTCTCGTTTCGATTGGTGATGTGCAACACTTCGTACTCACCACCGACTTTTAGGCATATTATTCTCACCCGATCAACTCGAATTCGGATATAGCCCGGCCTCCCTTTAAGTGACTTTACGTCAAGACCTGCTCGATCATCGTTAGCAATCTTGCTCAGGATCGCGCGAACTCTGGCCAACTCCTTAGTACTAAGCTTAGCTAGAAACTTCTTTGCCTTGTCACTCATCTGGCTTTAATTTATTTCTTCTATGGCTTTAAGCAGTTGCTTAGCTGGCATGCCTCGGCCATGTTCATCACGCAAATCAACGCCTTCGTTCCACTCACCAAGCACGTCACCCCATTCATCAACAATTCGCTGGCCTTTGATGCGGCGCACTAGCGTCTCACGAATAAAATCGCTCCGACTGGCATACTCGCTCTTGGCCAGCTGGTCAATTTTCTTAACTAGCTCCTCCGGTAATGATATATTGATAGTTTTACTCATACAAGTATTGTATGCTTTTTGTATGGATATGTCAATACGAATTTATGGCTTAATCTGATATAATAACTTGCATGAGTTTATCTATCGGCATCGTTGGCTTGCCTAATGTCGGCAAGTCGACGCTTTTTAATGCCCTCACCCGCAATAAAGTTTTAGCCGCTAACTACCCTTTTGCCACGATCGAGCCAAATGTCGGCGTGGTTGAAGTACCAGACGCGCGACTCGCCAGACTAGCTGATATTTCAAAAAGTGCCAAAGTTATCCCAGCAGCGGTTAGCTTTACTGACATCGCCGGCATTGTGCGTGGTGCGTCTGAGGGAGCTGGCTTGGGCAATAAATTTCTCGCTCACATCCGTGAGTGCGCTGCAATCGTGCAAGTCGTACG
The DNA here is from genome assembly GCA_041906885.1 of Candidatus Saccharimonadia bacterium. GTDB lineage: Bacteria > Patescibacteriota > Saccharimonadia > CAILAD01 > CAZGYV01 > JAYRII01. The sequence continues at coordinate 37,129 of JAYRII010000006.1, read as the reverse complement.
GGCCTTTGAGGATGATAACGTCGTCCATGTCGATGATGCGATCGACCCAGCGCGCGATATCGAGACGATTCGTACTGAGCTCTGTTTAGCAGATCTAGCTACGGTTGAAAATCGCTTAAACAAGCTTGAAAAAGAACGCAAGGCGAACCCTAAAGCTAGCGCCACAGTTGCCGAGCTAGCAAAAATAAAAGAATTTTTAGACCGAGGCGAACTGGTCAGCCAACATTACAGCCAGCCCAATAGAAATAACGGTCATCCCAACAAAAATGGTCATCCTGAACTCGTTTCAGGATCTACAAACTTAAAAATCGAGATACCGAAACAAGTTCGGCATGACATACCAGAAATTTCAGACAGTATAAAAGTTCTCCAGCTCCTCACTGCCAAACCATTTATCTATGTTTTCAATATCGCCGAAGCTAAGCTCTCAGACGAAGCTTACAAGAAGCAATTAGCCGAACTCGTACCAGGATTGCCAACCATATTTTTATCTGCCAAGACAGAAGAGCAACTGATGGATTTGAGCGAGGCGGACAGACGCGAGCTTTTGGCCGAGCTCGGGCAAGAAGAATCGGGCCTGCAGAGCCTGATCCGCCTAGGCTATCAAACGCTCGGCTTGCAGACTTATTTCACCAGCGGCGAAAAGGAATCTCGCGCCTGGACCGTGCCAATCGGCGCTACCGCACCCGAAGCGGCCGGCGTCATTCATGGAGATTTTGAGAAGGGCTTTATTAAAGCTGAAGTAGTATCGTATGACGATTTTGTAAGCAGTAACGGCTGGGTTGGCGCCAAAGAGGCCGGCAAAGTTCGCCTCGAAGGCCGCGACTACATCGTGCGTGACGGTGATGTGATTGTTTTTAGGTTTAATGTTAAGTAATATCTAAGCTAATTTAGTACTGCTAGGTAACACTTCAGATGGATCAAAAACAACTTGCACGCCTGCGGTAGTCTCATCACCGGCTTGCAATAAATGACGCTCATAAATTGTGCCTTTTGATGTGACTATCTTTCTTTCAATAACGGCTGGTGCGCCATTTTGTGAATTTCCAAAAACATCATAGCTGGCAGATTCAATTGCTCCTGCCATTTCTAGAGGGGATATTTCTGCAACTTGTCCAGCAGTATTTACAGCCGAAGCACTGAGTGCTTCGAGAGCTAATGCTCTACCGGTAATTTTACCATTAGATTCCAGGCTAGCTATTTCGGAAGACGTGACATCATCACCAGTAACTTTGATTACATCCCCTTGAGACCTGGCAAGATCAATATTATTAGGTGTAAAATCAGGATTTTGATGTTCATTGATAAAATTCAATATTTGATTATTTTTAAACTCTGCATTGCTCTTCCATTTCGCAGTTAACTCTTTATGAGCCTCATCAGGATTTGGTCCACTAAATCGTTCAGACAACCCAGCCTTGATTTTGTCATCTAATGACGTGGGTTGATCAGCTATTTCTAACCCCAATGCTTTAGCCGCCTCTAATCGAGACTCACTAACTGGATTTGGTTTTTGTTGGTCACGCTCGGGATTCATTTCAATTATTTCACTCATTCTTATCTCCTAATAATTAATTCTATTCTACTAAAGTGTTTTTTTTTTGCAAATTCAATTGTTGTGTATTCGTATTTTGCTCGCTACTATTAAAGTTAGTCTGTCTTTAGAATAAATATTGGAGAATAAAATAAGCTACGCTACCAAAAAAGATGTTAAAGAAATTGTTGATCACGCTGTCGGTGAGCTAAGTATCACTATTGACGAGCTGGCAACGATGACTTCGCAAGAATTTGCTAATGTTAAAGTAGAAATATCTGATGTTCGAACAGGACTTAATCAAGATATCACCGAGTTACGAACTGAGTTGCGCTCAGAGACGCGTGATGAGTTTTCTAAAGTCCACACCGAGCTAAATAATATAAAAGAAGACTGATCTTTTTAGAAAAGCGCACCATTGAAGACGCTGATGTGCTGGCCGAGGAAGTATTTAATCTAAAAAAGTGAATCAAACTACTCGAAGCAAATATCAAAAAGAATCAAGCCAGCAAATAATAATATTTGCTTATATTTTTAAACAATATAAGTACTCTTTATAGCAGAAAGTAGGTATCCTTATTGCTTATTATTCTAAGATTTGACAACCTCTAGACATCAATATCAAATCTAAATTTTTGCAAGACCTCAGTCTTATCAAAAAGCTCCAGCTCACCAATTTTAGCTGGCAAGCGACTAATGAAATCATCGATATTTTTGGACTTATGCAATATTGGATCTAATGTCTGCGTCAATGAATTAGTAGTGCGCGTGCATAATTTACCCTGATCGTCCCACGCCACATAACTCACACCGCCAAGCGTGCGGTCAGCCTGGCGCTTGACGTAATAAACCATCACCGTCGTCAGCTCTTCATAAAATATTCCCTTCGAAATATCGAGGGCGAATTGCCTAATCCGTTCAAATTCGCCATGGTCTCTAGTGTAATCATCCCAATGCTCTAGATCGCAGATTAGATCCCGCATCATCAGATCTTTTTTACCTTTCAAAGGCTTTAGCTTGCGTGCATATTGATTAACTAAACGCCAATCAATCTCTTTTGCAATCGACGCGTCAATCAGTGTCAAGGTCAGCTTGCCAATTAATTGACGCCTCTTGGTCTTGTCAGCTGTAGCCTGTATGTCGTGATATATTTTTTCGAATTTGGCTTCCATAATTATAATTTATCATAGTATATTGTCTTGGATGAGCATGGGCAGCAGCACTTCTGTCATCACATTGCTTAGTTTAAGTTTATTAGACTTGGCTTCGTCGGCACTTAGCCAGTGAAATTTTGTAATTTCAGAATGCGGCTTAATTTCGCCAGTTGTGTTTACAAGATAAAAGTAGACTTGTTGCGGCTTTTTTGTAATTGAATTTATTACGAGTTTCTCATGATATTTTTTGGCGGATTTTACGTCAACACCTAGTTCCTCTTTGATCTCACGTTTCAAAGCAATTTCGCGATCTTCGCCCTTATCCACCTTACCACCTGGCGTCCACCAGATATCTTCATCATAGCCTGTGACTATGAGCAGTTTTTTATCCTTTATTATTAAGGCTGAAATTCTGTCGGGCATAATTAAATTCCTCTACTTACCGATTAATCTAAACACTTATAAAAGACAATGCAATAACCGATGCCAGAGTAATAACTACGCCGATTATTTGTTGTCTAGTCAATTTCTCTTTAAAAATAAAGAACGCCAAGATAGCAAACAAAGCTGGATAGCTACCAGCAATCGGTGCCACAACAGAGCTTTTACCAAAATTAAGCGCAAAGTTAAATAACAAAGTAGCACCACCAGTGAGTAATGCTGTTATGGCTGGTAAATAAAGTACCTTTGTAGGTTTTTTAAATACTGTTTGACGTTTAGATAGTAGAATCGCTCCAAAGAAGAATACACCAAGAATGTTTGTTAAATAATGAACCCAAAACCAGCCAATCTGGACAATTGGAACCTTGATAAGAGTAAAGTACAGTCCCCAGCCAGCAAGAGTTAACAGGGCGTAGCGAATTGAAACGTGTACTTTTGTAATTTTTTGACGAAAATCTATGCTTGATAGAATAATACCGATTATGACTAGACTAATCATTATTCCCTGTAGAAACGTGATTGACTCTTTGAATATAATAAGCGAAAAGATCACCACCAGCGCAGGAAAAGACCCTGTAATCGCACCGACCAATGGTGCATTACCGATAGCTAGAGCGCGATTAAAGTTTAAGTAAGAATAATTGAGCAGGATAGCTAAGGTGAGTGTTAAAAATATATGCCAAACAGTAAAATGACTTATGTTGTCTCGAAAGACAAACGCAAGGGGCGAAAAAATTAATACATTAAAAACCACTACCCAAAAGGTGGTCAGCAAAGGTTGGATTTTTCGTGACGACTTCGTCCCAAAAATATCCCCCACCGCATAGCCAATATTAGCACCGATTGCCGCCAAGACTGATTCCATGGGTTTAAGTATAAACTACTTCATCCGCTCAAGGTACTGGCCGGTGCGAGTGTCGACTTTTACCATATCACCAGTTTTGATAAAGAGCGGCACTTGGATCTCGATGCCGGTCTCTAGCTCGACGGCTTTAGTAGCACCAGTGGCCGTGTCACCTTTCGCTCCACCGGGTGCGCTGGAGACTTTGATCGGTGTATTTTTGGGCAGATCAAAGCCGATCACTTGGTCTTTGTAGAGCATAGCCGATACTTCACCACCCTCAGGAATAAATTTTATTACATCTGTGGCCATTTCTCGGTTAATTTCTTGCTGGTCAAAAGTTGTCATATCCATAAATACGGCTTTATTACCGTTTTGGTAAAGATACTGTAAAGTTACTTTTTCGATCGAAGCTGGCTCGATTTTTTCATCATTTTTATAGACTTTTTCTAGCATCGAACCATTGAGTAGATTTTTGACCTTAACTCGAACGGTCGCCCCGCCGCGTCCCATCTGGGTATGTGAATAATCGGTCACGCGATAAGGCACACCATCAATATCTATTAGAGTATCTTTACGCAGATCTGTAATGCCGTACATATTTTCCTTTCTTTTTAAAAAGGTAGTAAGTTTTCTATCAAGACTAAACTTTTTTAGCCTGAGGAAAGTTCAGGATAAAAACTATAAAAATGAGGTGCAATGAATGTCTATACCAAGTAAAGTATGAACGATGAGCTCGAATGCAGTTTACATAAAAGGTGTAATGACATGTGCATCGTAGCTCATAACGCCACTTGGCGTGGCATGCGTGCGCCCAATTAGCGAACAACAAATGGCAATAAAGCCAGATGACGCGCTCGCTTCAATGCCTTAGCTAACATGCGCTGGTGTTTCATCGAGGCGCCAGTTCGTTTACGCGGCTCAATCTTGCCGACACTAGTGAGATAACGCTGCAAAAACTTAATATCTTTATAATCGATATAATCGATTTTTTCTGAATAAAATCTATTCTGTTTGCGATTGTAAAATTCTGCCATTGTTTACTTTCTCTTAAGTTAAATATTTTTCTAGTTGACTCACGGAAGAGGTTTTTAATGCTTCGATGGGCTTATGCTTGATAAGTATACTCTGTGAAGCGAGGCGTAGTATACCTACGTTGAACAAGCAGATGCTGCTTAGAAAGTGCAAAAAGCGCGAAGAGGAAAAACCGAGATTTAGAAAGGGATATCGTCCAAATTAATCTCCCCATCACCCATATCCTCGATCACCACATCATCACTCTTCTTCTTGGTGTTGTCTTTGGTAGGCGCACTAGCTGCACTCGACGAGTTAAAATCTCCACCCTCACCGACTCGGTCAACAAAATTGATATCAGTTGCAACAATCTCAGTTTTTTGACGCTTGCTGCCATCTTGTGCTTCCCAGCTGCGGGTTTGCAAGCGACCAACCACCAAAACCTTGCGGCCTTTAGCCAGATAATTACTAACTAGCTCACCCAATTTGCCCCAAGCAACAACATCGTGATACTCGACCGAGTCACGGCGCTCACCTGACGGATCCTGCCAGCTGCGATTGGTAGCAACACTAAAGCTAGCGACCGACTGTCCGGATGGTGTGGTGCGTAGTTCCGGATCGCGCGTTAGATTTCCCATTACAATTGCTTGATTAAAGTCCTTTGCCATTATTACTTCTCCTCTTTCTTAGTCTCTTGCTTGGTTACCTCTTTGTCTTGGATAGCTTCAGTCTTTATGTCATCTTTGGCTTTTGTACTCGCAATAGGCTTTTGGTTAGGTTTTTTAGAATCTTGGGTTTTCCGAATATAGCGAATGTGGTCCAAAGATACGACCAAATAACGCATCACTTCCTCAGTAATCCGAAGTGTATTTTCGATCTTAGCTACCGCCTGCGGATCTAGCTCCACCTGGTAGAATATATAAATGCCCCAATCTTGCTTATTGATTTTATAGGCTAATTTACGTTTGCCCCAATTGTCACGCTTGACAATCGTACCTTTGGCACCCTCAATTATTTTCTCTATCTTGGTGCTAGCATTTTCTAGATCGATCTCTAGATCGGGATGCAAGACCACTGCCACTTCATAAAGTCGCATTTTTGTAAGCTCCTTCCTTTGGATCTCCGCTATAATACGGATTTGCTGTAGTCGCTGGTTAATATAAATATCTGCTACAACAAAAAGGATACTAAATAATATAACTCACCTATTTTATCTTATAATTAGCTTTTGGTCAAGGTATAATAGGCCCATGAAACTACTGGCAAGCGACTTAATAAACTCAAAAATACTAAGCCTCAGACTCGGTGGTCCGATTGGTACGGTCAAGAAAATACTGCTCAGTGAGGCCGACCTAAAAGTAAGTTTATTTGTCGTATCTGTCAGCGGAGAAAAAAGAATTGGTTTCTTGAGCCCACTAGACGTCAGGCTATCTGAGCAGAAGTCAATTATTGTGGACTCGGAAGATAAGATTGCAGATGAAGATGATCTAATAAGAGACCGCGAGATAATCAAACGAGATCTAACAATCTTAAACCTTCCAGTGATCACGATCGGCGGCAAAAAACTCGGCAAGGTTGAAGATTATATTATTGATAATACCGTCTACATCATTAGCAAGCTGTATGTCCATACCAACCTATTTAAAAATATCATACAATCTGATCTCATAATTGATCGGTCGGATATTGTTGATATCAAACCAAACAAAATAATCGTGCGTGAGGCAACCATAAATAACAAGCAAATGATCACAAATGCCTTGCCAGTTAAAAACACTTAGCTTACTATTAAGTAAAAGCAAGTTATAGAGGGTGAAAGATTTGATCGCAGTAATTGTCTGGCTACTGGTTATCGGCGTCGCCGCCAAGTTCGTTATTTTCAGCCATTAAATTATCGAGGGTGGTTTTAACCAGGGAATAGTTATATCCCTGGCCGACCAAATATACAGTTAATTTTATTCTGTCACTGTAACGTGGCAATTTTTTTATGGCTATTTGTTTTAAATTAGTCAATTCTTGTGACTCATCTTGCGCCCTAAGTACTTGAACAATTATGTCCTTGGCGATGTGCTTTTTAATCAGCTCTGCCTGCAGTTGCTTTTTTGATCGCGGCTTCAACATATCTCGATCATGCACCCAAGCCTGGGCAAATCGATAGTCATCCAGATGATTTTCGATAATTAATTTTTCTATCACTTGATCAATTACTTCTTGACTGGTCTCTTTGCGCTTTAGATAATCACGCAGCTCCCACTCAGATCTCTGACGTCGACTTATATAGTCGAGGCAACGGGAATAAACTTTGGTAGCATTTGCATCATTTTTGATTTGAATGATATCAGCTTCTGAATACGCCTGGCCAATTGATAAATGAGAATTTGATAGTTGCAAGTCACTCAAACTAAAAGCAAACTCGCCATCTACAAATACATTGTAGTAGCCAGTTCGCTTTTTTTGTGGACTAATGTCGGTAATTATAGGCATAAGTACCACCAGCTTATTATTAGACAATTACGGTTTGGCTAGCTCGCGGCTTCTTGCTTGCGAATAGCAGCATCTAGCTCATCCATGACTTTTGGATGTTCTTTTAGAAATTGCTTGGCGGCTTCCCTACCCTGGCCAATTTTTTCGTCCTTGTAGGCGTACCAAGCTCCTGCCTTATTCACCAGATCGTATTTGACGGCCAGGTCAATTAAGTCCCCAGCTCGAGAAATTCCCTCGTTGAACATGATGTCAAATTCTGCAATCTTAAATGGTGCGGCAATCTTATTCTTCACAACCTTTACTTTGACATGATTACCAACACTCTTATCACCATCCTTAAGCTGCTCACTGCGGCGAATGTCCATCCGGACACTTGAATAGTATTTGAGTGCGTTACCTCCAGAGGTTACTTCTGGGCTACCAAACATCACACCGATCTTCATGCGCAACTGATTGATGAATATAACAGTAGTTTTGGATTTACTGATTACACCGGTCAACTTACGTAGAGCTTGACTCATCAGGCGAGCTTGCAAGCCCATGTGTGAGTCGCCCATCTCGCCCTCGATCTCTGCTCGTGGCACCAGGGCGGCCACCGAGTCAACAATCACGATATCAACGGCACTAGAGCGTACCAACGTCTCACAAATCTCTAAGGCCTGCTCACCAGTATCTGGCTGGGAAATAAGTAAATCATCAAGTTTAACGCCAATCTTAGCAGCATACTCCGGGTCAAGTGCATGCTCAGCATCAATGAATGCCGCCAACCCACCTTTCTTTTGGACTTCAGCCACAGCATGAAGTGCTAGAGTGGTCTTACCGCTGGACTCGGGTCCGTAGATCTCAACGATCCGACCCCTTGGTATACCACCACCAAGAGCCAAGTCCAAGCTCAAGCTACCGGTCGGTATAGTCTCAACCTGCACCTTTGAGCTCTCACCCAATTTCATAATCGCACCCTTGCCAAATTGCCGTTCAATTTGCTCGACAGCTAGCTCGACCGCTTTGACGCGGGCACCTTTATCACTGCCGCTCTGATCTTTAGGAGTCAAAACTTCCTCACTCTGCTTTACTTTTTCTGACTTCACTATTGTAGCACTTGCTGCTGCCATGCCATACTCCTTGTTCGTTATTTGTTCTTGTTTTATGATAACGAACAATTACCGTACATGTCAACAGTTTTTAATAATTATCTATAATTAGTAAAACTTATTGGAAAATCCAGATCGGCTTGCTTTAAAGACGCCATCACTCCCTGCAAATCATCTTTGCTCGCAGCACTGATCCTGACTTCTTCACCCTGAATCTGCGTCTTAACCTTTGGATACGCTTCGCGCACCAGCTTGCTAATTTTTTTTGCCTTTTCCTGGTCAAGTCCCTTGATGAGCGGCAAAGTCTTGCGGTAAATCATGTTCGCACTTTGCACCTCACCGCTTTTGTCGAGTACCTTTAAGCTAATGCCGCGCTTGAGGAGTTTGCTCTCGATCACATCTGTGATTGTCTCGAGCTTAAGCTCAGAATTAGACTCAATATCGATTAAGTTTTTGTCACGCACAAAAGTAGCTTTGCTGCCGGTGCCTTGAAAATCATAGCGCGTCATCAGCTCGCGGCCGGCCTGGTCGATTGCATTAATCATTTCCGACAAATCATAATCACTGACAACATCAAACGAAAAATCTTTGGCCATTTTACTCCCCTTTTTATCATTATAACAAAAGTAAGTTGTCCCACTATTTCTAGCGGGGTAAACAACCTGGAAAATTTTGCTACGGTTAGCGGCCGTACTTCAAGTGACGCACAACCAAGTCACTGACGTGCTCGTCCAGATGGTCTTCGAAAGCCTTGGTTGTTGCTTCCCTGATGCGTTCTCGATTCTCGCGAATCAAAGTGTTGATGACCCTATCGACTTGACTTCCTACAGCACGCGTTAGCTTCTCCTCGAAGCGCGAGATTCGGTCGTACTGCGATTTCTCAAATTCTCGCTTAACAGCCTGAGGATCGCTTCACTGAACAACTCAATTGAGTAGCCATGAGCGAAGTCATCACCTAGCTGCTTGGCCAGCTTCTCAATGAGCTTATCTGATACGGCTTTCTTGGTCTGGGCCACGATGTCTCCTATCTTCCAAGGTAGGGCTAATTATTGATGCAAACTCACCGAATTGCAAGCAAAAGCGGGATATGGAAGAACATTGCAGAGGCAGCCATATTTGAGTGCTATACGAGGCACAACTGAGAAACGGAATGAGGCGTACTTTTTTAGTACGTCGAATGAGTATCGCAGGTTGTAACGAAGTAGAGTGCGTGAATATGACTGCTGACTACTGCACCTGTGTATCTTTGTTAAATACCAGCCCTGCCTTCACCTCGCCTGGCCGACCAAGGCTACCAATATCCTTACTGGCCACCACACCATTAGATAAAATCAGCGCCGTCGCGCCAGCGTTGCCGGTCGTCAGCTTAACTTGGTTCTTGGCTTTAAAGACCTGCTGCGTACCGGGAAGCATGGTCTGTCGAAAAGCTTCGTGTCCATCAGTCTCAACGATTATCCAGGCCGCTTGTCCGTTTACTTTGACCGTCAGCTCAACGCCATCAAGCGGGGTGCCCGGAGTAGGCGTCGGACTGGCCGAAGCAATTTGCGGCAGACGCGCCACCACAGTTTTATTAATAGTAGCTGTCTTACCTAATTTATTCTTGGCGGTAATTTTAATTTGATTGGCACCATTGACCAGCGAAACCTTCTCTTTAAAACTACCATCCGGGCTGCTTAAAATCGGTGAATCATTGATATATAAATCTGAGCCACCATCGACTCGGCCAGCGATATAGATCGAATTGGTGTCGACAATCTGCTCAGCCGGATTCTCAAGCGTCAGTTTTGGCGGAGCCGACAAGGCTGAAAATTGCCAACCAAGATAGCCTACCACCAGCAGAACTAAGCAAATACCGAGGGAAATTAATAGCGTTTTTGGGGTGACGACGACTCGCTTGGAATCGATCGGACGTAAGCCCATCTTGATATTTTTTGAACCGCCAGATGGCTCTTTCAGCTTAGCACCGCTGCCTTTTCGCTCTTTATCGTAAAGTTCTAAAATCGGGGTTGCTTCAAAGCCAAGAAACTCAGCATAATTTTTGACAAAGCCTTTAGAATAAATATCATTAGGCAAGTTTTCGTAGTCGCCATTCTCGATCATTTGCAAATAAGCATGTTGCACTTTAATGCCGCGCTCGACATCGCCTAGACTCATCTTCAAATCATGTCGACGCTTTTTAAAAACCTCGGCTAGAGTTAGATCTGAGGTTGGTTTTTTGGAAAGTGAACGCTTGGCAAATTCTGGCTTTTTCTCGCGTTCACTCGGACTCATTAGCTTCTCCCTCAAGTTCTGTCACGCTCGATACCAAGACCTCGCGCGGACGACTGCCATCTTGGGCGCCGATCACACCACGATCTTCGAGCATGTCCATTAGTCTAGCCGAACGAGCATAACCAACGCGCAATCGTCGCATCAAATCCGATGATGATGCTTTACCGCGTTGGATCACAATATTGACCGCTTCACTAAATAGCTCATCATCTCCACCGCCACCATCAAAACTACCAGCGCCACCTCGACCGGCAGCTTTCGTCTCTTGAGCCAAGACTTCATCGTTGTATTGTGGCTGACGTTTTTCGCGCAAGTAATTAGTTACGGCTTTAACTTCTTCGGTACTCAAGAAAACACCCTGAATACGCTTAGGCTTGCTCATCTCTGGATCAAGGTAGAGCATATCTCCACGTTTTAATAGTTTCTCTGCGCCACCCGAGTCAATAATTGTACGTGAGTCGGTCTGGCTGGTGGTCGTCAAAGCCACTCGAGCCGGTACATTGGCTTTAATGAGTCCTGTAATGACATTTACACTCGGTCTTTGAGTAGCTAACACTAAGTGAATTCCAACAGCGCGAGCCATCTGTGCAATTTGTACTACTAAGCCTTCGACCTCCTTACCTGAAGCCACCATCAATTGGCTCATTTCATCAATTACAATCACGATATAAGGCATTCCATCAATATCCTTTTGGCTGTTGTATTCGATAATATTTCGTTTACCATGATTTTGTAATAGTACGAGTCGTCGCTCCATCTCTGCTACTGCCCAGCGCAAAGCTGAAACAGCAGGGCCAGTATCTAGAATTACGGGAGTTAATAAGTGAGGTATATCATGATACAGGGGCATTTCGACACGCTTTGGATCTATTAAGATTAACTTAAGATCAGATGGTGAATTACGATACAGCCAACTTACTAGCATGGTATTAATTAGTACGCTTTTACCCGATCCTGTAGCACCAGCGACTAGTATATGTGGCATTTCAGCCAGATCGGAAGTAACGACATCGCCTACTACGTCGCGACCTAGCACATAAGTCAATTTAGACTTATTTTTAATAACTTCTTTAGAAGCAATAATATCTTTGAGCCGAACAGTAGCAGCTTTTTTATTTGGCACCTCTATACCAACCAAGCTTTTTCCAGGAATTGGTGCTTCGATGCGAATCTGATGAGCTTCTAGAGCCAGTGCCAGATTGCGATCTAGGGCGGTGATTTTATTTAAGTTCACGCCAGACGGTGGTTTGAGAGTGTACTGCGAGACAGTCGGTCCGACCTCGACGCCGCTCATCTGGACGTCGATTGCAAAATCTTCCAATGTTTTTTGAATGGTGGCAGCATTTTGCTTGGGATTACCCGGGTCAGCACTAGTCGAGGTGGCTTCGAGCAAATCAAGCGGCGGATATTCCCAGTCTTTATCGATTGCTTCCATGATTGGTTCGGCTTTAGCTGACTTTACTTCCTTATTGCCACCGATCGTACCCTTGATTGGTAGCTTATTATTGATCTCAAGAGCGGGCTCATTTATTTCAAGCTCAGCTTCTTCTCTGTGACGCTTAAATAATGACATAAACTTTGCAAATAAATCTTTTAGCCTGGCATTGCCAGCAACAATCAGACTAATGAGTAGCAGCATCGCCAGAATAAAAATCGCCACCGGTCGAGTCAGGATCGGCCCCATGATAGTTGCCAACCCCAAACCAATCACACCACCAAAGTTGCCCACCGCCATGACTTCGAAATTAGCTGGTGCTAAAATGAAGTGGAAGATACCAGCCAGACAGATAAAAAGCGCCACCAACCCTAATAGATTGTTGATTTTAAACTCATAATGATCTTGACGAAATAGCATCCAGGCCACCAATAGTAGAGCTAAGGGCAACAAATAAGTCGCCGTACCGACCAAAAATTTAAATCCAGCTAGCGTCCAAACACCAGCTATACCTGCCACATTAATAATCGCTAATATCAGAAAAACCGCCAGCAAGACGAGCAAGATCGCAATAATCTCACGCACCGCGCTGCGTTCTAGGAGCGGTTTGATCTCTTTATCTTTATCTTTGAGATCTTTTTTGTGATTTTTGGCTGGTTTCTTGCGCTTTGCCATAGAATTACATTATAGCCTGCGCCATGATAGCACACCAGCGGTTTTAATCGTAAAAAAGCAGCCGACATACCAATTAATTGTCTTCATAATCACCCTCCTTAATAAAGTGATGTGACCATTATATCACAATCAGACCATAATTGCTAGCCTTGTCAAACATAAGCTGTTCATAGGATAATAAGATCTGCTAATGAAAAACTTACTCAAGCTGACTAGTCTTATAAAACACACCTGGCCACGATTAATTGGTATCGCCATTTTTAGTTTGATCGCCGCCGGAGTTAATGTCGTGCGGCCATATATTTTCAAACTCGCCATTGATCAAACGTCATCGCTGGCTTCTGCTACGATCACACCCGATCAGTTCAAGACGTCAATATTTGGTTTAGCCACTCTATTTTTACTGGTTAGCCTAGCTTTTACAATCATTGACGGCTTTGGCTTTCGACTAACTGACTTGACCAGCAATTATGTCACTGTCCAATTACTTGAGAAAGTTTTTGATAAACTTGCCGGGCTGTCGCTCGACTTTTTCGAGAGCAAACGAATCGGCGAAACAATCCAAAAAATCAATCGTGGCATCGACGCCTACATCAACTGGATCAATACTGTAACCATGCAGCTACTCGATCCAGCTATTTACACCATCGTTATTACAGCAATATTCATGATCAAACTACCAGCCATTGGTCTGATTTTTATTGTTTTTATTTTCCTCTACAACCTAGTGATGGTTTATACGAATAAGAAAAATCGTCCGATTCACATTCAAGAATCAAAGACATATGAAAAGGCAGCCGGTATTTTCACCGAGAGTTTCTCCAATATTACGACCATGCGCTCGATTGGATCGCTCAAAAACGCGCGTAAACAACACGCTAAAGCCCTGACAGACAATCAACGTCACTTCCGCAAGTCAACCAAGGTCTGGTTCTGGTCTATCATGAGCCGTGACGCTATGACGCAAATTTTTATTGTCGTCGTAATTATAATTTTATCTATGCAAGCCTTCGCGCACCAAATTACGACAGGTGATTTTGCTTTCTACCTATTTCTCATCCAAGGTGTATTAACCAGAGTTAATGTTATCGGTCGCTTCATCAACCAATCCAGCCGAGCTAATGTCCATGTCGGCCGATTGGTTAAAGTTTTCGCCACCAAGCCGTCACTATCGGACGCGCCTGATGCTGAAGAGCTGCTCAGACTCTACACCATTGAATTTAGAAATGTCTCATTCACCTACCCCAAGAGTAAAAAAGGAGCTATTGTAAATATCAGCTTTAAGCTTGATGGCGGTAAAACTATCGCCCTAGTCGGACCGTCGGGAGTTGGCAAAAGCACCATTACTAAGCTGCTGCTGCGCTTTTACGCGCCCGATTCGGGACAAATCCTGATCAATGGTGAGGACATTGCCAGTTTCACTCAAGACTCACTTAGAACTCACATTGGCATGGTGATGCAAGATGTCGTCCTATTTAACACTACAGTTGAAGAAAATATTGCGATTGCCAAAGAAAAATCGACCAAGTCGCTGGTTGCTAAAGCTGCTCACCAAGCACATGCCGCCGAATTTATCGAGGAACTGCCCAAAAAATACAAAACCTTGGTCGGCGAGCGCGGTATCAAGCTCTCGGGCGGGCAAAAGCAACGCATCGCCATTGCTCGAGCAATTCTCAAGGATCCACAGCTAATCATCCTCGACGAAGCCACCAGCGCGCTTGATTCTGAGTCTGAGCGCTTAGTCCAAGATGGGCTGAAGAAACTTATGGCTGGCCGATCTGCCCTTGTCATCGCCCACCGCCTCAGTACCGTCATGCACGCTGATGAAATTATCGTCCTCAAAGGTGGACGAATTACCGAGCGTGGCGATCACCGAGACCTTATTCGTCAAAACGGCCTCTACGCCAAGCTCTTCCGCCTGCAGTCAGCCAGCGGCAAAACAAAACTTTAGCACCTACACCTCAATCACAACTGGCAGCACAATTGGGTTGCGCTTGGTAACCTTATAGAGATAGTTCGACAGCTCCTCCCGCATCCGAGTCTTCACCACTAACGAATTAGCCGGCACCGACATATCGCGCTTCTCGAATATATTGCGCACAATCTGGCGTGATTTATTCAAGAGCTCCTCATTATCCTTCATATAAATAAACCCCCGACTAATGATGTCTGGGCTGGTCTTGAGTTTACCGGTCTTCTTCTCAACCGTAGCGATAACCGTAAAGACGCCCTCTGAAGCCATTGCCAAGCGGTCTTTTAAGACCACCGCCTGGACATCACCAATACCGTTACCGTCGATCAAGATCGAGCCATTCTGGACAATCGGGCCTTTCTTAAAACCATTATTATCAGCCACAAGGGACTGACCATTTTCAATCACAAAGATGTTACCATCTGGAATACCAGCCTGAGCAGCAATGATGCCATTATGAAACATATGATGCATCTCGCCATGAATCGGTAGGTAATATTTCGGCCGAGTGATAGCAATCATCTCCTTGACCTCATCGACATAAGCGTGTCCTGAGGTGTGCATGATACCAAGGTCATCAAACCCGCGAGTGAACTCCTGGTAGACGTAAGCCCCATGACGAAACAAGCCATCAACCATCGTGAAGACTGACTTCTCATTGCCAGGAATGATCGATGAGCTCAAGACCACTACATCGCCGGATTTAAGCTTGACGTCTTTGTGCTCACCAGTACTCATACGTACCAGAGCCGAGTTATCTTCACCCTGGTGACCAGTAGTCAGAATCACAATCTCACCATCCTGATAGCTAGAGATGTCTTTGGCCTTAATGATGAGGCCAGCTGGTACTTTGATATAGCCTAGCTTAATAGCCAGCTCCAAATTTGACAGCAAACTGCGGCCGACGATTGCTAGCTTGCGCTTGGATTTGGCAACCGCATCGATAAACACCTGAATTCGGTTCACCTGAGATGCAAACGAACTAATGATAATGCGCTTGTTGTAATTGCGGATAAAGATATCCTCGAGCGTCGGGATAATATCCTGCTCAGTCGGCGACTTACCAATCTTCTCACAGCTGGTACTATCACACATCAGCATCAGAACACCGGCGTCACCCAGCTGGCGTAATTTTTCGACATTACTCGGCTTGCCATCAAGTGGCTGCTCGTCAAAGCGCCAGTCACCAGTATGAATCAACGTTCCAACTGGAGTGTGAATGGCTAGCGCACAGGCATCGGGAATCGAGTGAGTGATGCGAATAAACTCAACCTTAAATACTCCAAGCTGGATAATCTCTTCCCTATCTTGGTCAACAATCCGAAAGTCCGGCTTAAACGGCAAGCGGTGTTCCTCGAGCTTTTTCTCGATATATTTGATGGTAAACTGGGCCCCGTAAATTGGTGCTGGCAATTTGGGCAAAACAAATGGAATACCACCAACATGATCTTCGTGAGCGTGGGTGATCAGATGAGCTCTAATCTTGTGCTTGCGCTCCTCCAAATAAGTAGTATCAGGAATAATGTAGTCAATGCCGGGCATATCATCATCCGGGAATTGAAAACCCATATCGACAACGATAATATCGTTCTCATACTCGATCGCCATCATGTTTTTGCCGATCCGATCAAGTCCACCCAGAGGAATTATCTTGAGCTTACCGGCATCAATTTTAGATAGGCCGACTGGTCGGGCTGACTTCTTCTGATCCGGCTTGCTATTTGAATTAAAATTTCCATCCATATAGTTAGGCTTACTAAAACGGTTAATGTACATACCTCGACTGCCATTTGATCGCCCATTCGGCTTGCTGCTTGCGACCGGCTTGCCTGATGGCTTGCTGCCAGCGTAATTCTGGCGATTTGGCCGCGAATTACTTTTCTTATCGGCATTGGCTGGCACCCCAGTGCGACCAGCTGGTCGACTGGTACGAGATTGTTTATTGGCCTTATTTGCATCAAGACCTAAATCCTTTTCATTAAGCGGTCTAGATGATAATGAATCTGCCATTATTGTTATATTCCTTTCTTTATAAAAGTTTTATTAGTTTTCGTTAATTTACTAGCCTGTCATTCTGAAATTTTTCAGAATCCCTGATCTCTTTTTCACGAGAGATCCTGAATCAAGTTCAGGATGACAGAATTGTTTTAATTATTAAATTCACGATGACGAGACTGATTGATAATTGATCTAATTAATAGTTGCTAAAATCTGCGGGATCTTGGCGAAATCATCAAGTAGGCTTTGGCGCATATCGCCGTTATAGAGGGCCGCGGCCGGATGATAGAGTGGTAAAAATACCTGGCCATTACGCCTAATCGGATTTCCGTGGCAGGCGCTAATCTTGAGCTCCGGGAAAAATACATTCATCGAATGACGGCCGAGAAATACCACCAGCTTCGGTTCAATCGCCTTGATTTGCGCCAAAAGATATGGCAAGCAAGCCTTGATCTCATCAGGGTATGGGTCACGATTGTCAGGCGGACGATATTTCACAATATTAGTGATAAAAACGTCCTGGCGCTTCAAATCGATGCTCTCGAGCATCTCTTCGAGAAATTTACCAGCTGCGCCGACAAATGGCCGGCCAGTCTCATCTTCACGTGCCCCGGGGGCTTCACCCACAAACATAATGTCTGCTTCTGGGTCGCCCTCGCCGGGCACGGGATTCTTGGCTGTCTGGCAAAGCTCCGGACACGCTTCACAGCTGGCAATTTTATAAGCAATCTCACTTAAACGTTTAGTTTTCTCTTCTCTGGTCATTTCATTGAAAATAGTTTAATTTTTAAAATTGTTCCGGGGTTGAGGCGCTTGAATCTGGATGCAATTCGAGGAAAAATTGAGCATCTGTCGGAGTCGTATATGGTAATACGACGACGGCTGAGCGGATATTTCGACGAAGAAGTGCGCCAAAGTCATGAGCCGACTTAACCGCGCCTCGAGGTGTACTGGTCGGTACACAAAGCGAGCACCGGTGTTTTTAACGACGAAATGCTCCGAAGATTTAATTTGCATTGCGCTCCGCGGCTTTTTTAGAAAGATTGAGGCGGCCTTGTGCATCAATCTCCACGAGCTTCACTGGAAACTCATCACCAACTTTCAACTCTTTATTAATATCATCGACGTGATAATCAGCAATTTGGCTAATATGCACCAGGCCTTCCTTGCCAGGTAAAATCTCGACAAAAGCGCCAAAATCCATCACCCGTACCACCCGACCATCATAAATCTGCCCAACCTCTGGCTCAGCCACAATTGATTCAATCCACTCAGAAGCTGCCTTAGCCTTAGCCTCATCAGTCGAAGCAATCATGACTAAGCCCGAATCATCGATATCAATCTCAACACCAGTCTCGGCAATAATCTTCTGAATCGTTTCGCCACCCTTACCAATAACTTCACGAATCTTCTCTGGATCAATCATCATCTTGTGAATGCGTGGTGCGTACTGACTGACTTCGGCTCGAGGCTTGTCGATTACCTCCAAGACTTTACTCATAATATGAGCTCGACCTTCTTTAGCCTGCGCTAAAGCAGTTTTCATAATCTCAACCGTGATGCCTTTAACCTTGATGTCCATCTGGAGAGCTGTGATTCCGTCATCGGTACCAGCAACCTTAAAGTCCATATCGCCGGCAAAATCCTCAGCTCCTTGAATATCAGAAAGGATCGTATACTCATCTGGCTTGTCGTGATTAATGATAAGCCCCATGGCTATGCCAGCTACTGGTTTGCGCAGTGGCACACCAGCGTCCATCAGCGACAAAGTCGAGCCACAAACACTTGCCATCGAGGTACTGCCATTTGAGGTTAGGATCTCTGAAACCACACGGATGGCATAAGGAAATTCCTCAACATCTGGAATAACTGGTAATAGAGCCCGTTCGGCTAGAGCGCCGTGGCCAATCTCACGACGGCCTGTCGACCGCATCGGTCGCGCCTCACCGGTCGAATATGGTGGAAAATTATAATGATGCATGTAGCGCTTAGATGTATCTTCTTCCATCGTATCAATTAGCTGTGCGTCACTAGTTGGTCCCAGTGTGGTAATCGACAAAGCCTGAGTGGTGCCACGAGTAAAAATACCCGAACCATGAGTCCGCGGTAAAACCCCAACTTGTCCGGAAATTGGACGAATCTCGGTTGTTTTACGACCATCCGGACGCTTACCATCTTCGATAATCGCCCGTCGAATCTCACCATCAACTACCTTAGTAAAGGCAGCTGATACTTCGGCGTAACTATAACGCTCGTGATCTTCATCAACTTCGGCTGGTAATGGCCCAAATTCGGCCATGACCTCTTCTTTTAGCTTACCGAGCGAATCATGACGCTTCTGCGTATCTGGCGAGATGACATGATCACCCAATTTATCAGCTAAAAACTTTGTGACTTTGTTGTAAACTTCATCATTGGGTGTGAATAGTTCATACTCTTTTGGCTTGACTGAGTGGGCCTTGACCATCTTTTCCTGCAATTCAATGACTGGCTGCCAGCTCTCTTTGGCTTTAGCGATCGCTTCGGTCATAGTCTTTTCATCAACTTCATTAGCACCTGCCTCAACCATCATAATAGCGTCTTTGGTGCCGGCAACTGTCAGATTAAGCCGGCTTTTTTCTTGCTCACTGACTGCTGGATAAGCTACCAGCTTATCATCAATCAGACCAATCCGAGATGCCGCCACCGGTCCATCAAATGGCGCACCTGTAAGCATCAACGCACTCGAAGCAGCAATGATTCCAATAATGTCAGGCTCGTGCTCAAGATCAGCCGACAAAACGGTTACTACCACCTGGACATCATTACGATACCCTTTAGGAAATAACGGTCTGATCGGACGATCGATTAAGCGACTAGTCAGAATTGCTTGCTCGCTCGGTCGACCCTCACGCTTTATAAATCGACTACCAGAAATTTTACCAGAAGCGTACATTCGCTCTTCATAATCAACCAAGAGCGGGAAAAAATCAGTTCCTTCCTTGGGCTCAGGAGCGATCACGGCTGTGCCGAGCACCACCGTATCACCATAACGCACCAAGACCGCACCATCTGTCAAAAAAGCGACTCGGCCGGTTTCGATAGTAAGCTTACGGCCCGCAAACTGTGTTTCAAATATTTCTGTTTTTCCACCAAACGGATGGATGATTTCCATAGATTTCCTACTTGTCTTTCTGCACAAAATAGTTTTAAAAGTACTCTTTCAATAATTATGCGAAGTGCCAGAGATAATTGATCAAATAATTTAATCACTTGTCTCTACCACCGCACTACTGAGTACATCTTTTGTACAATTAATATTACTGTCTCAAGCTACCAGGCTTAATGCCCGTCAACTATATAAGGTATGTATATAAAGCCAAACTAACGTCTGAGCGAAAGTTTTTTGATGATGGCTTGATAGCGATCATCACTCTTCTTTTGTAGATAATCTAGAAGCCGACGTCGCTTGCTGACCATCGCCAGTAACCCGCGGCGACTGTGATTATCACCCTTGTGGATTTTGAGATGATCGGTCAATTGCTTAATTTTCTCAGTAAAAATAGCAATCTGAACCTCCGGTGAGCCAGTATCTTTAGTATGCTGGCTGTGACCCTTGATTATCTTAGATTTTGTGGCTTTCTGTATCATATAGCACTACCTATTCTAGCAGATTTGGGCTAATTAATCAAGGCTAGTTGCTTGATCAATCCTGTATTGTCCAATTTGGATACGTCTTAAAGCCGACAAGTAAGCACCCACTTTGAGTAATTTACCGATATCACTAGCCAAGCTGCGAATATAGGTCCCGCTTGAAACCGAAGCGGTAAATTGAATATAAGGATAGTTATAGGACAACTCAGAGATTGAATATATATTGATATCTCGAGGCTTTAGCTGAGGCGATTTGCCCTGACGGGCCAGTTTGTATGCTCGCATGCCATCTATTTTAATAGCTGAGTGAGCTGGTGGCGTTTGGGCTGACTGGCCGACAAAACTTCGGATTACTCGTTTGACTTCAGCTAAACTTGGCACTTTATCAGATATTTGTACCAACTCCCCTTCGCTGTCACCTGTTGAGCTCTCTTGGCCCAGCTTTAGCTCAACTTCATAGGTTTTATCGAGCTTGATGAATTGACCGGCCTGCTTTGTCCACTCCTTGCCGGCCAGCAATATCATTAGTCCGCTAGCTTGTGGATCGAGTGTACCGGCATGACCAATTTTACGTAAGCCAGTTTGGCGGCGTAATCTTGCCACCAGCCCAAAAGAACTTATACCAACTGGTTTATCAATCAGCCAAAGTCCCTCTTTTTTTTCTAAATTTTCTGTCATTGTTTACTTTTAAGAATGAGCGCTAGCTAGTGGAGTTTGCGGTGCGATTGGTGACTGCTGGCCAGCACTAGCGGCGGACAACTCGCTCGATTTGACCACTTGCGCTATCGATGCGGCCGGAATAAGGTCCGATTGATTTATCTTGTCCGAGTGAGTGAGTTGATTTTTCTGAGTTTGTCGCTGAAATTGGTTTTGGTTCACGGGCTTTTTTTTTGACTTGGAAGCGGCCTGGCCAGCTTCATTACCATACAGCACCTTAACGATCTCTTGCTGCTTCGCACCAGCCGCCATCAGCTGAGCTGCCACTGTCATAGCCTTTGGAGTAGTATTGGGAGCACTAAAACGGTTGGTACTGGCCATGATACCAGCTAGCATCGCCGTTGCGATATGGGCATCAATTAGGCCTTGGCCGAGTGACTCAGTGACAGACACCAATATCTCGGCTACGCTCGAGGATGACTGATCGATCAAATTAACTGAACCGTAGCTGTCATTGATACGGTGATAATCCATATTGATTAAGTGTATGCCGTCAAAGATGGTCGGATTAGCCTCGTGCAGGCGATCGATCTTAGATAAACTTGGCACGCCAATCGCAATTACCAGATCAAGCTGATAAGCACCATAGCTGTAGCTGGCGTCAGCAGCGGTGAAATTACCCTGATGCGGCGTCGCAATAATATTCAATTTGCCATTTTCGATCGTGTATTTGAGCTTATCAACTTCAACTCGACTCATATCCAAGCTAATCACAAAGTCCCGAATTCCTTCTAGGTTGCGATTGATTTTAGAAGTATCAAGTGCAGCACTTATTTTAGGCAGGTCGTCTGTTACGATGGCATGCACGTTCTTACCCAGCTTGGCTAGAATTGCTTGCATAGCAACAAGACTGGCTAGCTGGTCGTTATTAGGTTCGCGAGCCGTCACGAGCAGGATTGTATTAGCCTGTCTAATGAGTTCTGATGCTTGTTGCTTAGGGGTTAGCTCCATAGTATAGTCTTTTGCAAAATTGACAATGGGATATTTTATCAAAAGATAAGCATTTTGTCAATAGCTGATTTAAGCATTAGTATCATATATGTTTGGGGTAAATAGAAAATCCCCAGGTATTAAAACCTGGGGGCATATTTAAGGGCATAAGCCCTTAAATAATAGATCTTAGGGAAGGCGGCGGGGTGGAGTAGTGTTATGCGACTGGGAGTTAGCATAACACTACTCTTAAATTGCCGCCTTCCCTGTCTCGCTCTGAGATAGCTAGCAGGCAAGTGCCGACTACCACGAGCGAGATCTTTAAGAATAACGAGGGGGGTGGTTGCTGGAGCAGTACCTATGGCCTAAAGCCTCGCCCGTGCTCCAGCAACCTGTCGCCACTATGGCGTGGCGACACCCCTCTTGCTTGACTCCCGAAAGCTCTGCACCTAAAGTGCAGATCCACCCTCTCGAGAGTCGATTCTCCTTGCAATGATGTACCCCGGTGACACATTATCACAAGGAGAGACCTTGGCGGGATCCCGCCCCAGATACTGCAAGCGAGCTTACAAGCGTCTGGTGGTCTCCAGTCTACTTAAAGGAGACTGGAGAATGGCATTACTTTATCTAATATCTGCTATTTAGTCAATACTCGTATAATTCCATCACAAAAATTAACTTCAATGGAGCTATCAGTTTTTTAAGTATTTACAAAAGCCATATTTTAAGTTAAGATAGCCTTTAGCTAAAAACAGGTAAGAAGATTATTTATGCCAATAATTAAATCCGCCATCAAAAGGGCTCGTCAGCAAGAAAAACGCCGCACCAGGAATGTCATGGTGAAAACCGGCGTCAGAATTAAGACTAAGGAAGCTCGCAACACCATTGCCAGTGATCCGGCCAAGGCTCAGGCTGCCCTCGTTGCCGCAATCTCTGAGATAGATCGAGCTGTCAAGAAAGGCGCTCTACACAAGAACACCGCTGCGCGCAAAAAGAGTCGTCTGACCAAAACTTACAATGCCGCCGCCAAGCAGCCATTTGGTACCGATAAGCCAGGCACTCCTGGTAAAAAGCCTGCTAAATCCAGCAAAGCCGCGCCAAAAAGCTCGGCCAAGAAGTCTACCGCCAAGCCAGCAGCGAAGAAGCCTAGTTCAAAAAGTAAATAGTAACATTTCAAAGCCTCGAACTTAGAGTCACCCTGAACTAGTTTCAGGGTCTTTTTTACGTAAAGAGTAGATTCTGAAACTAGTTCAGAATGACAGGAGTGAGCTTGTGGACACTACTCAGAATGAAGGGACCTAATTTAGGGGATTTTAGTTTGTTAACTGGTAGATTAAATCTTCTATCGCTGTTTGACTTGACTTTATGCCCGACTTAATCGCGAAATCAGCCTCAATTATGTGCTTATAGGCTAAGGCGACTTCCTCGATATCAAAGTTGCGAGCTAGTCTGCTAGCTTTTTGGGCGGCATATGGTGAAATACCAAAATCCTTAGCCCATCCGATCCCACCGCGATTAGCACAAGCCAGGGCCAAGTTCCGATAGTGCCAGTTGATCATAGCGATAATCTGCTGATCAGCCACGCCATCGCGCGCTAGCTTATGATATAAATCAAAAGCCTGCCTAATATCTCGATTGGCAAGCGCCTCGATTAGCATAAAAATTGTCTGGTCTGAATTGGCCACAACCAACTTATTAATTGATTCGGGACTGATTGTAGTGGCATAGCTAACTAACTTTTTAATCTCCTGTTCAAGCTGCCATTGGTCATGACCGACTCGATCTACTAGTAAATTCGTGGTCGCCGAATCAATCCTGCCACCAAGCTGCTCAACCTCAGACTGCACCCATCTCGCAAGCTGAGACGAGGAAAGCAATTTGAAGTCCTTAGTATTACCAGTCGGCAATTTAGATAGCAACTTAAATGCCTTACTACGCCTGTCAATATCACGCTCTTCAATAATCAAAATAGTGGATTCTGGCACAGCGGCCATCAGCTGATCAATTTTCTCCAGGGCCAATTTGTTTTTTGCCAAATTTCGAACAATTATTAGCCGGCTACTGGAAAAAAGGGGTTGTATCGAAATCGAACTAGTGAGCTCATCATAACTTTTTTCACTCAAATCAAATATTTCTAGGCCTGTATCACCACCTGATTTTTTAGTATAATGTCGCCTTATGCGCTCGACTTCACGCCGCATGGCAAAGCTATTTTCTCCGTAAAAAAAGAATATCATAGGGTTCCAGTATATAAAATTACTTCTCTTACCACCAATTCCAGATTGACAGAGGTGTATTTTACTGTACAATTTTCTCTATCGTGACTGACGGCACTAGGAGAAGTCATGCCAGAGCCGAAGTACATTTCCAAGCAGCGTGAGCTAGAGAAAAGACGCCAGGAGGAACTTGCGCAGGCAAAGATAAATAGAGAGACAGAGCTTGATGCGATGCAGCGAGAGGAAAGAAAAACGTACAGAAGTGGAATCGGTTTTTGGGTAAACTCACTCCTCCAAGCCAAAGCAGAGTTTTGCGGGGACAAGGGCTAAAACTTTTACTTGGTTGATCATCAAGGTGAAAGAATCCTTCCTTTTCCATTAGAACCGATGTATTGGCCAATCTCTGGATACGGAGACCCGAATTACTATAGTATTGTGATTCGCAATCCGATGAATGTAAGGAATGATATTGGGATCATTCTACAGAGACCGGCAGATGTGGTGCAGCTATATGATGAATTCACCCAGGCTCAAGCAATTGAGGAGAAGTGATGGCTGAGTCAGAATCCCTTACTAGACTTCGAGACGTCGCTGCAAAACAGCAGCAGAAGAGAGATGCCAAGCTGCAAAAAGTTGCTGCAAAACAGCGACAAAAGCGTGACACCAAGGCCCAAAGACGGTACCGCAGAAAATGTCGGCGCATTCGCAGGCAAGTGAAGTAGCTTTTGGGGTCTAAGGCCGGCATCCACTTCATTGACAAAGATCGTCGGTGCTATAAATTCCACTTGGTCGACTCGGACACCCAAAAAATACTTCCCTACCCCTGTATATTTAAGGAAGACGAAGATATCGAACTATGGTGGTTTACTGAAATACGTGTCTACCCTGGCGAAAAGGCCTTGGAAAAGGTTGGTCTAGGTAACAAATACATAAAGGTGAATAATCTCGCCTCTCTACTCGACCTCGTTGACAAGCTCTTGGAAGCCGAGATCGACCTAGAAACAGGAGAAGTCAGGGTGGAGTCATAGCTCAGGCTCTACGATGCAATTCCAACACCCCGTGGTCTAACGATTACGGGGTGTTTTCTTTGGGAGCTTCTGGCACTTGGGGCAGAAGTGCGTGCCGCGGCCAGCCACCCGAGTTTTCTCGATAATAGTGCCGCAGTCTGGACATGGCTGGCCTTCACGGCGGAAAACACGAGCAAACTTCAGATAACTGCCTTTATTGCCATCGGCATCGACATAATTGCGATCGGAGCTGCCGCCGTGGTCGAGACTGATCTGCAGACTGTCTTTGATGGCTTGATGGAGACGCTTGAGCTTGATTGCACTGACCTCGCCCACTAGAGCGGCCGGATGAATTCGAGCGGCGTGCAAGCTCTCATCGGCGTAGATATTACCAATACCAGCCACGATCGATTGATCGAGAATAGCTGCTTTGATAGTGGTGCGGGATCGTCTTCTCAGACGGCGATGAAACTGCTCAAAAGTAAATCCCGCCTCGAGCGGCTCCGGGCCGACTTTCTGGAAAAATTCCAGATTGGCAATGTCACTATCGAACAATAATTTTATCCAACCAAATTTGCGTTGGTCGTTGAAAAATAATTTACCATTTTCGAGCTTGAGCGTAACGCGAGTGCTGCGGTCGGGCAAGCTACCGATCAACGAGTCAGTCGGGTGGCCACCGCCAAAGCCGCGGCCATGAGTCGGCCGGTAAATCAACTGCCCGGTCATCTTTAGATGAATCAAGAGCGTATAGCCGGTCGAGAGGCGGATTATCAGGACTTTAGCCCGACGATCCACACTAGTGATAGTCGCGCCAAAAAGCTTGGTCTCGGCCAAACCACTGTCATCTTGAAAAGACTTTGGATTATCTACCACAAGACCTACGACTTTCTGTCCAATCAAATATCTGGCGAGTCCAGCCCGCACTGTCTCCACTTCTGGTAATTCTGGCATGGTTTCATTATATCAGGTCGAAGCTACTATATTTTAGCACGATAAGGCTATTGACTTAAATCAATATTTATAGTATTATATAGTACGGTTCATTCTAGAACGCACCTTTACTTTAGACAGACGGGCAGTTAGATGTGTCGCACTCCCCCTTTTGCGGCTCATCTATCTGCCCGTTTTGTATTTTTAGCCTAAATCTCCCCAATTAGTTCCAATCGACACGCCAACCTCAATCGGTACATCAAATTTGTGAACCCCTTCCATTACGCTCTTTAATATTTTTGAAACCTGGCTAGAGTCTTTTTTGCAACACTCAACAATCAGTTCATCATGAATTTGCAATATCATCTTGGCATTTGGTGGTAATTTGCCCGACAGATTGATCATCGCCAGCTTCATCATATCGGCTGCCGTACCCTGCAGGGGCATATTGACAGCTGCCCGTTCAGCCGCCGATCGGACCACAAAATTACTTGAGTGAACTTCCGGACACGGCCGCCTGCGACCAAATATCGTCTCAGTATAGCCCAGCTTATGAGCTAACTTCTTAATTTTCTCGATATACTCAGCGATACCTCGCCTAATCTCAAAATATCGATCAATAAATGCTTTGGCCTCCTCGAACGTCATACCAGTTGCAACCGAAAGACCATGAGGATTCATACCATAAAGAATGCCAAAATTGATCGTTTTAGCAGCATAACGTTGCTCTTTTGTGACATCACCTATATCAACGCCATACATTTCTGAAGCTGTTAGGGCATGGATATCAGCGCCGTCTATAAATGCTTCGATCATCGGCTTGTCACCAGCTAATGCAGCTGCAAGTCGTAATTCTATTTGCGAATAATCGGCACTAATGAAAACTTTTCCTTTATCAGCTACAAAAGCCCGCCGAATCTCCCGTCCGAGCGCTGTGCGTATTGGAATATTCTGTAAGTTTGGATTAGTGCTCGACAGTCGTCCGGTTTGAGCAATCGTCTGATTGTAGCTGGTATGAATACGGCCGGTTGACTGATTGACAAGTAGTGGCAGAGTGTCGACATAAGTACTCTTGAGCTTGGTGACTTCACGATATTCAAACAAATGATCAATTATTGGGTGAGTGCCACGCAATTTTTCAAGCTCCTTAGCAGCAGTCGAGAGACCAGTCTTATTTTTCTTTAGAGCTGTGCCATCTATTTTTAATTTATCAAACAGAATGACTTTGAGTTGCGCAGTCGAGTTGATATTGAAGTGCTCACCAGCCTCTTGCCAAATCGATTCTTCCAGCTTTGCTGTCATCAAATTAATCTTACGCGAAAAAGTCTTCAAAAAGTCAGTATCAAGCTTGACGCCGGTGATTTCAACTTCAGCTAGGACCGGGATGAGTGGCCATTCCATTAGCTTTGCAACTTCATTTACTCCTGGAATTTGTTTAAGTTGTGCTCCGAGCGACTGATATAAACGCCAAGCCATGTCAGCGTCCTCAGCTGCATATTTGGTTGCCAGATCAATTGACACAGAATCAAAAGTTCGCTGATTCTTACCTTTTGGGCCGATTAACTCCTCAATATCAATCATCTCAATACCAAGCTCAGAAAAAGCCAGGCTTGATAAAGTTTGCGCTCTAACGATAGGGTTAATCAAAAAGGCCGCCACCATGGTATCAAATGCGATTGGACCTAGCTTGATGTTATAGCGACGAAGAATTTGATAATCAAACTTAATATTATGCCCAACTTTGCCAATTTTTGGATTTTCTAGAATCGGTTTTAGTTTGTCGAGGACTGTTTGAAGTGGCAATTGTCCTGAAGCAAGAGATTCTACATCAGAAGTGAGGCTCTCAAGCTCAGAGCTAGTTCGAGGAAGGTCTAAAGCTTGCAAACGAGCCGTAGTGCTACTACGTTGAGTGTGAACTAGAGGATCTGACGATGAAATAGCCTGTGATCGAGAGCCGGTGGTATCTTTGTGATCAAGCGGCAAATAATAAGCCTCTCCTTCCCTCCACGAAAAACTCATTCCCACAAGATTTGCATTGATCACATCAATACCATCCGTCTCAGTGTCGAACGCAAATACCTTTTGCATGGCCAGACTGCGAGCAAGTTGATCGAGTTTTTGCTCACTATCAACACAAACATAATTAACCGACTCCAGATGAGCATGTTGTGAAACTGAAGGATTTTTGGCCACACCATCATCAAAAAGAGATTTTTGGATAATACTTGTACTCTTATTTTGAATCGGCAATTTATTGAGCAAACTTTTAAAGCCGAGCTTTTGAAACAAATCGACCACTTTAGCACGATCATATTCGTGCAAGACAGCATCCTTAATGTCGAATTTCATCGGCACATCGACTACGATTCGAGATAATTCGAGGCTCATCTTGGCTTGCTCTTGACCAGCTTCGAGCTTCACTTTTACAGACGGCTTAATTTCTTCCAGCTGATCATAAATGGTTTCGAGCGTTTTGTACTTCGATACCAGGTCAGTTGCTGTCTTATCGCCAATACCACTGACACCTGGAATATTATCACTAGCATCCCCTTTGAGTGCCTTAAAAGTAATAAATTCTTCCGGCGAGAGGCCGTATTTTGCTTGAACTGCCGCCCGATCGTAAATAACAGTGTCCGAAAAACCTTTGCGCAAAGTATATATTTTGACA
Source organism: Candidatus Saccharimonadia bacterium (assembly GCA_041906885.1). Classification (GTDB taxonomy): domain Bacteria; phylum Patescibacteriota; class Saccharimonadia; order CAILAD01; family CAZGYV01; genus JAYRII01. The sequence goes on along the minus strand of JAYRII010000006.1, from coordinate 8,118 downwards.
TGATCATCAACCAGCTGCAGCTCATCCATGTCGCCTGTCACAATCACAATCTCAAACTCATTTTTGTAGCGATGCGCCAACGTACCAATCACATCATCTGCCTCATAGCCTTTGACGCCAATAAGAGGAATGGCAAAAGTTTCCACCAGGTCTTGGGTAACGGGTATTTGGGCTGCGAGATTATCGTCAATCTGTTTGCGAGTACCCTTATACTCCCGGTACATTTCGTGACGAAATGTCGGCCCGGACATATCCCAGGCGACGACAGCATACTCTGGCTTAAGTTCACGCAGAGCATTGAGCATCATCATGGTGAATCCATAAACACCATTGGTCGGTGTACCATCTCTGGCCGACAGATATGGGATCGCATGATAACCGCGATGCAACAAGGCATGTCCATCAAAGATTACAAATCGCCTGCGACTTAGTGATTTCATCCTACTATTATATCCCATAAAGGTGGTCTACCTATAAGAAAATAAATTATTGACTTTATAGTATTTTAGTTGTACGATGATAAATCTTTTTTGTCCTAGAGATTATTTCAAAATTATAAGGAGGAGACGTGAAAGATGCGAGGAAGCAAGTTCACCCTAGAACCTTTGCTCTAATCGTCGCGTTTTTGGTAGGGGCCGGCATCGGCTGGCCACTCATCAGCTTGGCATCACCACCGATCCCGGATCTGGCAATTAAGCCAGAATTCGACGATGCGGTGCCTGTCACGGTTGGATCGAATGGACTGGTGTTTCCACTCCAGGTGAGCTACGAGGATATCGTCGCTGGTCTAGGTGGGACTGATGCGGATAGTCGCTGGTGCTACTGGTCCGAGACCAATTGTCATCACGACTACAACGCAGCCGACATTTTGATCCCGACAGGCACGCCGGTCGTGGCGCCATTAGGGGGTACTGTTATAAAGGCTGGCCCCAACAATGGCAGCCACAACTTGCTTGTCAAGCTGCAGGTTGGACCAGATAGGTGCTTCCTCTTCATGCATATGCTGCCAGATAGCCTGGCAGTCGGTGTGGGTGAGGAAGTCGCTCAAGGCCAGTTGATCGGTCGAGTCGGTACAGCCGATGACGCCGTCAATAAGGCATCTGGCAGGGGCACCATCCCCCACCTCCACATCGAGGACAAAAGTTGTTCTGGAGGAGGCAGAAACGACGTGCAGGCTTGGTTGTATGAGGTCTTTGAGCAGCTCCCCACCAGGGATAGTTTGCTACCGAGGCAGACTACGACCACGACGACAACAACGACCCCGCCGCCGTTGCCACCAGCTCCGCCGGTTTACTCGCAGCTGCCGCCACAACCGCAGCCATCGCTCGAGCCGGCACCAGCCGACATGGGTTCAGCAGCGAGTACGGTACCGGCAACAACGGCCCCGCCCGTGGTGGCACCCGTGGCGACCAATCCGCCGCCAATTCCGCCACCACCACCCATTTACCCGCAACTGCCGCCAATGCCATAAAAAGGCCGCTGGCGTCAAGTACGGGTACCGCTCCGACCTGACCTCCTTGCTCAAGCTTGGAGGTCGGGTCCCGACCCAAGTATTTAAAGGCACTTCTTAAAGTATTTGGCTCGAGCAAACTGGTTGTGCTAGACTAAGGCCATGAGCCCAGAAGCACCAGACCCAAACCCGCCCGAGGGTGACTCACCCCACCAAAATACTTTTAATTTAAAGGCGAATGAAGTAGAGCCACTTACCCAAGATAAAGCGCCTCAGCCTGCAGATGAGGGACATCCAGGCAGGCGACTAGGAGGAGCTGACGCCCGTCGTGGCATTAGTGCAGCTCGTGAGAATGAAACTTCCGCCGCCGTCGGCTATGAGCCAGTCAACCGACAAAGGGCACTAGAGTATATTGAAAAAATAAAAGCTGACAAAGCAAATCGTGCAAATCAAAACGAAGAAGAAACGCCCGATAATCAATCTGGCCATTAAAAACACCAGCCTAAAACTTAGTAGCCGGTGTTTTTTAGTTTTTAAACGATATTTTAAGCCAGATAATCACGCAAGCGCTTAGAGTCCTTGTGCTTACGAAGTTTAGCCAGCGCCTTAGCCTCAATCTGGCGAATCCGTTCACGCGTGACACCAAACTCCTGCCCCACTTCCTCGAGCGTGTGACCGCGACCGTCTTCTAAACCAAAGCGCATACGTAAAATCTTCTGCTCACGCGGCGTCAGTAGCGCCAGCGTCTCATCGATGTGCTCCTTCAAAAGCTCATAAGTGGCAGCTTCCTCCGGACTAATGCCGTCCTCATCCTGAATAAAATCAGCTAAACGTGACTCATCATCTTCACCGACTGTGGCATCGAGCGATGTAGTATCCTGACTGATCTTAATAATATGGTTGACCTTTTCAACATCAATTTCCATCTCGGTAGCAATCTCCTCAGGTGCTGGCTCGCGGCCAAGCTCTTGGGTCAAACGACGTTGGGTACGAATTAGCTTATTGATCGTTTCAACCATGTGGACCGGAATCCGAATTACTCTGGCTTGGTCGGCGATAGCTCGAGTGATAGCTTGTCGAATCCACCAAGTCGCATAGGTCGAGAATTTGAACCCTTTAGTGTAATCAAATTTCTCGACCGCGCGTAATAAACCAGTATTACCCTCCTGGATCAGATCGAGTAAGTCAAGCCCGCGGCCAATATATTTCTTGGCAATACTAACAACCAAACGCATATTAGCTTCGGCTAAGGCGTCTTTAGCGGCTTTATCACCCTGCTCAATTCTTTTAGCGAGAGCGACTTCCTCTTGAGCGTTAATTAGCGGAATACGGCCGATCTCACGGAGATACAACCGCACAGAATCATCGGCAATATCCTTAATGTAGTCTTCCGAGACGGCATTCTCAATATCTTCTTCGGGCTCGGTCGCCCAGATCAGCTTGTCCTTCTGATCGGTGATCTCGACTCCTTGATCCATTAGAGCGGTGTACAAATCGTCGAGTGTTTCGACATTTTCTTCAGCCTCAGGCACGGCCGAAAAAATTTCTTGTTGTGTCACAAACCCCTGTTCGCGGCCTTTGGCTATTAGTCGCTCGACCTCGGGCGAAAACTCAGTTCGCTCTTCGACGTCCTTTGGTTCTGCTTTGCTTTTTTTAGGCATAAAAAAGCTTACTCCTCTTGTATTAATACTTGATACTTAGTCAGAAGTTTGGTCACTTCTGTCTTATTACCAGCCGCTTCAGCCTCAGCAATTTGCCTAGCTAATCGCCGCTTATTTAACTCTCGGTTGTATTTTTGTAAACGATGAACTTGGGTGTAGGCTTCGAGCCTAATATCGTGCTCGCTTTCACGCGAGTATTCTTCTTCGCCCCGTAACGCATGTATTTTAACATCATTTCCTGATTTCTTCAAGGCATTAGCAATCTTTTCTAATGAAGCTTGTGGATTTTTTTGTAACATTTTAAAAATAGGCTGATTGGCAGTCGAGATATCTTTTAAATCAATATCAGCCAGGGCTTCACGCGCAAAAGCGAAGGCCAGGAAAATCTCAAGCAACTGATTCTCGATCACGATCTGCTTAGAAAGTACCGGCTGAGCGATCATCTTGGGTTTTTGAGTGGGCGTGAGCGTAGATGAATGGATTGCCAGGCCGGTAGTTTTAGTGAGTTTGGCATGAATTGATTCTTCACTGACGATAAGTCTTCGCGCGAGTCTCTTAATATAGTGGTCGCGCTCGACATCATCGCGCAGTATTTTAATGAGCGGCAGCAAGAGATCACTGGCCTGTTTTTTACCCAAAGCCGAAGTCAGATCAAAGCGCGATTCGGCCTCATCAAACAAATAATCAACAGCGTATTTGGCCTCTTTGACAGCCTTCGCCCAAGCCTTTTTATCCTTGCGCACCAATTCATCTGGGTCTTTGACATCACCCGAGTCATAAGTAATAACGCTCAAACGTACATCAAGGCTAGCGGCTACTTCAATGGCGCGGCCTGTAGCAGCAATGCCGGCCTCATCATTATCAAAGGCCAGCTTGATATTTTTTGTCAGTCGGGAAATAATCTTGAGTTGAGCTGCTGTCAGGGCGGTACCAGAGGCTGCCACCACATTCTCTACCCTAGCATTATATAAGCCCACTACGTCCATGTTGCCCTCAACCACTATCACCTCATCAAGCCGGCGAATCGTTTCTTTGGCTTGAGCGAGACCAAAAATGGCGGTTGATTTATTATAAATCGCAGTCTGTGGAGTATTGATGTATTTGGCCACATTAGTAGCTTCACCTAAAATCCGGCCTGAAAAGCCAATTGCTCGACCCTGGACATCAAAAATTGGAAAAAGTACTCGGCCGCGAAATAGGTCATAGACCGACTTGGACGCCTGCTTGCGACCAACCAAGCCGGCTGCCAATAACTCCTCCGGCTTAAAGCCCCTTTTGGTCAAAAATTTCGTCAGCGCCTCCCAACTATCGGGTGCATATCCCAGCTGAAACACCTTGATAGTATCCCGTGAGAGACCTCGATCGCTCTTTAAATATTCGAGTACACGGGCGTTCTTGGCAAGCGTTGTATGGTAATAGCTAACCGCCAAACGGGCCGATTCATAAAGCCGGCTTTTGTTGTCTTTACTTACCTGGCCACGCCGACTTTTTAGCTCGACACCGGCACGTTTGGCTAGTATCTCCAGCGCTTCACGAAACTCTACTCCCTCCATAATTTGCACAAAAGTAAAAATATCACCACCCTGGCCACTCGAAAAATCATGCCAGATCCCCTTCTCTGGGCTAACCATAAAACTTGGTGTTTTTTCTTGCTTAAATGGTGAAAGACCCTTAAAGTTCCGGCCGGCTGGCTTAAGCTGCAGATAGCTTCCAACCACCTCCACTACATCTAAGCGTTGCTTGATTTCGTCAACTTCGTCCATATTCCACCTATTAGTTATTATAGGGCAAAAAACAACTATCTTATGCAAGAAGAAGCGGCATCGAACACCGCCCCTTCTTATATAAAGCAAGGATATATTGATTCGATACCGCCTATCATCTGCTAATTGAACGTCGGCCACCGAGGGAGTGAGGATACTTTTTGCAATCACGACAAAGTCGTTCGAAGTCACTTTTACCCATAGGCCTTAGCACCGCCAGGGCGTCTTCAACTTCGAGCTGGACAATTCGACCAAGCACCTCATCAAGATATTGATGCGACCTAGTGTCCTCATCATCGAAACAGCTGTATTGCAAAAGCTGCCAGCTTAAGAATTCTTGCAACTCGGATTGACTGCCAGGCGGTGCTGCCTTTCGAGTGAGAGACTCGAATCGTTCCAGGTCTACCGAGAAGTTCTTGATCAGTAGCTCAATGTCTTGCTCGTAATTAACCCATGAGCCGATCAGATTGGCTCGCTTGAACCAGCCAACAAAAGCTCGGTAAAACCGGTCTCGTGAGTCTACGGCATGCGGCCTACTGGTGAAATCACGCAAGTTCATTTTGTACTCCCCTTACTGGTTGTCGATGAGCTTTAGCACGATCTGTCGTTCTATTGCGGTGATTATACAAACAATTAGCGAAAAAAGCTAGGATAAGCGGATACAGAAAATGGTGGTGGCCGCGCCTTCGACCAAGGATATCTCCTTAGAATTAGGCGCGGCCACGCTAGTCATGAACTGCTGATTTAGCCAGCAGCAGGAATTCGTCGGCCCTTCGGATAGGTGCCAGAGTTGCGCCGATCGCGGGCGCGACTTGACTTGAATTTCTGAAGTTCGGACTCCGTCAACGCTTCCTGTACCGCCTTGTATGTCCTTTGATTTGCCAAGCCACCACGTCCTGTGCTATCGAGATGCTCGTGCCGCCACTTCCTTGCCAACCGAAACAACTGTGTGCTTCGCTCTCGAGACAGCCCGGCTTGCTTGAACAGCCAACTCAAGCTTGCCATCAGCTCATCGTAGCTTTGTCCTCGGTAGATGTGGGGCTTGGACTTTTTGCGGGTGGATTTACCCAAGGTATTTCCCTGGTACGGTCGACCGGCTTTTCCAGTCGAACTAATTTAGTTTTACCAGATTAGACCCCCATAGCGCAAGAGATAATGTCCCAAAATAAAAAAGACAGCCATCTATTGGCTGTCAAAACCTCCATCGGGGAGCAGTGCCTAAAAAGACACCGCTCCCCCGGGGAATTACCGCACTTGCTCTAGCTAGGAGACGATCTGGGCGTTGATGCCGAGATAATCCCCCTCGCTGAGCCGAGTGTAGCTGAGCGACTGCGGCCGACTCTTGCGAGCTAACGCAACCTCTTCACCACCCTCGGCTCGCTCGAAGTCCGCCAAGACGCCGGCGCCACATCGGCAGGGCGCCACGGACCGAATGATAATGACATCGCAGTCGACCTCGGGGAAGTCAGCCATAGCCCCCTCGATCATGTCTACTACTGCGTCATCAATGACCTCCGGCTCTGGCAGTTCGATGACGTTGTCACCACCAGCCTTACGCTCCTCGGTGAGCGCGTCCCGGTGCTGATAGACGAGATCAGCGTTGAGTAGCTTCTCGCATGACCGGTAAGCCTTGTGACGGATCGTTCGCGGCTTCATGCCTCGTTCGATCCGATAACCGACCATCTCCCACATCTCGTCAGCTAGACGAGATATGAGCACCGAGTCGGACTCGACCTTCATACCCTCGATAAGCTTTTTGATGCAAACCTCGACAACCTCATAAAAGGTTGCCTTCTCGCGACCGAGTAGCTCGATGAGATCGGCCCGGTGCCGTTTGACGACGCCATCGATCCGATCTCGCTTGTAGCCGTCTGTTAGAGCCTCGTCTACCTCGCCCTGATACTCCTTCCACAGCTCATCTTGCAGATGAGCCAGGTACTTCGGCTCAAGCTGATCCTCTCCCTGCTCCTCGAGGATTTCGTGAATGCGTCTGGCGACGCATTCCTTGAAGACCCTCTTGTTGCAGCTACTGCCCATTTGCCGCCTCCGGCTTTGGGTTTATTGTGTTGTAGTGGTGCGTTGAACGTCTCTCTAGACGGGTGGTTCTAGAGAGTCCGCCTACGGTTGTAAGCGAATTTACTATATTAACATGTATACCTTATTTAATCAACAGCACAGAACAAAAGCCGTATAAATGCTCGTGGGGCGGGGAAAATGGCAATTCACCACTCTCCCCACCCTAAATCTCGCTACTTACATTCGGGGCTACAGCCTGGCATACGGCTGCAAAACGACTGTGACAGAGTTCTGTCGGGCGACGTCCCTGACAGCTCGATCGATCCGCCTCGTCGTCAGAGTCTTTTCAACCTGTTTGAAAAAGTATTGCTGCTTAGTACTCTTAGGCATGCCTTTGCAGTTGGGAAAATGCCCCTTAACCTCATCAAAAATCACGCCATAGAGATGACTTACGACATTATCACCCAGTTTCTCTCGATACTGTTCACCTCGACGGCAGCGTAAGACCTGGTCAATTTGTTCCTCCACGAGAAGTCTTGAGTCGCTCTTATCTGCCACGTGACCTCCAGCCGTTACCGAATTAAAGTCCGGACCGGCAAAATTATATATAAAGTCTTAAGTATAATCAAGGACAATATCAAGCACACTTGGCAGTTGATTGACTCCACGCAAGCCGGCAAAATGACACTTACCAACATCCAGCACCAACTCGCCACCCAGCTTATCGTGCAAGGTTTTCGACCGACTCGGTAGTACAACATGATCATCATCTGAGTATACGCAATAAATTCTCTTAGTTACCGCACGAATGTGAGAAAAATCTGGTGTTGGTTCAAATCTTGACTGGTGTTTCGGATCTGCTGGCAAGATGAAGCCAGCGATGAGTATTAGCTTGCCAAGCCGGCCAGCCCCACGATACTGTTCTAAAAAACGCAGCAGTATAAAGCAGCCTAAGCTGTGGCCAATTAGCACCGTCTGCTCGTCGACTTGGCCGACTACCTCTGAGACCACCCGCAGCCAAGTCTTAAAATCCGGCCGTTTAGGATTGGGCATAGCAGGTGCGATCACCTCAATTCCTCGACTCTCCAGCTGACCCGTAAGCCAATTTATCCAACCTCGTTTTGGATCATCTCCCCAGCCATGAACGATAATTACTCGCAAACCCTGCATGAAACTTTATTGTAGCACGCCAGCTTTTTTAAGCTACCTCCAGCGAAAAGACGCAATG
>JAYRII010000005.1:0-28023 GCA_041906885.1 Candidatus Saccharimonadia bacterium | reverse complement strand
TGTGGCAAGATCCTTCGGCTTCGCCTCAGGATGACAGCTCCCATTGTCATTCTGATCCGGCGGTTGCCGGAGAAGAATCTCTCGTTTTTGGCATTGTCATTCTGAGCGTAGAGAAGAATCTATGTTTTAGTGTGGCAAGATCCTTCGGCTTCGCCTCAGGATGACAGCTCCCATTGTCATTCTGATCCGGCGGTTGCCGGAGAAGAATCTCTCGTTTTTGGCATTGTCATTCTGAGCGTAGAGAAGAATCTATGTTTTTAATGTGGCAAGATCTTTCGACTACGCTCAAGATGACAGCTCCCATTGTCATTCTGATCCGCCGGCTGGCGGAGAAGAATCTCTCTATATCTAGCCAAAATCTAGCCAAATTCCTGCTTTATCTGTCATAATGAAGCTATGAAATTTACTCAAAACTTTACTCGCCCGAGCAAGACTGTACCAAAAGAGCTCGAATCGATCAATGCACGTCTGCTGACTCGAGCTGGCTTTGTCGACCAGCTGATGGCTGGTGTTTACAGCTACTTGCCGCTCGGCTTGCGCGTGCTGCGCAACATCGAGCAGGTCGTGCGTGAGCGGATGAACCAGCTCGGCAGCCAAGAGATCCTGATGCCGGTATTACATCCCAAGTCGATTTGGCAAACGACTGGCGGCTGGGACTCGGTTGATGTACTCTTCAAGATCAAAAGCCGGACCGGACATGAATATGCTCTCGGCCAGAGTGAGGAAGAGGTCGTCACACCGCTGGTGATGGCGCGGGCTCAAAGCTACAAGCAGCTGCCACTGTCGGTTTATCAAATCAATTGGAAATATCGCGACGAGCTACGGGCTAAATCCGGTATCATGCGCGGGCGAGAGTTTTATATGAAGGATATGTATTCGTTTCACCGTACGCAAGCTGATTTTGATAATTATTATGAACGGGTCAAGCAAGTATATATCGATATTTTCGCGCGTCTTGGCTTGACGGCAAAAGTGACCGAGGCTTCGGGCGGGAATTTCTCAGACAAAATATCCTATGAATTTGAAGTCTTGACCGATGCTGGCGAGGACGTAATCTATTACTGCGAGCAGTGCGACTTTTGTGTCGAAGATGAGATTGCCAAGGTTAAGCCGGGCGACAAATGCCCACGCTGCGGCAAGGATAACCTCAAAGAAGCCAAAGCCTCAGAAGTTGGCAATGTCTTTGATCTGGGGCAGAAATTCCCCAAGGCCTTTGATATGGGTTATGTTGATGAGCAGGGTAAGAAGCAATTTCCGATCATGGGCTGCTATGGCATTGGCATTTCTCGGGCGATGGGTGTGGTTGCCGAGCACCATCACGACGAGCGCGGCTTGATCTGGCCTGAGTCGGTGGCGCCGTTTCGCTATCACATTGTAGCGCTGCCGGATGAGGCAAATATTAAGGCGGCTGCAGAAATTTATCAGACGCTGGGCGCGGATAACTGTCTCTTTGACGACCGCCTAGACACCAGCCCGGGTGAGAAATTTGCCGATGCTGATCTGATTGGCTGTCCGGTGCAGATCGTCGTGTCCAAAAAGACTCTCGCCGATGGCGAGGTTGAAGTCGTCAGCCGTGGCAAGCAGTTTGAGACGTTTCGGCATAAAGTGGGTGACATTAAGAGTCTTGAACAACGCTAAAAAAGCTTAAAAGTAAATCCACTTGCCAACATAAGTGTTGTCGCCGTATCATGCAAAGTGAGTTATTTATGAGGAGAATTAATATGTTTCAGGCCGAAATTAATTACTTGGCGGTTTTTGTATCAGCGGTGATCTATATGGTGATCGGTGCGCTGTGGTATTCGCCGGTGCTGTTTGGTAATACGTGGAAAAAATTAGTTGGCGAGCATAAGGACAACCTTAAAGGTAACGCCGCTAATGGATACGCTCTGACATTTATAGCGGCACTTCTGATTGCTTACGTGATGGCGCACTTTGTCGACTATCTGGGCGCTGGTACAGCCTTAGCCGGTGCGCAGACAGCCTTCTGGCTGTGGGCTGGTTTCTCGGTGACTACTGGAGTAGGTGAGACCATCTTTGCTGGTCGTCCGGGCAAATTGTACGTCCTAAATATGTCATACAATTTAGTCGCCATGGTTATCATGGGAGCCATTCTAGCGGTTTGGATTTAGCTAATTATAGTCGGTTCTGGCTCTAGTGTGATATCAAATTTGTCTTGCACTCTCGAGATGATTTCATCTTTGAGGCGGAAGAGATCGCTTGATGACTGACCACCGATATTTTCCAGTACGAGCGTGTGCTTAACATCAATTTGAGCAGTCCCGAGCCGGTAACCTTTGGTGAGGCCAGCTAGCTCTATTAGTCGAGCCGCTGATAATTTGACCCTGCCACCGTCTAAAAACCACCGTGGTGGTTGTGGCCAGCCAGCTGGTTTCTGGCCCAATACCGGATATTTTTGCAACAATACTTCAAACTCAGCCTTAGTAATAATTGGATTTTTGAAAAACGAACCGGCATTTGGCGTGATAGTCGGATCAGGCAATTTGCGCTTGCGAATCGCGATGACGGCCTGACGAATCTGAACTAGGCTTGGTGAGCTAATTTTGTGCTCGGCAAAGTAGCTTTTGAGGTCTTCATACTGTGGTATTTGAGGGGGTAACTTAGATAACTTAAGCGTGATCGTAGTGATGATGTAGCGTCCGCGGGCGTTTGATTTAAAAATACTATCACGATAAGCAAAGCCGCAATCTGCGTTACTTAAGGTAGTCATTTTGCCTTTGATATTGTCATAGGCTTCGACCTCGACCAGTGTTTGGCTGATTTCTTGCCCGTAAGCACCGATGTTTTGAACTGGTGCACTACCAGTAAGGCCGGGGATAAGTGAGAGCGATTCGATCCCTGAGAGTCCGAGCTCGACACTTCGGCGAACGACATCATCCCAAATCTCCCCAGCACCGGCTTTGACTAGGCTCGAGCCTGGATCGTCTTTGACAACCTCTATGCCACTGATTTCAATTTTTATGATCAGGCCGTCAAAGCCTGAGTCGCTAAAAATCGTATTCGAGCCACCGCTCAAGATAAAATAAGCGAGTTTTTGTTGCGCGGCCCATTTTAGACAGTCGGCTAGCTCTTTGACAGAAAGTACACGAGCCAGATAGCGTGCCTGACCACCTAGCTTAAAAGTTGTCAGATCTTTGAGGCTGACATTTTCCTCTAATTTAAAATTCATATCTCTTAATTATATCAAAAATATCTCAATCTAAACTACAATGTGCTTATGAGTCAATTTAGCGAAAGAGTATACGAGGTGGTGCGTCATATTCCGCGGGGCCAGACTCTGAGCTACGGCGAAGTGGCAGTGGCAGCCGGCAGCCCTGGGGCGGCTCGAGCGGTCGGCACACTGATGGCACACAATCTTGATCCGACGATTCCGTGCCACCGGGTGATTCGCGCTAGTGGCAAGCTCGGAGCTTACAATCGTGGTGGCGAGGATCAAAAACGGGCACTTTTGATCGCCGAGGGGGCCATCAAAAAATAGAAAAAGGAGTTTTTTAAAAAGCTCAAGGTTCTCAAGTGGACAGATTGTAGGTATAATCATCTGCAGTGTTTTTAAAATAGCTAAATTTCTTAGCATTAGCTAATTTTTTTAAAGCAAAGTGGAGATGATTGATGCCCAAAACCAAACCTAAGGCTAAGTTAACCCCGAAGCTAAAGAGCCTCACTGTGACCGTAGCGGTAATTATCGCTTTGGTGCTGGTGTCGGTGTTTGCAATTTGGCGCATCCAAGAGATGTCACCAACCAACCCGGCTAGCGATCGATACTTAAAGAAATCCAAGCCTTTTTCGCCCGGAATTTACTACCGTTTGCCAAATCTCAAAAACCCCCAGGCTATTTTGACCAAGTTTGATGGTAAATTAGCGCGTGAAATTATCCTCAATCCAGGTGGCTTTGATATGAGAGCCGATCGGGTAATTTATCCCAATGGCAATGAGCTGGTGCTGGTCAATAGTGATGGCGCGAAGAAGGCGGTTGCGGTGTCAGGACTGTACTCAATTAGTCGGCCTTCATTGTCGCCAGATGGAAAGAAAGTAGTGGTACAAGCTAGCCAGACTGCGGACAATCCTCCTAAAGACCTAAATATTTATGTGATTGATCTCGGTACGACAAAGTATACACGGATTAGTCCGTCAGCCGATCCGGACGAATCACCTGAGTGGTTTGATCGGGCAAATAAAATCGCTTACAGTTCTTTCTCGCCAAAAGACGGTGTCAGTTTGCATATCTATGATCTAGACAAAAAGCAGGAGATCAAAGTAATAAAGGACGCTGGTAGTTTACATATTGCACTCTCTCCAGATGGTAAGTATGTCGTTAGTTTTGAGCGTCATAAAATATTCAATATCGAATCTGGCAAGCAAGAAGCTGATCTAACGGACAATTTAACGGCTCGATTGAGCCAGGCTGGATACACACCTGACACCAGGTTTCCGGGCTCGATGAAGAGTGGCGTCTTTATGCTTGATGGCACGTTTTCACCAGATGGTAAGTATTTAATTATGAATGGTGCGGTCCAAAAAGGCGACCAATATGGAGAAATTATCTATCAAATCAATAACGTCGGCGAAGAGTTTAAAGTTTTGGTTGATTTGGTGCCAACCAACCCCGAATTTTCGAGTGGCAATAGCTTCTCTCAGGAAAACCCAATGTGGCTCTATTAGCTTTAGATGACTGGCCTAGATTGGCTTAATGATATTATAATTAGACTTGTCATGTCATTGCGAAAAGTATTCTACACTATAATCGGAGTTGAGATCGTGGCTCTAGCGGCCCTTTCGCTACTGGCCATTAAAGGCACTAGCTCAATTGGTCTGTGTCGATATGATATGATTCATCCACTCGGCTACATTACACCAGCTGAATTGGCTTTTACAAAGCAAATTCAAGGCGCGGCGGCCATTACTACTTGCCCCAAGAATGTCTTCTCAGCAGTTTATTTTATGATCTATCTTTTGATCATGACGACTTTAATTTATTTGATAATTTTACTAAAAAAACTTTTTACCAAAGCCGAAGTCCAAGATAAATCCGACAAACCAGAACAAAAGTAATAAACATCACTGCAAGATATAAAATTATAGCCTAAAATCGCAATCAAGAGCTTTCGGGGTGTTTGGATTAAGTCACATCGAAGGCTTCTTTGGTTGATATGGGCAAGGTGTAAGGAGGAATTACATTTTATATATTTGTGAGAATTATCACTGCGACCGTACATAATCCAAACGTATAGTGATGATAAGTTAATCTTAGAGGGGAGGTGAGAGATGAATGCGTCGCCACCTTAGGAAGGACAAGCACGGACCGAAGAATCGGGTCTATAATGCGAGGACGTTGGACGAAATACTAGACGAAATGGCCGTTAAATGGGCACTAAAAGCAGAGAAGTCAGGGAGAAAAGGACTAGCACTTAAAAAATAAAAGAGACATAGAAAGGAAAATGTTTTGAACATTTCAGATTATTTGTAAAAGCAGATGGCTAAAAAATACCATCTGCTTTTTTAGTGCAGTACATTTGTTATGAGGTATAATTGACTATTATGGCTGAGGTTAAAATATACTCGTGGAATGTAAATGGTATTCGGGCGGTTCATCGCAAAGGCGTCTTTATGCCGTTTGTGGAGCAGCACAAGCCGGACATTTTGTGTTTGCAAGAGACCAAGGCCGAGCAAAATCAAAGCGAGGTTGACTTGCCGGATTACGATGAATATTGGAATTCGGCTGAGAAAAAGGGCTATTCTGGCACGGCGATTTTCTCACGCATCAAACCAATTAAGGTGGTCAATGGTTTTTCGGATGGTGTGGCCGGTAAATATAGCTTCATCGATAGCGAGACGCGTGATGCGGCCTCGGAGGGTAGAGTCATCACAGCCGAGTATGACAAATTTTATGTTGTGACAGTCTATACTCCCAACGCCAAGGACGATTTGTCGCGTATCCCGCTGCGACATAAGCATTGGGATCCGGCTTTTTTGGACTATTGCAAAACGTTGGAGCGCAATAAACCGGTCATTTTCTGCGGCGATCTGAATGTTGCTCACACCGCAGATGACTTAGCTCGTCCAAAAGAAAACGCCGGCAAAAAAGGCTTTACCGAGCAGGAGCGGGAGGGTTTTGATAATTTTATTGCGTCTGGCTTTGTCGACACATTTCGGATATTTACAGAAGGAAATGGCCACTACAGCTGGTGGAGCTACCTTGCCCAAGCTCGTGTTCGTAATATCGGCTGGCGGATTGACTACATTTTAGTGTCAGCGGCTCTGCGCGATAAAGTCACCGCCGCCGAGATTCACCCCGACGTGATGGGTTCGGATCATTGTCCAGTATCGATCACGCTGGATATTTAATCATAGTATATGTCATATCAAGTCGTCTGCTTTGTCGTTCTGATCCACCGGCTGGCAGAAAAGAATCTTTATGCATTGACGAGAGGGCAGATCTTTCGACTCCGCTCAAGATAACAAATGTATGCCCCAGGATGACAATCAGGTTCTCACATACGTTCGAACGATATTGTTCGAGGAACATGCTATTAGAACGCCGCTCAAGATGATAAATCTAGTCAAATCAGTTCCTGGCTTGAAAAAACTCTCTGAATCTGCTACCATAGTCTGATTATGGCCAAGAAAACCGCTAGACAAATCATTGTACTCAAGAATTCCGACACAGGATCGCTCTACTATACGCGTAAAAATTCTACCAAAACGCCGGACCCGATCAAGCTGCGTAAGTACGATCCAGCCACCCGTAAAGTCGAAACCTTTACCGAATCTAAGATCAAGCTAGGCTAATTGATTAGAGAAGCTTAAGCATTTATGGTATCCTTAAGCCATCAAGAATGAGTTAGTCAGCTATGAAAAAACAGGTTCTAATAATCTCCGCCTTAGCACCATTAATTGCTCTTGGGCTGTTTTTGGTACAGCCGGTCTTAGCACACGATGGTGGTGATCAGCTTTATGCCCAGACCCAGCAAGACACTCAGTCGAAGCAAGCAACCGTCAATCAGGCTCAAAAAAATGCTAATGAGCAACGAGATGAAATTAAAAAGAAAATACAGGCCAAACGAGCTGAGCTCAAGCAGGGTATATGCGACAAGATTAAAGCCAGAGTTACGACCAAACATGATCACGTCAAGGTGATAACTGGAGAAATTGCCAGTCGGATTGATCAGCGAGTCGAACGGGCTATGAGTTTTGTCGCCAGCAAGAACTTGCAGGTTGAGCGTGACGACACATTGCTAGTAGATATCAACACCAAAAAGCAAGCCGTCACACAAGCTCGCGCTGCTGTCATCGGTGCTGTCGCAAGCTTTGATTGTAATAGTGATAATCGCAAGGTGCAGGAAGCGGCTATTAGGGAAAAAGTTGAGTCTTACAAAGTGGCTATAAAAGCCTACAAGCAATCGGTCAAAGCATTTTTACAGGCAGTTAAGTCGGCTGCGCAGACGCAGTTACAATCTGAGCCAGATAATTATAATTCATCTAGTAACAGATAGGAATGAAAGTTATGAAGCAGCCACAAGGTTCAATCGTCGTCGAATTAGTTTTGATTGCTATGATCTTAGCCTTTGTAGCTGGTGCGATTATATTTGCTAATAACAAGCAGCCGACCACGAGTAATCAAGCAGCCGTTTCGACCTCGAAATCTGTTCCGCAGCAGGCGACTACAGCAGTTGGTCAAATAACTTCAGCTGGTGATATCGATAAAAGTATCAAAGAGCTCGATCAAGAGTCTGCTTCTCAATTAGATACTGAGCTGGACGATGTTGATGCTAGTCTGAAGAGTCTTTAATGGCTCCTCTTAATCTGATATAATTTAAAATTATGAAGAAATATTTACCCACTATAATTGTTGGCTTGGTGGTGTTGGCTGTGATTGGTTTTGTGATTTGGGCGGCTTCCACACCTAAAAATGATGCTACTCAGAGCAACCAAAGCGATCAAAAAAGCCGAGTGGCCAGTGAAGCTCAACAGAAAGAATTACGTACTGGCTGGAGCCAAGGTAATCCGCAGGCTAAAGTGGTTGTAACTGAATTTGGCGACTTCCAGTGTCCAGCTTGTGGACGAATTCACCCATTGATCAAAAATGAGTTGTTACCCAAGTATGGTGACAAGATATTTTTTGTATTCAAAAATTTTCCACTTGATATGCATAAAAATTCTTGGCCGAGCGCTCAGGCCGCCGAAGCGGCTGGTGCACAAGGAAAATTTTGGGAGATGCATAGCTTGCTTTATGAAAAGCAAAACGAATGGTCTGAATTAGCAAATCCAAATGAGAAGTTTATCGCTTATGCTCGCGATATTGGCATCGATGTAGACAAGTTTAGGTCTGATATTGAAGCTAAACGTTTCAAGAGTAAGATCCAAGCTGATGTCGATCTAGGCACACAGCTTGACTTGCCCGGTACACCGAGTTTTTACGTAAATGGTCAGCCAGTTGACTTACAGTCCGGCCTTAAAGACATTGAGAATGCAATCGACCAAGCCCTCAGCCAATAAAATACCCTTGGTGGTCATTTTATTAACCACTTTGATTGGTCTAGCTGATGCGAGCTATTTAACTTATCAGCATTATTCTGGAGCTGGCTTGATCTGCAACATCTCGCACGGCTGCGAACGGGTATTGACTAGTCAGTTTGCTACGGTAGCTGGTATACCTGTGGCACTTTTGGGAGTCATCTATTATATATTTGTTATGTTGATGGCAGTTTATTTTATGACCAACAAAGCTAACCCCAGAATTTTATTATTAACTGGTTTGGCTGGGTTTTTACCGACCATATACTTGTTGAGTCTTCAAGCTTTTGTGATCAAAGCGTGGTGTCAATATTGTTTACTCTCCAGTCTAACCGCCACAATAATATTTGTTGTAACTGTGCTAATATTTAGAAGTTCATATAAAAATAAAAAGAGGGATGATGATGAGTCAAAAGCTTGATAATATAATTGAATTTTATGGTGATGGTTGCCCGCATTGCCTCTCCATGGAGCCGGTGATAAGGGAGCTGGAAGAGAAAAAAAAGATTGAAATCACTAAGCTGGAAGTCTGGAACAATAAAAAAAATAAAGAGTTGATGGATCGGTATATTGGCATTATTGGCGAAGCTTGCGGGGGTTTTGCTGCCGTGCCCAGCTTTGTTAACACTAAAACCAATCAAGCGCTTTGTGGCACGCATGACGGCCAAGATATTGAGATGCTAATTGATGGCGGTGATTGCAGCGGAAACATTTGTAAGCCGCACACTAAAATGTAAGTTATAATAAGCAACTTAATCCTTGAGCTTAGGGGCTCATAACTGCTACACTATAAGCATAACTAATACAAGGATCTGCATTTGACATGACTCGAGTAGCAATTAATGGCTTTGGCCGCATTGGCCGCAACGCATTTAAGATCACATTTACTAATCCGGATCTAGAAGTTGTAGCGATCAACGATTTGACTAGCACGGAGACGCTGGCGCATTTACTGAAACATGATTCAAGCTATGGACGCTATAGTCACGACGTCAGTTTTGATGAAAAACACATTATTGTAGACGGTAAGAAAATAATTGTGACAGCCGAGAAAGAACCTGATAAGTTACCGTGGAAAGAGCTGAATGTCGATGTCGTGATCGAGTCGACTGGCCGCTTTGTCAAGGGTGAGCTGGCATCGTTGCATCTGCAGGCTGGTGCTCGCCGAGTCGTCATATCCGCGCCTGCTAAGGGTGATGACTCGAAGGTTTCAACTCATGTCATTGGTGTCAATGAGGATCAGTTAGGTCAGGCTGAGATCATTTCTAATGCCAGCTGTACAACTAATTGCATTACTCCAGTGGCAGCCGTTATCGAACGCGAATTTGGTATCGAAAAAGCCATGATGACTACAGTCCACTCTTATACGGCTAGTCAGGTTTTGCAGGATGGTCCGGCTAAAGATAAGCGCGAAGCTCGAGCTGCTGCTGAGAATATTGTACCGACTACGACCGGTGCCACCATTGCTGCAGCTAAGGCCTTGCCCGCTCTAAAAGGTGTTTTTGGCGGCTTATCGATCCGGGTACCAACGCCAGTAGTGTCTTTATCGGACTTTACTTTTTTGACCAAGAAAAATACCACTATCGAAGAAGTTAACGCGGCTATCAAAAAAGCCACCAAAGAGGTACGATTCCAAGGGATACTGGCTTGGACCGAAGAAGAATTAGTTAGTAAGGATTTTGTCGGAGATTCGCATTCATCGATCGCAGACCTCAAGCTGACTAATGTCGTCGATGGCAATATGGTCAAGGTAGTGGCTTGGTATGATAATGAATGGGGATATTCAAACCGACTAGTAGAGATGGTTGGATTGGCTGGTAAATCTATAAAAAAGTAGTCTAGGAGTACTTTTATTTTGTGCATTTCTCCCTTCAAAACTGCGATTCTCAGCTCAACGCACGGGCGGTACGCCTCACACCGATTATCGTTTATTCCTCGCACTACATTAAAATTAAAGCCAGACTAGATTAAATGTAAGGTGGAATTAAAATGAAGATATTTATTGCCAGCGATCACGCGGGTCTAGCGGCCAAAGACGAACTCAAGCAAGCGTTAAATGCCGAATTTGAGCTGATTGATCTCGGCCCGGCAGAGTTCGATCCGGCTGATGATTATCCAGTTTATGCCAAGAAGGTGGCCGAGGCCGTTAGTGCTGATGCGCGCGCGCGTGGCATACTAGTTTGTGGTAGTGGTCAAGGCATGGCGATTGCTGCAAATAAATTTAGGGGGGTTCGCGCAGCGGTAGTTTGGGACGAAGAAATCGCGCGTGAAACAAGAGCAGACAATGACAGCAATATCTTGAGCCTGCCAGCGCGTTTCTTGACTCCGATTGAGGCTATGCATATAACTAAAACTTGGCTGTCAACTCCTTTTTCTAACCAGGAGCGTCATCAGCGGCGAATCAATGAAATTAAAGAGTTCGAGGACTAGGTGGCTAAAGTAGTACCTGCAGTATTAGCTAGGACTAAGGCTGAGTACGACAAGCGGCTAGCGGTTGTGCGTCAGCTGACTAATCGCTTCCAGCTTGACGTGATTGACGGTCAATTTGTCGACAATAAAACTTTGGACATGTCGGAAATCGAACGGATTGGCGGAGTTAAGATCGACATTCATTTGATGGTCAATGATCCACTCATGCAGGCTAAAATTGCTCGACAACTAATGCCAAATTTGATTATTATTCAATATGAATGCGGTCAAACGATTGAACCGGTCATCCAATCTGTCCGGACGGATGGCCAGAGGGTCGGTCTGGCGATTAATCCAAGTACCAGTGTGCAGCAAATTGAAGGTTTACTAGGAGAAATTGACCACTTGCTTATCATGATGTATCCAGCTGGTTTCGCTGGCCAAAAATTTGATGCCACAAATTTAGATAAAATTGCTCACGCCCGAGCCATCAGGGCAGATCTAGAGATCGGTATCGATGGCGGGGTGGCGGCCGGCAGCTTGCCCGAGATTGCTCGAGCCAAGCCGGACATCGTCAATGTTAATACCTATTTGTTTGATGCAGACGACCCGGCTAGCCGCTATAGTGAGCTAATGGAGGCACTAAAGTGACAATCAAGGGACTAGAGCTTAAAGCCAATACAATTCGTCAGGAGATCATCAAGATGCTAGCCGGAGCTGGAAGTGGGCATTCGGCTGGTTCACTTGGTATGGCTGACGTCTTTGTGGCTTTATTTTTTAAAGTCGCCCAGATCAAACCTGACCAGCCAGGCTGGAGCGGTCGTGATCGAATTGTGCTTAGTAATGGCCATATCAATCCGGTGCTCTATGCTACTATGGCCGAAGCGGGGTTCTTTGATAAGCGCGAGCTGGCGACCTTGCGTAAATTTGGCAGTCGCTTGCAAGGGCATCCCGAGCGAGTTCGTCTGCCTGGATTAGAAACCACTTCCGGGCCGCTTGGCAGTGGCTTGTCGCAGGCAGTTGGTATGGCTTACGGGTTGCGCATGGATGGCAAGAAGCAAGAACGAGTTTGGTGCTGCACTGGTGACGGTGAGCTGGATGAAGGTAATATCTGGGAGGCAATGATGTTTGCCGGCAAAAATAAATTATCCAATTTAACCGTCATTGTGGATCGCAATAATATTCAGATTGACGGTACTACCGAAAATGTCATGCCGCTCGAGCCTTTGGCTATGAAGTGGCAGGCTTTTAACTGGCATGTGATAGATATCGATGGTCATAACATTGAAGAAATAATTGCCGCTTGCGAACAAAGTCGGGCAGTCTTTGAGAAACCGACTTGCATCATTGCGCACACCATTCCTGGCCGTGGAGTTGATTACATGGAGTATGATTTTAGTTGGCATGGCGCGCCGCCAAACTTAGCCGATCATCCTGGTGCACCGCCAAAGACTGAGCAAGAGCGAGTGGCATTGGATGATTTGCGGACAATGCGTGGAAAAATTAGGGGTGAGCACGAGTAATGTTAATTAAATCACAGCATCTAAATCCAAAATTATTTCTAGACTCGATCGAGTATTTACCTAACCGTAAAGGCTTTGGAGAAGGCTTAGTTGAAGCTGGCAGAGATAATAGCAACGTGGTGGCTTTGTCGGCTGATTTGGTCGGATCGACTCTGATGAGTATTTTTGCCAAAGAATTTCCTGAGCGCTTTATTGAGATCGGTGTGGCTGAGCAAAATCTAGTCACAATTGGCTCTGGTTTGGCAGCTGTCGGTAAAATTCCCTTCGTATCAAGCTATGCAGCATTCTCGCCAGGCCGCAATTGGGAGCAAATCCGCACCACTATCTGCTTAAACGAGCAACCAGTCAAGATTGTTGGCTCGCATGCTGGTGTGTCGGTCGGACCAGATGGAGCGACTCATCAGATGTTAGAAGATATTGCCTTGATGCGGGTATTACCCAACATGACAGTAGTTGTTCCATGCGATGCTGTCGAGGCGCATAAGGCGACGGTTGCTCTAGCCAAAACTAAGACACCAGCCTATATTAGGCTGGCTCGTGAGAAGACTCCGCTTGTGACGACTAAGGAGACACCGTTTAAGATTGGGCAGGCTAATGTAATCCAAGAGGGTAGAGATGTTTCGGTCATCGTTTGCGGGCCGTTATTATACGAAGCCTTACTGGCCGCCCGCGAGCTCGAAGCTGATGGGCATACCGTAGAAATAATAAACTGTGCTACGGTCAAGCCGCTCGATAAGATTACCATCCTAAAGAGTGTCGAGAAAACCGGTGCTGTGGTGACAGTTGAAGAAGCTCAGGTGGCTGGCGGACTAGGCGGCGCTATTGCCGAGATGTTGGCTTTTCATCATCCGGTACCAATCGGCTTTATCGGCATTAAAGATCGCTTTGGTCAATCGGGTACAGTGTCGGAATTGTGGGATGAATATGGCTTGTCTTCACCTCAGATCGCACAGACGATTATCCAAACCATCAAGCGGAAGGCATTGTAGTAAAATATGTCAAAAAATAAATTTGACATCTTGACTGTGGGCTCGGCCACTCAGGACGTATTTTTGTTTAGCAAGGCTTTTAAACCGCAACGGATTAACAAAGATCAATTCAATCTTATTCCATTCGGGGACAAAATAGATGTTTCGGACATAGTCTACGAAACTGGCGGTAGCGCCACAAATACCGCTGTGACTTTCGCACGGCAAGGATTTAAGGTGGCCTGTCTAACCAAGATTGGCCTCGACAGTGCCGGTCGCGAAGTTTTGCATCAACTCGAGAAAGAAAGTGTTGCGACCGGGTTAATCAAAAAAAATGCCAAGCATCACACCGGCTACTCGGCTTTGCTTAAGCCCTACTCTGGTGATCGGACGATTCTGATCCATCGAGGAGCTTCACTTTATTTCGAAAAAACTGATTTTAATCTGGCTAGTGTGCAGGTAGACTGGATATTTATCACTTCTCTCAATGGTGATTTGAAAATCCTCTCTCGTTTGATTGATCTAGCGAGAACTAAAGGTATTAAGATAGCAATCAATCCAGGTGCATCGGAGCTAAAAAAGCCACGACGATTATTAAAAATTTTAACTAGGGCCGATATTGTGATTATCAACCGTGATGAAGCCGAGACTCTAGTGGGGTATAATGAGCCTGTGGAGCTATTATCACGCGCCCGTGAGGCTGGCATCTCGACAATCGTGATGACCGATGGGCCTCGTGGTGCTTGGGCTGCACATGCCGGCTTTACCTATAATTGCGGTATTTACAAGAAGGTCAGGGTGGTAGATCGAACCGGTGCTGGCGACGCTTTTGGCTCCGGCTTTGTGGCCGCTATGATGCGCGACGGTGATATTGAAAAGGCACTAACGATGGGCGCTGCTAATGCCACCTCGGTTGTGAGCTATATTGGTGCTAAGGCTGGTATCTTGCGTAATTCGGCACTGGATAAATTTAGGATAAATAAAAATTACATTTAGGAGGGTAAGATGAGTAATAGGCTAGATATTGTGGCCATTGGCGATGTGGTGGTGGACGCTTTTATTGAATTAATGCCGAATGAAGCCGAAGTTGAACCGTCACCGAAGGATCATCATCCACTGTTGTGTATGACTTATGGTGCTAAGCTGCCTTTTCACGACGTAACAATAATCTCCGGAGTGGGCAATAGCCCCAATGCGGCTGTCAGTTTTGCCAGACTGGGTCTGAAGTCTGGTTTGGCTAGTAATATCGGGGCTGATACTTACGGTCATGACATCATGAGGGCGATGCATAAAGAGAAAGTCTCGACGGAATTTTTCCAGATTAATCGAGGCAAAAAAACTAACTATCATTACGTGCTGTGGTATCGCGATGATCGGACAATTTTAATCAAGCACGAAAAGTATGATTATCGTATGCCAAAAATGATTGGCCACAAAAAACCACGCTGGATCTATTTAAGTTCGCTCGGGGAAAATTCATTGGAATTTCACCGCAGCTTGATGGCCTATCTAGACAAGAATCAAGACGTCAAAGTGGCTTTTCAGCCTGGTACCTTCCAGATGAAGTTTGGCGTGGAGGCCTTGAAAAAATTATATGCACGAACTGAACTTTTCTTCTGTAATAAGGAGGAAGCTCAATTTATCACTGGTATTAAAGAAATGAATATAAGGAAATTAACCCAAGCATTACATAGCTACGGGTCAAAAATTGTCTGCATCACCGATGGCCCGCACGGTAGCTACGCATCAGATGGTAAGACTGTCTGGTCGATGCGAAATTATCCCGATCCTAAACCGCCATTTGAACGTACTGGTGCGGGGGATTCATATTCATCGACCTTTACAGCTGCCATTGCGATGGGTGAGTCGATTGAAACTGCCATGCGATGGGCACCAATTAATTCAATGAATGTCGTCCAGCATATCGGAGCACAGGAGGGGCTGCTGTCTAAGCACCAATTACTTGATTTACTCGCTCGGGCGCCTCATGACTATAAACCAAAGGAATTTAGATGACACAAACCAAGCCGTCTTATGATCTGATAATAATTGGCGGTGGTCCGGCCGGCATGACAGCCGGGATTTATGCTGCTCGCAAGCAGCTCAAGACGCTAATCCTGACGCGTGATATTGGCGGGCAGGCGGCCTGGAGTAGCGACATCGAGAATTATACCGGACACACCATGATTACTGGCACCGAACTGACAAAAATGTTTGAGCACCATCTAGAAGAATTTAAGGATGAGGTTGAGTTGCGCTTAGTTTCTAGCGGTGTCAAAGCAGTAGCCAAGTCCGATGATGGCTTTGTGGTGACTACCGGGGATGGTCATACTCAGAGTGCTAAGAGTGTTATTCTCTCGAGCGGTCGCGTGCCTCGGAAGCTAGGTATTGAGGGCGAAGAGGCTTATCTCAATCGCGGGGTAACTTATTGTGCTTGGTGCGACGGGCCGATCTTTGCAGGCAAGGATATTGCTATTGTCGGCGGTGGCAATTCGGCCCTAGATGCTGCTCTTAATGTCGTTAAGATAGTTAAGCAAATTTACATAATAAATATCGAAGATGCTCTGACGGGCGATCAAATTATGATAGATAAGGTCAATGAAGCTAATAATATTAGGATTTTAAATAACTCCGAAGTAAAGAAAATCAAAGGTGATAAGTTTGTCAGTGCCATCGAGATATCAGATCATATCAGTGGTGTGGATAAAGAGCTGGCTGTGGCGGGAGTATTGATCGAGGCTGGTAGTGTGCCAGCGACGGAATTTTTGCATGGCTTTATCAAGCTAACTGAGAATAATGAAATTATAATCGACCAGTACAACGCGACCAATGTGGAGGGGGTTTTTGCAGCCGGCGATGCTACAGATATAGCTGAGAAGCAGATTATAATCGCAGCTGGTGAGGGGGCTAAGGCAGCCATTCAGGCTGCCAAATGGTTGGCTAGAAAATAAATCAATGCTATACTAAGTATAGTAGTAAACTAAGGAGAAATTATGTCAGAAGTAATAGTCTATACAACTCCAACCTGTCATTTTTGTATCGCTGTCAAAGATTTTTTGAAGGAAAAAAGAGTCAATTACAAAGAAATTGACGTGAGCAAAGATCAAACAGCCGCTCAAGAGATGATCAACAAAAGCGGTCAGATGGGAGTGCCTGTGATTGATTTTGATGGCGAGATTGTGATTGGTTTTGATGAGGAAAAAATAGAAAGTTTGATAAAAAAGTCTTGACAGATTTTCTTATAATGCTTATGCTGTAAAAAACACAACGAATCATAACCTTAAAATTCAACAGCAGCCCTTATTAACGCAAAATAAAAAATAAATCTATACGCAAATAGTCCCAACTTAATTGGGGCTGTTTGTGTATTTAGGCAATATATTCTTCTGTTGGAGGCTGTTAAAATAATTTAAAGCAGGGTGAGATTTAGGCAGTCAGTAATATAGTAGTTTGGTAATTAAGTATTACTAAAAACTACGTAAAACCTCGCTATTAAAATATTTTCCATCTTTTTAACTTTCTTTAGACTGGCACTTAGTCGACAAGACGTTTTAACATTATTTGCTATAATTAACTCTAATGATTGCAGTTGGACATAGTAGCGTTGGAGTAATAGTGGGAGCAGCCGTGATTACTCTAGTTAGCCCATTGACTCCGCTTTGGGCAGCCGTGCTAGTAGCTGTTGTAGCAGCAGTTATATCGCATTACGCTTGTGATTTTATTCCGCATGGCCATTACTATATAGATAATAAAAATTTGACGGTCAAATCGATCGCTACCTTAGCGGTAGATTTTATCGGTGGAGTGATTTTATTACTGGCTCTGGCAACTCATAAATATGCCTTTGGCCCTGAGCTATTTATCATCATATCGGCCATACTTGGCGCTCTGGCACCGGACATGTTTGAGAACTTGATAAAGCTCAAGTTGATACCTCAGACTGCAATAGTCAAGCGCGAGATGGCCTTCCACGGCGCGATGCATTGGCATGACGAGCCAACTAGTCCATTGCCGCACGGTGCTCGTCCAATGCGCTGGACTGATCTGTGGCAGTTAGCCGCGTTTGCCACAGCCATACTCATACTAACTATCTAAGAGCACTTCTTGATAACTTATCGTATAATAATTTCTGATGAGCTTACATAAATTACAGTCCAAATACAATCCTTCGGGCGATCAGCCGGCGGCGATTGCTAAGCTCACTGACGGTCTTAAAGAAGGTGGGCGCGAGCAGACACTTTTGGGTGTGACAGGCTCGGGTAAGACCTTTACGATGGCCAATATCATTAAAGCCGCGGGTAAGCCAACGCTGGTTTTGTCGCACAATAAAACTCTAGCCGCTCAGCTCTATGGCGAATTTCGCGAATATTTCCCCGATGCGGCGGTGCACTATTTTGTCAGCTATTTCGACTACTATCAGCCAGAAGCTTACATCGCTCGGTCTGATACATATATCGAAAAAGACAGTGCCATCAATGAAGAGATCGATCGCTTGCGCCATGCGGCTACTAGCTCGCTTTTGAGTCGTCGTGATGTCATTATCGTCGCGAGTGTCAGCTGTATTTACGGTATTGGCTCGATCAAAGACTATACCGAAATGACGATTCATTTACTAGTTGGCGAGACTCGTAAGCGTGACAAGCTGCTGCGACATCTGACTGATATCCAATATGCTCGCAATGACACGGCTTTTGAACGCGGAGTTTTTAGAGTCCGCGGCGAAAACGTTGATATCTTTCCGATTGGTGATGAGACCGCTTATCGACTGGAATTTTTTGGTGATGAGCTGACTCGTATTACTCAGATAAATCCGCTGACCGGTGAGGTCATACGACGATTAGAAAAGCTTTCGATCTATCCGGCCAAGCACTTTGTGACGCCGCGAGAGCAAATGGTGCAGGTGATTGGTCGGATCAAACAAGAGGCGGCCCAGCGGATCGAGTGGTTTAAGAGTCAAAATATGCTTCTCGAAGCGCAGCGGCTGGAGAATCGAATTCACTATGACGTCGAGATAATGGAGCAAACTGGCTATGTCAAAGGAATTGAAAATTATGCTCGCTACTTGACTAGTCGCGAGGCCGGCGAGCAACCAGCCACTCTACTGGACTATTTTCCAGATGATTTTTTGATGTTTGTCGACGAATCGCACATGACTTTGCCGCAGGTGCGAGGGATGTACAATGGTGATCGGGCGCGCAAACAAATCTTAATCGATCACGGCTTCCGCCTGCCTAGTGCGCTTGATAATCGGCCACTGACCTACGCTGAATTTGATCGCCACATCAATCAAGTCGTCTATGTGTCGGCCACGCCGAGCGAATATGAACTATCTCGGTCTAGTCAAGTGGTCGAGCAGATCATTCGCCCAACTGGCTTGCTCGACCCGAAGATTGAGGTGCGACCGAGCGAGCATCAAGTTGATGATTTGATTGCCGAGATTCGAGTTCGGGTGAGCCAAGGACAGCGGGCTTTGGTGACGACTCTGACTAAACGAATGGCTGAGGACTTGAGCGATTACTTGGCTGATATCGGCATCAAGGTGCAGTATTTGCACTCCGAGGTGCATACCTTAGAACGGACCGATATTTTGCGCGATTTGCGACTCGGCGTCTATGACGTGGTGGTGGGGATCAATCTCTTGCGCGAAGGACTTGATTTGCCAGAAGTTAGCCTGGTGGCCATCATTGACGCTGACAAGGAGGGTTTCTTGCGTAGTCAGTCAAGCCTGATTCAAACGATTGGCCGGGCAGCGCGGCATCAGGACGGCCTGGTCATCATGTACGCTGATAAAATGACTGGCTCGATGGAGCGCGCGATTAGCGAGACTGAGCGGCGGCGGAAATTGCAGCAAGCCTACAACAAAAAGCACGGCATCACCCCAAGAGGTGTCCAAAAAGCCATCGCCGAGCGAATGCGCGAAGAAGCTGAGGCTGAGACGGCCGATGTGCACGAGGTTGATTTTCGTAAAGTACCCAAAGACGAGCTGGCTTATCTGACGCGCCAGTTGACCGAGCAAATGGAGCTAGCAGCGGCTAATTTACAATTTGAAAAAGCTGCCATTTTGCGCGATCAGCTGGAGGAGATAAATGATATAATGAAGTCAAAGAAAATTGGTCAATGAACGAGCATTCTGAATCACCCCAACCTGACGAGCATAATAATTTTTCTAGCCGCGAGCTGGCGGATTCTCTAGTGAGTGGACAGCCAGAAGTTACAACGACCTCGGCAATCGATAAGGCTGAGGCGACCAGGCAAGAACTGGTCAAGGCCGGCGTTGAGGATAAATTTAGCATGCTTGATGTGCCGCAACCAGATGGCAGAACTACACCTGCATTAGGCTCCAGCGAGTATAAGGTGTTGCGCACCGACGGGCGGATCGAAGATGGTTGGCAGACCTATATCGTGGGTAACAATATAATCATGACTAAGACTGAGGATGGCAAAGAGATTCATAAGACGATGCCGAAAAAAGAATGGTTTGTCATGCAAGCCAAGATACTGGTTGCTGATAAACAGAATACAAGTGAATATCCTAGTGGATCGATTATCGATCCAATGGCGAAGCAACGGTTTGAAAGCGAATTAAGATATGAAAGACAAAAATTCGACAGAGGATTCAATATTCTGATGGCTACCTCTGCTACGGCAATCGAGATGGCAGATCGATCGCCAGTTAAGGAACTATCAACCGCCCAAGATCGGCGTGTGGTTGACTTCGGACGGGTTAAGATGAATCTCAAGGACTTGATTGAATCACCACAGATTGCTTCCGAACTCCAAGAATTAAGTAAACACGAGAAAAATGGCCGTAAGAGTATAGATTTTGTTCGTGAGCTAGCAAGAGCTTATCAGGACAGTCATTATGACGAGGCCAAAGAGCGGGATCCGATCTATGTTTCTATGGTAAAACTAGAGAATGGTAAAGTATCCTACAGGCTAAATGGCGGCCGACACCGGATTGCCGCGGCTACAATTGCAGGCCAGTCCGAAATTGAGGTCGAGCTGAACAGCCGGCGAGGGTTTTTGGATGATGAACTAATCAATAAGCTCAAAGGTCAACAAGTGCACAGCGAGTTAGCCGACAAAAGGAGATCCAACACGCGTAATTACAGCAAAGAGGTCGACGTCGTCTAGTTTGAAAAAGCTGCCATTTTGCGCGATCAGCTGGAGGAAATAAATGATATCACCAAGTCTAAAAGGATAGGTCAATGAACTGTTATAGAGAATCCTAACCTTGACCGGACTTGACATCGGGGTTACAATGGATGGCAGTTTTTGTTTGCAAAATGAGGAGATAAATGGACTCAATTCGGATTCGTGGAGCCCGCGAACACAACCTCAAGAATATTGATTTAGAAATTCCGCGCGATAAACTCATCGTTATCACCGGACTGTCTGGATCGGGTAAAAGTTCATTGGCTTTTGATACGATTTATGCCGAGGGTCAGCGCCGCTATGTCGAGAGCCTTTCGGCCTACGCGCGACAATTCTTGGGCCTAATGGAAAAGCCTGATGTTGATCAGATTGATGGCCTCTCGCCGGCGATTTCGATTGACCAGAAATCCTCCAGCCGCAATCCGCGTAGTACAGTGGCAACAGTGACTGAGATCTATGACTACTTGCGCTTACTATTTGCTCGGATTGGCATTCCACACGATCCTAACTCCGGTGAGGAACTAACACGTCAAACACCAGCCCAGATAGTCGATGCGGTCGAGAATTATCCAAAAAGCACGCGGATTATAATCCTAGCACCAGTCATCAAGGACAAGAAAGGTGAGCATCGGCATGTCATCGAGGAGGCTCGTAAAGCTGGCTATATCCGAGTGCGGGTGAATGGGCAAATGATGGATATCGACGATGTACCAGAGCTTGATCGCTACAAAAAGCACACTATTGAAATTGCAGTTGATAGATTAAGTGTCGATCCAGATGTGCATCAGCGTATCACGGAGTCAATTGAGCAGGCATTGCACTTAGGTGAGGGAGTCATAACAGTGCTGGAGCACGACTCCGGAGCCGAAAAAACTTTTTCTGAACACTATACAACGGCTGATTCTGGTTTTAGTTTGCCAGAAATCGAACCGAGACTATTCTCATTTAACGCGCCACATGGTGCTTGTCCGAACTGCACAGGGCTAGGTAATTTACTAATAGTTGACCAGGAATTAGTCATTCCAAATCCGCGTCTGTCGATCGCTGAGGGTGCAATCAGGCCTTGGAGCCGAACCACCAGCCGGATGACGTGGTACGCTAAATTACTCGAAGCAGTTGCCGAAAAATACAAATTTAATCTCAACGAACCTGTCGAAAAGCTCAGCGAAAAAGACAAAAAAGTATTATTGTATGGCGCTGGAGAGGAGGTGATTGGTGTGCGTGGCCCGGGTGGACGGACGTATAAAACCAAGTTCGAAGGTATTATTCCTAACCTCGAGCGCCGTTATCGCGAGAGTGATAGTGATTTTGTCAAAGCTGAGATTGAGCGCTATATGACCATCAATATTTGTCCTGTCTGTGAAGGCAAAAGGCTCAAGCCGGAGGTTTTAGCCATCACAATCGACGATAAATCCATTGCAGATGTGACTAATATGTCGGTTGAGGTAGCACTGAAGTACTTTAAATCTCTTCAACTCTCGGAAACAGCAACAAAAATTGCCAGCCAAGTTTTAAAAGAAATCTGTGAGCGGCTTAAGTTTTTAAATGATGTTGGGCTGAATTACCTGACGCTTGATCGGGCAGCTAACACTCTAGCTGGTGGAGAGGCCCAGCGGATCAGGCTGGCTACTCAGATTGGCTCAAGCCTGATGGGTGTGCTCTATATTTTAGACGAGCCCTCGATTGGCTTGCATCAGCGCGACAATGATCGTTTGATAGCCACCCTAAAGCGTTTGCGCGATCTGGGCAACACCGTTATTGTGGTCGAGCACGACGAAGACACAATTAGAGCCAGTGATTATGTGGTTGATATTGGTCCGTTAGCTGGTGAACATGGTGGCAAGGTAGTGGCGGTCGGCTCACCCGAGACAATTGAAAAAGCCAAGGATTCACTAACGGGTCAGTACTTGGCCGGCACAAAAGTGATATCGGTGCCAAAAGCCCGTCGTAAGCCAAACGGTAAATCTTTAGAGATTATCGGTGCCAGAGAGAATAATCTAAAAGATATCGATGTCAAGATCCCACTTGGTATCATGGTAGTTGTAACCGGTGTATCAGGTAGCGGTAAGTCGAGTCTGATTAATGATATTTTGGCGAAAAAATTGTCGATGGAATATCATCGAGCTCAAGAGCCAGCTGGCAAACACAAACAAATCATCGGAGTTGAAAATCTGGACAAGGTGATTGATATCGATCAGTCGCCAATTGGTCGCACGCCGCGTAGTAACCCGGCCACTTACACGGGGGCTTTTACTGATATTCGAGAGCTTTTTGCAGCTACGCCAGAGGCTAAAATTCGCGGTTATGGTGCCGGGCGGTTTAGTTTTAATGTCAAAGGTGGTCGCTGTGAGACCTGTCGTGGTGATGGCATCATAAAGATCGAAATGCACTTTTTGCCTGACGTTTACGTGACCTGCGAGAGTTGTCATGGCAAGCGCTACAATCGCGAAGCACTCGAGATACTCTATAAAGGCAAGACAATTGCTGATATTTTAGAGATGACGGTTGAGACGGCGTGCCAATTTTTCACTAATATCCCAGCAGTTAGTCGCAAGCTATCGACCCTGCAGTCGGTCGGTCTTGGCTACATCAAGCTTGGTCAGCCGGCTACCACTCTCTCGGGTGGTGAAGCGCAACGGATTAAACTTGCCACTGAACTGGCTCGACGGGCGACCGGTAAGACACTCTATATCTTAGATGAGCCGACGACTGGGCTGCATTTCGAAGATGTCGCTAAATTGCTGGGAGTACTAAATGCATTGGTGTCAGTTGGCAATAGTGTGCTTATTATTGAACATAACTTGGATGTTATTAAATGTGCTGATTGGGTGATCGATTTAGGCCCGGAAGGTGGTGATGGTGGTGGTACGATCGTGGCCGAAGGCACGCCTGAGGCAGTTGCCAAGGTCAAGGCCAGTCACACCGGCAAATATCTCAAACGTTTATTGAATAGCTAATCGTACTATAATGGCTGTATGAAGCTCAGCCGAAATACTAAGATTATGATTGCTGGGCTGGTATTGGTCTACTTCATTGGTGGTTGGCTAGCCTGGGAGCATTTTGTAAAATTTAGTTGGTGTCAGAAAGCCAGCCCACCGATTTATCAAGGTGGGCAGACAATCGCGATCGGCTTTGATGGCACTGGCGTTGATCAAGCTGAAGCCGAACAAGCGAAGGCTATCATTCGCAGTGTGGTGAGCGACCTAAGAGGATGGCGGCAGGCTGGTTACAACTTTGTTTTTGATAGCCAGCCGGCTGATGTAACTTTTCATATTGTGACGGCCGGCAAACTAGCTAGCTTGCAGCAATGCTCGGTACAATATAGTTGTCGAGTAGGTAAGGATATTTATATCAATTCTGTTCGCTGGCAGGGTGGTTCGCCGAAACTATCTATTCCACTAGAAGAATATCGAGCCATGACGATTAATCATGAGCTTGGCCACTCACTTGGGTTTGATCACTGGCAGTGCTATGGACACGGCGCCAAAGCACCAGTCATGCAGCAACAATCACTTGGGTTGGGCGGACTAGCACCCAATAGCTGGCCGACTGCAGCAGAGATAAAAAGTATCATCAAGCCGGGTCAACACTAAAGCCGGATGAATACTTCTCATGGTAACAAAACAACCTTTACTGGCATCAGGAGTGATTTGGCCGCGGCCCTATCAATCGTGCTGAGAGTCGGCTTGTTATTATTTTTGTTTGGCGCCGTCTCAACTGATAATGACGCAAATGCGATTATTAAACTTTACTTGCTGAGCTTTTTAGCGCTGGTTAGCATCGTCCACCTTTTATTGACGCGATCGTGGCGTCAATACATACAAAAATCTAATCGATTGGCCACGGCTGGCTTAACGATCTTCGCACTGTTGAGTCTTATCACTCTCTGGACTTCATTTAATCCCAACAATTCACTTTTGGGTGGTGAAAGTTATCGATTGGGCTACCTCGCTCTGATCGGTGCCATGATAGTTGGACTATCAGCCAAGCAGATTGTCAGTCGTCGAAGGCTGGCCTGGTACTACTGTGGCAGCCTAGTGATGCTTGCAGCAAGTTTAGTTTTTAGCGCCGCCGCGACTCATTTGGCTGGACGCTTGACTTGGCCGATTTTACTCTCAAATAATTTGGCTTTAACACTTGCAGTGGCTTTTACGATTGGCATTTATCTCGTCCGCCGATCGAATTGGCGAATCATTATGTTGGGTCAAATCTTTTTGCTGATTGGTATTGTCTTGACACAGTCTAGGGCAGTACTTGCACTGACGATAGTGATTGGTGGCGTATACTTTATTGGGCGATATGGCAAGACTCTCAATCATAAAAGCATCCGGCGTTATATTCTACTAGCAGCAGTAATCGTAATAATTTTTCTAGTACTGGCGCCAATTAGACTAAAATCACCACATTATTTCGCTGCAAGTGTTATTTATAGACTAGGTTTACAAAAACGTGGCTTGGAGATGACCGTAGTTAAGCCGCTCACAGGGCTTGGTCCAGACGCGATTAAACATTATTTCAGTCTTGGCACTAACTACGGCACTGACATCGTCGAGACGATGAAGAGCGGGTATCAGTTTATGAGCGTTCACAATATTTATCTGGACAAATTGATCGAATACGGCTTCTTGGCTGGCTGGCTTTTTATTGGGCTTACGATTAGAGCACTCAAAAGTGGCAGTCGCTATTTGGACGAATCGTTAACGGCTGCTGTGATGGCAATTTTTGGCTTGTTGTGTTGCTACGGACTAGTTGATTTTTTCTCGATTGAGACAACAGTGTTATTTTGGCTCGGACTGATCTATTTAAACATAAGCAGCTTGACAGGGTCTGAAGAATAATGTCACTATAGCTGTAAGTAACGGCTGATGGATCTTCATTAGCAATTTAATAATTACTAAGCTAGGAAATTATCAAAAATGCCAAATATAAAAGCAAAGACCAAAAGTAAGTCCAAAAAGACCAAAGCCAATATTAGTCCATTTAATATACTACGACGCCAGCCAAAATTTAGAGTGGTTGTTTTGGCATTAATTATTGTGGCTTTAGGTGTTGGTGGTTATTATATTCTATCCAGTCGAGCGGCTAGTACCAATAATTACATCTACGTAGCCGACTGGGCTAATGATCAAATTAAGGTCATAAATGCCGACACGCAGGATCTGGTCACTAAGATTGATACTTCGGAAGCATCTCTGGGCCGGGGGCCAGTTGAAATTATCAAAAATCCACGTATCACCAGCAGCTATGCCAATAAAGCAATCATACTGTATGGTGCCAAAGGAATGGGTGGTTGCTGTGGAGTACCCTCTGGAACGCCAGAGGAGTTTGGTATTTTAGATGTTAAAACTAACTCGGTTACTAAGAAGATTGATGTCAATAAATATGCTGGTGTGGCCGAAAAGACTATGCAGATCTTAAACATAACAGCCAATCCAGCTCGCGATGAGGCTTATATCGCAACGGTTTATAAAACGTCCTCTAACGTCTCTCAGGGTCGAGTTTTAATCTTTAATCTTGCCACAGATGTAATTACAGGCACTATCGAATTAGCCGACCAGAGCTATGGTTCATCGTTTGCATCAAATAGCACAGGCAACAAACTATATATGGTAGCTCCCACAAATAATGCTGCTAGTAGTAGTCGTTATATATACATATACGATATCGCCAGTAAATCTCTTACAAAAAAGATTGATTTAGCTGGTTTTGCGGTTTCCTCTAGTAAGGCAGTCAATATTACCAATAACCCAACTTGGTCTCCTAATATGAATTTCATTCTACTAGCTGATGCCAAACTGCTTAGTGCCACTGGCGGTAAGACGATCAAAGTATTTGATATGACCAGCGATGCTTTCACTAAGACCATCACGCTACCAGAGCAGCTTTCGGCAATTAACATTATTACAAATGCCTCGGGTGATAAGGTATATTTTAAAGATTACGGCAGTCAAAAAATGTATGCCATTGATGGCGACATGTTGACAACGAAGGTAGACGCGAAAAATATATCAGGCTCTAATGTTTTTTCGATGTCATTACCGGTCAAAGGTGTTAATCCTAGTCCAGTAGCTCTTAGTGATGATGGCACTAAGACATATGTGACTGACATTTCGTCTGATACTAAGACTAGCTATTTGACTGCACAAAATAGTACGGCCTATGTGAGCGTTAGCTATCAGACCGGTTCGAGTACTTACAACTGGCCGGTAATCTCAACAGGAACATACTCCGATAAGCTAACTGATACGATTTCGTCTTATCCGTATTCGGCGACTTATTTTCAGATTAATGATTCTTCGATAACCGCGCCAGTTATTACAGCACCAACAGCTAATTCTACATTGACCGGCAAGACTGCTACCTTGATGTTTACTGCTGGTGATCCATTTGGCCTTAACAAGTATGAGGTACTCGTCGATGGTAAGCTCAATGAATCAACATCCACCCCAGTATTTGGTGGTACTTTTCAGTATAATTGGCCACTCTATCTCGATAAAAACAAGGATGGTACGGCAATTGCTGCCGGCAATCACATCGTCACAGTCCGCATTACTGACAGTAATAACAATGTCGCGACCTCGGCTGGCGTGACCTATAACTTCAATAATGGTACAACTCAACCGGATACCACACCACCAGCTGTACCAACTGGACTGAAATCAACCTCAACTGGATCATCAACGATTGGTTTAGCTTGGAATAAGAATGTTGATACTGATCTGGCTGGCTATCAAATTCACTATCGTGAGGCTAGTAGCCAAACTTGGAATAGTAACGCCCCATCGATTGCCAAGTCATCCGGTGAGGTCTATCAGCTGACAAGCCTGCAGCCTGGCACTAGCTATGTGGTGCAAATTCGAGCTTATGATGCTAGCGGGAATTACTCGGCATACTCGGCCGATGTTAGTGTTAAGACTAGTACAGCTACATCATCACTACCAGCACCTTCCGGGTTAACCACAACACCAACTAGTTGGGCATCAAATCCATGGATCTGGCTAAAATGGCAATCAGTCTTAGGCGCAAAAACGTATAATGTTTACCGTAATAATGTCAAGGCCAGCGTCGGTGCGATATCGCAGTCCACGCCATTAGGCTACATGGGGACGGTGGACACGACAGCGCCTGGCTTAATTACACAAATTTATACTGTCAAAGCGGTCGATGCCAATGGTAATGAATCAGCACCTTCGAATGCAATTTCAGCCAAATGTAGCTGGCTACTAATGTGGTTCTGTCAATAAACTGTCATGTTTGATTATTTGATACAATCACTACCTGTGGTCACTGTTGGGTGGTTTGACAAAATAAATATACGAGGTATATTGTTAAGCATAAGCTCAAATGATCCTATGTCGTCACAGAGTAAAAATATTTAGAGCCGACTACTCGTAATATACACTGTTACATGAAAAAGAATAATAAACAAAACTCATATA
>JAYRII010000004.1:0-1578 GCA_041906885.1 Candidatus Saccharimonadia bacterium | reverse complement strand
TCGCAAAATAACCGAACAACCCGTCTAAATTGGTACTCTGAAATGTGTGAACGTTTGAGATACTTATTTTCCATCTGTTACAAGCATACTACGGGGCTTGTAAACTAGTCTTGAACCATAATCATTTGCCATGCCGTCAAGCACCGATAAATCTACCGACCGCGACAATAGCTCTGCCGAAACTTCCAATTCATTTCCCATAACTTATTATTTATAATACTACCAAACTAAAGTTCGACTGGACTAACTCTAGTTTGGTTAGTCGTATCGCGATCACGCAGTGTCACAGAATTGTCCTCTAAAGTTTGGAAATCGACTGTAACGCAATATGGTGTACCGATTTCATCCTGGCGACGATAGCGCTTGCCTATATTACCATTATCATCCCACATAACCGCGCCGTGTTTCTCTTTGAGTTGTTTGTAGACTTCACGTGCTTTGTTAACCAGTTCTGACTTATTTTTTAAAAGTGGTGATACGGCGTATTTGTAAGGCGCCAATTCTGGTTTGAGTTTTAATACAATACGCTTTTCGCCATTAATATCTTCTTCGTGATAAGCATTGGCCAAAACCGCTAAGAACATGCGGCCAACGCCAACAGAAGATTCCACCACATACGGAATAAACCTTTCACGAGTTTGCTCATCAAAATAGCGCAAGTCTTTACCGCTTACTCTCTGGTGATTAGATAAATCAAAATCTGTGCGGTTATGTGTTCCCCATAGCTCCTTAAATCCATGCGGAAAATTAAAATATATATCGTGTGCAGCAGCTGCATAGTGAGCGCGCTCGTCTTTACCGTGCTCATGCCATTGTAAATTTTCTTTTGATATACCCAACCGATTAATCAAAAAATCCCAAGCAAACTCACGCCAATGTTCGTATATATTTTCCTGATCATTGGGATTAATGAAATATTGCATTTCCATTTGTTCTAGCTCACGAACCCGAAAGATAAAATCACGCGGACTAATCTCATTTCGAAAAGCCTTACCAATTTGAGCCACTCCAAACGGTAGTTTGGCGCGCATTGCCTCTCGTACATTCTCGTAATTAGTAAATATTGATCCAGCCGTTTCTGGACGCAGATAGGCTACATGTGAATCATCTTCTATCGGCCCCACCCACGTTTTCATCATCATATTGTAGGTACGGGGTTCGGTTAAGGCTTTTTGTCCACAAGTTGGACAAGACACATCTTTTAGCAATACCTTGAGCTCATCTAGATTGGTCGAGTCAGTTCCTGCTAAATGATCGGCTCGGTGTCGAGCGCCACATTTTTTGCAGTCTACTAGGGGGTCTGTAAAACCATCTATGTGTCCGCTGGCTTCCCATAGTTTAGGATTTTGAATAATTGCACCATCCACGCCAAAGATATTGTCGCTCTCTGTTACTACAGCCTTCCACCACTCAGCCTTTATTTTACTGGCAAGTTCTACTCCAAGAGGGCCATAATCCCAAAACCCAGCTAGTCCACCGTATATTTCACTAGCCTGAAAAACAAAACCGCGTCGCTTGCAAAGGCTAACAATATCATCCAGTGTAGATTTTTGACTCATAATTACCGCTGATTATACC
>JAYRII010000003.1:0-20091 GCA_041906885.1 Candidatus Saccharimonadia bacterium | reverse complement strand
CTTTTTGAGAAAAAGGTTGTTGCCAAAGAAATCTTCGGCTCGAACCTCCGCTTGGGGAGCCGCACCCTGTGCGGCGACCCTGTGTTTCCTCATCTTTCCGCGCTTCGCGCGGCTGAACTCGTGGGCAAAATGCCTGAAAGTCAAATTTTGGTGGAGCTAGGCGGACTCGAACCGCCGGCCTCTTGCATGCCATGCAAGCGCTCTAGCCAACTGAGCTATAGCCCCGCGTCAGACTGCCATTCCAGCATACGCAATGATTAAAAATCATGACTCCTGCTTTCACGACAGTCTTCCTTTTATAATCACAAGCAGCAGTCTGACGCTCGCGTTCAAAATTGTAGGTGCTCACGTCGAATTGATTGGCTTATGATTTTTTCATAAAAGTACATGCTCCGCCTATGGGCGACAAGCAGAACAATCCTATCAGATTGTAGGCCGTTTTTCAAATTAAAATATTTTGATGACCGTCGTCACAAGATAGATCAATAAAAGTAGTATAAGCGAGGCGAGCAAAAAACCGATAAAAAAGCCAAAGCCTAGACGGAAGCCATCCCGATAAGTGTAATGGGCGCTAGTTTCAATCTCGGCAGTATCAATCTCGCGCTTGAAAAAATTATCAGCTTTCTTCTTGGTAATCATAAGCTAAATTATACACTAGCTAGCGCGTTTTACACTCATTAGGACGACGTTTTTAGGACCGCGAGTAACAATTTTATAATCACCAAAAACACCCGCCATAGTGCGTTTGAGCCACGGGCTGATGCGCGCCTCGACTACCACTATTAGCTTACCGCCACCCTTCAAATACTCAGCCGACTGGCGCACCATCGATTCGACTATCTCACGACCACGGTGGGTTGGCGGATTAGACAAAATCAGATCAAAACGCAAATCTTGATCAATTTCTTCAAAGCCATAGCTAGCAATGACTTCAATATTTTCTAGCTTATTTAATCTGGCGTTGCGCTCTGTCATCGAAACAGCCGCAATGTCACTATCAAGCGCTTTAATACGCGCCGCTGGCTGATGCTTGGCCGCAAATAACGCAATTGCACCCCAGCCGCAACCCCAATCGAGTGCCGTCTGGTAAGTCTCGCGAGCGACCGACTCGAGTAAAAGCTTGGTGCCCTGGTCTAGACCCTTGGGTGAGAATAAATCAGGCTTGGTCTCGACCTGCAGGCTAATACCCTTGACTTCAAACTCTACCACGTTAGCTCCCGCGAACCGATTCTAATGCGCGAGCCTTTATCGCCGCCCAGCTTTTTGATCTCGCGCAGCACGCCTTCTTTCTTCAAAATGTCACGCAGCCGATCGATCGCTTGAACTTGGTCAAAATTAGTTTTAGCAGCAAAGCGCTCGAGCTTGGTGCCGAGCACCACGAAAATATCACCGTCACGGACGACTCGCCAAGCATCTTCTTGGCCATCGAGTGAGATCACGATTTGTTCGTCCTCGGCTACCTCATCGACTGACTGGGTGCGCTCGATCACAGACAGGGTTCGAGCCAGTACCTTGTCGAGGCCCTTTTTGGCCAATGACGAGATTGCAAACAAATCGGACTTTTTCAATCTAGCCTGCTTGATTAGTTGATCGCATTTATTTTGCAGATCAGCTTCAGGCAAGCTATCAGCCTTAGTCAGCACCACTAGCTGCGGCTTGGTCGACAGATCGACTTGATAATGCTTTAGCTCAGACATAATAGTCTGGTAATCAGCCACAATGTCGTCGCTGGTCACATCGATCAGGTGCAGCAACACCTTCGTGCGTTCGATATGACGCAAAAACTCATCGCCCAATCCTTTGCCCTCAGCCGCACCTTCGATCAAGCCAGGAATATCTGCCGCAAGGAACGACTTATCGTGAAAATCAACCACCCCTAAGTTGGGAATAAGTGTAGTGAAGGGATAATTAGCAATCTCTGGCTTGGCGTTTGAAATAACCGACAATAAGGTAGATTTGCCAGCATTGGGTAGACCAACCAAGCCTACATCAGCTAGCAGCTTGAGCTCGAGCACCAGCTCGCGCTCTTCGCCCGGCTCACCAAATTCAGCCATTTTAGGAGCTTGTCGCGTACTTGAGGTAAAATGTGCGTTGCCAAAACCGCCCGAGCCGCCTCGAGCTATGATTTCCTCTTGCCCGTCTTCGGTCAGATCACAAACTAGCTCGCCATCATCAAACACCATCGTGCCTCCTGGTACGGATAGTGTAATAGACTCTCCAGTCCGACCGCTGCGATTACCCGAGCCGCCAGCTACTCCATCCTCGGCTTTGTGCAGACGATCAACACGGTATTTGGAGAGTGTCGAGGTATTGTGACTGACCTTGAGCAATACATCACCACCCCGGCCGCCATCGCCGCCGTCCGGGCCGCCGCGAGCTTGGCCTCGCGAGCTACGAAAGCTAACCTTACCATCACCACCCCGGCCGGCTTTAATGTGTATTGTTACTCTATCTGTGAACATATTGACAATTATAACATAAATTGTTGTAATAGCGAAGACTCATTCGAAGACTAATTTTGGCAGAGACCTTCTTCTTTTGCTACATACATACGTCAACTCAAAGCCCATAAGCCATTATTGCAATTCTGGAGATGAAGCACCAAACTAATCGCCTTTCGATGGTCAGATCAGTGTGAAGTTCAAGGAAACAGCGAAGCCCGTAATGAGTCGTAGTGAGTATCTACGGCGAATGAGGACTAGAGCTGATGACGACGAAATTTGCGCCTAGATGACTATCGCCCTAGTAGATGTAGAGAAATTCGCTAGCCGGTACAGTCCGCCGACTCACCCTATTCCAACCACCGTTATAGTTCATCTCTGAGACTGTCACCGAGCCACCTGAAGCACTCTCGACATAAGCAACGTGGCCAGCTCCCCAAACACCCTTCTCCCAGGCAACCGCACCTGCTTGAGGCGAGCTACCGACTCCAAAACCAGAGCGTTGGGCATTGTAATACCAGCTGCTGGCATTACCCCAGTTGCTAGGAATGCTACGTCTACCGGCAACATAATAGGTGCAGTATCCATACGCATAGCCATTAGCACCACCAAAGTAAGGCGTCAGATTTTGTGTGCCAGCTTGAGTAGTAGTCTTAGTGCTTGATGCAACTTGCACGACTGGCTTTGGTACTTCTGGCTTGACACCATCTGGCAAAATCAGCTTCTGGCCAGCGGCTGGAGCCTTGCCTTCTAAATTATTATAGCTATCAATTAGTGATGCGCTGGTCTTGTACTTGTCAGCTAAAGCAGCAATATTGTCACCGCCTTCAGCTGTTACAAGAACACCATTTGTTGGCAAAATTGTCAGGCCAGTACCAGGCTTGAGCACATCATCATCATTAAGATTATTGGCCCATTTGACTGTATCGGTCGTAATATTAAACTTAGCCGCAATACTCCAAATAGTATCACCATTAGCTACCGAGTGGGTTGTGATATCACGAGTCGGACTGCCGGCAGTGGCGATCGGTTGGCGCTGAGCCAAGAAATCATCACCGGCTGTCGCTAAATAAACCTGTGCATTGGCATCCTGGGCCTTCTGCTTCAAGTCGCTGCCGACCAAGCTCGTAGTACTCTCAGCCAGGATCGCCCCAGTGGTGAGAATCGAAGTTTGGTCATCAGCTGCACCAACACCACTGGTCTGATTGACAATCGAGCCTGCTTGCATCGGAGCCAGCCTGCCGAAGCCAATCACGGCCAGACTAACGAACAAGATCGCGCCGTGCAGTGATATTCGAATAAATGTTTTGTTTTTACCTGTTAGGGCTTGAGTTACTGAAGTAAATATTTGAGCTAATGTTCGTGTTTGAGTTTTATCCGTTCGCGCCTGATTATCTGAATTTGGCAAATCGGTTTTACCTTTTATGTTCGAAAAAGTCTGGTTGGTACCCACGCCGACGAATGACTCGTGACGCACTTTGAGGGTAAGTCCAAAAGTTTTTCTACTGATAAAGAACTCCTTCTCCCTGGTACTTTTGATTTAAGTACATTTATATTTGGGAACTGCGAATAAGTAAGCTGTCTCCGACGCTTGCCGGACCGAAAATCCTTCGACCTTATAATATTTAGTTTAGTGCAAGATTTTCTTATTCTGTTTACTTAAGTTGCAGGCGAAAGCTGTAGAGGCACAATGTCGTTTAAAGAAGATGTTTTCGCATACATCATCACGCTTATGCTTTTCAATTTCACGAGTCCTATACTAGCAAACTAAAATCCACCAGTCAATAGTGCGATTTAGCTTTTATAAAAGCTAAATCGTATCATTGTAGGTAGGTTTTAATATTTTTCTCGTGATCTGATAGCGTTTTGGCGTAATAGATTTTGCCATCATTGCCAGCTAGAAAGAAAATATAGTCACTCTGAGTCGGACTCAAGACGGCCTTAATTGACTCAAGACCAGGACTACCGATCGGGGTCGGTGGCAAGCCTCCCACGATATAAGTGTTATAGGGCGAATTAACTTTCACATCAGCCGCTGATGTCGTACTTTTGCTAGTTGCGTAATTAACCGTCACATCGCTCTGCAATTTAATGCCACGAGCCAGGCGATTCAAGAAGACACCGGCGATGAGTTTGCGATCATCTTCGGTCTTACCCTCATATTCGACAATTGAAGCCAGCGTGACTATCTCTTTAGGTGACAGCAAAGTAGTGCTTCGAGAGTCAATAATCGGACGGGCTTGCTTGGCAAAAGCGTCAAGCATCATCTTGATCAAATCCGGCGGCTTGGCATTGAGCTTGACCTCATAGGTGGCCGGAAAAAGGTACCCCTCGAGGTTGCCTTTGGCGTTATTGTCCTCCAGAAACGCATACTGATAGCTCTCTCTCGTGGCCGC
Organism: Candidatus Saccharimonadia bacterium; assembly: GCA_041906885.1. Classification (GTDB taxonomy): domain Bacteria; phylum Patescibacteriota; class Saccharimonadia; order CAILAD01; family CAZGYV01; genus JAYRII01. The sequence continues at coordinate 15,254 of JAYRII010000003.1, read as the reverse complement.
CACAAAATCCTCGGCCGACCCCATATCATTGGCCTCCCACAGCTTAGCAATTTTATTGACCGTATAGCCTTCTGGAATGGTAAATTTAACGACCGCAATCTGGCCGGTAGACATCAGACGACTAATTTCTCTGATGTTCATGCTACTTCTAATCGCATAAGGACCAGGCATGAGCTTGCCGTGAGCTGGACCGAGCTTGACATAGGCCTCAAAAGCCAGCACCGAGGTAATCACAGCAGCCTTCTTAAGATCTACCGCCACTTGGTGAATGCTCTCACCTGCTTTGACTTCATAGATGATTTGCTTGTCACTCTTACTTTTAGGCAAGTTGATCTGATAGAAAAACACCGCCGTAGAAGCTAATAATATCGCCGCCAGCCCACCGATGACAGCCAGTACCACCAGCTTAGTTTTGGATTTGGTCGGTTTATTATCTCGTTCATTGCCCATACAAATAGTCCTCTAATATTATTTGGGCGGCAATCTGATCGATCAGGGCTTTGCGCTCCCTCACACCAAGACGTTTGGGTAATCGCTTTTCAGCCTCGACCGTAGTCAGTGTTTCATCCTGCAAACTCACCTCTAAGCGGATCTTTGACTCTAATTGCTTAGCAAAAGCCTCCGCCGCTCTTGTCTGCGCACTCAGCTGCCCGTCCAAACCCCGAGGACGCCCTACTACCAATATATCTGGCCGGTGCAAACCGACTAAATACTTGATCTGGCCGATAGCGTTATTTGTGGTATCAACTGTCGCCAGTGGCTTAACCTCGCCATCACCATTGCGACAAATTGCCACCCCAGTTCGCTTTTCACCAAAATCAAACGCCATTATACACCGCCTGATATTTTGCTCGGAAATCATTATTGCGTCGACACCTGTGGCACGACCTTGATATGTGATGGTAAGATCGGCATATTTGGCAATAGGGCCGGCCAGCTTTCGACTGTTGCTCCAGTCACTCCAGGGCTTTGTTGGACAATATCAGAAACATTCTTTTTGCTCTTACCAGCAACGTCTTTGGCAATTTTCTCGCGATCGAGCTTCTCGCCATAGAAGGCCACTGTACTAACTTTGATCTGATCCTGCGTTGGGCTTAATTCTTTTTCGAATGTAAACTTGGCACTGCTCGCACCATTATCATAGATCTCGCTGTTGCCTGGTACTTCACTCTGGACTTGTGTAGTCAGCATTTTATCCAGCTCCGTATTGACAATCGCCACCATGGTATATTTGACGCTGGCTGATACCGTACCATTACTCGCTTCACTGCCAACTGTCGCACTGGCGCTAAAATTCGTCAGATCAGACTTAAAAGTATCATCGATCAGAGTAATATCTTTGCCGGCTTTACTAGTCAGCTCTTCTTTGGCCTTAGCCTCTTGCGACTCGAGCATACCCTTTTTGGCATTATCAACGTCTGATTGTGCCACAATCGTGACTTGCTTAGTGGTGCCGCCCGAAGTCGAGCCACTAGCCTTAAAGAGCGCCGAAAAACCGACCAGACTAAAACTAGTATTAGAGAAATTATAGCTCTCACCAGCCGCCGACGCGGTTACCCCAACACTGACCGCAGCCGAGCAATTAACCTTGCCGCCACCGGTAGTACCTCCAGGGATTGTAATAGCACTGCCCGTCGTAAAATTCTTGCCTGCTGTTGAAACAATTGAGCCAGCCTCTAGGGTGTGAGAATTAGCATCATCGCAGTTTTGAATACTGATTGTACCACTCGCTTTGGTGCCGACATCTTTTTTGCCGGTCGCAGTAAAATTAGTCGAGAGACTTTTGGTGGTTGTTAGCTCACGGGCCGCTAGAATCTGATTGGCATAATCGCTTTTGGTAATCGAAGTATCAGCAATAAATTTCGTGTTAATCGGCGTTTTTTTAGCATCAACTTGTAATTTGACTATCGCGCTCGGTACGAATATCCAAGCAATCACCATGACAACGAAGAAAAGCGCCAACCCGATAATAATCCAAAGTCTCTTTTGTAATGCATTAAAATCGGGTATCTTCTTGGCTGACTTACCTTTGGTAGACTCTGGCTTAGTTTCACCATCACCGATCGAACGCTTGCTCGTGATTGGCTTATTTTTGGTAGCTACCTCGGACTTAGCCGGCTCGGCCGTACTTGAGTCGGACTTTTTGGTCGCTTCACTAGACTTATCTGTCTGATCATCCTGCTCGAGCGGATTTTTTACATCCTCATCTTGACCAACGATGTCTGGCTTGTCATCGACCGGCTTTGGCTCGGGAACTTTTGGTACAGCTTTGACACTCGAAGCCACCGCCAGACCGACTGCTCCGGCCAGATTGGTTGCCGTCCTATCATTAGTCACCAGAACCAATTCTTTTTTAACCGATTCGGCGCTGCGCTTGAGGAGCTTAAGATTGACAACGCTCTGCAATAAACTAGAACGTCCAGGCACGATAATCTTGACCTGGTCGCCAGCACTCGCCTTGAGCTTATCGATCGCTTCGGTTATTTCCGCGTCGCTCTCGAGATATATAACGTCTTCCATGTCTAAATATTATACCTCATAAGCTTAGTGTCCTGGATAGCCTTTGCAAGACATTCTCGCCGATCGACTCAGAGCCGACGATGTCCAAGCCAAGATTTGCTAACCCCATCGGTGTGATATCTTGGGGGCTGGTCAGTTTGCCCGTCTTGTCAACCACTCTATTAACTTCGTTCGGACTGACAAAGTCAATCTTCGGTTTACGCGCAAAAGCTAGGTTTTTATACCAAGTAGTGCCACTCAAGATCTTTTTGATCTCTGGCAATGCCGAGCCACCGCCACAAAGCAAGATGCGAGCTGGGAGGTGATCCAGCTTATCAAATTCTGATAAGCTCAGCTCAACGCCAGAGAGCCAAACCTCAACATCACCAGCCAGTGCATCGGCTACTGCCTTGTCATGAGTAGAGGACAGTTTGCCAGCCGAATGCTTGAGTTTCAATTCCTCTGCTTCTTCAAAACTTAAACTCAAGGAAGATGCAATCCGCTTAGTGAAGCTGCGGCCACCAATGGCGAACATTTTGGTGCCCTCGACGCCGCCATTATTAACTACTGCGATGTCACTAGTACCGCCACCAATATCGATGAAGATGGCCGAAAACTCGGTCGAATCATCAGCCCCGACGCTTTTGGCCACCGCAAAAGGCTCAGCTGCTATATTGATGACACTCAAATCCAGATCGCGCGCCACCGACTGCAAGGCACCCAAGTGCACCATCGGTGCAAAAGCGTTAAAGACCTGTATAGTCACGTCTCGGCCCTGAAAACCAATCGGATTGGTCACTCGATAGCCATCAATAAATACGTCCACCACCGCGGCGTTGACTAATTTGACCTCGATCTCTTTGTAGCCAGTTTCCCATGATAATTCCTTGCGGACTTTTTCAAAGGCTTGGTTCTGCACCCGCTCAATTATATCCTTGAGCTCGACCATATCGATTTGGACAGACGGCTTAGCCCGACGATAGCTAACCGAAGTGGTTGCTCCCTTGACCAGCTCGCCAGCAATCCCCAAGACAGCATCTTTGGCTACCACACCACTCATTTCCTCGGCTCGCTTTAAGGCCTCATCACAATTATTGACCACACCCGAAATATCGGTCACAGCGCCCCCGGCCATATCAGTTAGCCTTTGGCGTTGTCGACCAACACCGATAATCTCGATATTATTGCCAACCACCTCACCAACTAGTGCTTTGACATATTCAGTACCAATATCAAGCGCAACCAGATAGTTCGTTTTATTAACATTTTTTGATTTTAGAAATGCTGGTAATTTTATGGCCATTAAAAATCCTATAGGTCAGACTTAACCACTTTCATTGTAGCGTTAAACGTACTCAAGGGCTAGTGCCTAGAGCTTCCTGGCCGGCGATGAAAACCGCTCGGCCAGTCGATACTGGACCCGCGGAATAGTGACATAGCGCACGTGGTTCTGAAGTGTGTAGACGGGCAACCCACCCATAGCACCAGCTTGTAGGGCAAACCGGTGGTGGCGATAATCAACATAGACAAAGCCAAAAGTGACCAGCAAGGCCAATGCCGCCGGCAAGCCGAGTAGCGTCCCCACTCGTGGCAAATGCGCGGCAGAGTTGCTGATCGTGATACTGACACTACTCGATGAGATGACTGTGCTTGAGCCCGCCATGGATGGACTATCACTAAAATATATGCCTGTCCCAGTGTCAAATTGCACGTAATCAACACTCAATGTCGCTAGTGTCAGCACACCAATTTGACTATCACAAAAGTCACCACCAATCGGGCAAAGAGTGAAGTAGATGCTGTCATTGATGTTCGAATAGACAAAACTACCAAAGCCGTCAGTCGTAATGACCGGTATCGGCGAGCCAATAACCTGATAAGTACTGGTATCAACTATCGTTATGGTGTGATTGGTTGAGTTGCCAATATAAAGCCGGCTATTGTCCTGATTTAAGGCCATCGGTCGGACCCGGGAAGTATATGGATTATTATCGCTAAAATTAATGGTGTTAGTTACCGTGTCTGATGAGGTAGAAACAGTCGATATATGATAATTTGTCGGCGCAATTGGTTGGCCGATGTATATCCGATCACCGGCCGAGCTAAAGGCCACCGAGTTGATATTGTCAGCGAATACAATCGTACCGCTCTCTAGCTCAGTCGCAGTATTAATGATCGTCAGCCCGTGCCAGTTGCCCGTCGAAACTATGTAAGCCTTGCTGCCGCTGCTGTTAAAGCCAAGCCCGACATAGCTATCTCCATGTGTGGCAATCGAGATAGTATTTGTGACCGTCAAGCTACCGGTACTAATTACCGATATTGTATGATCGGTAGAATTAATGACGTATAGCTTGCTCTTGTCCGGCGTTAGAGCCAAATAATTAGGGTTATTACCCACGGCAATAGTGGATATGACATTATAGTTCGACGTATCGACAACTTTTACCGTGTTATCTTCCAGGCCATACAACCGATTATTCGTCTGATCAAGTACGAACTTAGTGGTCGTCAAGCCACCAATAACAGCCACGGTGTTCATGCCATTAGTATCAATCACGCTTATTGTGCTCGACAAACTGGCATACAGATAAGGGCCGTCAGTCACTTCAGCCACGATAGTGTGGCTGCCGGCCGCCACATTGGTGGCACTGATCGACCAATTTCCACCGGTAGCTACTGCCGTGCCGATCGAGTTGCCGTCGACTTTGACAGTTACCGTCTTGCCGGTGGTGGCCGTGCCGGTAATTGTAAGGTTGCCACCGCTAAAGGTCTGGCCAGAAGTTGGCGAAGTGATTGCCACGGTCGAAGCTGCCATTGCCCTAGGTGCTGCCACGATGCCACAGACCAGCAGTGATATGGCCGGCAGCCAGTATAGTAAAAACATTTTCTTAAACATAAGCATAACTCATCTATATGATAGCACGCTTTAAAAAAAGTGGGCTTGTAAGCTATCTAACTGCAAAATTGTGACCGGTCCGGTACGATGTGACTGGGTCGGTGAGGTGGAGTACTCCCCTTGGACAAAGGGGACACGGGTACCGCGCCGACCGATTTTTTGTTGGCCACAACAGCTCATGATGGGCTGTTTTTCATTGACTAATTTAGCTATCCACGTCCATTGCCCTATAACTCAATCGACAGCCGCACTGCCGCCCTTGCGACCGGAGGAGCTGACTTCAACATACACGACATACACGACCAGCTAGCCTCTGCGCTAGGCTCTGCTAGCCCTCAAGCTAGAGAGAAATGTTCTCCCGAGTTGGAGGGCTTTTTTATTTTATTCGTAAATTGTTTACATTTTGCAAAAACTAATTTACAATTATTGTAAGGTTGGTTGGGAGGGTACTCGATTTAGGTACGAGTAATTTCTCTCGGCCTTTTTTGTTACGCGAGAAAGGTGCACATTGACAGCTGAAAGGATTGCTCTATAAGCATACCAAATCATGTCAGATCTTGAACATCTACAGCAAGGGTCTAGAATGGAAAAGCCGACTTACCTGAAAATGTCTAAGTTGATCGATATGATCGAATGGCCTCAACGTGATAGATGCGAAAATGCTCTTGCAGCCTACGGCAAGGCAATGCGCAAACCCCAAGCATCTCCCGCCCACAATCAAGTTTGGAAGGGCGGATACTGGGATCACATGGTTGAGAGCATGAATACTGCAGTCGTGCTCTACGAATTGCTCAACAGCCTAAGGCCATTGAAATTCAGCCTGAGCGAAGCACTGTTCGTACTTTTCTGGTATCACTTCGAGAGACTTCCCCAGGTGGAGATTTCTGAAGAATTTGCTTTGCTGCGAAAAAATGTTACCTCTGCGCAATTCAATGCGCTTCGGTATCTTGAAGGCGAAGGCAAACGCTTCGATGAGAAAGAGCGCAGGCAGTGGCCTTTGGCTGCTTTTCTCCAGATGTGCGACATAGCCTCCAGTCGTCTCTGGCCTAGTTATCCACTTGCTGCGGATGATCCCTGGCAAGGAGCTCGTCGGGTCAGTCGAAGGGCTGCCGAAGATGGGCGCCACAATTCGACTTGGATTTGTCCTGTCTGTGGTAGCGACGGCAGAAGCCTTCGCCGTCGCAATGACGCCCATGATGGCTTCAAATTTTGCGTTTACTGCGGCATATGTAGAGATGGCTTAATCATCTAAACAATGTCGCATACGACAATTAAGGATAGGAAGGGGTAAAGATAATTTTTACCCCTTCCTACTCCGTTATCACTGCTTTGATTCGTCGCACGCCGGCACTGGATGATTCTTCTTTTATAATCTTGAATTTACCGATCTCGCCAGTACGCTCGACATGCGGACCGCCGCAAATCTCGCGGCTGTACCAATCACCTTTCGGGTCGCCAACCGTATAGACTTTGACCGTGTCGCCATACTTATCGCCAAAAGCACCGATCGCGCCCGATGCAAAGGCCTCCGAAGTCGGCATTTCCTGCCAACTGACCGGCAAGTCGCGAACGATCGCGTCATTGACCATATTTTCGACAGCCTTGATTTGCTCCGGCGTCATCTTCTCTGGGTGACTAAAATCAAATCTAGTTCGCTCACGAGTGATATTACTACCCCTTTGGGTGACATGATCGCCAAGGACATTTTTGAGCGCACGATACATCAGGTGTGTCGCCGTATGATAGCGCGTCACGATCTCACTATTATCGGCTAAGCCGCCCTTGAATTGACCTTTGGTAGCCGTGCGTGAGCGAGTCTTTTGCTCGTCCATCAGCTTACTAAAATCAGCTTGCCAATCTTTTTGCAAAGGCACATTTTCTTTTTTCGCTTCTTCCAGGCTCAATTCAACCGGAAAACCGTAAGTATCAAAAAGGGTAAAGATTAATTTTCCACTCAGCTCCACTCGTTTGCCCGTCGGCACGGGCGGCTTTTTACTAAAGTCAAGCTCCGAGGTGCGCTTGGCAAATTCGCGCAAGCCGCGCTCGAGAGTCGTTCGAAATTGCTCCTCTTCACGCGCCAAAACCTCGATAATCGTATCCTGCTTTTGTACCAATTCTTTATAAAATCCACCGTAGCATTTGATCACAACTGGCACCAGCTTGACTAATAGCCCAGCCTCGACACCGAGCTCGTGACCACGCCGAATCGCTCGCCGAATCATCCGACGGGCAACATAGCCTTGAGCTGTATTGCTCGGCACCACGCCATCGGCCGCCATGAAGACGCTACTTCTTACATGATCAGCGATCACCCGCTTGGCTTCGATGTGGTCGGCGTATTTCTTACCAGTCAGCTGCTCGAGCTGCTCGATGATTGGCCAAATTAGATCGATCTTGAATATGTCAGACTCGCCAGCCGCGGCCGCCGTGATGCGCTCCAAGCCACCGCCAAAGTCGACATTTTTCTTGGGTAGCTGCTCAAAGCCGCCATCCTCGCGCTTGCGATACTGCATGAAGACCGAGTTGCCAATCTCAAGAAATCGACCGCAATCACAATTTGGGTGACAATGCTGGCCAAATTTCTTATCATGTGGCGTACCAAAATCATAAAAGACTTCACTATCTGGCCCGCCCGGCTCGCCTTCGGGCATTTCAGCCGGCACACCGGCCCGGCTCCACCAGTTTTTAGCCGCATCATAATAAAATATTCTTCCCCCCTGCATACCAACCTCACCGCCGCGGACTTCTGAGCCAATTTCGACAATCTTAGCTTCGACTTTTTTTGACTCAAAAAGCTCTTGCCAGATCTCGGCCGACTCCTTATCGCGCTCAATGCCAGCCTTCTCGTCACCAGTAAAGACTGTGACGTAGAGCTTATTTGGATCAAGGCCGATATCTTCAGTTAAAAATGCAAAGAAATAGCCTAGCTGTTCGCGCTTAAAATACTCGCCCAAGCTCCAATTGCCGAGCATCTCAAACAGCGTCGTGTGGCGATTGTCGCCGACCTCATTAATGTCTTCGGCCCGAAAACAAACCTGTGAGTCGACCAACTTGGTGCCATCGGGATGCGGCTGGCCAAGCAGGTATGGTACAAGCGGTTGCATACCGCTGCCGGTGAAAAGCGTCGTCGGATCATCTTGTGGCACCAAATTAGCCCGCGGAATGATGGTGTGTCCACGCTTCTTAAAAAAATCCAAATATTTCTGGCGAATATCAAAAGTTGTCAGCTTTTTCATACCTGAAATTATATCATATTTTCAGGTTGGAGTGAGGATTATTTGGTGGCTTGGAGAGTCTTGATGGCTTCGGCTAACTGCTTATACTGAGCCTCAACCATATCCTGAGTCTTCTTGTCTTCTGAGCAGGCTGCTTGAGCATGAGAAATAACATAGTAATAATCACCGACTTTTATAGCTCCTTTTACTTGATCGTAATTAAACACAGGATCGGGCTGTCCATTTATACTTTCACCTTTCTTACCTCTAGCCAGAATTGCCATTGAAGTTCCGAGAGGGGAACAATTTACTGAATTTATATCTTGTCTGCGGCTACTAATGTCGCTAGACATGATGGAGTTCGTCGAAAAATAAGCATACTTGTTGTCCTTCATAGCATAAGCAAGATCGGTGAGCGAGCCCGACTTAAATTTGACTCCCCACTCTTTAATTACAAAATAGTCATTATCAGCACTAGTTGCCTCTTCCGCTGCCTTTTTATCTGCCTCAAGCTTAGCTTTGTCAGCCTGCAAGTTTGCGATTTGAGATTGCTTCTCAGCCAGCTGATTATTTTGTTGTTTATACTTTGTGTAGCCGAAATAGCCAACCACCCCTACCACCACGACTAGTAGTATCACTAAAGTCCACTTCATAGCTTTGGAAGATTTCTTTGGCTCTAATGATTGGATATTGTCGTCTTGCATTTAGACCCTCTGTTTTACACTAGAATCATAGCATAAGCAATATAGTTTGCTCAATTATACAGAGTCACCGAGTCGCTCGGCTTTGCTGCGCCTTTGGCTGTCCTCACGATCATCGATCTCATATTTGCGAGACTGAAACTTAATATCTTCAACTTGCTTGATGATATCCTGCTGCTTGACAAGCGTTCTGGCCATTTGATCGCTCAGCTGGCTGATTTGTTCGGTTGACCGGCTACGAAATTCATTGATACCACGTATCATATCGGATGATTCTTGTTGGGTCGACATATTTTCCGATACTTTTTCTACATCCAAGTCCCGATTTTGACCTAATTGACTCTCAGCCAAGCGCTCAGTCGGCGCGTAATATCGACTGCTCAGCCCGTCCATTTTGCTGTAGATAGCATTCACTTCAGAGTTAAATCCGGCCAGGATTGAGTTAGTCGCTTTCTGATCCGATTTCAACCTATCTAGGGCAATAGCCGATTGCTTGGCTAGCTCATCGGCATCACCATTCTCGATCGCCCGCTCGAAGTCATCCATCGCCTCTTTGCTATCCGTCTTAAAAGTCTCCGAAGCCTGCTTGAACTTAGATTCATAGTTTTTGTACGTTGAGACCAATTCTTTGCTTTGCGTAGTCAGCTCATCAATGACGTGCAACCGGTCGGCCACCAAGCGATGATCTTGGTCGACTGGCGGATTTTGGCGCGATTGCTCGGCTTCATTGAGTGCTGTGGCTAGCCAGCTATTGAGCTCGGCGGCACGAGCTGTCGAGTTATTTTCACTCGAGACCGTTTCAAGTTCACCAAGCGTGCGGCGAGCATCCTCTAAAATCTCCTTTTGATTGCGCAATAGTTCGCGGTCACCCGGCTGACTTTCTTTGTCGCGGTCTGGCGGTTGATTGGCTGGCTCAGTCGATAGATTTGACTGCAGATCTTCTGGGTGGATCGGCTCACCACCCCCATATAGGTTCTGGCTATTATTTTTGACTGACTCAAGCCCGCGAGTCAGCTCATCTTCTTGTCTTCGGTCGGAATTTTCGGCTGGTCGCTCGAGCTCGGGGCTGCTGTATGGCTGATTATTGTTCGTCATAAGACGATTTTATCACGAATACGCTTACGCTCCTAAGCAATCACACCGCCACCGAGTACCCGTTCGCCATCATAGATAACAGCCGATTGGCCGGGAGCCACTGCCCGCGCTGGTGTATCCAACACCACTTTATAATCTTTTTTGTTTTGAGTTAGTCGTGCAGGCAAAAGCTCGCCGCCATGTCGCAATCGGATTTTGTAAACGTGGCTCGACTGTGGCTGGCTCCACCACACGCAATCAGTGATTTGAAATTCAGATCGATTTAAAACATCTGCCGCCAGGTCGGTCGTGACGTAGACGATGTTCCTTTCGACGTCTTTTTTGTAGACATAATATGGCGTACCGCCACCTACACCAAGGCCATGGCGCTGACCGATGGTGTAATAAAAAGCACCATCATGAGATCCGACCACTTTACCATGATCGTCGATGATGTCACCAGGTGCCGGCTCGATATATTGGCTAAGAAAATCTCGCAGTGGCACCTTGCCGACAAAGCACAAGCCTTGCGAGTCTTTGCGCTCGGCTGTGGGCAGGCCGAATTTTGCCGCTAGCTGGCGGATCTGTGTCTTGGTATACTCTCCAACTGGAAAGAGTGTTTTGCTGGCCACCGCCGGACTCATACGATAGAGAAAATAGGTCTGATCTTTGCGGGAGTCTTTGGTCATGAGTAGCGATGGCACAAAATCATCATTTACAGCACTTGTCATTGTGGGTATTTTATTTGTCATTCTGAGCGAAGTCGAAGAATTTATTACACTTGACCCATCAGATCCTTCGGCTTTCGGTCTCAGGATGACATTGGGGTTGTCACTTTGCTCCGTCTCATTGTCATTCTGAGCGAAGTCGAAGGATCCATCATTACTTCCAGACTGTAGATCCTTCGGCTGGATTGCCTCAGGATGACATTGGCTTCTAGCTTCAGGATAATAATTTAGGTCGTCGTTCTGCGCCTGCCCACTTTTTGTCATTCTGAGCGTCGGCGAAGAATCTAGTCCCTCTGAATGAGACGACGAAATAGCCCGAGATTGAAAGCCGACCCTAGCATAATGTCCGGTAGCGATATATTCCGCCCCCTCTGCAAAGCATTTGTCGGCAAACACCTTAAACTTAATCTCTTGATTACACATCACATCTGGGTTCGGCGTCAGGCCTTTTTGGTAAGCATCCACCATATAATCAACCACTGCCCGCTTGTAATCGGCTTCAAAATCATAAATTTTGAGGGGTATTTTTAGATGCGCCGCCACACTACGGGCACTGGCCAAGTCTTCGCGCCATGGGCAGTGCACACCAGCAATATCACTCGACCAATTCTTCATATAAACGCCCGTCACGTCATAGCCATCGCGAGCCAAAAGCGCTGCTGCGACCGAGCTATCAACCCCGCCAGACAGGCCGACAAATACTTTTTTATGCTTTTTCATAAGGCAATAATTATGCCATATTTTGTGAGTTTAGGCCAGTCATTAATCTGTATCAATTACATCAATCATCATCCAAGCAAATTCATTGGCAGTTTTCGGGCTATGTAATGATCGCATCACACCATAATAACTAGCACTACTACCGAAATCCAGATTATTGTGTATTCGTACCTGACTTCTTTTATCAAACCTTAAGTTCGGTTGAATAGATATCAGTACCTAGAAAATGTAAACCACACTTGGAGACGACAATTATTAAGAGAAGTAGTCCGCACGTCCATGTGCGGACTTCGCAGTCTTCTTCTTGGAAGACTTAGCTAAATCGAGGCCCTTTAATAAGCCCTACTGCAAATTGCCTGTCACATAAATATACAAAATCTTCCGAAGCTCAGCCAATGTAATATCGCGCGAAAAACCGCTCTTGTACCAACCACTCTTGCTCCAGCGATTATCAACCGAGCTATGATTAAGGATCGTGTACTGTTTGCCCAATATTTTAGCAAAAGTGATGGTTGCTCGACGCTGATGATAAGGTGAGGTCACAAGAATAATCTTATGCTCAGTACCATCGGCCTTCTGGCCGTCATTATCCAAAATACGCTTGGTATTGACAGCATTCTGGTAGGTATTTTGGGCGTCTTCGTCAACCTCGATAGCACTGGCCGGCACGCCAGATTCAAGCGCCTGGGCTCGCATGGCCGTAGCGTTACTCGGCCCATCATCCATGGCCGCGCCAGAAAATATTATCTTTGGTGCCAGACCCTGTTGATATAGCTTGATCCCCTCTTGAGCACGAGTAGTGGTTTGCCCACCAGATATCACTACAATAGCATCAGACTTTTGCAGATCATTTTGCGGCGATAGGTAAAAGCCAAGGCCAAAGAATATGATCGCCAACAGACCCCCAATGATGACTAAAATTAACACCAGCGTGATGAGGAATTTCTTCATTAACTTCTATTTTATCAAATCACTCAACATGCGAACTAATATATCCATATGAGCCTGGGTGGTAGCCCGGCCAAGCGTGATGCGCAAGCTGCCGCGGGCTTCTTCTTCGCTGCGGCCAATCGCTCGCAAGACGTGGCTCGGCTGATCGCTGTCAGCCGCACAAGCCGCGCCAGTAGCGACGATAATGCCAACAGCATCCAGCCTGGCTGTCAGGTCTTCGCCATCAGTATCGGGGAAGCTGATATTGATGTTACTAGCTAGTCGTTTGGATTTGTGACCATTCAAGATGACTTTTGGAAATTGCTTTTTTAGCTCGTCAATCAACCCATCACGCAGCTCAGTCAATGTTTTGACTTCCTCGCGGCGATTTTTCTCAGCCAGTTTGATGGCCATCGCCAATCCAACTGCGCCGGGCAGGTTTTCGGTACCAGCCCGCCTGCCACCTTCTTGCCCGCCACCAAAGATCAGCGGCTCTAGCACCACGCCAGTACGTAAATACAGCGCGCCACTGCCTTTGGGCCCGTAGATTTTGGCGGCATTGAGGCTCATGGCATCGACACCCAGTCGGCTAACCGCCAAGCTCAGCTGACCAGCGACCGCGCTGGCATCGCTATGAAAATATATCGGTGTAGCTAGACCTGCTTTTTGACGTTCTCGACGGATATTGGCGATCGCCCGACCAATCTCGGCGATCGGCTGCACGGTACCGATCTCGCTGCTGGCCATCGCGACTGATATAAGTATCGTGTCTGGACGGACTTTGCGCTTCAAATCCGTCATATCGATCATGCCGTACTTGTCGACTTTGATAAATTCTTTCTTCAAGCCCTCGGTCTCAAGCTGCTCAAAAGCGGCTAAGACCGAACGGTGCTCAGTCGGAATAGTCAGCAGATGTCGGCCGTCAGTCTTGTTGGTCCGGGCTATGCCGAGGATCGCCAGATTGTCCGCCTCGGTCCCACCAGAGGTAAAAATGATCTCCGAGGCTTTGGCGCCCAGCACCATCGCCACCTCGTGGCGAGCCGTTTCCAATTGCTCGCGCGCAGCGCGGCCAAGCGAACCGGCCGCCGATGGGTTGGCAAATATTGCCTCGGCCTGACTCATAGCACGCTTGACTGCCGCGTCAAGTGGCGTCGCGGCCGCGTAATCAAGATAGATGATGTCTTTCATAAGCCAATATTATACCATAAATAATTTCATTTGTCATCCTGAGTCCGCTGTACAGTGGATCGAAGGATCTGCAATAGTACTAAAGTAGCTAGATTCTTCGACTTCACTCAGAATGACAAATGGCGTGCAAACGCAGAGCGAAGATCCAAACCATCACCCTGAGGTATATCAGCCGTCATCCTGAGGCCTAATAGCCGAAGGATCTGCAATTTCTACTATTAAAGCTTACGTATGAGTTCAACAGCCACAGGACAAAAGCAATTCACTTCCTGTAAATATCGCGTCGGTGCTGGACGTGCAAAACTATTATATTTTTATCCTCAACGTCAAATAATATCCGATAATTACCGACCCGAAACCGGTACTCGGCATCAGCCGGCTTGGTTAAGGCTTGAGCAAATCTAATCGGATCGGGCTGGCTGGCAAACCACTCCAGCTTGCTCTTGAGCCGTTTTCTAATTTGGGGAGGTAATTTTTTAATATCTTTAGCAGCTGTAGCTTTATAGATCAGCCTAAAAGAACGCACTAAATATCTCCAAAAACATCTTCGTGACTCAGATATTCGCTACTCTCCCTGGCTTCTTTTATTTTCTTTAAGTAAGTCGGGTTATTTGCCGCCAGAAGATCCTCTAGCTTATCCAGGTCGATTATGGCTCGCTCTTTCTTACCACGCCTGGTGACAATGACAATATCTTCGCCTGATACGGCATCAAGTGTCTCGGCTAAGTTAGTCCGCAAATCCGACGCAGTGACTGTTTTGGTACCCATACATATATTCCTTTTGTACTATTTAATATTACGTTACTATTGTACTACTCAATTGCGACAGTGTCAAAATCAATATCATTATTCACCATTAGCAAATCAGCCCGAAAAAATTCAAAAATAAAAGTCTAAGAAAAGTAATGAAGATTAAAGTTCAAGGACTTTCAAAAGATTCTCACCGCGGACCGCAACCCATCGCCAACAGACGCATAGCCGGGAGAGGCAAAGTCCAAGTAAGCCCGACGGCGGTCGCGAGACCAATAGCCACGCGGCAAGCAGCCGGCCGATGAGTTGTAAGCTCCAAGTAAGTAGTCGACTTTGCCGTTGCCTTTGTCATCATCTAAAACCTGACCAGATTCATCTAGGCGAGTCAGGGCTAGGGTCAGCCAGGCTTCGGGAGTCAGGCCGGATTCGCCAGCGTAAGCCGGAGTCGACTCTAGAATGGCCAGGTAATCACGGGGGCTACTGCCGGCTTCGAGCTGGCCGCGGTCGACTAGTTCTTCACCGGCACCAGTCGCTGGGATGTCAACCATGTCCT
>JAYRII010000002.1:0-61501 GCA_041906885.1 Candidatus Saccharimonadia bacterium | reverse complement strand
TTTTTTAAAATAATTTAAGGTTTATCACCTTTCAAGCAAGCTACCATTTAATTTTCAATAATAGTCTGCTTAGAAGTGATTCCCCAAGGTGGGGACCCCTAGCCTTTATTAGAGCTAAGAGTCCCCTACCTTGAGGGCTGGGCGGTCAGTTCAGGTCGACCGTCTGACCGGCCTGATTGGGCACCGTTTTGGCAGTCCCACCAGGGCCTGAGCCGACCGTGTGCTGGCCGTTACCAGCATCGATGTCGGGGGTGTAATGATCGCCCCTGCCCCCGTTGCAGCCGACTGCCGGGCAGCCGGCAGGGCTGCCGGACCTCGATGTGCCAGACGAGCCCGCTTCACCCTTGCTGCGATGGCTCGATGAGCCACCGCCAGCAGGAGCACTTGGCTCCGGGGGTGGGGCCGACTGTTGACTGTCCTCGACAGCCATCTCGACTGGCGCGCTGCCAGTTACCGGCGGTTGCCTTTTCGCCGCCGTTGTCACCGGGGCGACCGTAGTGGTCGCCGTTGTGTCGACGGCCGAATCAGTTGGCTCGGGCGAGCCACTACTCGACATCGACATCACACCGGCGACGATCAGCACCACTATGACAATCACTCCTGCAGCGATACCACAGGCTGCCATAGCGATACGAGCTTCCCTTGGAAGTGAACTCATGACCTCTCCTTATAAGGTCCTTGGGGTTAATGGTTTTAACCCCACACAGCAGATTATAAATGTATAAGCTTATGTGTGCTGTTAAAATATTGGTTTTGGAGGGGCAGGGATTTACCCCACCCCTCCAAAACATTCGCCCGCTTCAGTCGAGATCGACGGCACCGCTATTGCTAGCGCAGCCGCCACCGGACACGAGGTGCGACCCACTGGGGCAGCTCCTCGAATCCGTCGAGCCTTTGGCATCGGTCTTGCCGGCGCTGCCGGTGTCCGATGACTTCGGCGGTGGCTTGGGAGTCGAGCTCCCACCACCGTTCGTAGGTGGCTTGGCCGGTGGCGGATTGCCACCAGTCGCACCGCCTCCACCGGAGCCACCTCCACCACTCGGTGGTGGTGCAGCTCCGCCGCCTCCTCCAGCACCTGGACTAGGTGCCGGACTAGGTGCCGGTTGCGCTGCCGGGCCCGGTGCTGGCGCCGCATTGGCTGCGGCACTCGGTCCAGGCGCTGCTCCCGAAGAAGCTGCAGCGCCCGGTGCCGAGCCGACTCCAGCCGATGAACCGACTGCCGAGCTAGCACCAGCTCCGGCGGACAAGCCACCAGCGGGAACTCCTGCAATGCCAGCTGGAGTTGCAGCAGCACCCATAGCGGGAGCCGCCGCAGGAGCAGGGCCAACGATCGTACCGATTCCCGGCAGTGAGATACTGCCAGTTACTGCGTACATCGCAGACGGAATTGCCAGGCAGGCTAGCAACCCAGTGCAGGCCACCATCAGCACGGCCCAGAGGCCAATGCCATGGTCGGCCTCCTCCACCTCCTCAAGATCTGGTTCGATCTCGAGTTGGGACTCAGACGTCAGCTCGATAACCGGTTCGGCCGGCTTTTCGAGCCACGAGGCCAGCTCGGCCACTTTGGCCGCATTGGTCTCCTGCTGCTCCGTCTTACGACGAAGAGCAATGACTTGCCCAAGCGGGTCAGCGGTTTGTACCGCCGCTGCCACACTCGTCTCGGTCTCGGTCATTACTGCTGCCATCAGAAATTCCTTTCATCTTGATGGCGGACTTGAACGTACATGAAATTGATTTTGTATTTATCAACCTCACATCGCAGCTAATACTTGAATTTATTAACTATGATGTGAAGTAGATTGACCGCCCGAGACCCGGCTCGGTACTTTTTAAGAAATAATCTATTAAGTACCGAAGCCGGAGCCTCGAACGAACGCCGCTATACTACGGCATCACTTGGCGCCTCGAGGGACGCCCTGAATGCCTCCCACCAGGCGCTCTTTTGGGCGTCAGGGAGTTTTTTTACTTCTCCCCAGACTCCCTGTTGGACTTCAGCGGGCTGACTGTTTAGCCAGTCCATGAAATCCTTCTGCCCCACCCATGAAGCCCCGACATTATGCCGATGCTTGGGAGTAGCCGGCGGTGTCGGCGTGGGCACTGGAGCCACTGGTGGCTTCGATGCCGGTTGCCGACGTTGCGCGGTCGACGGTGCTGATGGGCTTGACGCAGATCTTTCTTGCATCCGCCTAAATACAAACACCATGGCTCCTATGAGGATAGCCGATGTCAGTAGCATCATACCGAATTGGATCATGAGCGCCTTCACGCTAATGCCCTTGGATGCTGATGCCTCAGCCATCACCTCTGCACTAGCCTGAATGTATAGACCATTCAGGTTCGTGATCTCTGCCATCTTGGCGGCTCTGGCTTCCACCTGTTCTGCAGGTATCGCTGCGTACTCGGCTCTCTTTATATTTGCGAGCAAATCATACGCCGCTGCAGATGAAGCTGCTTCCGATGCCTTGGGCAAAGTCGTCGTAGTCGCACCTGCAGCGGTGCTGGTCGGTGCCGTGGTAGAGGGTGCAGTCGTCGTTGAGAACGACTCCCCACCTCCTACGGACAAGCCCAGTTGCTGCACCACCACAAGGGCGGCGACAAACATCAGCACTCCGAGGAGTGCCCCTACTGCGATCATTCCAAACTTCTTCATTCTAACCCCTCTAGGGCACCATCCCCGAAGGAATGTGTCTGCCAATTTGGCAGAAATCTGAGCTCACAGTTATCTGTAATTATCAAAATTACAAGCTCAAATTTCTACCAAACTTATGGCAAATTAGTGGAACATATATTCAAGGTGCAGCCTAGCGGCTTTTTTGAAGCAGCTTTGACCTACTTCAAGGACTATCGATGAGAGTATCGTACTCCTGGTTGTTTAGCTGTCAAGCTTAGGCGTTTTCTATTTTTCAATTTGCGCGCTTCTTCAAACGCACAAGCTAGATTTATTCTTTTGCTATAAAGCTAACTTGCAAGTTCAAACGATTGAAATTCGCCGGTAGTACGAGGCGGCATTAGCTTGTTAGAATTGCTTCTTGAAACTAATGCGCGCCCCGTACCACCGAGCCATCACCCACTACGAGTCGCCCTCGCTTCCGTCACCGTAGTGCGCCTTCATCATATAGAAGGCGCCGATCACGGCGGCGGTGGTGAGGAGGCCGAGCACCAGCCCGGCCGTCAAGCCCCACCACAGGGCCCCACCCGACCACCAGGAGATGATGATCGAACCGACGGCGGCCGCTGTCATCGTGACGATGAAGATCGCCACGATGACGAAGCATCCTGCCAGCCAGGCAGGCGCTTCGCGCCGCTGGCGCGCCGCCAGCTGCTGGGCCGCCACCTGAGCGGCCGCGGCCACGATGGCGGCCTGCAGCTGCTCTGGGGTGAGAGCGACCGGCTGGCCACCGCTGGCTGGAGCTGTTGGCTCGGCAGATGATGCAGCATCTTCTGCCACATCATCATCTTCGTCGAAGTTGATCTTAGCCATGATGTTTCCTCCTTTTAGGCCTTGATCTTGTTGAATAGTGCCAGAGCCTGCTCAGGTTCGTGTCGGCGCTCAGCCAACCAAGCCTGGGCCATACCTTGAGCGGATTCGACCAATGCCTTGACGGCAGTGGCCTCATCCTCGTTGGACGATCCTGACATCCGCATGGTAGATCGAGCTTGATCCCTCTCCCCGACGAAGGGGTTTAGGATGTCTCGTTCGAACTGCCAGCAAAGTCGGTGTCGCCTTCGGAAAGTCACCGCAGCCGGCTCGAGTTTGCCCATAACGAGTAACTCGAGCACATCACGCAAATGGGCGTAAACACCCTTGTCACTTGAGAATAGTGACGTATTGCATGATGTACATGGCGTCGACAAATCTGGAGCCCCTGGCAAGGCAGCCACCTTTTCGACCCCGGCAGCCTCGAGATCCTTGTCTAGCAGATAATAGCCGGGCTTCCCCTGCTTCTCTCTGCGCTCAAGCTCAACTCGGCTCATGGTACGCTTCGCCCCGGTGGGAGTCACGTAGGTCATGAGTTCGTTGCCTGCATCGAGTGGCTTACGCCACTCGACAACGAACCAATGGCCCTTGGGAATCAAAACAATGTGTTCATCCTCCCATGCTTGATAAGCGGCCACCGGGTCAAGAGTCTTCTCTTGATCCTCTTCTGTCACGTTCTCAGTCGTGTCATCGTCGGCCATCTCTGGCCTCCTTTCGTATCCAACACAACACTCCTGCCTCAACCCTCAACTTTTAAGGCATGGGCTTGGCGCTACATAAATAGCTTTGGCCAAGCCGCTGCCTTCAAAGTATAGATAACACGAGATTGCCTCAAGACGAGAGGATCGACAGAGTTGACAATCACAAAAATGTGGGTGATTTAAGCTAAAATGTACATTTTAAAGCAAGCAATTATCTTGTACCGTTACTGCAACAAATACGGCAACTATTTAACAAAACTCTTGCTCACCAAAAAGACCTACTGACTTTACTATAATTATAGTACTTTGTCAATAGCATTGGTGATGACTGCTAGAAAATAGATTCTTCTCCGCCTGTCGGCGGATCAGAATGACGGAGAAGGTAGCTGGCTTCTCTTGTCATAAATCCCGCACCTCCGAGGAGCTTGCTCCTCGGAGGTGCCTTTCCCGACCGAAGCGGAGGAATCTATTGCATGTAGATGCCAGTAGGTGAGATCTATTGCACGTAGTTGCCAGTAGGTGAGATCTTTCGACTGCGCTCAAGATGACATTTGTTACTTTTATTTTTTTTGGCCTCGTCATTCTGTATTTAATTCAGAATCTGATCGATACACAAACAAGATCCTAAAACGTCCGGCAGTCGCCGGATCAGGATGACCAGGTTTTTATAGAACAACATGATCAGTAGCTACCTACAAAAGAACCATCTAAAATCTTAAGCCGCTCGGTCTTGCTGCTGATCCGGCTTTTCGTCCCGTCCGCGTCGCTGCTCAAGAATACTAACCACCTCGCCCTGCTGAGTCTGAACCTCATTGACTACCTTGCGATACTCCTCGAGCGCCATCGCTTCGTAATTCGGAATCACTTCTAGGACATAAGCCGTGGCTGAATCATTGCCTTTTTCATCTAAAATTTTATTAAATCCCGCCAGCTCCTCATCGCTCATTAGATCTATCACCCGCTCAGTCAACCTAGCTTGCACAACTTCCGTCAATTGCAACAAAAGATCGACCTTTTCCGCTTCGGGCAAATCCTCGAGACCAAGCTCGCTCAAGGTAGCTTGACCGATCTTTTCCATTATTTCTTGAGTGTCTTGATCGTTCATTTTATATATCTCTTATGATTTAATATTACCATAAATTTACTCATCTAGCTGGCTTATGCCGGTGGAGCGTAGGATTTTCGATTGCGCCAAGCGCCAAATAGCGGCACACCAACGCTAGCTAGACCCATTAGTGTACCGGCGAATAACCCACCCGTTGCGGCAATTGTTGTTCCTACTGGCAGTGTACTGGCGCCAGCCGAATAGGCTGTGCTCCGGGCGCGTCGCATCAGCTTGGCGCGAGCCCTGTCACGGCTAGTCGAGAGCATCGAGTCAATAATATAACTTGTCACATCGGCGCGACGTTCGTCACCTCCTAAAGCCTCAGCTAGCTCGCGAGCATTGTAGTTCTCAATATCATCCCGAACGATATGCCCTCTAGATGGTAGGTCAGCAATTTCGCCACCTTGCGACTGCGGCGTCACATCAAGCCGACGATAAAATTCGCGCATCAGCGGATCCTCGGTCATGCGATCGATCAGATCGACCTGCTTACCTGTCTTTTTGTTGGTCTTATTCTCAACTCGCTCTCGCATGCCAGCTTGTCGAGCCATAAAGATACCAGCTCCTGCGACCACCCCACCAACTGGACCGGAGAATATCATCCCCAGTGTGCCAGCACCAGCGATAATTGTACCAGTGGTCTTCTTCCAGCCTGGACTCGCTAAGAACTGATGGATCTTACCATCATTCTTGCGCCTGGTGGACTTGGTCTCAATCTGAGCTTGGTCGACCTTTTGCATAATTTCCAAGATCGAACCAACGGCGACAGCTTGAATTTCAGCTGGGGTCACCCCGCGTGACAGCTCAGTGATTTGCTCATCCGCATTCTTGCCCTCGAAGGCCAGTTGATTAACTCGCAAGATGGTTTGATCGTCAATCTCGCCGTCGTCATGGGCTTCGCTGAGCGCTTTAATGGTATCAAGTAGAGCGATGCCAGACTCTAAGGCCACTCGATCTTGATGATTAGAGGCAAAATATGCATTGATGAATGCTCCCGCCTTGTGAGCCATCGGTCTAAATTCGCCCTTATTTGCCACCGACTGGCTGACTTCTTCCATGTGTTTTTCGAGGGCTTCACCGTCAAGGTGGCTATCCTCATGAGATTTGGCCAGAGTATCTTGAATAATTTTGGCAGCTCGCTTATAGCCTTCGGTCTCAGCCAATCTCTCCGCCACCTTATCGGCTGCCTCTTGGCTGGCCAGTTTTCTAAAGTCATCCTCAATCTGCCTGACTTTCTCACGGCCACGCCTCAAGCCGAGGCCGCGAAATCGTTCCTGATCATTGCGCAAGTTTGCCAATAAGCGGGTTGCTCGATCGATGCCTTCCTCAGCTTGGTTGACAAGCTGTTGACGTCCTTGCTGACCATCAGGTCTTTCCTCCTCTTCTTGACCAATTCTGGTGCCGAGCCATTTATCCCAAAAAGCTGCTCGACGCTGCTCCGACCGCTCTATCCTGTCTAGTCTGGTCCTTTGCCACTTAGTATCAGGGTGATTGTGACTCTCTAGTCGCTTGCGATAATTTTCGCTGCGGCGGCGGCCATTATGACGCCAATTTTGATACCAATCCTTGACGTCTTTAGAATCCAAATTATAGAACTTTTCAAGTCGACTCGTAACCGTTTCCATACCCTCCCGGAAAGCCCGACCAAGTGTGTCTCCGAGATCATCTAGGGTTTTCTTACCCAACCTAGCATATTGCTCCCAAAGGGATTCCCGGCCACTGGCTTCTGGGCTTGACTGGTTGTCCGGTGGTGGCGTGGCTTCATGCCCATCAGCGTTGCCACCAGGCTCAGGCGTGTCATCAGGGCTCCCTCCGCTCTCATCTGACTCCGGTTTGTAACCTGAGCCTGCTCCAGCGTCACCGTCCGGTGGCGTGTCTTTATGTCCATCGGTATCTTCTGGTGCGTTGTCTGGTGGCGTGACTTCAGACCCATCAGCGTTACCGTCCGATGGCGTGGCTTCATGCCCATCAGCGTTGCCACCAGGCTCAGGCGTGTCATCAGGGCTCCCTCCGCTCTCATCTGACTCCGGTTTGTAACCTGAACCCGCATCAGTACCAACTTCTGACTGGTTGTCCGGTGGCGTGTCATCAGGGCTCCCTCCGCTCTCATCTGACTCCGGTTTGTAACCTGAGCCTGCTCCAGCGTCACCTTCTGGTGTGCTCGGCTCACCACCTACAGTAGAGGTCTCATCACCACTCGAGGTGCCCAAAGTCTCAGGCACTGAAGTTTCGGATTTCATATCAACCTGATCACTTTTCTCGCTCAAGCCAAGTTCTGCCAGTGTCTCCTCATCCACCTCACCACGAGCAATAGAAGCTTGATCATTGCGTTGATATATTTTTAAATTAGTATCTTTTTGCTCATCTGTTTTAGTATCACTGTTTAAAAAATCCGCACGGTTTTGTCTCCAAATAATTTTTTGGCCTTTATAATCATATGTTCTTTCGTGGCTGCCGTTGTTAGATTCCGGGTTGGAGCTGACTTGGTCTTTGTCTGTTTCTGGTGTGATGTCCGGTGGCGTGTCTTCAGATTTATCCTTGTCATCACCAGGCTCGGTTGTACCATCAGAGCTCCCCCCGCTCTCATCTGACTCCGGTTTGTAACCTGGGTCAGGTTCAGGGCTGGAGGGAGGTACTTGGCCCTCAGGTCCAATCATTACAGTTGACTCATTTGCACTAGGATTCGTTGGGCTGGCCGGTTCAGGCGCTGTAGTGACCTTCCTAACAACTAGGTTGGGATTGGCGGTAGTTGACGAAACCGGTTCTTGATTTACACCAACCGCAGCCCTCCTGATTGGTATACCTGACGGACTATCTGTGGGGTCATGGCTGACTAATTCATCAGCAGTAGTAGCCGCCGCCTCTTTAGCTGCCTGATTTGCGTAAATACCAGCTAGCCCTTCACGGGCTTTTATTAACCAGCGCGGCGCGTCTTTATCTTCACTTACGCCATACTCCTCTTCTTTGCGCCTAACATGGTCATCATGATCTGGAGTGCCGATTCGTGGCTTATGCACGTCCTGCGTAATTTGAACTCTTCTTAGCTGCTCTGCCAAATTGTCGGCCCCTTCAAAGCCACTTCCTGAAGCCAGGAAATCACCCGAACCAGCCTCCTGGTCTGATTGCATAGTATGAGAGATACGTTCTGACATGGTACTAGTATATCATAAGCATAAGGGGTTTTTAACTCACCTGCTAGTTGATTTGACCGACAGCTTGTGCGAATTTGTCTCCCCGCTGGGCATAGCCAGTAAACTCGTCAAAGCTGGCACAAGCTGGTGACAGCAGGACAACATCGCCCGGTCTGGCCGACTTTTTGGCAAGGCTTACGGCGGACTCAATATTGTCAGCTAAAGTATACGAGCTAACTCCAGCGCGCTTGAGGCTTTTGGCAATTTTATCTGCCATTTGTCCAATTAGTATGACTTGGGCAACATTATTCTGCTTAATGACATGTGCCAACTGATTAAAATCATGGCCCTTATCTGAACCACCTAATATCAGGTGCTTCGGCTCGTCAATCGACTCAACAGCAGCAATCGCTGTGGTCGGATTGGTCGAAATTGAGTCATCGATGTAGCGCACGCCACCATAAATCGCCACGACCTCCAGTCTATGTGACAGCCCCTTAAATTCTTTGATAGCGCGGGCTATCACACGAGTATCTTTTGTGACCTGCCAGGCCGCCGCGATAGCCGCTGCTACGTTCTGTTGATTATGCTTGCCAATTAAAGGGATGTCACTCAAGCTTACCACTGGCTGATCACAATAATAGATATGGTCGTCACGTACGCTAGCGCCATTTGGCAAATAATACTGATTGCTAAACGGCAATTGCAACTTGGCTTTAGAATATTGCACAGCAGCCTTACTAATCTCATTGTCATCGCAATATATTGCAATGTCATCGGATTTTTGACGAGCAAAGATCTGCTTCTTGGCTTCGATATACTCAGCCATATCTTTGTGCGCATCGAGATGATCAGGTACAACCATCAGCATGATAGCGATATGAGGACTCTTGGCTAGGTCTTGTAATTGAAAGCTCGAGAGCTCGAAAACAACGTAGTCGTGCTTCTTAACCTCCGGCAAGACATCAAGAGCTGGCTTGCCAATATTGCCAACTAGCCAAGTCTTTTTGCCGGCGGTTTCAAGAATTTTGGTGATCAGACTCGAGGTCGTGCCTTTGCCCTTAGTGCCAGTCACACCAATAATAGGCGCCGGGCATTGATCAAAAAATTCGTTAGTAATCGAACTTACCTTGGTATTGGTCTTGAGTATGGTCGGTAGTATATTGGCCGTCCGGTAAACCCGATCGTAGCCCTTGAAATCGAGGCCACCGTAGCCATCAACGGAGCCGACATTGACTTTATCGATACCATGCGGAAGATTGTTTATAGGAGCGTTGGGGGCGGCCTTTTTGCTGGTGTAGTAAAAGACCGTAATTTCGTCACCACGTGCCTGGAAATACTTGACTAGGCTCTCACCCTCTAGACCATAGCCGAGTATGGCAATTTTCATCGGCGCTTTTTCTTTTTTGATTTCTTTGATTTCTTGCTAGTCTGAACAATCTTGGCAGGACCGCGCTGGGCGTTCTTGACGCGGCTTTTGGTTTTGGTAGATTCTGACTCGTCAGGTCCACTGGCAGAAGCAATGGCAGTTTGGGCGCCTCTAGTTATATCAGTTTCGATTGGCTGCGGCGCTGCCTCGAGATTGATTGCTACCTTAAATATCGTCGAAGCAATCTCGGCATTCATGCTGCGCTCGAGCCTTTTGAACATGCTGTATGCTTCGGCTTTGTACTCCACCAACGGATCGCGCTGACCGTAGCCTCGCAATCCGATACCAGCCCGCAGATGATCCATCGCCTCTAGATGCGCCAGCCAGCCGGTATCGATCACCTTCAAGGAGACCAGACGTTCCATCATCCGAACACCCTCAGTGCTAAACTGCGCCTCGCGGTCCTTGTAAACATTCTCCGCGATAGTCATCAAGCTTGATTCTATGTCGCTCGGTAATTTGGACTTGAGACTGGCTGCCCAGTCGCCTGGCACCGGGATGATGTTACCCGCCGCTTGAGCAATCTTGTCGAGTGATATCTCGCTAGTCTTCTGGTCGGTATGAGCAGCAATAATAGCCTGGAATTCATCTCTGATCATACTGGTGATCTCATCTCGCAGAGTTTTATTATCCAGCACATTACGACGACGTGCATAGATAATCTCTCTGTGCGAATTCATCACATCGTCATACTCGACCAAGTGTTTACGGATATCGAAGTTATGACCCTCGACTTTCTTTTGGGCTGTTTCGAGAGAGCGCGTGATCATAGAATTCTCAATCGGAACGTCATCAGGCAGCTTCAAGGTATTCATTAGACTAGCAATACGCTCGGAGCCAAAAATCCTCATCAAATCATCTTCTAAGCTGACGAAAAATTGGCTTGAGCCCGGATCGCCCTGACGGCCAGCTCGACCACGCAGCTGATTATCAATTCGACGTGACTCATGACGCTCAGTGCCAAGAACATGCAAGCCGCCGAGCTTATCGACCCCATCACCTAGTACGATGTCGGTGCCACGACCAGCGATATTGGTCGCTAGCGTAACTGCACCACGCCTGCCAGCAGCAGCAATGATATCAGCTTCACTTTCATTATTTTTGGCATTTAATATCTTATGTGGCACATTGGCTCTAGCGAGCATCTTACCAAGCTGTTCGTTCTTCTCAATACTAACTGTGCCGATCAGAACCGGCTGACCAACTTGATTGCGATGGGCTACTTCGGCCACAACTGCCTCAAACTTAGCCTGCTCATTCTTGTAGATTCGATCCTTGAGATCCTGACGAACCATCGGCATATGTGTCGGAATAGTGGTAACTTCCAGCTTATATATCTTGGCAAATTCCTCAGCTTCAGTTGCGGCTGTACCTGTCATGCCAGCAAGCTTATGATATAGGCGAAATAGATTTTGGAAGGTTACAGTGGCTAGAGTTTGGCTTTCTTGCTGGATGGTAACGCCTTCCTTGGCTTCAATTGCCTGGTGTAATCCCTCGCTGTAGCGCCTACCAGGCAGCAGGCGACCAGTAAATTCATCGACAATGATGATCTCACCATCGGGGTTGACCACATAATCTCGATCACGCTTAAAGATCGCCTCGGCCTTTAAAGCCGCCTCGACGTGATGAACATCTTCGATCATACCAGCCTCATAAACATTCTCAACACCCAAAGCTTTCTCGATCGCTGCAATACCATCATCGGTCAGACTGACGGCTTTTTGCTTTTCATCCACCGTGTAGTCTTTTTCTTCTTTGAGACTGTGGGCTATTTTTGCAAAGGCGTAATAGCGGTCGGTGGATTTGGCATGGGGCTGAGAAATAATCAATGGCGTCCTAGCCTCATCAATCAAGATTGAGTCAACTTCATCAACAATGGCATAGTGCAGTGACCGTTGCACCATTTGGGCAGTATCCTGCACCATATTATCGCGCAAATAATCAAAGCCGAATTCATTATTAGTACCATAAGTAATGTCTGCGGCGTAAGCTTGCTGTCTAGTGACCGGACGAAAATGACGCAGACGCTCATCGCTATGCGACTGATCGATGTATTTTGGATCATATATCAGTGCCTGATCGTGAATAATGACCCCGGTCGAAAGACCTAGAAAATAATATATCTGAGCCATCCAGCCAGCGTCACGACGAGCTAGATAGTCATTGACCGTCACGACATGCACACCCTTACCAGAGAGGGCATTCAAGTAGACCGGTGCGGTGGCAACCAGCGTTTTACCTTCACCGGTGCGCATTTCGGCGATTTTACCTTCATGAAGCACTATTCCACCTATCATCTGAACGTCAAAATGTCGCATCTTCAAAACCCGACGGCTAGCTTCCCGCACCACAGCAAAAGCTTCCGGCAGAATATCATCAACCTTCTTGCCGTCTTTGAGCTGGCTTTTGAACTCATCAGTCTTGGCCACGAGTGCTTGGTCGGACAGCTTCTTCAGCGGCTCTTCAAAGCCATTAATCCTATCAGCCACAACGCGAGCTTTTTTGATCTCGCGAGCCGTCGGATCACCAAAAATTTTTGTTAATACGGACATAGTTTTAAAATCAATTAAATATAACTTCTGATAGATTATAGCCTACCAGATACCTTCGAGTCGAGAGCTAAAGACTAGCTAGTCCTCTTCTCTTAGTCGACGACGATTAAACAGATCCTTGACCCTGATACGTTTGACACCATGTTTGTCTTTGTATTTTTTGATTTGGAGCTTAAGCTTCTCTTCGACAATATCAACTCCGGCGTAAGGATTGAGAGTGGCTGTATCGGCAATGATATCAGGGCCTGGCACTTCGAGATGAGCTCTAACTTTATACTTATTGTCTGCCTTACCTGATGGATCACGAAATATCTCAACACTCATACCTTTGGCTTTGTGCTTGCGAGGTAGATACCGATCGAGCCTACCGAGCTTTTTTGAGATATAACTTCTCAACTCATCATCAATTTCATATTGTCGGCTTGTGAGCTGGATATCTATCATTTTATTTATTATCCCCTTTATATAAGTTTATCTGATCCATAATATTCTTGCAGTGCATGTGGTATCTTGACATTGCCGTCTTTGGTCTGGTGATTCTCCAGTACCGCGATCAAGCTGCGGCTAGATGTTACAGCGGTGCCGTTTAAAGTATGCGCAAAGGCTAAAGAACCATCAGACTCGCGATAACGAATGCTAAGTCGGCGAGCTTGATAATCGGTGCAGTTCGAACAGCTTGTCAACTCGCGATAGGCTTGGTCGGTCGGCGACCAATACTCGATATCATACTTCTTGTAAGCTGGCGCACTCAAGTCGCCGGCGGCGATTCTGACCACACGATATGGTATTTCGAGAGCCTGACAGAGCTTTTCTTCGATTTTTAATATACTCTCGAGCAGCTTTTCGCTCTCTTGTGGTCGACAGAAATTATACATTTCCAGCTTGTTGAACTGGTGTACTCGATACAGACCTTTTGAATACTTACCATAAGCCCCGGCTTCTTTGCGATAACAAGGTGAATAGCCGGCAAATTTTCTAGGCTTATCTAGATCTAGAATATCACCCGCGTACATGCCAGTCAGTGAGATTTCCGCTGTCGCGATCAAATGCAGGTCCTCATTTTCAATTTTGTAGATTTGATCTTCGTCACCCCGAGGTGAGAATCCAGCACCATCAAGTATGCTCTCTGTCACCATGTGTGGAACTGTAATCATTTTATAATCTTCGGCCTGCAATAACTTCATGGCCAAGGTATTAATGGCCCATTCTAGACGTACACCAGCATCAGTCAAGAAGTAAAACTTACTACCAGCCACCTTTGAGCCGGATTCAAAATCAACAAAGCCAAGTCTTTCATTTAAGGCCATGTGGTCTTTTGGCTCAAAATCAAACTTTGGAACGTCACCAACAGTCTTCTCAGCCCGATTGGCTTCCTCGCCACCATCTGGCGTGCCCTCGGCAATTAGATTCGGTACTTGCGATAATATAGCCTTATAATCGCTGCTGACATCGCTATATTCTTTGTCATTTTTTTCAAATTCAATCTTGATAGCCTGTAGCTTTTTGAGCTCTTTAGTATCAGGTCGGCCGCGAGTCTTAAGCTGCGAACGCAAGTTATCGTTATTCTGCTGCAAGCTGACACGCTTTTTATCGAGTGCCAGTAACTTATCAAGATCGACTTTGAGGCCGCGCCGACGGATACTATCTTTAACCTCATCTGGATGCGTGCGAATAAATCGAATATCTAACATGATTTTATTATAAACCGAACGCGGCCACCTAAGCAAAAATCAGATCAACGTACTTGATAGCTACGATTCAAGTTTGAGACGCTTAATCACAAATTCTTTATCAAGCGAGCTTAAGAAAAAGCCAAGCTTAGGGCCGCGCTCCTGTCCCAAGAAGAGTTGGTACAAAAGCCCAAACGCCGCCGCTGGCTTTAGCTCAACTGTAGTGGCTACCTGGTAAATAATGTCGTGAATAGCTTGAGCACTAAAATCACTACCATCTATCGCAGGTGCTAAGGAATCTAAAAAAGTTTTCTGCTCTTTGCTCAATTCTAACTTGGACAGATCGTCTTGAATTGTGAATTTTACATTATCGGGCGCAAAGTTTTTGAGCCAATTCTTGACATAGTCCAACTGCCGCGTGATGACGGCCTGCTGGTCCTTGACTACACCGCCAAAACCGGTACGATCTAAAATGTCATAGACACCGGTCTTATCCCCTCGAGCCGCCTGCCAGCTAGTCACAAGATGACTAAAGGGCACGCGGCTGACGGTGTGCTGATCCCCTGTCAGCCGCGCCACCTGCCAAGCTCGTTCATATTCAGGCTTTAGGCCGGCCAAAGATTCAATCTCAGTCTTAGCATATTCATCCACCAAGCTGTAAAGCCCCAGCCCAGTATCAAATGCCAGTTGACGCTCCGGTCGACTCTTAAATGTAAAATATCGCAAGATCTCGGGGGGGATAATCTTCAATGCGTCAGTGATAGTAACTAAGTTGCCGACAGAGCTCGACATCTTTTTAGTCTCACCCTTCAAGTTAATAAATTCATAAGGTACTGCCACCGGTGCTTTGCCACCATAGACCTGCTCGATAATCATCTTACCAGTGTCATAACTACCGCCCTTGGTGGCATGCTCACGGCCAAAGCCCTCCACCTGCACACCATATATCTGCCAGCGGGCTGGCCAATCACAGCGCCAGTCCAGCTTGACCTCACCCTTATCAATCGAGGCATCATATTCCTTACCATCACTACCTAAATAGCGGACTTTTTTAGTACTTTCATTAAAGCTTAAGAATTTAGCTGTACGTAAGCTTTGGTTGGTTTGATCCAAGATCTGTATCGGCTGCCAGTCACGATCAACCTGGCGGCTGGAAACAGATTCTAAAATTCCAGCAATTTTGTCACGCTCTTGCAAACTTTTTATGATGAGGTCAGTATACTTGCCTTTGGCATATTCCTGATTTGTCCAAACAACTTCCATCGCAATACCCAGCTGATCGGCTGCCTTTTTATAATCAGTAAAGTACTGCTCGGCATAATTCCTTGAACTTTTGTCGGGAGCTGGTATCAGGTAAAGCGGCTTGCCAGCTTCGGCCTCATATGATTCAGGCAAATACGGGTAGCGTTTGCGCAAAGCATCGTGAGCATCGACAAAGTGCAGATGCCGTACCTGGCGATTTCTTTCATTTAGCCCGCGAGCCAAAGCATCGGCAGTTAAAATTTCGCGAGCATGTCCGACATGGTATGGCCCGGACGGACTAATACCGCTAGAAATAATTATTTTGCCACCTGGATGTGTACTGATAATCTGATCGATGATCAAATCAAGCCAATAATGCGAGCTTCTGTCATTGTTATTCATTGTATTCATTATACTTTACTAATCATATACTAAAATAGGGCTCGATAAATCGCGCCCTTAAATTTTTTAGCCGTCAAAAAGCCTATTCGACTTTGGAAATTCTATAAGTGATTGTACCGGCCGGTATCTCAACCTCAACTTCATCACCAGCTTTCTTGCCAAGTAGTGCTTTACCAATCGGGGACTCATTTGAAATTTTACCAGATTCTGGTTTAGCTTCGGTCGAGCCAACGATCATAAATTTTTGTTGACCATCCTCAAGCTCAACGTGGACGGTCGAGCCAATCGATACTTGGCCAGCCTTACTACTACCATCGATGATAGTGGCATTCTTGAGTATATTTTCAATTTCCACAATCCGACCCTCAATGAAAGCTTGACGGTCCTTAGCATCATCCCAGCTAGCATTTTCACTTAGGTCGCCGAACTCGCGAGCTTCTTTAAGGGCTTTGGCGACCTCCTTACGCTTGTTTTTGGTTAGATCGTTAAGCTCATCCCGCAGCTTATCAACGCCATCGTGAGTTAAATAAAATTCTTTTTTCTTATTCATTTCACCCGTCCTTTCTACGCCCTTACACTTTAAGATTAAAAAGCTTTCGTCGTTTTAAAAACTGAATTTCGATAAAGTAAAAAAGGCTTTTTACGGCCCATTGCTCCTAAGTGGCGAGATATCCTATGTGTTATTCTTCTTTAATAGTCAAATATCATACCCATTCTCGCATTACCATAATAAACTGTCAAGCAATAGTCTAGCAAGTGACTTAGTTGAATTTAATTCGGTCGTCCACCAAAGTACCATTTGAGTATATTGCGAGCTACCGGAACTGCAAACTCAGCTCCTTCACCAGAATTTTCAACCAAGACCACAACGGCGATCTTGGGATTATCGGCTGGCGCGTAGGCGGTAAACCAGGCATGCGGTTTAGTCCGCGGATTCTTACCATCAAAGCCTTCAGAGCTTGTCTCGGCTGTACCAGTCTTGCCAGCCACCGCAACCGGCACTTCACCCTTAAACTTGCAGCAAGCCGTACCCTCCTCGACCGCGCCACGCATACCCTGCTGAACGATTTTTAAGTATTCTGGCTTAATAATGTCTTTGGCGGTTGCTTCAGGCTTAATCTCACGCACCATTTCACCGTCTGGTGAGACAACTGCTTTGGCCAAATGCGGTTTATAGATAGTACCGCCGTTGGCGATTGCACTGGTGGCGACCAAGAGCTGCAAGGGTGTAGACCGCAGATCACCCTGTCCAATCGAAAGATTGTAGGTGTCACCGACAAACCATCCCTCACCAGTCCTGGCCTTCTTACTATCTGGATTTGGCACTGCACCGGCCGATTCATCGGCTATATCAATACCTGTTTTACGCCCAAAACCAAACTTATAATAGTAGTTTAATAGCTTGGTAATCCCCAATCCACGAAATTGCTCAAAACCACCACCTACCATGTAATAAAATATATCCGAGCTCCAAGTCAATGCTCGCACCACATTAACCACCCCTAAGCCTTCAGGCTTCCAACCTTTAAATGTATAGACAATCGATGGATTGTACTGATTCGGAACATCGAGCTTGCCTTTGTCTACCACGGTGGTTGACCCGTTAACCACACCCTCTTGCAAGGCAGCCGCCGATACAATCGGTTTAATGGTTGATCCCACCGGATAACCACCCGCGGTGGCTTTATTAAATAACGGCTTATTAGGGTCATTTAGAAGCTTTTGATAATCATCTTGACTAATCCCTTTGGCAAACAAATTATTATCATAACTGGGGAAGTTAACTGCCCCTAAGACCTGGCCACTACTTGGATCCATCGCGATTGCCACACCACGACTAGAGCCAGCGTGGTCGATCTCAGCCTTTAAAAACTCAGCCATTTTCTTCTCGAGCGCGCTATCGACACTCAAAACTAAGCTATTGCCGGGTCGTGCATCAGCCGAAGCAAGAGATCTCACCTGGTGGCCGCTAGCATCAACTTCAACTTGCTCGCTACCATCTTGTCCCTTCAAGTCCCGCTCGTAGGCTTTTTCTAGGCCATTTTTACCAATGTAGTCAGTCGGTTGATAGTCTGGATGAGACTTAACTTCCTCGGCTGATATTCGGCCAATGTAACCCAAAAAATGCGATAACAAACCACCATCTAAATATTCTCGCGATGGGTTAATATCAACCACAAAACCGATCGTTTGACGAGCCTTCTCATCCAGCGACAAGGCTTTATCGCGATCGATTTTGTCAGTTATTAAAATTGGCTGGGCATAATCTAGGCCACTAGCTTCTGCCTTTTTCTTGACCTCATCCGCAGTTTGATCGACTAATTTTCCAACCTCCTGATAGGCAATTGTTCGCTCTTCTGGTTTAGACGATAATTGAGCTGGTATCACCACCAAATCAAAATTAGCCACGTTGCGAGTCAAAACAGTATGGTTGCTGTCGTAGATTGCTCCCCTAGGCGCGCGGATAACCTTTTGGCGAATACGATTGCCATTGGCAGTCAATCGGTGACGCTGGCCATTGACCACCTGGATGTCAAAAAGTTTAAATGACAACACTAAAGCCGCAACCCCAATCACGGCGATGAAATACCTCAACCAAACACTAGAGAGCGGCTCTTCAAGCTGCCCACCACCATTACTGCCCGCCAAAATTGATGACGACCAGTCCTCACTAGCCTGAACACTATCTTCTTTTTTAGAGGTTTTATAGCTGAAGGCATCCTCTTTGAAGTTTCCGAATAGACTCACTTTAACTTACCCAATTTATATACTTTCGAAGTTTTATCTCGGCTGGAAAATGAATAGACCACTCCCAGGGCAATGATAGCCAGTGTTACATTATATAATATTTCTATTGCTATTGGCTTTAGGAATACCATCTTGAGGCTGGTTCCGCCCAAACCGACCAAACCTAAAGACATAATAATATTATAAAACACAGTAGCAAAGGCGATCACTATTATCACATATGAGTTACGCGTCGGCGATTCAGACAGTGACAAGATGGCTTTAATCGCAATCACAAGCAATATATAAAAAGCCATATTTAAGCCAAAATCGTTGCCGCTATAAAGATCTAAGATGAATCCACCAATTAAGGCCAGCCAGATCAACACTGAATAGTCCAAAAACAAGCTGGCAACCACCAAAAAAACCAAGAAGAAATTTGGCCCAGCATTGTGACTAGAACTGACATGCGTCATTGCTATCTGGCTAAAGACAGTGGCTAGCATTAAGATGGTCAGACCGAATCTCTTCATTATTTTTGCCCCAAGACCACAAAGACTATTTCCAACTTAGAGATATTAGCCAGCGGCCGCAAATTTGCAGTCTGAAATAGCGCGTTGTCGCTTCGTTCAACAGTCTCAACTTGACCAATTAAAATCCCCTTTGGGATCGGGTCAGATCCAGCAGTGATAACTGTTTCGCCTGGCTTAATTGAGTCACTTTGGGCAATTTTCTCCATCACATAACCCTCACCAATTTGACCTTTAACCACGCCATTAGCCCGACCATCTTGACCCAGACCACGAATTCTAAACTCAGGATCGTTTATCAAAAATACCTTTGCGCTATAATCATTTACCTCATCAATCTGGCCAATTAAGACACCTCCAGATATAACGGCCATGCCCTTTTTGATATTACTGCTGGTGCCACGATCAATCGTCAGAAATTTGCGAATATTATCCGGGCTATAGCCGACCACTCGAGCAGGAGCCAGATCAAGTGCTAAGCGGGCATTGAAGCCGACTTGCTTGCGCAGAATATCATTTTCGTTGGTAATTTCTTGCATCCCCGATAGCTGCTTCTTGAGACCTGACACTTCATTCTCGAGCTGTTTATTTTTCTCACCCAATGAAGTCAGAGAGCCAAATAGGCCAATTGTGTCGCTAACTTTTTGGGCGGAAACAGTAAAAAATCGCCCAACCGGGCTAAATGCTTGATCTAAAACTATGCGCAATGGCCACAATAAGCCAGCCACTTGCAAGCCGATCACGACCACAGCGACCACCAATATCACAATCGTGGTTGTCCGAATTTTACGCTTCATATACCTTATTTTACCATTTTATTTGGAGTCAAGTTATAGCGGCGAATAAAACCTTCATTTTTCATGATTATAGTAAAAATCAAGTGAGTATATATTAGGCACTTTTATTTAAGTCTCATGAATTTAGGTGCTATACAAGGCAAAGTCAAGACTCATTTATAAGAATGTAATTCAAGGAAGAAATGAGAATCGTAGTGAGGCGTAGTCCATGCTACGTCGAATGAGACTCGCAATTTCTGACGCAGAAGTACGTCTTAGAAATGTGCCGCTACCGCGGCGTCTTTTCGTATTGGGTGGATACCAACACATCTTTAAGACTATCAATATCCTCCAATACCAGACCTGTACCACGCACCACCGAGGTCAGGGGATCATCAGCAATATGGACCGGCATTTTCGTTTGTTGATTAATTAGTTTGTCCAGACCACGCAAAAGTGCTCCGCCACCAGCCAAATAAATACCTTTATCCATAATGTCGGCAATCAGCTCAGGCGGCGTTTCCTCAATTGTATTTTTAATAGCATCAATGATCGTCCGAACACTCTTAGTGAGGGCTTGGCGGACTTGCTCGGAAGTAATAATTATCTCTTTCGGCAGTCCAGTAACAATATCACGCCCGCGAATCGGCGCTTCTAGCTCATCATCGATCTTGCAGGCCGAGCCAACGTTGATCTTGATCGCCTCAGCTGTCCGCTCTCCAACCTGCAAGTTAAACTTTTCTTTAGCATAAGTAATAATATCTTCGGTTAGTTCATCACCGGCAATCCGAATTGAGCGGCTGGCCACAATTCCACCCAGGCTTATGACTGCCACCTCGCTGGTGCCACCGCCGATATCGACTATCATTGAGCCGGCCGCCTCGTGCACTGGCAAGTGACTACCAACTGCTGCTGCCATTGGCTCCTCGATCAGAAATGCTTGTCTAGCACCAGCATTGGTCGTAGCATCTTCAACAGCCCTTTTTTCAACCTCGGTCACACCCGATGGAATGCCAATCACGACCCTAGGTCGCGGGAAGAAAGCAAAGCTTTCCTTGTGTACCTTCTCGATGAAATATTTGAGCATTTGCTCGGTTATTTCAAAATCACTAACCACCCCGTCAACCAGCGGTCTTGAGGCTACAATGTGAGCTGGCGTTTTGCCAACCATAGTCTTAGCCTCCTCGCCAATTGCCAGGATTTGCTTTGTTTTTGTATTGATCGCCACGACACTCGGTTCGTTTATTACAATGCCCTTACCACGAACATAGACCAGAGTATTTGCGGTACCCAGGTCTATGCCAATGTCGTGCGAAAATCTTCCTAAAAAATTTTTAAACATAAGCCTCGATCTATACCTAGTAGTTTAGCAATAATTGATATTGCTCGGCAAGGATAAGCTCGCTAGAGCTTGAGTAGTACAAAAAACGCTAAAGCATTATTTATGATATGCAACAATATCCCCGGTCCAATCGACTTAAACCGTATGTACATAGTAGAAAGTATCATGCCCAAAATAAATGTATAGATTCCGACATTTATCTGCATATGCAGTATGCCAAAGATCAGGCTGGACAACACCATACCGCTTAGATCGCCCCACTTCGAGCTAAAGGCCGGTAGTAAAAAACCTCTAAAATAGACCTCTTCGACAATCGGCGCCATCATAACAGTGACAATAAAGCTACCAACTAGACCCACGCCATGACGACCTAGCTCAAAGCCGCTCTTTTGGGCCTCATCGAGATTAATTTGTGGCAAAAGCACAGCGATGAGCAAGTAAGCCACAAAAAGTAGCACAAGAAAAATTATAAACATCGCAATGATGACGAGAACAGCCTGTAAAACGTTGAACTTCCTAAAACCAAAATCAGCTAGCTTTAATTTATAACGCCGCTTCACCCAATAGAGCAGCGACAGCTCAATACTAAAGCTTATCAATATCCGCACAAGAGCAGCCGTCGTGCTACGACCGAAGATCAATTTAGCCAGAGGTATCGGTAAGGCGCCAAGCTTGACCAGTCCGTAGACCAAAAGCCAAATCGCAAGAGGTATCAATAAGGTTAACGCAATTACACCTAACGCAGTTGATATAGTCCAGGCTGGCTTATCAAATGACTTCCGCTTTAGCACTGAAGTCATACTATCTTAAGCGTGATATATCAGCGATTGATACTATCACCATCAAAATAATTAGAGCTGCAAAGCCAGCAACATGAATCAGGTTTTCGACCCGAGCATCGACTTTAACTCCAGTGCGATTGACTAGTACCATCAATAGCCGGCCACCATCAAGCGCTGGAATTGGCAGAACGTTAACGACTGCCAGCGACATTGAGATAACTGCCATGAGCGACAGGACGTAGCGCCAGCCAAACTTAAATATCTGCGAGAAAATTGCCGTAATACCAATTGGCCCGGTCACATTTTCACCCACCTTAGCGTGTAAAAATAGACCGGTAATTAGCCCGCCAAAAGCCGCCAGTGTACCCCAAATCAGTTGAAGTACCAAGATGAAGGCTGCAATCGGAGCCGCCCAAAGATCATAATGCACAAATTGCTCCGGCATTGTCGCCACCCCTAGGTAACTACTGTCTTTCGGATCAGCCGCTAGAGTGATTTGCTTAGTCTCTTCACGGCCGTTACTTTTTGTTACTACCGCAACCGTTTTACCAGCATTTTCTTTGGTAAACGTACGCAAAGCTTCGGTACTGGTGGCCGGCTGACCATTGTAGGCCAAGATCCAGTCACCAGACTTGATGCCAGCTTGAGCTGCCGATGAAGTTTCGCCGACCTGCAATACCAGTAGGTGCTCACTGCCAGCAGCAGCCTGCGGTTGAACCGGGCCGAAGCTAGGCATTTTGCCCGGCAGGACTGGCGGCATACCGACGGCTGCCAAGACAGTTAGAGCCAAGTAAGCAAAGAGCAGGTTCATACCCACTCCTGCGAGCAGTATTTTGGTCTTCACCCAGGTGGTTTGGCCGCTAAAGCTATCTTTGGACTTGTCATCGCCGGTTTCGCCCTTGATTTTGACGAAGCCTCCAAGTGGCAGTGCATTGACACTATAGAGCACACCACCCTTTTTCTTGCCCCAGAGCTTGGGCGGAAAACCAATACCAAACTCGTCAACCTGCACGCCATTGCGCCGGGCCACGACAAAATGGCCAAATTCGTGAATCACCACCAAAAAGGTAAATACCAATAAGACTGCTAGAATCGTAAGTATGATCATTGCTTTATTTTAACACACGCAAGCTGTCCATGGATTGAATTCTTTTAAAAAATAATATTCAAACCGCAATCAAACGCATGTGCAACAAGAGCAAGAGTCCATACGGAAAAATTTATAAATAGAAACGGTATAGTAATCAGCAGTATTGCCTCTAGCTTAGTGCCAAAAGATGATTTACCTTTTATCGAGATGAGATACTCGGTGAACCTTACTACCAACTTTATGTATAGATATATCATTATACCCAAAAAAGCAAAATATATTGCTCCTGTTATTGCAGTGTTATGGCATTCATGGGGACTAAAATAAGATATACATCTAATACAACGTCAGCAATCAGTACGGCTGCTAAAGCTTTTAGGGTAGGGCGAATGCTCGTATCGATTGATTTTATATTTGAATCAATCGGCTGATTATTCAGGCTAGATAAGCATTCTAAGTGTTCTTCTTCTACTGATTTCTTGAAAAAGCCCATAAAATCTTACGCCCCGAAGCGGCGCTTGCGCTTTTGGTATTCGGCAATCACGCTATCGAGTGTCGCCTCATCAAACTCCGGCCAAGATTTATCAATAAACATCAGCTCAGCATAAGCACTATCCCAGAGCCAAAAGTTACTCAAGCGCTGCTCGCCCGAGGTTCGCACAATCATATCCGGCGCTGGAATGTCATGGCTCCACAAATGCTGTTTCAAAACCTCTTCGGTCACCGCATCGGCCTTTACTCCTGTGGCAATTAAGTCGCGTACACCAGACAAGATCTCCTCATGGCCGCCATAATTAAAACAAAGTGTCAGCGTTGGCCCATTGTTGTTTTTAGTTAGCTCTTGCACCTCATCGACCACCTTTAAGACACGCCTACTCAAGCCTTCCTTGCTACCGATTATCCGTACACGGACATTCTTCTGATGCAGTTCCCTTAAGTCATGCTTAAATAGTTGATATGTCAGAGCCATTAAGTATTTCACTTCAGCTGCATCGCGACGCCAATTCTCGGTCGAAAAAACGTAAGCACTAAAATACATAATACCTTTATCAAAAGACGAGCTAATTATCTTTTTTAGGTTCTCATAGCCTCGGTAATGCCCCTCATATTTGGTCAAACCATGAGTCTTTGCCCAGCGACGATTGCCATCTAAGATGATGGCTAGGTGATTTAGTTCTAATACTTGAATTGTCTTGGTCATGTCAGACCCTCCTGACTAGTATCAATTAAGCTACAACGACATCATCTCGCGTTCTTTGACGGCAAATAGCGCATCAGCTTTGGCGTGGTATTGCTCGATTAAGCTGTTGAGCTGCTTCTCGATGCCATAATAATCATCTTCTGATATTACTTTGTTTTTTAGAGCTTTTTTGGCCTCATTGATCGCGTCGTGCCGAGCATTGCGCAGAGCTACATTACAGGCTTCAGTCTTCTCCGAGATCAATTTTACCAGCTGGGTGCGGCGTTCTTCAGTAAGCGTTGGCACATTTAGACGTATGACATGGCCGTCACTACTAGGATTTAGGCCGAGGCTGTGATTATCACGAATTGCCTTTTCGATCATCGGCATATTGGACTTGTCCCACGGCTGAATCGCAATTGTACGAGCATCAGGAGTTATCACAGTAGCGATCTGCTTAAGAGTCATCTCTTGGCCATAAACCTCAACTTTGAGCGAATCGACCAAACCCGCCTGAGCTCGGCCGCCACGAACCTGACCCAATTCTTCTTCGAAATAGTCCAGCGCTTTTTGCATTTTCGGCTCGGCGGCCGCCGCGATACTATGCGTCATGATTACTATTATATACCACTCTTAATTTTTTTCGCCTAGCTCTATACGACTAAATTGACTGATCACGACATTTTCACCGATTTTAGCAATCAAGCCTTTGACCAAATCTTCAATCGACTCGTCAGGGTTCTTAATAAAAGCCTGCTTAGTTAGGCAGACAGACTGGTAGAATTTATTAAGCTTACCTTCGATGATTTTTTCGGCATGCTCGGTTGGCTTGCCACTTTTTTCGACCTCACTAGCGTAGATGGCTTTTTCACTTGCTATCACGTCTGTGGGCACAGACTCCGGATCGAGATAGGTCGGGTTAGCCGCTGCAATATGCATTGCCAGATCATGAACAAATTCTTTAAAGTCATCAGTCCGAGCCACAAAGTCAGTCTCACAGTTGACCTCAACTAATACACCGATCTTGCCACCATGCACATAGGCCCCAACTAGGCCGTTGTTGGCCTCACGATCAGCTTTCTTAGCTGCGCTAGCAATACCCTTAAGACGCAGTACTTCGACAGCTTTTGTGAAGTCGCCTTTGGCCTCTTCGAGGGCTGCTTTGGCAGCCATCATACCAGCACCAGTCTGGTCGCGTAATTTTTTGACATCAGCTGCATTAATGGTCATTATTTCTCCTTCCCATCATCTGATTTGGTTTCCTTGTGCGACTTGGCGTCATAGATAGCCCTACCTTCTTTGGCAGCTTCAGAAATCTTACCAACTATCAAGCTAACTGATTTGATAGCATCATCATTTGCCGGGATAATGTAATCGGCCAAATCAGGATTGGCATTCGTATCAACAATCGCAATCACTGGAATAGCAAGCTTGCGAGCCTCTTCGATGGCAATGTTTTCCCGCGGCATATCAACCACAAAGACAGCCTGCGGCAAATCACGCATATGCTTGATACCACCGAAGATACGATTGAGGTGAGCAATTTCATCATCAAAGGCGGCTCGTTCCTTCTTGGTGAACTTGTCCATCTCACCTTCGGCGACTTGATTTTCGAGCTTCTTTAAGCGGCTAACGCGAGCTTGAATTGTCTTGAGGTTGGTTAGCATCCCGCCAAGCCAGCGCTGGGTAACATAAGGCATGTCGGCCTCTTTGGCAGCTTTTTCGACAATCGCTTTGGCTTGCCTTTTGGTACCTACAAAAAGTACCTCGCCGCCACCTGCCGTGACCTCTTTAGTATATTTTACGGCGGCTTCGAGCAAACCGGCCGTCTTGGTCAAATCAAGAATGTGAACGCCGTTTTTGGAGGTAAAAATAAAGCGCTCCATTTTGGGATTCCAGCGACGAGTCTGGTGTCCAAAATGAGCACCTGATTCCAATAATTCCTTGAGCTCTTTTGAGATTGTTTTGACTGCTTTTTTGTCGGCAGCCTGAGTGGTTTTAGCCACTTCGGGTTTAGTTTTTTCTACCATATTACTCCTTTTTATCCTAACGCCGATGGTCGCTATTGAGATTATCTCTTTTCAGCAACAGGATAATAATCGACGGGTGAATTTAAATTAACTTTCGAATAATAACAGCTTTTAAGGCTCAGGTCAACGCTCGCAGATCCAAATCACAACACTCCATATCTGTCATTCCGACCGAAGCGGAGGAATCTCTTGCACTCGGCCGGTTTCTCTCGTCATTCTGATCCGCCAGCTGGCGGAGAAGAATCTATAGCCCACGCCCGCCAGTAGGCAGGGTCTTTCGATTCCGCTCAAGACGACAATTAAACCTGTGGTAAATCTTCATAATTCTAAAGTTGCTCGACCTCGAAATGATAGCTTTAAGCCAGCTCGTACTCCTTGAGCTTGGCCTTAATTTGCTTGGTTGGCGCAGCTGTTTGCAAGCGCAGAAGCTCAGCATAGATGCCGTCGCCTCGAGCCAGCTTGGCTGGAGCACCAATTTCGGCAATCTTACCCCCCTTTAGACTAACCACCAAATCAACTCCAGCGATCGTACTTAAACGATGAGCTATAATCATAGTCGTACGACCAGCCATTAGACACTCAAGCGCCTCCTGGACTTCACGTTCCGCCTTGCTATCAAGCGAGCTGGTCGCTTCGTCTAGAATCAAAATCGGCGGATTTTTCATAATCGCACGAGCGATGGCGATACGCTGCTTTTGGCCACCCGAGAGCTTGATGCCACGTTCACCAATCTGAGTTTTAAATTTATGCGGTAACTTATTTATAAAGTCATAGGCGTTGGCCGCCTTAGCTGCTGCTATCATCGACTTTTGGTCGACTTTAGCCCTACCGTAGCAGATATTGTCTTCAATGGTGCCGGAAAATAATGCTGGATCCTGGAATACCACCCCAACGCTAGCCCGCAAGCTATTTTGTGTCACACCAGCAATATCTTGACCATCTATCAAAATCTCGCCGCCAGTCGGCTCATAAAATCGCAATAGCAAGTTTGATAAAGTCGTTTTGCCCTCACCACTTTCGCCCACCAGCGCGACTTTACTGCCCGGTGCAATGGTGAAGTTGATATTTTCTAAGACCTTTTTGTTGCCATCATAAGCAAAATCTACCTCACGGTACTCGATTTTGCCCCGACCGACTTTGAGTTTAGTTGCATCTTTTTCGTCAACAATCTTTGGCTTGATTGACATAATTTCAAAATAATCTTTACTGTCAGCCGATGCCCGCTGGATACCATCAATAATAAAGCTTGAGCCAAACAGCGGAAATTGCGCTTGAGTGGCCAGCTGCAACAACAGTGTAAGAGTACCGATCGTGTAGTGTCCAGTCCACGTTT
Source organism: Candidatus Saccharimonadia bacterium (assembly GCA_041906885.1). Taxonomy (GTDB): domain Bacteria; phylum Patescibacteriota; class Saccharimonadia; order CAILAD01; family CAZGYV01; genus JAYRII01. The sequence goes on along the minus strand of JAYRII010000002.1, from coordinate 34,001 downwards.
GCCAGATAATAAAGCTATAAATCAGAAAGAATATCACCCCCATGACCAGTCGGCGATAAATATCGTATTTGTGCCATTCGGCCGACTGAGCCTTGGTCTGGCTCTCGATCGCCACTCGTTTACGCCCGTAAAAAGCCAGCTCCATCTTTTCGGTGATAAAGGACTTAACCACCCTAATCTGGCCAATTGTCTCGACAAAACGCCCATTAGCGATGTCCAGTTCCTGATTGATAGCCTTTTGACGTCTCTGCCATGACCGACTCGAAAGATGAGTAATCCAGATGTAAGTCGGAAAGATAATGGCCAATAACAACGCCACTTGCCATGAGAATAGCGCAATCGCCACTAACGTAAAGATAGCCGTTAAAGCAAAGCTAGTGAAGTTATTGGCTAAATTCTGCATCAGTTGACTGATAGAATTGATCGAGCGCTCCAGTCGAGCGGTGATTTTACCGGTCACTTCATTATCATAAAAACCAATCGGCAGGCGCATCAGCTGCTCATAGTAACGCCTGGATAGTAGCGAATTGAGCTTGATTCCCATCATATCACCTAAAAATCCATTGATGTTGGTAATGAGCGTCGTCAAGATGGCTGCAACTAGCATCAAAACCAACATAAGCACAATAATTGCCAAGCTGCTTGGATGGCCGGTAGTCTTAGCTACAATCTGATCAACCGCCCCTTTGGTTAAAAAAGGTATGGCCAGGCTCAAAAGCGAGGTAATAATAACCAAAAAGCCGATTGCTAGGTAGTAGCGACGCAACTCTTTAGTATATCTGATGATCCTAAATATTTGATTCATTATTCACTACTATTATACTTAGTTTTAGTGGCCAGTGCTGGTCGACTTGGCAGTTTCGAGCTTCTTGATATTTGGCAGCCAAGATGAGACTACGATGCTTAAAATGGCAAATATTCCACCTATAGCCAATGCCGCCTGTACTGCATCGACAGTGGCCTGATTGGAAACATATTTCATTTCATCAGCTATGGTTTTAGCGACAGCCGGAGGCAACTTATCAGACCCTTCTATTTTAGTAGCACTTTGACCAAATTCGATATTAGAGCCTTGACTCTTAACCGCAGCGACAATTTTAGGTTTCGCATTCGCCAGTAAGACGGTCGAATTATTGATATTATTAACAATGTTAGTGGCAAGACTAGCCAGCAAAACAGCACCAATGATAGACGAGCCAAAGCTTGAACCGACTTGGCGAAGAGTACTGTTAACACCGCTAGCCTCACCACCTTGCTGAACCGAGACCGCCGATAGGGTTAGATTATTGATCTGTGACTGCACCATACCCATACCAATACCAAAAGTAATCAATCCGACAGACAATAATACACTCTCGCCACTCGGGACAATGCCAATTCGAATCACCCAAAAAGATACAGCCGTCAAAGTTAGACCAATTTGGATGATGCTTTTGGGGGTTAATTTTTGAGCCAAGCCCAACGAAGCCGGTGAAGCAACAAATAGAGCAATGGAAAGTGGCAACAGTGACAGACCGGTATGAAAGGCATCTTTGCCCTGGACGGCTTGCATGTAGACTGGCAGGGCAAAAATTATCCCCGTCATACCCAGAGTCATGACAGAAATAGTAACCGATCCCGAGGTGAATTGGCGGTTTTTAAACAGTCCTAGTGAGACCAAGGGTGTATGACCACGCCGCTCGACCGAATGCTCCCAGAGAGCAAATAGAGTCAGCAAGATAAGACCGACCCCAATCGCAACTGGTGTGACCGAAAAACCAGCCAAACCAATTTTGTGCCCAACCAACTCAAAAGCCTGCTTAGCCCACCACCAACCATAGCTAGTCGACTCAATAATACCAAACACCAAAGCCAGTAAACCAGTCGAGCTTAAGAATACTCCCAGCCAGTCAAGCTCGGTTTTTTCGGCCTTATCACGCGACTCGCGAATCAATAGTGCCGAACCAATCAAAAGCACGATGACAACGAAGACGTTGATTCTAAAACCCCAACGCCAGGAGTAGGCACTGGTCAGCCAGCCACCCAAGATCGGGCCGACCGCACTGGCTGCCCCGGCCACGCTACCCCAGATAGCAAAGGCGATCGCCCGATCTCGGCCACGGAAACTGGCCAACAAAAGTGAAGCTGTCGCTGGCATCATCAGAGCCGCTCCAATCCCTTCAATAATTGACTCGCCAATCAGAAGAATTCCAACCGAATGACTAACAGAAGCAATAAAACTACCAAGTGCGAATAACACAGCACCGAGCATAAACATTTTCTTGCGACCAAAGAGATCACCGAGTCGGCCACCTGTAATCGTGAAGGCCGCCAGCGTTAAAGCGTAAATCGTAATCACCCATTGCAGACTCTGAATATCGGTGTTCAGATCTGTTATGATATTGCGCAGTGAAACGTTTAAGAGTGTCGTATCGATAATGATGATAGCCAGCGCCAGACTCAAGATAATCAGCCCACCCCACTTTTTGATAAATGATTTACGCTTTTCGGTCATTATTTTTCCTTTCGATACTGCTTTATTTTGGTTAACAACTTACCCTGAATTGCCACCATATTAACTAGCTCTAGATCTGTCAAATCATCAAATAGCCAGCTCATGGCAGCGATTTTAGCATCTCTTTGAACCTGATACTGATATTGACCTGAGTCAGTTAAGCATATTCGAACAATCCGACGGTCCTTTTGATCGTTCTCACGTCTAACAAAACCTTGTTTGACCAAATTATCAATCAGCTGCGAGACAGCGCCGCTGGTGGTGTGCGTCAACTCTGCCAGCTCACCAATTGTCAAATTGTCCTGATAATGCAAAATAAATAATAAGCCCATCTGAGCTTTATTATGAACAGTTTTTGGGCTATGATTGCGCTTAATCCGAACCACCTCATGGTGAAAAACAAGATACTGTTCAATCCATGCCGTGATTAACTCTCGCCGTTTTTTATCATTTTGCTTGTCACTCATAGCTCGACGCCTAAAATATAATAGATAATTAATAGTTTAGTTACTAAACTATTACCCGTCAAGATTATTACTGTAGATTGTTTAGCTGTTCGGGTGACAATTGACCCTGAGGTTGGAGCTGGATAGTACTGTTGCTATCAGATTGACCAACGGCATTTTTGCCTGATTGCAGCGGCACTGGCACGGCCTGTAAGCTGTCAGCCGACCCAGGGTTAGATGTAACCTGTAATTTCTGGCCAGACTGGCTGGTGGTCGAGTCTGTCTGTGGACTTTTTAAGATTAAAAGCACAGCCATGGCAGTCAAGCCAAGCATCAACACCAAGCCAACTAGCGTCAATACTAAAGGGTCTGTTGTGAGCTCTTTGGCGTCCATAGCGAGTTTATTGTACCAGGTTATTCTGGCTCTTACGACATGATTTTGCTGCCTATCATATCTTTTATGCTGTAAAAACTGACAAAAAACATCCGTAAAATATTTATAAAAAAACTCTTGACAAAATGCTTGTGTTTGTATATAATAGCATGCGTTCGATCAAATTGACCTGTTTTTGAGGTCTTTTTTGTTTGGACAAGCCCATTAAACATAAGGAGTTGATAGAGCGAGGGTACTCACTTTAAAACACCTATGCGAAAGCTAATCCAAACGCTGATCACCTTTGGTGTGTTAGCGAATCAGGTGGCTACTCCGGTCATACGACCTGCCACCGCCTCGACCGCTGCTCCGGCAAAAGTTGAGACCGCAAACTTTGACATCAAATTAAACACCAACACCCATTCTGCCTTGGAAGTTACGGACAACCATCCTAACTTCGAGCGTGATATTGTCGCTCCATTGCGCCAGAAACAAGCCGCTCAAGCTAAGGCTGAACAAGATAAGCTAGAAGCCGACAAGCAGGCCGCCGAAGCTGCTGTCAAAGCAGTCGCACAAGCTGCCGCCCAAGCCGCTGTTGCCGCTAAGGCAAGAGCTATTAACACCTCTGGTGTTCTTAGCTCCGCTGCTATTAACGCGCTAGGTATGTGCGAGTCAGGAATGACTGCCAACCGAAACTCTGGCAACGGTTTCTATGGTGCTTTTCAATTTAGTATCGGCACATGGAACTCGTTGGGTACCGGCTATACTCGGGCCGATCTGGCTCCAATCGAAGTTCAAATCGACGCCGTTCAACGACTGCTGGCTCGTTCGAGCGTATATGGACAATTTCCATCATGCGCCAGACAGCTTGCCAGTCAAGGCTTATTGTAAGCCGCGGCTACTAAAAAATAGAATAAAACATTTGCAAAAAACCCCTTAAGTATTAGGGGGGTTTTTTGTTTGAGCTGGTTTTAAGGCTCAAAGTAAAGTAGCTCACTTCTTACGGTGTGATCTATAGATAACGTACGAATATATGATCGATATCACAAATACCACTAAGATCGGCGCTAAAATAAACCAAAAAGCATGCTCTGGCAGGATCACTGCATATAGAGTCATAAAACCGCAGCCATATAGTAGCCAACGCGCCAGCCGATGCGTCTTTTGCCACGATAGCTTGTTCTTCATTGTCCAGGGTGTCCGAATACTAATTGTCCAGTTGGGCTGAGCTTGTGCGATAATATTAGCAAACGCAAAAAACACAATACCAACGGCCGGTGCCAGATAGCGAGTAATATCAAACGGATAAACCAAGTTCCACCACAATACCAGGTAAAACGCGTAGAGTAAGAGAGCCTGAACGGCAATTTCAAAATTTTCAAAGTCTTTTTTGGCACTGCCCACATTCTTGCGTCTGATGTCGAATTTACGAGCCGAATAGAATAGTAAATACAGACAAAGTGATAGCATCGGCAACAAAAAAGCACCCCAAAAGCGGCTGACATAGCCATCAGCGAAGCTGTTTGGTTTCCAGTGGACCGCTACTTGCTCAGGCAGCTGAGAGAAAACCAGCGCACCTGTTGCGAAGCTAGCTAACAGTAGCGACAAGATTATTTTTTGACGTTTGTTGAGCTTCATTCTATAGCTAAATTATAACATGAGCAGTTTAATAAGATACTTGGGTCTAGCTATTGCTTGATGGCCTTAACCACTTCAATTGGCATTTTTTTGGGAATTTCGTGGCCTGTCGCCAGCACTTCGACCTTCGCTTTTGACGCCGCCTTTTTGATATACGCCAGGTTAGTCTTGATAAACATCGGATCGTACTTGCCATACAAGATCTCAATTGGCATATGAAGTTGCTTGAGCTGGTTCAATGTATTTTGATGCTCGATCGTGTTTTGTAAGCTCATGGCAAAGGGAAACCACAGCTCACCATCCATATCCATGTGCGCCATTTTTGGTAATGCCTTGCGATAAGCCGAGGCAACATTTTTGGTTAATTTGGGTTGGCGACGCATCTGGCGATAAATTTTAAGGTAGGTAGCATTTAGCCGACTAGTCAGCACAGCTTGCCAGCCACCAAGCTGTTCGTCACTGAATTGAGTCTTGTTAAGATAGATCGGCAAGCTCACTAGTACCAATTTGTTAATCTGCTGTGGATGGCGCGTGGCATAATCAACCGCCACCAGCGAACCCAAAGAAAAACCAACCAGCGTAATCTTACCCCAGACGCCGTGCATGAGCAGTGTGCGTCGCAGTGCTCGCGACTGGTCCTCAGCACTATAGCGGATATGTCCTGGCTTGGGTGAAGTGCCGAAGCCTAGCATATCGACTGCAATAACGTGATGGTCTTTATAGAGCTTGTCAATCGTCTTCTGCCAATAAACAGATGAGCTACCAATGCCATGCAAGAGCACCACAGTCGGGCCACGGCCTTCATTGACTGGCACTCGCATATGATAGCGACCAAATCTCTGCCACCAGCACAATTTGTGATTGTCTTTTGTCATAATACTATTGTAGCAAGTTTAGCTGCTGCGGCACTTGCGCGAGTCTATTTAAGCGTCTTAATAAATCTTGGCTCTCCAGCTCAATTGCCAGAGTTTTGTACGGACTAGTCTGGCCTCTGTCGATACTTACCAGACTTTTTGCTATACCATGGGCCACCAAACTAAGTTTTTTCCAGCTATAATTTAGCCTTATTGCTTGTAATTATAGCTTAATAGTAGAAGATACAAAACACACGTGAATAACTTTAAGCCTGAGACAATAAGGTTAATAAAGCGCCACAAACAATTGGTATAGATAGATTATCTAGCCCATTGGTACTTAAAGCCTCAGCCGTCGTTACACCTATACCAACAAATAAAGCCACTCGTAAAACATCGGCAGAAATGCCATATAGCAGTATTAGGATCAAGGCTGTCATCACAAAAAATGCTGCGCTACCTTCGATTGTCTTGCTCGAACAATATGATTTGTAGTGATGTTTGCCATATTTTCTACCAATTACTTCGGCAGTAGTGTCGGCCAGCCCAAGAATAAGTATAGAAGATGAAAAGACCTTTGCGCTTGGAAAGAGCAGTGCACTAGCCAACACTCCGACCGGAAACCATATCTCACCGATTGTTTTTCTTTCGACTTGATGGATAGATTTGAATATATTTCTGTTCTTTGATACCGACAGAGTCAGGATAAATATCATTGCTAAAACGGCAATTTGAGAGAAACTCAACCAACGTGGCAGCGCAGCCACAATTAGTGCGCTAACGACATGAATTATCTTTCGGCTTATTTCTGATCTCATCTTAGTAATTCTTTGAATTATTTCGATTAAGATGAAGACTGTTAGAAATAACAACGCTGTCAGGACTACGCCAAGAATAAACGATATAGTTATCACTTGCTTGAATCTCTTGCCAACCGCCACGTGCCGCCGCCATACTTAAAAGCCTGTGGCGAACGAATAAATACCAGGAATTGAGATATAAAAATGGCGATGACCAGAAGATTATAGATAATCAAATTGTCACGGTTGTAGGGCTGAGAAAAAGTAATTACTAAATAACCAAAAATAATGAATAAAATACCATTGCCAAAACGAGCCCCCATACCGATACATAAAAGTTCGGCCATCGTTTCTTTTTGCTTCAATAGCCTAAGCAAAAAATAGCTAACAAGCAAGGTGAGGATGATGATACCAACAGTCACAACCCAGGCTGGCTGGAGCCCAATTATTACCATAGTGCAGCCTATATAGAGACTAACAAAACTTAAAGTTATAACCGGACGCTTGCCATAGCGCAGTAGCATGGTCGGTTTACCAGCCGCCTTATCACCAACTCGATCACGGAAGTCCTTGAGATTGATTCTGGCTATAAACATTGAATATAACCCCGCTAAAAATATCCAACCAGCAGTTGGTAATTGACTTTTATAACCATAATAAGCGCATAAAAACGGTATCACAACGTAGCCCAAACTTAGAAAAAACGGCACCAGCAGTGGCCTGTAAGATACGCGCAGAGGCGGAAGAGAGTAGGTTAGATTGATAAACGCTGCTACCACTATCATTAATCCACTTTTCAGTCCCAGCGTAAAACCACCAACAATCGATAGCAACACAGTCGTGCTGCCGACAATAATTATCTGCCTCCTAGTCGCGCTCTGATTAGCCAGAGGTCGGTCGGTGGCGTTTTTGAGATTGATCTGATCAGCCTTAACATCGGCTAAGTCATTAAAACAAGTTGCCCCGCCATATGACAAAAAAACTGCTAATACACCGATTATCAGTGGCCAAGAATAATGATTGAGCCAGCCAGAGTAAGCTGCCCCTATCAAGTAAAATAATACTAGCACTAGAGCGACGCGTATTCGCAGCATAGTGAAAAACAACTTTACCGGATTCATTTTGAACTATAGTAGGTCACGTTAAAAGGCCACAGCAGAGCCAACAGCGCCATAAAGACCACCCAGATCGCATGAATGCTAATTATCAGACAAAAAGCTACGAAAAAAAATGACGCCAGTAGCGCAATATTTTTAGTCTCCCGAATCTGGGATCGTAAGTTTGAAAATGCTCCAACTAGGAACGCCAAAGCGGTTAAGATTAATAAAGCTATATAGCCAGGCAGGTAGGTAATATATCCAACGGTAGGTCCAATACCAAAGAAAATAACAAATATCCCCATCCCTGATATTACTGCCATAACGGCTACGGCCGCAAAGATAATTATTTTAGTACGATTTTGCAATTTGGGCTTCTTGGTCTCTTTTTTACTTTCTATTAAATGCAAATCCTTTACTACCAGTTTTTTGTAAACCTTATAAACTACCGTTAGCACAAGTAAATAAAGAAAAAATATACCTATCGCCGCTAAAAAAATACTGAAGCCATTATTAGGATCCAATTGGGCACTGCCTGTTTCGATTGTAAATTTAGTTCCATATAGTGTACTCGGCGAAATAAAAAACTTCATAACAATGATAACGGCGTTATAGATCGCAGCCAGAACTACCCAAGCCCACCTAAAACCAATTTTGGACTTTATAAATACTAGCAATATGGTTGTTAGCACGATCAAAACTAATCCCACCACTATGAATACTGTCGAGTTTGGTGCTGTTATGTACTCACTTATATCTCCCAAACACCTATTGTAATACTCACTATCTTTACACTGATTTAGTCTCTTGGCATATTCAGGATTAACTTTTTTGCTATTTAATCGTGGTGTAGTTTGACTAAACATTAATAAAAACATAACTAAGAAAGACGCCACCAAAGTAAATACACCTATAGCCAACAGTACAGAAACTGGTATTGCTCTTTTAAGCCTCCCAATAAGGCCGAGGTTATCCTCATCCTGTAGTTCGTTCTGTGCCCCTTCCTCTTCGGGCGAATGAGGTGGCAGACTGGTCGGTGGAGCACCAGATTGTGTTGCTGCAGTCGTTCGAACTTCAGTGTCCGTCTTATGTCCAATATATACCGTATTTGTATCCTCTTGCTGAGACTTGTCTTCTTCCATACTACAATATTGCCACAATCCTGTTAGATTTGAAAGTCCTTATGTATAGTAGCTCGGATTTCTTTAACCAGACTGGCTGCGCTGTTATTTACAAAGGTTCGATCTGCCAGCTTTCTGCCCAGCGTAAGCTCAGCTTCATATTGCAACAAGCGTTCGCCCAGCTCGTGACCCTCTTTTGCCCGTTCTCTCAGTCTTGATTGTACCAACTCTTTGGCTGCTTCGATTTGATAAATTATATGGATTGGATAATGCCCTTCAAGTATTGAGATTAATGGCGCTCGCAGCATAAGTATCGTTAGTTTGCCCGGCTTGAAGTTTATAGGCGGGAGGCCATATTCATAGGGTAGGCCAAAGAGCGTAACAGTTTCTAAAAAATAGTGGCTAGCTTTTTTTGCCGCAAAATCTGCCTCGCTGACAAAGACGTGTTCACCTTGCCTCGATTCCTCTAAATCTCGTGGTGGTCGCGTTGTCCAACTCGGGATAAGTTCAAGTCGATCATTTTCAAGCAGCAGTTGAATAACAGTAGATTTACCTGTTCCTGATGGGCCAATAATAATAAGTAATGGCTTATTGGTGCGGTCAATTTGTCGTGATTGATTCATAGTAAATTTATTTTACCACCACGATGTGTATAAAAAAATTTCTGGACTTTAGGGAATGGGTGATTATACCGCTCATGCTACTACTAAAATAAACTTTGCTGGATTGCCGAGGGTGTGCTGTCAGAGACGGTTTTAAGTAAAAACTGGTAGATCTCGACCATTGCCAAAGTGTCGAGCTCGCAGTAGTCGCGCAAGTCGGCCATGACTTTGGCTTTGTCCGTATCAGCACTGCCGAGCACCGTTTGCATCCACAGCCGCTGCGCACTGGCTCCGTCGGACACCGCAAGGTCTTTGTGATTCTTCTCCGGCACCAGCACCGGTAAGACATTTTTAATACTAGCACTACCAAAGAAATCCCGATCGACATAATAACCGAGCGAAAACGGCTTCATCAGATCGACCACGCGGTCGTTTATATCATGCAAGAAATCAGCAAACTCTGGCCAGAGTTGAGCCATCTCGTCATTGCGACCCTTTTCAAAGCCTTCATACCAGACCAAGACACTGCCGGTGGGGCCAATATCGCGCTGCATATGAGCAAGTAATGCTGGTCCTGGATTGTCACCGCTCTCGTGCAAATATTCCAGATGGCGCAGCGAAGTATTAGGAGCGTCGAGTACGTGCAGAGAGTATTGAAATGGCAGCTGTTGATACGGTTTGAGCCCGTCAAACGGCGGCACCACCGAGGCGAGCGTCTCATAATCGATGAAGTAAAGCGGGTAAATTAGCTGGTCGAGAAAAGCTTGAATTTTGTCGCTGTCGATACTCGGCTTACCGGCAATGGTGGCTTTGATCTGATTGTTTTGAACGGTCTTAAGCTCGATATCGGCAGGCACTTCGGTGATTTTGGTGATCTGGCGAGCTTCAAACTCGCGCACCAGCTGAGGTGAAAGTCGAGCTAGCTTGTAAATACTGTATTTTTCCTTACTCGGCTGCAGACTTTCATAGATGTCCAGCCACTCATGCAAGCCCGCACCGCTGGCTCGAGACGGCGACAAGCTCGGCCGTTCGACTTGCTTCATCACAGCTAAAGCGAGTTTGATCTGCTGCTCAGTGGTCGATTTGCGTGCTCGGACTTGCTCGGTCACATCTTCGCGGCTGTAAATCTGCGCCGGATCGATCTCGCCAGCCCGAACGTAGCTATTATTAACATAAATGACCGAGATTTCACGCACGCTGTAGCCAGCACTTTCGAGCACAACCAGCTGAAAAGCCAGATCGTCGATGTGCTCGGCTTTGACACTAGTACTGGACTTGATTTCAATTAGATCAAGCCTCCGGTCATCGATCATTTCGATGATGTCACAGACACAAGTCAGCTCGCCACTCTCGAAGCGAGCTTGGGAGATCAATTTGTCACCGAAGCTAATCTTCTGCTTGGTGCGTGCCGTCAGCTGGCGGTATTCTTGGTAGCCGTCAAAGCCCAACCGAGTCAGTCCAGCGAAGCTCTGCTCGACGATCGATTCAAAGAGAGTACCTTGATCGAAGACAGCCTGCAAGTTGTCATTGGTCTTGGGCAGGGCGGAGGGCTGATGCTTCTTGAGCCACAACCAAGCCGGATGTTTGAGATAGAGCAAGTAATCGGACTTGGAGAGTTGAGCGGGTGATTTGGTGGTCATAGCTACAATATTAGTGCAAGCAGCGCGGATAAGCTATAATTAATCTATGTTTATCCATCGAGACACCGACGACACCAACCTGACACGTGTCCAGCAGCAATTCGGTACATCCAAGAGTTTCATTTGGACTCTTCGAATATTTTAAAAACAAAACCCCTAAGTGCATAAAAAGCTCGACTAGTTGAGCCGTGTCCCGGTCCTTTTGTTCTAGCCTGAATCCACTTACCGTCTTTGCCAGTAAGGGCTGTGAGGAATTGATTTGTGAGTAAAATGTATTTTTTCATACTTTTTCGTATTTTCCATTTCCTAGGAATTTAATCAATTTCCTATCTCGTAAAATTTGCATCTGCTGTCGAATTTTCGGCTTTATGTTATGGTTTTCTGGATGTAATTTCGCTAGCTCGTCTTTAAAGTCATAAACATCTTGTAATGAAAATTTACTATCTTTTATTTTATCTATACATTTCATTGTGTCTAAAACCCAGCCTTTGCTTTCAATTTTCTCATTCTTTAAGAAAACAATCTTGCCAAATTGTTCTAATACTTTTTGTTTTTTGGTTATTTGTCCATCTTTAACATAGTAGACCTTACCAATTTCTGGAATATGACTTATTAAGATATTACAACCAGTCCAACCCGCTCGTTTTGCTGTTTTTGCCAGTGGCTTACGCTTTTCAATAATGCTTGGAGTTAATAGATACTTTGGGATTATACAAAAATTATTTACACAACCATCAAAGTAGGAGAGTAGGAATAGGTTAGGATTTTTATCCGATACTATCCTCTCAATCATCTTGTCGTATTGACCAGCCATAATTTTCACAGAAATCTTTTTAGCCTTACTTTTTAGTTCAAACTCCTCGTGGTCGTTGTTGCAATAAAAGTCTGCAACTGGACGATTATTTTCAAATTGATAAATTTGCTTTCCACAATAAGAGCAATAGGCGTTTTGCTCAGTCCAATTTTCCGTGACGATTCTTATTTTTTGCGAACCGCTTCTGTAATCTTTTGCGATATTAAAGTCTAAAACTAAATCCATAATTCATTATATTAAGTATTAGAACTCTGCGGCATTCCTCTAGTACTGGTATGCAAAGCAAAATCGTTTTCAAAGCCCTGAGCTCTTGTCCCAGCTACCCTTATTGACGCTTACGCGCTTACCAGCGTGAATGCTAAAGCCACCGTTTGATAAGTTATAAGGCGGATCGGCGAAGATCATGTCAATTGAGTTTTCTGGTAATATTTTTAAAAGTGAAATTGAGTCAGCTTGATATAGTTCAAAGTCCTTGTCCTTATAATAAGGCTTATTTAAATTCTTTAAAGTCGTACCTGATGGTTTATTTATTTTTGCACCAGAATTCATCCCTTTACTAGATTCTTTTTTTGGCATACCACCCTCCAGACTTAGATTCAACTGCTGATTCATGCAATACGTCCCTTTTATTATATATCGTCAGACACAGCTATTATACCGAATACTTTACGAACATTGCAATATTTATTATTTCCTCCCTCGCCGCTCCGATTCTATCTTACGGATATGGCACTGATCGATACCAGAATGATGGGTAATCTCGTGCCAGACGATATTACGACCAAGCTAAGCAGCCTAAGGTTTCGACCGACCGTCTGTCCTGGTCTTTTTTAGTTCAAGATTCGCTCTTAATAAATCCACTTTGAGAAATCAAGACTCGTTTGTCTTGCTGGTTATTAACTTTGTTAGCAGTTTTATTGGTATGGATTTATAGGTTTGATAATTTAGAGTGATTTTATCCAGATTCTTTTTTGAAAAATTTGACCGTATCTTTAATAACAGTTAATACTTCTTCCATTGTACCGACGGATCCACTTAAAAAATCCCACAGCTCTGAGGCTATCAGTACTTCCTCTGGTGCAAAAAACTTTTTAAACTCAATTAGATAATTGAAGAACTTTTCTTTATTATAAGCAAGTGGTTCTTCTGAGGTGGGGTCAAAAGGGAATCCTACAAAAAAACTTACTTTTTTATTTGGGTATAGTAGTTTTAGCGCTGCTTTACCATAAAGTATTTTTTGTTTTTCACCTCTACCTTCACCAGAGTTCGGCCTTACTGACTTCATTTCAACGCCAATCACTTCATCTTGTCTTTCGATAAATGTATCTACTGTAAACGGCAGAGAGTCCACCTCATTGTCTTTCTCAGGATAGGTATAAATTAATTTTTCTTCCTTTTCTAAATTTGGAGTTACTTTATCTGATTTTAGATCTCGAATTATTTGTTCTATCTGTGCGGCTTGTGTACTTTTTACTTTTAAGACGAAATTGCCAGTAAACTTACGTTTGTAACCTCCTGATAATACATAGGAAATATTTTCAAATCCTGAGCCTAATGACGTATTTAGTCCATGCATCCAGCTAGCGATTGCTATTAAGTATGGTATTTCCACATTTAACGGCCTAAGCTTTTCAACAAAGCATTCAAGTATGGCATCGTGAAAGGGAGCGTTTCTGACAGTCGCACCTAAGTCAGGGAAATTTTCAATTCTCTTGTCTAATATCGACTTAACAATTTCACTAATCCTATTTGCTTGATCTTCAGTTAACGCCATATTAGTTGCCTTTTAAGTGAAAAATTATTTCCGAATAAGGATTTTTATCTCTTTCGGTTCTATTCAAGACTGGCCGCTTATACCTATTTACTATTTTCATTCCAGCTCTACTCGCAATTTCGGGATATAAATTATATTTGTCGTTTGCAACCAGAAATACATCGTAGTTCGTAGAAAGAAATAATTTACAATTCAGTAAAACTTGAGATATTCCATCAACATAAGATTCTCTCGCGGCTTTTCCCTGCCCTTTGTATAATGGTCCTATTTCAAGTTCATCTTTTCTGTCAAATCCAAGCAGATCATATGCATAAGCATGCTGGTCGTGGTAATCAATCTGTCCTACGTATGGTGGAGAAGTAAAAATACCCTTAATTCTGTTGGATTTATATTTACTATATAAATTCTTATTTCTTTTTAATATTTCACTCTCTATATCAACTGTTCGTGAATCGTTAGTTAAAAGTAAATACTCACTCGTAGTCTTTAATCTCTGATAATCTTGGATTCGATTTAAGGTATCATATGCATATCTACTAAACCAACTTCGAATTGAAAAAAGTGGTTTGCATATCTTCTTATGCTTATAACAATAGTACGTTGTAAGCTGTGGTTCTTTGAGTGTTGCTAGATCTGAATGTGTAGTTGCCCTACACGACCTTATTGTCCTGCTCAATATTACTGCCAGTAGTCTTTTTGATTTTGGATTTGTGACTCCTTTAATCATCTCAAATACATAGTCCATCTCTTCGCGTACGTTCTTCGTGAACCATTTATCTATAAAACTGGATGACCTATCTTGCGCTAAATGAATATCATATTTATTAACTAATTCATTATATATTTTCAAGAATTCTTTTTCTTTTTCGATAGCTATATCTTTTTCTATTAACCCCCCTTTTTGTAACTCGTATTTGTAACTTGGACTAGGGAAGTATTTGGAGTTAAAAACATTGAGTGCATTGATTAGCTCAGATTCAAAATCTTCCAAATTCCGACTTTTTTCAAATTTTGATATTAAACCAATCATTTTAGCGATTTCAATCTTTAGGCCGTTGATATCATAATCGAACAATTTAGCTTCACTTATTGTGCAATTAAATTGAGATACATCTATACCAATAGCGTTAATTCCCATTTCATTGGCTTGTACCAAGGTGGTTCCCGAACCAGCAAATGGATCAAGTACTATATCGCCTTCTTTGAAAAATATTTCTTTTTTATACTCATCGGTATGGCTGTCTAAAAAGTACTCCACCAATTGAGGTATAAATTTTCCTTTATATGGATGTAGTCTATGAACGTGCTTTGTAGTGTCTTTTTCTCTTAAGTGGTCAAATGATAATGCCCAATTTAAATCATCGCCAAACCGCTTTTTCCAGTTGATTTCGCGCTGGCCGTGATAAGAATCATAGTACTTCTTTAACTCCTCCAAGTTTATTAAAGTAGAATTATTTTTAGAGTATTTTTTTACCTTCCCATATTGTAAAAGATAAGAAATATTTGACTCACTTATTGGGCGGTCTAAAAACATTGACGCCCATTTGCTGGCGTCTTTTATTGATGACAACTGTGTACTGCTATTCATAAAACCCTCTATAGTAATTATACAATTTGATACAAAATCATTATACCGTACAGTTTGCGAACAGTACAGCATGAAAAGTAAAGCCCCCGGGTTATTTATCCGGGGGCGGTTGGTTTGGACTTGTGGTCATCTCCGATCAAATCGCTTCAAATCGCCGTATATTCACTCGCCATTATGATTGGCGAGCTGATCGTCTAGCCGCTATACGAGCGGCACAAAAGCAAAGCCAGCATGGACTTCGATAGTTAAGTCATTGCCTTGGCGAGCTCGGCGCACCACCAAGATGTCGGACTTGACCGGCACCACCATAATGCCGCCAAATGCGAGCTGCTCGATCAACGTCTCAGGCAGAGCTGCAGCCGCTGCCGAGACCAAAATCCGGTCATACGGTGCTTCGTTTGGCCAGCCCAATCGCTTTCCTGCTCGGTGGAAGATGACGTTTTGCACGCCGACCCGAGCGCAATTAGCGCGGCCAAACTCAACTAGCTGTGCCACCCGCTCGACCGCCACGACTCGGCCGCGCGGCCCAACGATCCGCCCCAAAAGTGCCGTCGTCCAGCCCGAGCCAGAGCCTACATCAAGCACCTTTTGTCCACGCCCAAGCTTGAGCCACTCCAGCATCATGCGCACCGTCGTCGGCTGGCTAATGGTCTGGCCAAAGCCAATCGGAAACGGCTGGTCAAGCGTGCTTAAATGTTTGTACTGATCGAGCATAAACTCCGCTCGGTCGATTTCACTGAGAGCTTGGTCGATTAATTGACTCATTTGATTAGTACATCTCCCCTTTTTTAAAATATACTTAAAAAAATAATCAAATCAACCCACCGATATTATAAATCACACAACTCCAAATACGCCCACTCTCCAAGGTTTACTTCGTCTAACTTTCCTTACAAGACACCGTACTCGCATGACCGCTTTTTAAGACCCACCGACTATCGTTTAAAAATATCTAACGTGCGGCGATCATGAGAATAGCTGGCTGATTTTTAATCACCAAACAGCTAAAGACTACTCATGTCGCAATACGTCAACCGGATTGATACGCGAGGCGCGGCGAGCCGGATAAAACACCACGGCCACGCCGACTAGGGCGATAAACACCAGCGCTCCAGCAACCAAATAAAGCGGCATCGAGAAAAAGCCAATCGGCATATTAACGCCACGCGAAGCGGCCAAATGTCCATAATATTGATTGACGATCAAACCAAGCGCCCAAGCACCAGCCACACCAATCACACCACCGATCAACGACAGTAGCATAGCCTCGATCAAAAACAACCGATTAATGTCTGGCGGCCGAGCGCCCATAGTAATCAAAAGACCAATTTCTTTGGTACGTTCTAAAAGCGATATAGTCAACGTATTGAGCATACCAAGTACGGCAATGAGCATACCAATACCGCCAAAACCAACCAGTATAAAATTAAATATCCGAAAAACCTGATCGATTTGAGCTAGGGTATCGAGTGGTGAATTGGTCGCCAAACCCAACCCCTCGATCTGATTGCGAACTTCTGGTACGGCTGCACGATCATCGACCATCACCTTGAGCTGGGCAAACGAGGCCGGATTATATCTAGCAAATAATTTATCGGCGATAAAGAGCTCTGTGCCGGTGCCGGTCTCGACAACCGAGCGAATAGTAAAATTTTTATCTAAAATCGACGATTCACTATTGGCTTTTTTGATCTCGGTCGTGATCTTAATATTTTTGCCAATCGCATCCTTGTCTGTTAGGCCAATCGCTTTTGTAACTGAAGTGTTGACGACAACGTCAGAGTCGCTATTAAATGCCAGCCGATCACCAGCGATGACTTTGAGCGAACTGGCTTCCAGATAGCTCTGGCTGGCTGCAAAGACAGCCGCTCCGGTATTTGAGTCGTTGTACGAAACAGTGCCAGGCGACGAATAAGTCTGTGCCACGGCTATCACATGCTTGATTGATTTGATCTGGTCTAGTCCTCGCTGATCAATCGGCAAGACATCTGATTTGGAGGAGACGACGTCGATAGTCTTGATCGACTTACTGCCGACAACTTGTTTTCTGACCAAATCGCGCAATCCCAACCCAAGCGAGAGTAGCATCACCACCGAGCCAATGCCGATCACCACACCAGCGATAGTCAGACCATTGCGCAGCTTGCGAAAGCTCAAATTACGCAAGGCGATGATCATTAGATTTTTTAGCTTGATTGGCTTGCGGCTGGCTAATTCGGCTTTGACATTAAAGCTGCGTTTCATAATTGCCTCGCTTTGTTTTGGGCCTTTTTCCACATCTGCAGCATAATGTCATTGGGCAATTTCGCACTACCGAAATTCTGCGTCACAGCTCCGTCTTTGACAAAAATCTGACAATCACTCAAGGGTAAGTATTCTAAATTATGGGTCGCGAGTATGATGGTTTGGCCTTGTTCACGACGGTATTTAGAAAGCAAATTCATTATCATATCGCCGTTGGCTGTGTCCAGATTGCCAGTTGGCTCATCACCGAGAATGATGGGCGGATTTGTGACTAAAGCTCGCGCCATCTGGATGCGCTGCTGTTGCCCGCCGGAGAGCAAGCCAGGCTCGGTTGCGGCCTGAGCTTCCATTTTTAGTTGGGCTAAGGCTTGTTTTGCCGCTGCGGTGGCGGCCTTGTAGCTATCACCGAGAAGCAGTTTGGGTGCGGCGACGTTTTCGAGTGCACTCAAGCTATTGATCCAATAATTAGTCTGGAAAACAATACCCAGATAGAGGGCACGATATGAGGCTCGCTGGTTGCTAGTCAAGCTATAAATATCCACTCCGCCAAATGTCATCGTGCCACGAGTCGGCGGCTCCAACCCAGCAATAATATTGAGTAGAGTCGATTTACCACTACCCGACGGGCCGTATAGTATCGTAAACGAGCCGCGTTTGATGGTGATATTGACATCACGCAAGGCCTCGACTTGGCCATTTTTGACCGGAAAAGTTTTGTACGCGTGGCTAATTTTGATGATATCTTCGTTCACGAGCTGGCTCCTGTCACGGCTGGTATAACTGGTATAAACGAGCCAAGCGCAGTCACAAGACGCGACATCATGGTATGAGCAGTAGCGAGCACCATGGCATAATTCTCGTCGTCAGCTCTTCGAATAGTAACGATTGATGGTGCTACTGTTCGAACGAATGTGAGAACCACACCGGCTTCTCGCAACGCTCGGAGAATGATTGACGCTCGGAGAATATCCAGCCTTATCGTTCGAACGAATGTGAGAACCACACCGGCATCTCGCAACGCTCGAAGATTGATTGACACTCGGAGAATGATTGACGCTCGGAGAATATCCAGCCTTATCGTTCGAACGAATGTGAGAACCCTCGCCCTCATCATTTTATCCCAAAGACCTGTTGCAAAGCGTTAAAGATAATTGTCAGTACGCTATCGCTGGCTCGGCCGGTGATGGTCGAGGTTTTCTTGGACTTGACTTCGTTGCGGCTGGCGTCTTTGGCGATAGCTTGGATGGAGTAAACTTGCGAGGTCGATAGATCTGACACGATCACGACATGCTCGCTGGTCAGTCGAGCGTCTTCGGGAGTTTTATTGGTCAGCTCGGCGCTGTTGCCGATACCAAAGGCGACTTGGCTGGTGGCTGGCTCGTCGGTTTTCCAGGTGACAATGATCTGGCCTCGACTCTCACTGCCAGTGCCTTTGACGCTCGGCTCTACCACCAGGCTGCTGATCTTTGGCGGCCTGGTGTCTAAGGCCGTGCGAAAGACTTGCTTGTCTGAAGTTGCCAGATTGCCGCCGCCGTCACGCGAGCGGGCGATGAGCGTGTATTCGCTATTGTCACTTAAGTCGCGAATGACCAGCTCGTGATTAGTCACCAGCTTAGAATCAAGCGACTCTAGCCCAGTCAGCCCGCCAGTACCGTAAGCGATTTCGCTGGTGGCCGGTACATTGCTATCCCAGGTGACTTTTTGGGTGCTGGTCGGCTCGCCCTCGACCGGCTGGAAGCGTAGATTTGAAATGCGTGGACGCGGTGGAGTGGTGAATGAAAAGATCACAGCACCCTCGTATTCATTGGCATCGGCGTCGAAAGTGTTGAGCTGGTACGAGTAGCGGGTGCCGTCGTCGAGCCCGGCCAACTCGACCTCGTAGGTAGATTCGGTGGCCGAGGTATTGATCACTTTTTGGCCGCCAAATTGATCGGATTTGCCATAGAGCACCTTGACTTTGACAGCGTCGCGGCAGGTGAATTCGACCACCGCTGAGCTTAGGCCGACGCTCTTTGGCTTGACATCGCGGCAGACTGGCGACGGTGCTGTGGTGAAGCTGTATTCGGCCGATTGGCCAACATTACCGTCCTCGTCGACCCACTTGGCTTTGTAGTAATAAGTCGTGCCGGGCGAGAGGCCGTTGAGCTCGATCTTGTGCCCTGTCACCTGCTCGGACGAAGCTGCTTCGGTGGCGTAATAATTGCCCGATTTGACACCATAGGCGATCCGACTATCACTACCGCGGTCGGTCACCCAGCCGATGGTGGTCTTGCGCGTGCTCAAGCTTTCGATCTTGGGATTTGAGATCAGATCGGCCGGGCTGGTGAATTTGCCGGTTGGCCAGAGGTGGACGACCGCGCTATCGGCTCCGCAATTGTTGGCGCTATCACAAGCTTTGACGCGGTAGTAATAATTTTGTTGGCTCAAGCCGCTATCGACAAAGCTAGTACCAGCAGTCGAGGCAATTTGAGCAAAGTTATTATTATCAGTCGAGCGATAGACTCGGTAGCTGGCCACCCCAGCACCGACATTACTTGGCGCTTCCCAGCTAATGGCCAGTCGCCAGTTGGAAGTCGATTTGACGCTGGTATCGGCCACATCGATATTGAGCGGCATACCCGGCGCGGCGGTATTGGCTGTGAAGGTGGTCGAGGCGGCGGTGGCGTAATTGATATTGCCCGATTCGTCTTTGGCCACGACATAGAAGGTATTATCGCCCGGCTGGGTGGCATAAGCCCCAGCCGCTAGACTAGTCACACCAGCATTTGTGTAGGTGCAGTTATTGACCGTCGGGGTGGCATTGACAGTGTAGCAATAAGTAATGTTCGCAGCCGAGCCGACAAAAGACGACGGCGCTAGCCAAGAAAAGGCAAAGGAGTTGGTGGTATTGGTAGCGGGCGTGGCAGAGACGTTTTGCGGGCCGGTCGGCGCACCAGTGGTATTAATCTTGAGAGCAGCTGTCACATTAGCCGTACTGACATTACCAGCCGCATCCCAAGTGCGGAAGTAGATTGTATTATTTCCTTCGTTCATGTTGGCAAAGTCTGGGCTGTTTTGCGTCGCGTAGCTGCCGTCATTAGCTAACAGATCACTAGCGTCTTGGTTGCCATTGTGATTATCGCCATACCAAGTAGAATTGTTGATTCTATACTGCAAGCCAGCCAGACCGGAGTTGGCATCACTCGGCCCGTCGCCGCCACTATTTGGCCAAGTGATGGTGGTCGATTTGGTATTGATAAACTGCGAAGGCGCCGTCACAAAAGCTGGGTTGCTTGGCGGTGTGTTGTCGAAGCGAAATTGGAATTGAGCACTTGCGCCAGAATAGACATTGCCAGCTACATCGACCGCTTTGAGATTGAGATAATAGGGCGAGTTTGATGTTGTCATGGCAGTGCCGCCAGTGATAGCGGCCATATCCAAGCTATTACCAGCCACGATAAATTGGCACTCCCCAGCAGTTGCCACCGGCGAGTTACCGAGTAAGCCCTTAGTCGTGATCGGATCGGCTGAGGCGGTCTGGCCGAGATAGGCGCAGTAGCCCTTGAGCCCAGAGCCGCCGACATCATCAGCTCCAGCCGTCCAAGAGAAATACGGCTGTTGATTATTGGACCAGCCATTGGAGCTGATATTATCACCGCTGGCGGTGCGCTTCATCGCTAGGCTGCTGGCATTGGTCGTCGGGGTGATGTTGTCCCAAGGCAGATAGTCGATGGAAAGGTCGGAGAGCACCGGGCTGTCGTGGCCACCGGCAGTCAGAGTGATCTCGTACTGGATATAACGGTGATTGTTGGTCATACAAGTACTGCCAGTCAGATCTGTCCCGCTAGCGATGCTAGGGCAGGAGCCAAAAGCCGGCGCGCCGGCCAAATTGGCATCATTGCTGGAGCGGGTTTTGACTGCCACACTGCCCTGTCCGCTAGTGGCGTAGCTCAAGTTGCCCCAATCACCACCATAGCCGAGATCAAAGACATTGGAGGTTAGAGTGCCCGAGCTGGGGTATTTGTAGACGCTGATATCATCAAAATAAACTGTCTTAGACGGCTTGGCTTGCACACCATAAGCTCGCGATTGATTAGCACCCGTTACCGAGCCACGCAATCGCCACCAGCCCCCGCCGGCATCGGTGTAGGTGGTAGCTACAGCCGCACCGTTGTAGTACAGCTCGGCATCGGCTGAGGTAACGACCGCGCCAGTCGTGTAGGCATAAGCTTCGAGATAATATGTCGACGTGTCACCAGCATTGAAGGTTTGGGTCAGGGCAGAGCCGCCATTGACATTGAGTAAATATCTAATATTATTACCCCTTATCCCAAAAATATCTGATTTACCATCATTATTTAGATCGGCTATATCAGATACATCTGTATTCGAATTAAATTTCACTTTTGGCTGAAATGTACCATCGCCATTACCAAGCCGATATTGAATAGTACCATATCCCCATGACACCCCATCATAAAAATTATTTACTTCATCGAGTTTGCCATCATTGTTGATATCTACTAGTCTAGGCGCAGTAGGAATACTAACTGCATCATCGATTGTTACTGGCAGATTAAAGCCACTGCCACCAGTATTGAGAATAATTCGTATTAATCCAGGATTACCAGGTGAATCTTCTATAATGTCGCTATATCCGTCATTATTTACATCTCCGCAGTCAATATAGCCACCAAAAGAGGAAGGTACTATTTGATAACCTTGTAAACTATTACCCGTACTATATGCAATCATAATACCACTTCCACTTATCATCAGATCATTATTGCCATCATTATTAAAGTCACATTTTCTAATATCATTCAGCCATCCTGCCGTGGCATAGCCAACCTGCGTATTAAATGTAGCACTCCCACTATTAATAAATACCGCAGCATCACCTCTGGCTGGCGTAAGCATTATATCGGCATATTGGTCGCTATTGTATCTGAAAATTATAATTGCAGTTGGGCCACCATAAGGACAGCTCGCATTATATACGCTTTCACTACCAAATGTACCATTGCCATTATTTAGCATCACACCAATTGCACAATTACCATTATTGCCGCCGTATGCTAAGTCGGGATAACCGTCATTATTGAGATCTCCCACATCCAAGACCCTCGGGCCAATCGTCGAAGTATAAATAGTACTAGATGAGAATGAATTATTGCCTGTATTTAGTGCAACCGCTATTTTATTACTATCCTTACTAACGGATACTATGTCTTTATAGCCATCGTTGTTGACATCAGCCGCTTTGTCCATCGATGGTGGTATTGCCGTTCCAGGATCGGCCTGCTGAAAATTACCAAACATCGACGAGCCGGCTGCCGGTACTGTCACTTTGGCCGAGCCAGCCCCACTACGCTTGATCGACGTATCGTATATCTTATTCATCCCGTCCCAACCGTTGAGATTGCCGGCAAAGTCGCCATTAGTCAGCTTTTGCGTCTTAGCTAGGCTAATCTGCCCAGCCACTGAGCTATCGACACCAGCAGCGGCTGAGTATTGATTACTCGTAGACCCGCCCAAGCCGCCGCTCCAATCGGTCTGATTCCAGCTACTATAAGCCCGCACCGGCGTAGAAAAGATCGAAAAAAGATAGATAAATAATGCCGCGTAGATTAGCGCCACGCCGCTGTGGACTTTGCTATGATGGCTGGTCTGATGCCAGCGGTCGTACCACTTGACTCTGGCGCGCAGCCGGTCGTGCGGACGAGTCAGTAGCCGGCGCCGAGCTGTCGCGGCGGTTTGCCGCGTCCGACTAGCAGCGCGAGTGGCGGCCTTGAGACTGCGGCTCGTCCTCGACACTGTCTGGCGAGCAGCCGGCCGTCGGCGGCTAGCTTGGACCATGCGACGATCGGTGCGAGTAGTCTGGCGGCTCGTACTCGGAGAACGAGTGGTATGGTTGGGCTTACCCGAGCGGGTGGTGTGATTGGGCGTGCGCGAGCGAGTGGCAGCCTGGCTGGTGGCTGGTCTTTTGAGGCGATTGCGCAATTTGACAGAGAGCTGGCGAGCTCGAGTGGTGGCATTAGCCCCAAGCCGAAGAGAAGCCCGCTTGAGCCGGGTAATAACTCTAATATTCGCTTTGTCTGAATTAATTTTAGCCAAAACTCACCTGATAATACTTATGTCTATTATATGGTTACGACAGCCTACTGTCAAAGTAGAAGCATCGATGTGGCGCGCAATAAGGCCAACGAGCTTGAGCGGTGCAGTACAAGCTCGACTGGCTAGCGGTGAATTATCTGATAGATGATCAGCCCGGCACTGGTGATCAGCCCGGCGTACGGTACCCAAGCTGCGACAATGAAGGCGTGAGCTGGACGAGCGCGATGGCGCTTGATGGCAATAAGAGCAGCATTGACAAAGATAAATATCAAAAGCAGCAGCAAGCTGGTCAATCGAGCCAATGCCTCGATCGGCAGGGCGACGGCCATCATTATCATAGCTGCTACTGTGATAATAGTAGCGGCGGTGGGCGTTTGGCGGGTAGAATGCACGCTAGCGAGCTGATGATGCAGCCAGCCGCGCTTCGCCAAGCCAAACAACAGCCGAGTAGTGCCAATCTGGTGAGCTAAAATACCATTGACCGCAGCACTCATCCCAATCAGGCTCAGCAGCAGAGCCGAGCTACCTGCCGTGCGACTAAAAACCAAACTCAACGGCGCTGACGAGGCGGCCAGCTCAGCTGGCGGGATGGCCGAGACAGCCACTATCACAACGGCGATATAGAGCGATGCTGATATCAATAGCGACAAGATGATGCCCAGTGGCATCGTCCGGCGCGGCCGTTTGACTTCTTCGGCCACCGAGACCATATCTTCAAAGCCAATAAAAGCATAAAAAGCCAAAAATGCACCGGCCAATACACCACTCCAACCAAACCTAGGATCGATTATTGCAAAATGAGATAATGTCGCGACCGGGCTCGAGAGATATTGACGCCCAGCCCAGATCACCAAGCCCAGACCGATTAGCTCGACGACAGTAAATATGACCGCTAGTTTGGCAGATTGACCAATTCCCCACGACGCCACCATGCCCAAAGCGACCAATATCATCGTCGCCGCGAGCCAAGACGGCAACGGCCACAAAAAGGCCAAATAGCCAGCAAAGCCGCGAGCCAATACTCCAGCCGAGACCACCCCGCCAGCTAACATCAGCAGCCCAATTCCAAGCGATAAAAATTTCGAACCAAATGCGCTATGAGTATAAGCACTGACGCCGGCCGCTTGCGGATAGCGCGAGGACAGCTCGGTATAAGATAGCGCGCTCAGCCCAGCGATAACCAAAGCAATCACAAAAGCCAACGGTGCACTCTGCCCAGCCACGCCAGCTACTTTGCCAATCAGTACATAAATACCAGCACCAACGATATTGCCAACACCAAACATCACCAGCGTCGCCAAACCGAGCCGACGAGCCAGCTTAGTAGTCGATCGAGTCTGCTTCATTGTCTCTATTTTAGCACAAGCTTTTTATGGTTGATGGCGCGGCTTATGATCGGACTTGTTTAGCACAAGCTTTTTATGGTTGATGGCGCGGCTTATGATCGGACTTGTTTAGCACAAGCTTTTTATGGTTGAAGGCGCGGCTTATGATCGGACTTGTTTAGCACAAGCTTTTTATAGTTGATGGCGCGGCTTATGATCGGACTTGCCAAAGCCGAAGAAAAATTATTATTTGGTTCTAAACAGACGGCGCGGCGAGTATAATATGGCTATGAATAGCAACCGACCCAAACCTCGCACGATCGCACAAGTCCGCCAAGCCTGCGCTGCCGAGCACGCTGATGAGACCCAAACATCCGATATCACCTATAGAGTAGTAATACGGATGTTTGGTTTTAACATTCGGGATTTATGTAGAGGGTCTTAGTGGAAAGAATGTTTCTTCTGTGGTGTCGTATTGCGAGCCACATTATGCATTAGTTTTTCGGCTTTGCTAGCCCATCGGCTGGCCATTTGATCGAACAGATCGTCGATCTCACGGGCAACGCGCTGGTCTTTAAGCCAGTTTTTGCTGCTTTCACGTTTACTTTGGGGATGCTTTTTCATTTTACGTCCTCCTTGTTGTTTAACGTTGTCGGCTAAAAGGTACGACACTTAATTATTAATTAAGTAGTTAAAGATAGTATAAAAATGAAATCTGAAAATAAGCTTAAAAAAGCTATTATGCTTCGTATATGTTATTTTCCTACAATTACTATCTGACTTTAGGCTTCGAGACTAAAATTATACAGAGCCACAATCGCCGAGCCCATGATGAGCAGGAAAGCGGCGAAAAGCAAAAGCACCTGCACATCAAGCACCAGGCCGTAAAAAAGCCCTTGCTGACTAGCTTCAGTCGGGAAAATAGTATCAATGATGGCGTATTTAAGTAAAAAATTAGCACTATAGCAAAGCACACCGTAGACCAGCATTTTTTTTGGTTCAATCGGTGCACGTTTGAGCTTGACCTGCTTGGCTTTGGTGACCGTCCGTTTGACCTTTGGAGTGACTCGAGGATTAGGCGATTGACGATGTTTGACGACTCTCTTGGAGCTACTCATAGTTTCAGGCTTATGTTTATGTCTAATATTCTAACGATTCGTACGTGATAAATGCAAGTACGTGACAAGCCCCCGACAAATGCGAAAGACTTGTCAGGGGCACTTAGATGACTGATTAGATATTTTTTGGCAGAGCTACTTGATATAGATCTGCCGGGCAAGTAATTTTGCGGAATACCGGCTCAAAAGCCAAAGTAAGCGGACTAGGCTGTGTAAACAGTACAAACTGCTTGACTCGAGCCTTAGACAGCAGCAAGACAGTTCGACCAGACCATGATGGTGGTACTGCTTGATGTAGCTTCACCATCGGGTCGTCAAGCTCCAGGCGACTGTGTTCGAACTGCATCAATCTATGGATGTCGTGCAGCCAATAGCGTGGTAGACGTCGGGTCTTAAAAAGCGGTGCAAATGCTTGTACTAAAGCCCAATCTTGAACGTGACTAAAATCAGGCATATGCAACCTGACAAATGCCTTTGCTGTTTCTCGATGTAGAACCGGATTATGAGGACGTTCAGCATGGCTCGACAAACTCCATCTCCCTTCACCAATATAGTGGCATGTTACGATAAGTATGATCGTCGATCTCGACATATTCTGCTACGAGAGCTAACATTGCGTTTTCATAGTCCTCTTCTGGTGGAGGTAATAAGAATATACACATCTCTTTCTCAGTCAGCATGATAGCAAATTCACCATTTGCTGACTTGAATCCGCAATCAATTATTTGCGGCGAACCTCCGCTGAGCCAACGACCAATCTGGTATCGTTCATCAGCTTGTATGGCGCGTAAAATCGAAGCGCAAGGCGGCAAATCGCTGAGTGTTGGCTTGAGAGTCATACCGAGACGTATGGCATGATTGACTCGCTCGTGATTGCTGTGGTTGATCGGCAATTCACTCCAGAAACTAGCGATATTATTCGGGTTCCCATAGAGTTCAATCATATCAAGCATAGATACTCCTCTAGGCTCACTCATACAATTTACTAGCACCGATATTCTATTAAAGTACTATGGCAATATTTTACAGATTAAATGGACTAAAATAAAGTTTATCACTTGCGAGTATTTAATTAACATCTGTATAATACTTACGTTTAAATCTGATTAGGAAAGGAAATATATGGCTGAAAATACTGTTAACAATGACTCAGTTGAAGATAAAACGACTGTTGAATCAATTCACCGACTCTTACCAGAAATAGCTGAGACTAAGGATAAGATAAAAGTTTTGCGCGAACAACTGCGTGATGTCATGGAACAAAATGAGGAATACTCTAAGCTAGCAGAGGAAATTAACGAGCTATCTGGTAAGCGTATTGAGGCAAAGAAGCTTTTAGCGGCCGACCGAGACTACCAAAAGGTCAATGCTGACCTTGATGACTTCAAGCTTAAGCTCAAAGATCTGCAGGACATCATGAGTCATTATCTAGTAACTTACTATAACGAGACTAATAGCACTCAAATTCGCGATAATGAAGGTGAGACCAGATCAGTCATTTTGTCGGCTAAAATTGGCAAGCCAGAAGCTGATTTATCGGCTTAGGGGTTTTGTGGCCCTCACTCCAGTCTGCTCCGCAGCTCTTGTGAATATCATAAAAGTGTGTTAGAATTTGTAAATTATGAAAGCTGATATTCACCCCAAATTTATGAAAACCAAGGTGACTTGCCAATCCTGCAAGACCACTTTTGAGACTATGTCGACCGTGCCGGAGATTCATGTCGAGCTCTGTTCGAATTGCCATCCTTTTTACACCGGCAAGCAGAAGCTGGTCGATACGGCCGGTCGGGTTGATCGTTTCCGGGCTCAGCGCGAAAAAGCCGCTTCACTCAAAGCGTCAACTAAGCCAAAGGCCAAAAAAGGCTCAACCGAGGCGCAATCCAAGCCAGACAAGAGCCCCCAGCAAAAGCTAGCTGCAATTAAGCGTGAGATCAAGGATAATACCGTATAAAGCACCTCAGATCAAGATACAAATTCGACTGACCAATAAACTTTAATTATATATAAAGCAGCTGACTTTGCTATAATTTTTTAAAAGCAACTAGAAAGCTGCTTTTTATGATTGATTATGATAGACCAAGCCAAAATCACTGAAATAAATAACAGATTAGCCAAGCTAGAGCAGGAATTATCCGATCCGGCTATTTATGCTAGCCCAAAATCCGCCACGCTCATTAACGAGCAACGCGATCTAATGGCAAAGCTAGAGCTATTTAATAATCTCCGCAAAATTGAAACCGAGCTTAAGGATGCTCGCAAAATGTTAACCGGAGACGCCGAAATTGCTGAGCTAGCTCGCGAAGAAATCGTTCGGCTGGAGCAGAAATTAACAGACTCTCAAGCACAAGTCCGACTCGCTCTCGTACCCCAAGACCCAAATGATGCCAAGGCGGCTATAATCGAAATACGCGCCGGCGCTGGTGGCGACGAATCCAGTCTTTTTGCAGGTGAGCTGGCCAGAACCTATGCCCGTTTTGCCGAGGCAAATAGTCTCAAGATGACCATGCTGTCTGACAGCCCCAATGAAGTTGGCGGCTATAAGGAAGTTATTTTTGAAGTAACAGGCGCCAACGCCTATGGTAATTATAAGTACGAATCAGGCGTTCATCGCGTCCAACGCATTCCACAGACCGAATCGTCAGGTCGAATCCACACTAGTACTGTCACCGTGGCAGTTTTACCCGAAGCCGAAGAAGCCGAGCTTGAGATTAAGGACAGCGATCTGAGGGTTGATGTATACCGCTCCAGCGGCCATGGTGGCCAGTCAGTCAATACGACTGATTCGGCTGTTCGCATTACCCACCTGCCGTCTGGCATTGTTGTAACTTGCCAAGATGAGAAGTCGCAGCTTAAAAATAAGCTTAAGGCCATGAGCGTTTTGCGCTCCCGCCTGCTGGCTGCTGAGGCCGACAAACGACAGCGTGAGCTAGGCGATGCACGGTTATCGCAAATCGGCACCGGCGATCGATCGGAAAAAATCCGAACTTATAACTTCCCCCAAGACCGCATCACCGATCATCGAATTGGTTACAGTCGTCATAACATAACCGGATACATGGACGGAGATATCAGCGATATCTTAAATGCTTTACGCGAAGCCGATATCGCCCGAGCCCTCGAGCAAGCTTAAAAGTGACAATTAAAGAATTTTTACTCAAAACCACCAAAGAGTTTGAACGTCTTGGTATCTCATCATCACGCCTTGACGCTGAGATTATCTTGGCCCACTGCCTAAAAAAAGATCGGGTTTGGTTGCTGGCCCATAATGATCAGCCACTTACCAAGTCTGATCAAACAGTAGCCAATCGGCTTATCAAGAAGCGTCTCAGTCGCCAGCCAATTAGTTATGTTACGAATCAAAAAGAATTTTACGGACTCGACTTTTATGTCGATAAGAGGGTCTTAACCCCGCGTGACGAAACTGAGCTGATCGCAGAAGAAGTCATCAAAAATGCCCCTCAAGGATCTAGCCTCATAGATATTGGTACAGGTTCGGGCGCGCTAGCGATTACTATTGCTAAACACCGGCCCGATTTAGTTATTAGTGCCAGCGAGATTTCAGCCCCCGCACTTGAGGTCGCAAAAGTAAATGCAACGAAAATTCTTGGTCAGAATCATAAAATAAATATGATTACGAGTGACTTGTTTGATAAAATTGTTGGCAGATTTGATATTGTGATTACAAACTTACCCTACGTCTCAACCGACTACAAGCCGCGCATGATGGCAGAGGTACAATATGAGCCAGCAATAGCTCTCTTTGGCGGGGCTGGCGACGGGCTGGACCTATATCGCGAATTTTTTAGACAATTACCCGGCCACCTTAAAAATAATGGATTAGTATACCTCGAATCAGACCCCTGGCAACACCAGGAAATAACAAGAGTTGCAGCAAGTGCCGGCCTAGCACCAACTTACCAAAACTATCTTATTTTGGGTTTTGCTCTAAAAACTTCTTAACTTCTGGCACTGTTTTGAGTGGTGCTAGTTTTGGCCAAACCATCTCGACTGTTAGATCATCACCAACTAGTACGGCTGACCGCACCGTACCAAAAAATTTGCGTCCATACAGACTACGCTCACCCCAAGCACCATAAGCATCAATCATTTTTGTGCTTGGGTCGGCTAAAAGCGTGAATGGCAGATTGTACTTGCTGGCAAATTTCTGATGGCTTTTCTGGTCATCCTTACTAACACCTACCACCGTCAGACCGTCCTTATTGAGATCCTCAATATTATCACGCAAGTTGCAAGCTTGGACAGTGCAGCCAGGTGTAGCATCTTTGGGATAGAAATAAATTAATGTCCGCTTGCCCTTGTAGTCAGCTAGCTTGTGCTCTTGACCGTCTTGGTCCACAAGCTCAAAATCTGGCGCCCTATCTCCTATTTGTAATGACATATTTTCTCCTTACTTAAAATACCGCTCCCAGACGCGGAATAGCTTGGCCGTGGCGATCAAGTCAGCGGCGTTGTACTTAGCGATCTCCAGATGTCTACCCTCGCGATAAGCTTTGCCCACACCGGCCCCTTCGACATCACCGCCCTTCGGACTGTCAATGCCAAAGGCTCGACACCAGCGATGTAAGCTACCGCGGTAAGTCGCGCTACCATAAAAGCTCAAGCTCTCAGCTAAGTCATAATGCACCGCACTGCCCATCGTCGAAGAGCCATAGCGACTCGATATGATATCTTTACTGGGCTTAATACCATGAATAGCACTACGTACCGCCATATAAGGTGCATCCGCCCGACGACCAAAGAAGCTAATAAATTCATCAGTGATCTCGGCTAGAGCCCAAAACTTGGTCAGCATCTCAGCTTCGTTCATGGCCGCGTATTTAATCCCATCGTCTTCAGTATCTTCAGCTTTTTTACCAGCCGTATCATAGTAGACCGCACCCTTTTCTTCATCTGGATCATAGACGCCAATGGCAATAATCTTACCTGTCAGCGGCGAGAAGACCAGTTTGTCTTTGAGCTCAGCCAAGCCTTTTTCGTAACCGATCTTATCGATCTTCGGGTCAGGCAAGTTTTTCATTAGGTCTTTTTTGGTTAGGTCATCAAGCCCGTCAAAATCCTCACCTACCATCTCGATATCAAATACAAGTCTCTTTTTATGCATATTGCCTCTTAATAGAAAATTTCATTATATTTATTGAGTACTAAGTAGTTTGCCTTTTCGCTATACACATAGCTGGTTACGCCACAATTCTTGACGTCATTGGTAGCATCCAGCTTCAACAACTCCCCTTCAGTCAGACGCTCCAGCATCTTGCGAATCATTAGCACTACATCGGCGTGAGTCACCACCAGTATACGCTTACCGCTTTGATGAGAATATAAGCTATGCAAGAAGCTATGTAAGCGTAAGCCAATATCTGGATAACTCTCGCCACCGGCTGGACGAAAGTAATACGGCCCGTCCATCTCCAGGCGTTTGGCCTCTAAAGGCATATGCTTCTTCATGCCAGACCGAGTATAAGTACCAATCACACCAAATTCTTTTTCGCGAATTCGATCCTCTAGGCGTACGTCCAAGTCCTTGCCGAGCTGAGCTCGAATAATATTAAAAGTATCAACTGTTCGGCGATGAGGTGAAACGTAGGCCAGATCAAAGGGCTTAAACTTTTGGGCAAGCGCCTGGCCGGTCTGTCTGGCTTGCTCGCGACCGCGATCGGTCAGCTCCACGTCAGCATCACGAATATCACGCCCCGGATGAACATCATCGATCTCATGATTGGCCTCGGCGATGGCTTGGCGAACATTGAGCTCACTTTGCCCATGTCGAATTATGACTATTTCCTCGGGATAGATTGGTCGGCTGTGATTTGCATCCATATGACTTTAGTTTATCACAACCTATGGCCAGTCGTCAGCCTCCTTGAAAAATAGCCATTTTCAGGGTAATATTAAGTGGTTATTAGCGTTGCTTATAATGAATATATTAAAATCAAAGAATAAATTACTAAACCAAGCTATTTTATAAACAAACCGAATCAATTTTGAATCTAGTTTATAAGACTGCTGTTTAGTAATTTAAAAAGGAGGCTTTGTGCGATAGCTGAAGTTAAAAAACTTTTTTAACGCAAGCTTTAAGCGCAAAACGACGATGGGGCGTGGCCAAGTGGTAAGGCACTGGTTTTTGGTACCAGCATTCGCAGGTTCGATCCCTGCCGCCCCAGCCAAACAGGACTTTTCGGCCGTTCGGCCAAGATGCGCCAGCTAGCGCCGAAGGCGAGGCTGGCTTTTTTGTTGGTCAGGTGGCGGTTCGTTCCGATTTTTGTTAGAAATGATTTGATTTCATCATAATCATTTGAAGCAGTCAGTTCTTCAGCGTGGTGAGCTTCTCGAACCCATTGTTTCAATGGTTCGATCCAATTGTTACCCTTTTGCTCAAAATCCGTCTTTCGTTGCTTCAGAGCCAGCTTTTGCTTGATAAGCTCGTCTTTCTTGGCAAGATACAGTTGCTTTTCAATCGTGCCGTCTAAGAACTCATTGACGAGCTTGTCCAGCTTCGTTTCGGCACTTCTGATACTTTCTTCAAGATTTTGGGCAAAAGCCTGTGAAGACTGGTTATTTTCCTTTCCCCAGACATCAATTTGTGCTAGCATGTTTATTTGCCAGTCTTCGCTGATAGCAACTTTTGAGATAAACAACTTTAATTGCTCCAGTAGGTTGTCATCTCGCACATAGCCTTGTGAGCAAGGCCCAAGTCGCTTTGTGCAACGATAATACACATACGTTCCGCCGTTACCCTTGGCGTATTGGGCAGTAATAGCCGCACCACACTCGCCACAGGTAAATAGTCCGGTAAACGGAAAGTTATGGGAGTCTTTGTGGTATCTCGGCTTGGCCTTGCCTTGTAAAACCTTCTGGACTTTCTCAAAAGTTGCTATGGGAACAATGGGCGGAAAATCGCCTTCGTATATTTCCCCATTTCGCTTTATAAGCCCCACATAAACCGGATTGGTCAAAATCCTCTGCATCGTAGACATGCTGAGCGGTTTTCCGCTAGAGCTTACCACGCCCCAAAAACTCAGGCGTTGGCGTAAACTTTCTAGGCTATGTTTGCCTTCGGCATATTCCCCAAAAGCCCGTTTTAGTATGCAAGCCTTCATTGCATCAGGCTCTATATTGTGGGTTTTTAGATTATTAACATAGCCAATCGGAGCTTTGCCTGGCCACTCGCCGCGCCTGAGTTTTTGTCTTATCCCACGCTTTACATTCTCCGACAGATTGTCGGAATAGTATTTACTCTGACCAAAGGCTACTTGGAGCATAAACAAACCTTGCGGAGTTGGCTCAAACCAAAACGTCGGAAAGCGCAAAGCAACTATTCTGCCAATGTCTATGCTGTATATTATCTGGCCACCATCCACGCTGTTTCTGGCTAGTCTGTCGGGGTGCCACACCAAAAGACCAACTGGCTCTTTGCTGGCATGGACTTTGGCAATCATTTCGCTGAAAACAGGTCGGCCTGGTTGCTTTGCGCTTTTGCTCTCGGTGAAAGTTTCGGCAATCGTAATATTTTCTCTCTTGGCGTACTCCGCCAACTCCGTAAGCTGGGCTTCTATGCTCATAACTTGGCGTTCTTCGTCCTCGCTGGATTTTCTAGCATAGAGGTAGTATTTCATTTGTTTATGCTCAGAGTGTAAAGCGTGGAGTTAAAAACTGACTGCTTAGTGTCGCTTGCGACACTTTGGAAAAATAGGAAAGCAAAAACTTGTTTTTGTGCGTTACGAAGTAACGCCGAACCGCCACCTGACCAACAAAAAAGCCAGCCTCGCCTTCGGCGCTAGCTGGCGCATCTTGGCCGAACGGCCGAAAAGTCCTGTTTGGCTGCAAATCCTGAAGGAAGCTCGAACCTTGTTTAAGAATAAATAAATCCCGCCCTGCGGCTCCGTCCGCTGGCATAGCCAGCGGCCCAAACCAAAAATTTTTCTGCATATTTTTTGAATTTCGGCGGGTGGTTTTTCT
>JAYRII010000001.1:0-70223 GCA_041906885.1 Candidatus Saccharimonadia bacterium | reverse complement strand
GCTTTTCTGAAGGAAGATTATGACGGTACTTCAGGAATAAGGATCGGCTAACTACGTGCCAGCAGCCGCGGTAATACGTAGGATCCAAGCGTTATCCGGAATTACTGGGCGTAAAGCGTCTGTAGGCGGCGTATTAGGTCGGATGTGAAATCTCTCCGCTCAACGGGGCAGACTATGTCTGAAACCAATATGCTAGAGGATGGTAGAGGCAAGTGGAATTTCCGGTGTAACAGTGACATGTGTAGATATCGGAAGGAACACCAATGGCGAAGGCAGCTTGCTGGGCCATTCCTGACGCTCAGAGACGAAAGCGTGGGGAGCGAACGGGATTAGATACCCCGGTAGTCCACGCCGTAAACGATGATCACTATTAGTATGGGGCCTCGACCCCCTATGCTGAGAAGCTAACGCGATAAGTGATCCGCCTGGGGAGTACGAGCGCAAGCTTAAAACTCAAAGGAATTGACGGGGACCCGCACAAGCAGTGGAGCATGTGGTTTAATACGATGCTAACCGAAGAACCTTACCGAGGCTTGACATCCTGGGAATCCGATCGAAAGATTGGAGTGCTTTTTAGGAACCTAGTGACAGGTGCTGCATGGCCGTCGTCAGCTCGTGTCGTGAGATGTTGGGTTAAGTCCCGCAACGAGCGCAACCCTTGTCGTATGTTGTATTTTCATACGAGACTGCCCGGGCCAACCGGGAGGAAGGTGAGGATGACGTCTGGTCAGCATGGCCCTTACGCCTCGGGCTACACACGTGCTACAATGGCCACTACAATGGGCTGCCAAGTCGCAAGGCGGAGCTAATCCCATCAAAAGTGGTCTCAGTTCGGATTGAGGGCTGAAACTCGCCCTCATGAAGCCGGAATTGCTAGTAATGGCAAGTCAGCAAATTGCCGTGAATACGTTCCCGGGTCTTGTACACACCGCCCGTCAAATCACGGGAGTTGGAAGTACCCGAAGTGCCCATTAAAGGCCCTAAGGTAAGTCCAGCGACTGGGGTTAAGTCGTAACAAGGTATCCGTACCGGAAGGTGCGGATGGATCACCTCCTTTCTAGGGAGAATGCTTACCAGTAATGGTACCAGTGGCTTGATCACTGGCATCTACATGAACTTTTTTTGAGCTGCCTAGTACCTTTCTAGAGTGTGAGATTTCTCTAGTTTTCATAATTGGATTATTGTGAAGATAGATTTAGTCTTCGTACTTTTGAAAGGTGCTGGGATGTGCTTGAGAAGCTAAAGTCAGATGGCTATCCTAGGTCGAGTTCGTTTTTTAACGAACATTAGTGATCTTTAATTGCCTCTTTATAGCACTATTGGCCTGTCAAAAGCTATGTCTTAAGGCTACTTGATTTTATATTGAGTCCTGCGGAAACCTTAAAAACCTCCCTTTAAATTGGAGGTTTTTAATTTTTATAACTATTGTCGATTAAAAGTTGACGTGATAGCGTCAACTAATGGCTTTGTCAGCCACGAAAACACACCGGTCGCCAGAGCAGCACCAATGAAAACCAAAATAATTGCAAAAAGCTTGATAGCACTTAGCGTACCAGATGGGAATTTGCTTTCGATAAAGTCAATCTGGCCGGTGAAGCCATAAACTGCCGTATTAAACCTAAGCATGACAATGCCCGTTGTAAGTAGAGCAATGCCGAGTATAAATGACCCAAAGTTCATATGCTGTATAATACAGGAATCACTTGTAAAAATCGAGCCTTTATGGGTACAATATATGAATTGTTTGATACAAATCAACTTCGCAGTGCGAAATTATTCATCTCATAAAGTATAATGTAGAATAATTTCGTGAATCGAAGTTGATTTGAAGAGGAAAGGGTTGGCGTAATTTGAAGTCAAAAGTCTATAGACTTTAGACGTAAAATGAAGCTATTCTTGACTTGGGGCATTAGCTAAAGCTGGCTGTTCCATCGCCAGATGGACTAAAAAAATCCAGTGCTCTAGCTCCAGAATAATCGTGTATCAAGTACATACTAAAATAAATATTATAATCCCATTTTAGGGGCATTAGCTAAAGCTGGCTGTTCCATCGTCAGATGGACTAAAAAAATCCAGTGCTCTAGCTCCAGAATAATCGTGTATCAAGTACATACTAAAATAAATATTATAATCCCATTTTAGGGGCATTAGCTCAGCTGGCTAGAGCACCTGCTTTGCAAGCAGGGGGTCATCGGTTCGAATCCGATATGCTCCACCATTTCATTTTATGCTTTATCTTTCACAATTATTTTTTATAATTGTTGCAGATTTCGCATAAAGCTTCATTTACAAATTCACAAAATTTTTGGCATTTTTGTTACAATAACACTATAGAGGCAAAAATAGTAAAAATTTTGTGAATTTGAGAGGAAGAACTATGTGATGGCCGGTTTTGGTATGAATTACCAAATCAACTTCGCAGTGCGAAATTATTTATCTCATAAAGTATGATGTAGAATAATTTCGTGAATCGAAGTTGATTTGAAGAGGAATGGTTTGGCGTAATTTGAAGTCAAAAGTCTATAGACTTTAGACGTAAAATGCAGCCATTCTTGATGAGGGTCTGTGGTTTTAGGTGGTCGTCTCGCGTGAGCGAGCTAAGTAAAATCGTCACGAGTGACGCGCCTATGAAGATGTATCCAAAACAAACTAACGAATTAGTTTAAATTATTTTAGGGGTCTGTAGCTCAGGTGGTCAGAGCGCGTCACTGATAATGACGAGGTCGCAGGTTCAAGTCCTGCCAGACCCACCATTTCATAATAAAAATCCAAATCTTCACCCTTTCGGGTGATTTTTTTACAAGGGCAAGAAACTACAGGCGGTAGCCTGTAGAGGGAACACTCCTTGTAAAAAAACACCCTCATCCAGGGTGTGGACTCTCTCGCCGTTGAGAGGTCCACACCTGGAGGGGTGTTGGTGGTGGCTATCGACGAGGTCTAGGCCTCGTCGTTGACCACCCAGTCGAACTGATAGAACAGCGGATCACCCGCTGGTCGTACCAGTGGGTTGAACCAGGACGCACTGCCGTACGTCTGGATGCCGTTCCGCCCGATGGGCCGGAAGAAAACCGGTACTACGGCGTAGAGAGCGACGCTCGGGTCACTCACCACGACCTTCCCCAACGAGATGCCGAAAAAGGCGTGAATGTCGAAGGTGACGCTGGCGCTACCACCGGCCTGACCAGGTCGAGTGACCGTGCCAGTGACGGCGTAGAATGGCGAGCTGGCGCTCGTCGGTGTGATCGTGACGTTGCCGCCACTGACCTGTCCGAGTGTCTGCCACTCACCGTAACCGTCACGGAAGGTGACTCGAATTGAGTCACTAGCCACTCGAGCGGCGGGTGCACCCTGAGTCGGCTGGCTCAAGGCGGTCGCGGCGGTATAAATCGCCAGAACCGCTACCATGAACTTCTGTAGCTTCTTCATCTGTCAATTTCCATTTCGTCAAGACCTGCAAAGGAGCAGGTCGCTCGAATAGATACAACATATAATACCACAAAACACAATAAAGTAAAGAGTTTTATGTTGTTTAATCACCCTCTCAATCCTGGTATGATAGAGCTATGAAAGAAAAGTTTATTAGCCAATTTGGTCAGGTTGACCAAGCCGGTCAAAAAGCTATTATTTTGTTGCCAGATATTTTTATGAGTACTGACTATGGCGCGGCGACAGCTCAAGAGTTCGCCAAAGAATTTAGTCAACCAGTCTTTATGCTGGATTATTTTTATCGTCTGACAGGTCAGCCCAACGCTTTTTCAACTACCGAACCAGCACGCCCCTTTGAGCTGATGCAAAAAATGACGGGTGCAGATTTCGTCGATATATTTCAGCGGTGTCTTAAAGCAGTTCGAAGCGAATATCCAGCCATTACATCATTCAGTGTCATTGGTTTCTGCTTTGGTGGTCGGCTGGCTTACTTGAGCGGGTTAGAGCCGATGGTCAAAAATATCGTGTCTTTTTACGGCGCTGGCGCTCATCAGTCGAATTATATTAATGACAAGTCTCCGATTGAAGCGTTGACAGCTGCTCGCAGTGGCGATGTAGATCTGAAAATCCTGTCTTTCTACGGTACTGAAGATCCTACTATTATCGAGAGTGATCGCGAGCTAACTAAAAAGAGCCTCGCCCGAGCTAAAATCAGTTATCAGGCGCGCGAATACCCAGCTGGCCACGCCTATTTCCAGTCCGGTAGAGATAATTATGATGAGTCGGCGGCTGGTAAGTCCCGGCAAGATCTAAAGGATTTTTTTAGGTCGTGAAGCAGCGCAAAATTCACTTTATCGGCATCGGTGGTATTGGTGTCTCGGCGCTGGCCCAGTACTATCTGGCGACTGGCAATCTGGTCAGTGGTTCGGATGTGGCACGCTCGGATATAACTGGTCTGCTGGCAAAGAGGGGCATCAAAATATTTATTGGTCAATCGGCTCAGAATATCTCAGATTATGACCTAGTAGTTCATTCGGCTGCAATCAAGCAGGGTAATCCTGAATACGATGAGTCCAAAAAGCGAGGCGTCAAGACAATTCTCTACGCTGAAGCGATTGGTGAGCTGACTAAGAAATATAAAACGATCGCCGTTTCCGGCTCACATGGCAAAAGTACGACGACGGCTATGATCGCTCTAATTTTGATCCAAGCTGGTCTCGATCCGACTGTGATCGTTGGCACTAAGTTGCGTGAGCTGGAAAACAACAATTTTCGCTTAGGTAAGAGCGAATGGTTGGTCTTAGAAGCGGATGAGTACAATCGTAGCTTCCATAGCTACCACCCACAAATCATTGTTTTGACCAATATCGATGCTGAGCACCTGGATATTTACGGCGACCTGGAGGGGGTCAAAGAGGGCTTTGCGCGTTATCTGAAGAATCTTGCGCCTGACGGCACGCTAATCGCCAATGGCCAGGACAAGACAGTCCGCACAGTAGTAGGGAGTATGTTTGAGGCGGGTGCGCGCCAGGTAGTGATCTATAATGATCAGGATTTGGCTAGACATCATCTCGGCGTTCCCGGCTTGCATAACCAGTCCAATGCTGAGGCGGCCTATCAGGTGGGTAAGCTGCTGGGTGTGGGCGATGAGGCTATCAGGTTCAGCCTGAAGGGCTTTCACGGCACTTGGCGGCGGCTCGAGGAGGTTGTGCCGGGCGTTTATTCCGATTATGCTCATCACCCGACTGAGATTCGGGCCAGCCTGACTGCGCTCAAGGAGGCCAATCCGTCTAAAAAGCTGATCTGTGTCTTTCAGCCGCACCAACGTGATCGCCTCAATCATTTATTTGATGAGTTCAAGTCAGCTTTCGCGGCGGCTGATGAAGTGATTCTGATTCCGCTCTATGCGCCAGCTGGCCGCAGTGTACAAACTGGCAAGACCAGTGCTGATCTTGCGAGTAAGATTAATCAGGGCAATGTCCAATATGCCGACTCATTTGATGAAGCTTACGGGCGGGTAGAGGGTCAGATTGGTTCAGACGCGCTAGTTGTCTTCATGGGAGCTGGCGATATCGACGACGATTTGCGCGTAGCTCTTGCATAGTAGGCCAAGTAAGTCTATAATCCAGCCGTCTGCTCTATCTTAAAAAAGATAGCTCAGAAGGATATGCCTGCGACGAGTTTGAAATTTTCAATAGATCATTACCAGGAAGGTGGTATGAAGTGATCCCAGTGGTCTTCATCGTCTTTTTTGTGATTGCATTTTTACTGCGTGGCCATCTCGGCTGTTTGGGAATTATTATCATGGGTGTAGTGTCGCTGCTGATCATTGTGCTGCTGGCACACGCCTACTCATGAATCAAGCCATCCTTACTGTCACTAGTCCAGATCCGTTGCCGAATGACCGCTTCTTGGAGTTTCATCGCCGAAACTTCAAGGGCGGCTGTTCGGCGCTACAAAAACTTACTAAAACAATTTCTGTCTTAACTCTTTACAACAGCTTCGAAAATTGATACCATACTAAGGTTAAACGGTAACCAAACATGAGTAACCAATCCACCAAGGAGGCGCCAAAGGCTTAAACAGCTCTCGATTGCATACTCATGTTTGGTCGCCTCTCCGGCAATTGCCGGATGAACCCGCGGCCATTTTTGTTCGTTGAAAATTTCATAGGGTAAAATAATTGCAAAATTTACGAGAATAATCTTTTTTAAGATAAAGATTATTAAAAAATGACGATTTTTTAAATTTCAGATCTAGTAATCTAGTTTGATGTTTACAAATTGTCAGTCAAATATTACGAGTAAAAAGTTACGTAAGAGCATATGATGAATGCCTAGACGTGCACGTGCCGAAGAAGGACGCGGAAGGCTAGCGAAAAGCCTCGGGGAGCTGCCAATCAAGCTTTGATCCGGGGATATCCGAATGGGGAAACCCGGTGTGGGTAATGCCACATCACCACTAGTTGAACACATAGGCTAGTCGGAGGGCACCAGGGGAACTGAAACATCTTAGTACCCTGAGGAGAAGAAAACAACCGTGAGTCCCGAAGTAGCGGCGAGCGAAACGGGATCAGCCAAAACCTAATTCTCTCTTGGTTTTATATCAAGAGTCCTATTTTAGAAAAGAATGGGGGTTGTGAGGTACAAACAATTGTAAATTTTAGCAATCTGGATATGAGAATTTCTCACGCCCAGTTGCTAAAACTTTACGGTTTCCGACGATTATAGGATCGAGCGGATAAAGTTACAAAACAAGTAAGTTATTAGAAGGCGCCTGGAAAGGACCACCAGAGAGCGTGAAAGTCGCGTATATTAAAACCTCTTGTCTTTATGTTTGTAATCTCGAGTAGGACGGGACACGAGAAACCCTGTCTGAATCTGGGAGGACCACCTCCCAAGGCTAAATACACTGCACGATCGATAGTGAACCAGTACCGTGAGGGAAAGGTGAAAAGAACCCCGCAAGGGGAGTGAAATAGAATCCTGAAATCATATGCTTACAATGAGTCGGAGCCCCTATGGGACCAAGTCTATGGTCTTATGTGCTTATAAAAAAGGGAAAAAGAGCAGCGAGCTTGCCCTTTAGGGTCAGCTTAGCTGATGAGCGATGAGAAATCTGGGGTCCCCCGCAAAATCACAAGATTTTGAAGGGGTCCAGATAAAACCGTAGGTTTTGTCTCATAGAGGTGACGGCGTGCTTTTTGTAGAACGATCCAGCGAGTTAATGTATACAGCGAGGTTAAGTCTGTTCAAGATGGAGCCGTAGTGAAAGCGAGGGTTAACTGCCCGACCAACAGTTGTATGTATTAGACCCGAAACCGAGCGACCTAACCATGGCCAGGCTGAAGCCCCGGTAACACGGGGTGGAGGGCCGAACCAGGGTCAGTTGCAATTGGCTTGGATGAGCTGTGGTTAGCGGAGAAATTCCAATCGAGCTCGGAGATAGCTGGTTCTCCTCGAAATAGCTTTAGGGCTAGCGTCGTAAACTACCTTCCGGGGGTAGAGCACTGAATGGGTTGGGGGCCACTTGTGGTACCCCGCTCAATCAAACTCCGAATACCGGAAGCAATTACTACGGCAGTTAGAATGTGGGGGCTAAGCTCCATATTCGAAAGGGTAACAGCCCAGACCGCCATCTAAGGCCCCTAAATCATAGCTAAGTGGGAAACGAGGTGAGATTGCATAAACAACCAGGATGTTGGCTTAGAAGCAGCCATGCATTTAAAGAGTGCGTAACAGCTCACTGGTCAATTGTGATCTTGCGCGGAAAATATAACGGGGCTCAAGCTATGTGCCGAAGATGCGGACCCAGCACCTTTCAAGGGTGTGAGTTTTTTCTAGTTTTCATGATTAGACTATTATGGATAGTAGATTAAGCTTTCGTGCTTTTGAAAGGTGCTGGGTGGTAGAGGAGCGTTCCTAGTGCACTGAAGTCAAATCGGAAGGTTTGGTGGAGCACTTAGGAAGTGAGAATGCTGGAATGAGTAACTATAAGGTAGGTGAGAATCCTACCCACCGTAAGAGCAAGGTTTCCTGGGCAACGTTTATCATCCCAGGGTTAGTCGGGCCTAAGCCGAGGCGAGTAGCGTAGGCGATGGACAACAGGTTGATATTCCTGTACCGGCACTATTTTTCCCGATCATGACGCGGCGTGGTAGCTTGAGCGGGCTTTTGGTTATGTCCGTCTAAGCAGGTAGTCCCAGCACTTTTCTAATGAATCATGACATTTACTAGATTTGAAATTTATTTGGATTTGGTAAATTATAAGTGATTTCATTCGTTGGAAAGGTGCTGGGGTGAGACGTGAATGAAACGGCCCTTAACAGGCTGAATTCAAGTGAGCCAAGCTGACAAGAAAAGTGATCGATTAATAGATAGTGCCGCCCGTACCGCAAACCGACACAGGTGCTCGGGTCGAGAAGACCAAGGTGCTCGAGAGAACCCTCGTTAAGGAACTCGGCAATACAGCGACCGTAACTTCGGAATAAGGTCTGCCCTGGCGCTCTTCACTCGTGAAGAGCTTCTAGGAGCAAGGAGCTGTAAGCTAAAAGACATGAGTTTCAACAACGAAAACAAAAAATTTGAGAAAAGCTTTTAGCTTTTGACTCCGAACTTTTAGCTCATCATTGGTGATGAGCGTCGGGGCCGCAGCGAAAGAGCCCAAGCGACTGTTTATCAAAAACACAGGTCTGTGCTAACACGAAAGTGGATGTATACGGACTGACGCCTGCCCAGTGCTGGAAGGTTAAGGGAATGAGTGCAAGCTCTGAACTGAAGCCCCAGTAAACGGCGGCCGTAACTATAACGGTCCTAAGGTAGCGAAATTCCTTGTCGGGTAAATAACTTGCCCGCTTAGTTAGTAATAACTAAGGCGTTGGAGGAAAATCGATAAACTAGAGCTATATGTGTGGAACGCAACTTGGCTATATGCTGGAAACTCTCTTAAATTTCAACGGGTAACCGGTTGAACTATGGAGACAATCAGCAGGGAAGATCTGCTAGCCAGCAGAAACCCTCAGAGACTACACGCCAAGCCCCCGATAGTAATCGGGGTGAAGATATAGTCCGATCTCTATGGCGACATAGAGCATATCATAGGGATGTGGTAAAAACAGCCGATCGTTTTGAACTAAATTTTTGAGAATTCATTTCTCTAAAATTTATCTGCTCGAGGAAAAAGAGCAGCGAAGCGATGAGAAAAAACCTTTGGTTTTGTCTCATATGAAGTTCCGACCCGCACGAATGGCGTAACGATTTGGGCACTGTCTCAACGAGGGACTCGGTGAAATTGCAATAGCGGTAAAGATGCCGTTTACCCGCACCAAGACGGATAGACCCCGTGGAGCTTTACTACAACTTGGCATTGAGTCTGGTTTTAGTTTGTGTAGAATAGGTGGGAGACTTTGAAGCATCGGCGCTAGCCGGTGTGGAGTCGCAATGTGAAATACCACCCTTGCTAAAGTTTGATTCTAACCTCGACCATTATCTGGCCGAGGAACAGTGTCTGGTGGGTAGTTTAACTGGGGCGGTTGCCTCCCAAAGAGTAACGGAGGCGTTCAAAGGTTGGCTAGGTTTGGATGGAAATCAAACCGATAGTGCAAGCGCATAAGCCAGCTTGACTGCGAGGCCTACAAGCCAAGCAGGTACGAAAGTAGGAGCTAGTGACCCACTGCAACTTCCAGCCATTTCTGAGGATCAGAAATGCACGCTTTAAAAAAAGCATCCACAATTTTCCATTGAGAGATTTTAAAGGTTTACTTTTCAGAGTGAGCTATTTCTGCTTAGAAATGGCTGGATATGAAAGTGGAATCGGCAGTGCTCAACGGATAAAAGCTACCCCGGGGATAACAGGCTTATAGCGCCCAATAGTTCACATAGACGGCGCTGTTTGGCACCTCGATGTCGGCTCGTCGCATCCTGGAGGGGAAGCACCTTCCAAGGGTTTGGCTGTTCGCCAATTAAAGCGGTACGCGAGCTGGGTTCAGAACGTCGTGAGACAGTAAACCTTGCTGTCTTTAAATCTGACTATATGCTGGAAACCCCGTGTGTTAAATCACTGAAGAATCTCACGCTAGTCATCTGGTATATTCGTATAATGTACGGTATAATGTATTTATGACTGAAAATGCGCTGAGTGCGGACAATCAGCAGGGAAGATTGGATAGAGATTTAGGAAACTATATCGCTGGGTTTGTGGATGGCGAAGGAAGCTTTCATATAGCTTTTCAACGCAATCCAAGTGTGAAACTTGGTCTACAGGTAGTGCCAGAGTTTCAAGTGTCACAAAACATTCAAAGCAAATCTGTTTTAGAATTGTTGAGAGACATCTTGAACTGTGGCTATATCAAACCAAATCACGCTAATAATCCAAGCGATCAGACTGTAGTGTTTGTGGTGAGATCAAGAAATGATCTAGTGCACAAAGTGATACCATTTTTTGAGACATATCATTTGAGAACTCAAAAGCTAACTGACTTTGTAAAGTTTGCAAAAGTAGTCGCTTTAATGAGTCATGATCTACACAAAACCGAGTCAGGGCTGAAGAGAATAGTTTCAATTGCTTTTTCGATGAACCAAAATGGTAAATTTCGAAAAAATCTCTTTCCAAAACCCTCAGAGACTATA
Organism: Candidatus Saccharimonadia bacterium; assembly: GCA_041906885.1. Classification (GTDB taxonomy): domain Bacteria; phylum Patescibacteriota; class Saccharimonadia; order CAILAD01; family CAZGYV01; genus JAYRII01. The sequence goes on along the minus strand of JAYRII010000001.1, from coordinate 59,670 downwards.
CGTCAGAGTCTTGAAAAGCTTCAAGATAAGATATAGTCCGAACTTGCAGGCGACTGCAAGAGGTATGTCGAAAGATATACCCGTCTCGATTTATCGGGATCAGTAGCTATGAATAGATTAAGAATATTGACATAGTGAAAGTAACAGATTGTCGGTCCCTATCTGGTGTGGGCGTTAGGAAATTTGAGGAGAGCTGCTCCTAGTACGAGAGGACCGGAGTGGACGAACCTCTGGTGTACCGGTTGTCATGCCAGTGGCATTGCCGGGTAGCTAAGTTCGGACGGGATAAGCGCTGAAAGCATATAAGCGCGAAGCCTCCTCCAAGATTAGATTTCCCCATTAGGCTCGTTATAGACGATGACGTTGATAGGCGCTAGGTGTAAGCATGGCAACATGTTTAGCCGAGGCGTACTAATAGCCGATTGACTTTTTATGCTTTGACTTGCAAATACTAGCTTGCTAGGGTCTGTAAGCCAGACGTAATTTTGACTGACAATTTGTGGATATCAAGTATATCTACAGCCAGAAATTATAATACCCAAATGAAAATAAAAGCTTCGGCCTGGCCGTTGCTACTTGAGGAAAAATGTCCTTGTACTACCTGGCTTTGCTATGGTGAGACAAAAATATATTCTACCGACGGTAATAACGGTCTAGCCGGTGCTTTTGGCGGCAAGGCAACACCTGTTCCCATGCCGAACACAGCAGTTAAGCTTGCCAGCGGCGATGATACTGGTAACCCCGGGAAAGTAGCACAGTGCCGGATTAATGAAAAAGACTCCTCATGTAGGGGTCTTTTTTAGTTTCCTTGTCACCCTGAGCGCAGTCGAAGAGCCTCTCGCCCCCGTCGTCATTCTGAACCACCTTCTCTCTGTCGTCTTGAACTAGATTCTTCTCCGGCAACCGCCGGATCAGAATGACAACATACCAACTGTCATCCTCAAGCGACAGTCGAAGGATCTATTCCCATACCCCTCGTCAGCCTGAGCGTAGTCGAAGGACCTCTTACCCCCCGTCATCCTGAACTTGATTCAGGATCTCTTCTTTATCTCTACTATTGAATAATCCAAAAGTAGCAAAAGACTTCTCGCGTCTAGGGTTCAAAACTAGAGCCGCCAAAGTATGATTTTGAGGTGGAAATACAGACTCACTATCGTACAAAGCTGTATTTCTTCATCACCCAAAATCATACTTTAGCTTTCTGTTTTTCTGGTGGCGCAGGGGGGTAAGGATTTTCTCGAGCCTGGAGCAACAAGCCGGGATTATGGATTTGTTATGAACGGTTAGCTCGTTTAGAGCTAACCCAGGCGAGCTGCTTGAGTGAGCCGAAGGCGAGTGAGTTCTCGTCTGGTAGTGAAATAACAGTTCATAAGACCCACTTGTTTGCGAAATAGAGGCTCATGCTTTTGGTGCTACCTTTTGCGTGAAAAGGTAGTAAGAATTAATATATGGTTACTTAAGTAAAAGTAAGTAGATTTTTGCATTTTTAGCCCTCCACATTTGCTTTTTTTTTTGCTCTTATTAGAAAATGATATAAACGTAAGCGATAAGGAAATATAAAATGCCCGAAGAACATCAAGATAGTCAAAGTCACGCGTCACCAGAGCAATTTCAGCCACAAACACCGGATTTGCAACCATTAAGTGATAATGATGTGCCGAGTCAAGGCGACGCAGTGAACCATACGACCCCGATCGATGATCGCGAGCTGGTAGTGCCGCGCGACGAAGAAGGCAACCTGTCGTATAGGCCGGCAGAAGAGCTAAGAGACTATTATGATTATAAAAAACATCACGCTATAGATGCTGGTGCTGCCACGGAATTGCCACTAGCCTATAGGCAATCGCAAGACAAAGTTGAAGGCTTACGATTTCATAAGGCTACGCGGAGAGGCAAGGTGCCGGTTCAGTAATAGTAGATCGTACTAGGGAAATACAGAAAGAACAGCACGTTCAGGAAATAATTCGGAACTGGGCGGTGGCATTGCAGGAAGCACGAGCAAAGAATGTGGAGTTGCCAAAGGACTGTAGTAGTGCTCATGGGTGTCTCAGGGAAGAGCAGAGGATCAAATCTACGGGAAACAGTATAAAAAGCATCAAAAGGGTTTTAGGGCGGCTTGAAAGTGCTTTAGATTCGCGGGATTCATCTAGTGTGAGAGCCAATGTCGCATCAATAGAGAGATTTATGGATAATTGGCCAGAAGAATATACGTACTCTCAATATAGATCGATTGACAGCCTTGCAAGCAACTTGGCCAACGAATTTGATTTAGGTATTTCGACAGATGAACTTCAAAAGCTGCGTACCGATTGCTTCATAGCTAGGGCAGAATATCTAGAAACGGCTTGCCAGGTCATTAATCGTGGTCTTGATGTTAAACAAGCTTTGAATGATCAGCGCAGGGTAGAATTTGAAGAATTCAAACGCTCGATTGGCCTTGTAGAGCCTGAGAGTGGAGCAGATAATCTGGAAAACGCTGAATAAGCTTCAGAGCAAGCATAGAAGGCTTTTGTTTTTAGCGTTTCTTCCGGTCGTTATAGCTATCTAATATTCGTTGCTTATGCTTATTGTAGTGGTGATTAGCGCGATCGAGGTGTCGCTGGGCCCATTCGTACTCAGCCGCTAGAAGTCCTAAGCCGACAATTAATAGTGGAATACCAGGTCCAGGTAGCACTAAAAGTGCCACACCAATTAATAGGACGGTAAAGCCAACTATAGTAATGAATATTTTACGAGTACGCTGCCGAGCGGTCATGGTCATATTATAGCCCAAATAATTGATTTTATAACAATAAGCATAACTTTTTAAGCTTATTCTCAGACATAAGCTTTATTATTTAACCAGGTTAGTTGTTGAAACTAACTACAAGAAAAATATTGACAAAAAAAGCATAAGCTGATAAAGTATAAGCGTAATACCAATACCGAGTTATAAACTTTGGCTATTGGAGGGTTAAAGGCAACAAGTTTATACTCCGCTTTTATTAAAAAGGAAGGAGTCTATTATGGCAGGAACAGTACGAGGAGGCCGTAAGGCCGCAAACACAAACAAGGCACGATACGGCAAGGAATTCTACGTCAAGATTGGTGCTGCCGGCGGCAAGAAAAGCCGCGGTGGTGGTTTTGCCGCCAACCCAGAGCTTGCTCGCGAAGCAGGTCGCAAGGGTGGTAAGGCAAGCCGTAAAAAAGCCGCTTAAACCCAATAAAAACTTTAAAATATTTCTCCAAAACTCCATTTAGAAGAGATCGACAAGAGCTCCCTGGTGGAGTTTTTGGATATCTTGAGGAGTAATTAGTTAACAATAGTACGGACAACTCGACAATCCTTACGATCGTTGACCTTCCACTGACAGCCGCACAGAAAGCATCGAAATTGGTTCGGAGCTTCTTGGAAGCAAAAATTACTACATTTTGGACAAGTCGAGCGAGCCGTAAGCCAAGTGTCATAGCTCTCGATACAGTCTGTGATATAGTCTTCATTAACTTCTAGCCCAATTTTTTCGCACAATTCACGTGTTTTATACCAGGCCTCGATTTCCATTAAGAGTAGCTCAATGTCATAGCTGTAATTGAAGTGGTTGAGGACTGCGTGGCTGATCTCGTGCACTAGCGATAAGCGACCCAATGCTTGATTGAGTTCATCGGGATCATAATTAATAGTTTCTGAAGCGGCATCATAGGCAAAATAGCCGCTGGGCAAGAAAGTTAGCTCGTCAAATGAGCGAATAATATCCAAGTTGTACCACCCTCCAGTGATAGGATAAGTATAATCTAATCTTGATTACTTTCCAAGTCTATTTATGCTTGATCGCTAGCTAGCATAATTGCACCTAGTACTGGCGCCGTTTCAACGTTAGTGGCCTTTAATATCTTTGGGATTGGATATTGGTAGATTGGTTTTAGCTGAGACAGTTCACGTTCGAGTGGTTTGATAAATTTTTTGTAATGAACTGCCACTCCGCCAGCTAGAATCACGACATCAGGGCTGGTGGTGGCGATTAGATTAAATAAGCCGATCGCTAGGTCGTGAGCGATGATCGACCAATCTTCTGGGCTACTAATCTCGGCCGCAATCTTGCCATAACGACGTTTAATGGCCTGTCCGCTGACGACATTTTCAAATGTGCCTAATATGCCTTCAGTGTGTAAATAAGATGGATCAATAACGATCTTACCACCTTCTAAGTTGTGGCGGCTTTTAATCGGCTTACCATCTATCACCAAGCTGGTGCCGATGCCGGTTGAGACTGTCACGTACAAGACGGCATGATACTTTTTGCCAGCACCAAGCCTGGACTCGGCAATTCCACCACAAGTAGCATCATGTTCGAGAATGGTTGGGCACCTAAAGTGTTTTTTAAGTGATTTGCAGATCTCTAGATTGTGCCAAGTCAGATTGATAGGGGAAAGAATTTTTCCTCGAGCCTTATCAATTGGTCCTGGAGACGCTACACCGATAGCATCGATATCGCTTTTGCCAAGAATATTTTCGACGGCTTTTATAATCAGCGGCAGCACTCGACGTTGATTGGCTGGTGTGGCAAATCGAACACTATGGTCGATTTTGTGACCAGTTCTGGATGAGGCTACTCGTACTTTTGATCCACCTATGTCAATACCGATAAACATAAGTGTATTATATCGTAAAAAGTAGTTTGAAAGTCATTATATCACTATAAAAACAAAAAAGAGTGAATTGCCTTAGAGGGGGTTAAATAGCCACGATCAAAGCAATTCGCTCTTGCCTGCCACCCTCTTTTAATCATATATATAAATACTATATTATCATGTATAGATAATAATGTCAATATACAAATGATTTATTATTAGGCTAATGCTTGCAGATTAGGTAAGCTTCCAATTACAATGAAATTCAGCTATTTACTAAAAGACCAAGGGGGTAGATCGTCTTGAGAAATCCACTTATAAGGTACATTCTGATCGCCTTGTCGATAATTGCTGTTATTATAGCCACTTTTGCCTATGGCAATAATCAGCGCCAGAAGCAAATCGAAGACAAAGAAAAGGCACAACAGAGAATTAGTAGTCCGGCGCCGACACCAAAGGTAACGGTAACACCAACCACAGTGCCTTCGACTCAACCCACATCAACAGTTAAGCCCGCCAGTACGCCAGTATCGCAGCCGCAGAATACTCCTGCTACCAGCACTTCAGGTTCGAAAGTCCCGCAGACTGGTGGTGAGGCTTTATATATTATTCCTTTGGCTGCGATTGTTGTGCTCTATCAGTACAATAGAAAACTCAAATCAGACCTTCGTGGCTGCTATTTAAAGGCATAAATTTCATACTGATCGGCTATACTGCAGTCTTTACAAATATCTATAAATAAGATATGATTACTACCAGTTTTATAACTCCATTTCGTTTGGTTATGCTTTTAAAGTTGCAGCCATTTGGAATGGCAGTAATACAGCAAAAGTTACTTCAGATTTTTTGAGATTTGAAATACTTTTAGCACAGCAGAAGGGATAATAATTTAAATGACAAAGCAAGATATTTCTATGGCTGATCTTTTGGCTCATTCTCAAGTCAATGGACTGGCTGTCGGTGATGTCGTTGAAGGTAATGTAATAACCGTTGAAAAGCATGAAATATGGCTTGATTTGGGCGTATTTGGTACTGGCTTGGTGGTGGGTAAGGAGATCGAGCACTCAGCTGGTGGCTTGCAGATTGGTGATGTGGTTAGTGCATCGGTGCTTGAGCCAGAAGCACCGGAAGGTTATGCCGTTTTAAGCTTGAAAAAAGTCGCCAAAGAAAAAGGCTGGGAAGTTTTAGAAGAGCGGTCCAAAAATGGTGATGTCTTTGGGATAGTTCCCTTTGACGCCAATAAAGGTGGCCTCTTGATAGAGGTCGAGGGCATTCGAGGATTTTTGCCAGTCTCTCAATTGTCGGCAGAGAATTATCCGCGGGTAACTGGAGCTGATAAGGACGAAATACTACACCGGCTCAATAGTTTGGTTGGACGCACATTGATGGTTCGGATTTTGGACCTTAATCGTCTTGAAAACAAGCTCATTGTGTCTGAGAAAGAAGCTCAACGGGAGTTTACAGAGGGTAAATTGGCCGGATTAAAAGTTGGTGATAAGGTGGACGGTATAGTCACAGGCGTAGTTGATTTTGGTATATTTGTGAACGTCGATGGCATCGAGGGTCTGGTTCACATCTCTGAAATAGCTTGGGATAGAGTGGACAATCCTAGTAAATATGTCAAAGTTGGTCAGGAAATTAAAGCCCTAGTAATAGCGATTGATCAAGATAAGCTGTCGCTCTCGATTAAGCAACTGATTGAAGATCCATGGGCTAAAGAGATCAAAAGCTACAAAGTCGGCGACAAGATTGATGGCAAAATTACTCGAATTACGCCATTTGGTGCATTTGTTCAGGTTACACCCACTATTGAGGCATTGGTCCATATCTCGGAGCTATCCGATGAGCATGTAGCCGATCCGTCGAATTTAGTAAAAGTTGGCGAAACGAAGAAATTCAGAGTTATCGCAATTGATTCAGCGCAGCACAAGTTGTCCCTCAGCTTAAAAGAAAAAGATGATACCAAGTCGACAAGTAGCGTTGAAGGCAAAGAAGAAGCAAAAACCGAAGAAAAATCCGAAAAGGAGTCGTAGTCTTGCGGACGCGGACAGCCCATACACCAGAGCGAAGCTGTCGAGTCTGTCGCAATAAACTACCTAAATGGGAGTTGGAACGCTGGGTTATTGTTGAAAATCAATTACGCCTGGACAAGAAACAGACTATGCCGGGTCGGGGTGTATATTCCTGCCGCAGTAGCTGTAGTGTCAAGATAGATCAATATATTAAACCGCGGACAAAAAGTAGAAGGGTAGTGAAATGACAGAAGAAGGTAAAACAGTCAAAATAGCCAATGTTATCTCGGTTGGAGATTTTGCTCAAATTTTGGACGTTGGTGTCGCAAAGGTGATTGGCGAGCTCATGAAGAATGGCGTTATGGCAACAGTCAACGAACAGATTGATTTTGATACAGCGGTGATTATTGGTAGTGAACTGGGCTACAATATTGAACCGGCACCAAAGGAGATCGAAGAAAGGCCTAACCGTGGCTTAGGGGAAGCTGCCAGCACCATCGAAGAGAAACTTCGTCCGCCAATTGTGGCGGTTATGGGGCATGTTGACCATGGTAAGACATCGTTACTTGATGCTATTCGCCAGAGCGATGTGGCCGGTGGTGAAGCAGGCGGAATTACTCAGCACATCGGTGCTTATCAAGTGACAAAGAATGATCGAAAAATTACCTTTTTGGACACCCCCGGACATGAGGCTTTTGGTGCTATTCGGGCGCATGGTGCTAAGATGACTGATATTGCTGTAATTGTAATAGCGGCTGATGATGGTGTGAAGCCACAAACCAAAGAAGCCATTGCACATGCTAAAGCTGCTAATGTAAATATCGTGGTAGCAATCAATAAGATCGACAAGCCAGAAGCCGATGAAAACCGCGTCAAGCAGGAATTATCCGAACAGGGTCTAGTGCCAGATGATTGGGGTGGCGATGTGCCTTGTGTACCGGTGTCTGCTAAAAGCAAAGAGGGCATTGATAAGTTACTTGATGTTGTTCTCTTGGTGGCAGACATCTTAGAGCCAAAGGCAGCGACAGAGGGGTTGGCCAGTGGTGTGATCATTGAATCCCATAAAGAAATCGGTCGTGGGCCGGTTGTGACCGTTTTGGTCCAAAAAGGTACTCTCAAAATTAATGACAATATCGTAGCTGGTAATGCGATTGGTAAAATTCGTAGCCTAGAGGACTATCGTGGTCATAAAATTAAGCAAGCTACTCCAGGTATGCCAGCAGTCGTTTCCGGACTAAAGTCTGTACCTAACTTCGGAGATTGGTTTGAAATCGTGGCCAGTGAAAAAATTGCTAAGGCATGGAGCGATCGTCAATCACGCAAAGAAAGCTTTAAAAGTCTTACCAGTGTCAAAAATATTAGTGCACAAGATATAGCGCGAGCAGTGATTGACGGCCAGGTCAAAGAGCTTGTCGTGATAGTAAAAGCTGATGTCCAGGGTTCGCTTGAGTCTCTGACCGAAAGTCTAGAATCGATTGGCAACGACGAGGTTCGAGTTAAGATAATTTCTTCAGGTATTGGCGATATATCCGAAAATGATATCAATTCAGCAGCTGCTGGTAATGCACTTATTCTCGGCTTTAATGTTAGCATCAAAGCAGCGGTTAATCAGTTGGCTAAGCGAGCCGGCGTTGAGTTTCGTTTGTATAAAATCATTTATGAATTACTCGATGATGTGCGCGATTGGCTGTCTAGCCTGCTTGAGCCGGAAATAATCGAGACCGAAGAGGCTCATCTAGAAATTTTGGGTATTTTTAAGGTTACAAAGCAACAGATTGTCACGGGTGGCGTGGTTAAGAGCGGCAAAATCACTCCTAATCTGGAAGTTAAAATAGAGCGGGATGGAAAGCTGGTTGGCAACGGCAAGTTAACCAACCTACAAAAAGAAAAGCAATCGGCCACTGAAGTTATTGAAGGCGAGCAGTGTGGCTTATCGATCGCTACTCGTGATGAAATTAAAATTGGTGACTCACTTATTTTTTACACACTCAATAAAAAGGCCAGGAAACTTTAAGGTGTCGCTTCGGATTGACAAAGTCGCATCGGTCATTCATAAATCAATCGCCAAGATAATTCATGAAGATATCTGTTATCCTGGCACCACCATTACAATTACCGCGGTACAAATGAGCCCAGATCTAAAACACGCCAGTATTTGGCTAAGTGTCTATGGTCGAAGTGCTAAAAAAGCCACGGCTGATGTACTTAATATGAGGAAAAATTTTAGTCGCAGTATTGCCAGTACCAGCACTACTAAATTTTCACCCAAACTTGAGTTTTATTTTGATACCTCTGCTGAGTATGCTGATAATATGAATCGGCTAATTGGTGATATAGAGAAATAGCTTTTATTTGACGTCGTAGAGGGTTGCTTATATAGTATAGGCAATGAGTAAAACAGTCTTACTTGTTGAGGATAATGATTTTATTCGCAACATGTACCAACTCAAGCTAGCTAAATCGGGCTTCACTGTCGTAGAGGCGGTTGACGGCACGATGGCTCTTGATAAATTACAGACTTTTAAGCCGGACTTAATCTTGCTTGATTTGATGATGCCAAATGTTGGAGGAATTGATGTTTTAAAGGCTCTTAATAAGCAAGCGATTATACCTGATTTGCCAGTAATTATACTGACAAATATATATAATCCATCGACTGTTAATGAAGCTAAGGAGTTAGGCGCTCGAGATTATATTATCAAGACAGATCTAACACCGAGCCAAGTCGTGGAAAAACTAAAACCTTATTTAGTAGAAAAATAAGATAGACTAACTTTTTACTATTGGTAATTCTTGGTGTCCGTTGATAAATTCGCGTGCCGAAATGACCGACTTACTAGCAGGCTTGAGTAGAGTTATCTCTATAGCACCATCACGCGTGCCAAAGTATAGTTTTTTATTTAATTTGGCCAGCTGACCTGACTGAACATTGAGATTAGATTGATTGGCCTCAAGTACATTGACGACAGAGCCCTTGTAGTCCAAGTAGCTACCTGGCCAACCGGCATAAGCTTTAATCTGGCGCAGTAAAGTCAAACTATTTTTTTCACCATCTAGTTTGCCATCTGATTTAGAGATTAATTTAGTATAGGTGGCGGCATTATTATTTTGTTTATGGGTAGTGAACTGCCCCGCGAGGATTTTTGGAATTAATTTTAAAACCATGTCATGACCTAATAAGAGTAACTTGTCAGCTAAGGTTTGCTTGGTATAGCTTGAATGAATTCTCAGCTTAGCTTGATCTAGGATTGGACCAGCGTCCATTTCAGGCGTGACCAGCATGACAGTAACGCCAGTTTGGGTTCGACCGTCCAAGATGGCATGCTCGATTGGCGTAGATCCTCTGTATTCTGGTAGCAAGGATGGGTGAATATTGATTATGCCACAGTCAAAAAGCTTTAAAGTGGTTTCTGGAATAATTCGCCCGTAAGCTACTAAGACACCGAGAGTTGGTTGAAGAGATTTGATCTGGTCATTAATATCACTGAGCTTATCTGGAGAAACTAGTGGTATTTTAAACTCTTTGGCTACTCGCTCGATTGCCAACTCCTGTTTGTGTCTTGATGAGATAGTGTGCTTATTTATCACCACCAGGCAGACATTATAGTGATGGCTAATCAAAGATCTCAGTAGTGGTGCGTTAGTTGTCACGCCAGTGGCGACAGATTCATTACCAAAAAATATTATTTTAGGCTGTTTTGGATTTTGATTCACGATTTAGCGTTTCTTTTGATTGTATTGGCGTAAGCTTGCCCTTGTTGTCAATTTCGAGCAAATCTCTGTTGTCAGTAATGTGGTCAAGAAAAATTTTCCCATTCATATGGTCTATCTCGTGTAAAAATACTCTAGCGGCAAATCCGTTAAGAGTTAAACGGACTGGTCTGCCATCGATCGAAGTGGCTTTGACCTTGATTTTTTTAGGCCGCTCGACTCGACCGTAAATTCCCGGTACACTCAGGCAACCTTCAATATCGGTGACAGTTTCATCACTGTACTTGACGATCTCCGGATTAATAAAGCTGGTGAATTCCTTATCCTCACCATCATTGAAACTATTACGTACGACTGTTAATCTAACCGGCTCATTGACCTGGATTGCAGCTAAGGCGGCACCGAATTCGCTACCATGATCCCAGTTGATCGTTGTTGCGATCATATCCTCGGCTAGTTTTTTGATTGAATCATCAATAAATCCAATTCGAGTGGATTTTGTTCGTAGAATTTTATCTGGGATGGTGATGATTTTTCTGATCATTGTATTCTAAAGTAGGTTTATTGGATCCATATCGATGGTCCAGCCGCTTTTCAGCTTGGAGGTAAGCTCAATTAATTGATTGCGCTGATATGATTTTAAGATAATATGCCACCTGTATTTGCCAGCTGCTTTACGAACGAGAGCAGGAGCAGGGCCGAGTATGGTGACACCATGCTGTTTTCGTAGTAAATTGGCGATCTTCTCAGCTCCTTTGAGGGCTTTATCGTCGCTAACATCATTGTACGTTAATTTTGCCAGATAGCAAAAAGGTGGGTAGTGAAATTTTTGACGATGAGGTAGCTCATAGTCATAGAATGCATCACTGTCATGTCTGCTAGCGGCTTCTATTGCAGGATGACTAGGAGAGTAGGTTTGGATGATGACTCGACCAGAGTCGTCTAGGCGGCTGGTTCGTCCGGCCACCTGTGTCAAGAGTTGGAATGTTCTCTCGCTGGCTGAAAAGTCTGGAATATTTAGAGCGCTATCAGCCATAATCACACCGACCAAATCAATCCCAGGTATATCAAGACCTCGAGCGATCATTTGGGTGCCGATTAATATGTCGATTTCACCATTTTTTAGTTTTTGGTAGGTGTCATCTAGATGCGCGAAGTTGGCGTTATCACGATCAATTCTAACGATCTTTGAGTGTGGGTAGATTTTTTTGAGTCTAGCCTCAACTTCTTTGGTGCCAGTGCCGATAAAAAATAATTTGTCGCTTTGGCAGACGGGACAAAGTGCTGGCGGTGCCACGCTGTAGTTGCAATAATGGCACAAAAGTCGTGCAATGTCACCATGCAGGGTTAGGCTTGTTTCGCAATTCGGACAACGCATGGAATTTCCACAATTTTCACACAGATATGCCTGAGCACTACCGCGTTGGTTCAAAAAAAGTAAAACCTGTTTATTCCTAGCCAATGTTTTGTCGATGGCAGATTTGAGCTCCTTTGATAGTAGCTCTGATCTATTCTTCAGATCAATAATCTTGATAATGGGAAGTTTTTGGCCAAGCGCACGACGCCTCATTCGGACTTCCTCGATCCGACCCTGACGGGCTAACCAGGTGGTGGTAATAGATGGCGTCGCACTGCCTAATATGTATTTGGCACCGGTCAGTCGACTCAACATAGCTGCAACGTAACCGGCCTGATAACGTGGACTATTCTCTTGTTTGTAGCTAGTTTCGTGCTCCTCGTCAATTATGATTAGACCTAAATTTTTAAGAGGCATAAACAAAGCCGATCGTGGACCGACAACGATATATGGTTTATCTGAATGAAGTAATTCAATCCAGGCTCTCTTCCGGTCCGTCGTACTCATGTGTGAGTGAGTTACCAAGATTTTGTCGGCAAATCGTGCTGTCAGACGATCTATCATCTGTGGAGTCAAGGCGATTTCAGGAACTAAAACCATGGCCGATTTATTATCTTTGAGGTTATCTTCAATCAGCCTCATATAAACCTCGGTTTTACCTGAGCCAGTGATACCGTTTAATAAGTATCCACGAGAGGAGCCATGACTGATGGAGGCATAAGCCTGCTGCTGTTCATCCGTTAGATTTGGAGGTGAACTAACTGATATTTGAGCGCCACTAGCTTTAAAGCTATGTCTCAATTTAGCTTTCAGGCCGCTAGGAAGTAATGTCTGCCAGACTGTTTTTTGAGAAGAATCATAGTATTCGACCATCCAATCGGCTAGTGCGAGCAGGTATCCAGGTAGCGGGGCGTAATCTAGTTTTTGGGTGACAGCAAGAAGCTTAATGGCATTATCCAGATCTTTTTTTTCTGTGAATTTACGTACAACACCGATAGTTTGTTTGTGTTTAAAATCGACCACCACGATGCTACCAATCTCAACATTAGAGCCATTATCAACTACATAATCAAACGTTTTATTGTCACGTCCACCATAGCTCACAACAGATATAGCAACTACATTTATCTTATCCATAGAATAAAATTAGTGTTCAATCATATTAAATAATATTATAGTTAAATATATTACTCATATTATAACAGTACGGCCTGCATTCGTATATTTTTATTTTCGACTGACTTAAAAAATAAAAATGACAGACGTTTTAAATTTGCCTTTTCGAGTTTAACCAAGTAACATCTCTTTATGGTTGTTATAAAAAATACTGAAGCTATCAAAAATACTAATCAATTTAGTAAATGAATAATAGAGTAAAACTGTACATCATTATTGCCCTAACTATGATCGTGGGGATAATTGCTATTCCGCGCGAAGATCGCGTTTTTAGTGCTATTGGCCTCAAGAAAACGGCGCTTAAAGTAAGGCTTGGTTTGGATTTGCAAGGTGGTGCAAATCTAGTTTATCAGGCCGATCTTTCGAAGGTTGATCAGAAAGATAGGCAAAATGCGCTCGAAGGTACGATTAACGTGATCAATAAACGCGTCAATCCGTCCGGCACATCGGAAGTCGTGGTGCAGACCAGTGGTAGTGATCGTGTGGCTGTTCAGCTGCCAGGCGTCAAGGATATCAATGAAGCTATTAATTTAATTGGTAAAACGGCCCAACTTAGCTTTTACATAGTCTCAGCTGAGGGTATGCCTCAGCCAACCGATGTGAGCGGTAAAGATCTAAAAACTGCCACTGTTGATATCGATCCACAGTCAGGCAAGCCAATTATTCAGTTTGAGATGAAGCCTGAGTCAGTTCAAAAGTTTGCCGATCTTACCACTAAGATAAATAAAGAAAATAGTCGTCTGGCGATCCTGCTAGATGATCAGGTCTTATTTAATGGCACGGTGTCGACACCAATCACCGATGGAAAGGGTCAGATGGAAGGCTTTAAGGATGTTACCGAGGCCAAAAAAACCACTGTACTTTTAAATGCCGGTGCTTTGCCGGTGCCAATCCAGCTAGTCGAGCAAAGAACAGTCGGAGCTACTTTGGGAAGTGAATCGATTGCTAAAAGCATAATTGCTGGTGTTATTGGTATGCTGGCGGTGATGATTTTTATGATTATATACTATCGAGCGGCCGGTGTGGTGGCGAGTATTGCACTTATTATCTACACCTTAATCAATATCACCTTATTTAAGCTGAGTATTGTGACGCCATGGGTGATTGTACTGACATTAGCCGGTATTGCCGGTTTTATATTGAGTGTTGGCATGGCGGTTGACGCTAATATATTGATATTCGAACGGATGCGTGAAGAAGTTAGGCATGGTAAGAGCCTAGCCGGTGGCTTAGAGGCCGGTTTTTCGCGAGCCTGGACTAGTATTCGGGATTCAAATATATCGACTCTGATTACCTGTATTATTTTGTATAACTTTGGCGCGCCAATTATTAAAGGCTTTGCTGTTACCCTGGCGATCGGTGTACTTGTAAGTATGTTCACAGCCATCACAGTATCGCGGTCACTGATGCAGCTACTGATTAAGACCAAATTTGGACAGAACCCCAAGATTTATGGGCTTAGTGGAGGTAAAGAATGAATATCATCGGCCGGCGTAAATTATGGTTTACCATATCACTGGTACTAATACTGCCAGGACTGATATCGTTGGTATTATGGGGATTGAAGCCTGGTATTGATTTTACTGGCGGACAAGAGATGGAGGTTAAAGGCACTGCTAGTCAGGATGATATTCGTGCCATATTGGAGTCAGCTAAGGTTAAGGACATTACAATTACTCCAAGTGGTAATGATGCCATACTCATTAGATACAGCGATAAGGGCGTCGGTGATTCGGAGCAGATTCATCAAGCGATCAAAAGCGGTTTACTCAAAATAAAAGCTACCGAAACATCATATTCATCGGTTGGACCAGCTGTCAGTCGAGATATCACGCGCAACGCTTTAATTGCCATCGTGCTGGCCTCTCTAGCGATCGTCATTTACATTGCATTTGCATTTCGCAATACACCACCACCTGTTAGTCCATGGAGCTTTGGTATTACTGCTGTACTGGCACTTTTGCATGATGCTTTATTTCTGATTGGTGTATTCTCGCTACTTGGACATTTCTTCGGGGTTGAAGTCGATAGTCTTTTTGTGACAGCAATCTTAACCGTGATTGGATTCTCGGTACATGATACGATTGTAGTCTATGACAGAATTCGTGAGAATTTAAGACGCTACAATAAGCCATTTGAAGAAATTGTCAACGACAGTATTCTTGAGACCTTTGCTAGATCAATCAACACTTCATTGACTGTCACCATTACTTTATTGGCTCTTTTCTTATTCGGTGGCGAATCAATTAAGATGTTTGTTTTTGCGCTTTTAATCGGCATTATTGCCGGTACCTACTCATCGATTTTTGATGCCTCGCCGCTACTGGTTGTATATAATAATTGGAAGATTAAACGAGCTAAGGCAAAATAACTTTAATACCCATTAACGGTATAAAATCCATCTTTAATTTCATTATCCTGGGGGTTTTCTATTTTGGCCTTTAAAGTAAATGTCTTACCGTCAGAGCTATAGCTATATTTAATATTAGCCGATTCAGTGCTTAGTGGGTCATTGCTAACGAACTTAATGTAGGGTGGATTTGTGAACTGGAGCGGATAAACTGCACTAATATCAGAGCCAATCGGATAGGAGCCAGAATCCTGCTTGTAGACTTCAAGGGCTGTACTGATCTCCTTGAGGTCTCTTTTGCGTTGTTTATCGCGATCAATCACACCAGTCGACGTGGTAACGATGGCATCATTAGGTTTTGAAGAGCTAGCGGAAGGGGTCGAGGTACTTTGGTGGGCAGCGTTATTTCTGCGGCCAATCAGACCAATTACCACTAAGGATACGACTAATAAAAGGACAATTAGTCCAGCGATCAGCGTTATTTTTATTAGGCTGCTCTTTTTCTGCTTTGGAGCTTGAAATTGGCTTGGATTTTCGATTGTTTTAGACTCACCAGCATGATTACTAATGGCTGGCTGAAAGACATTGCTATCTGGAACAGGGTTGAGCAAAGGTTTGTCGACCTGTTTGAGCAAAGGTCTGTCGACCTGCTTGAGCTCCATATTGTCAATCGACGAAGGAAGCTCCGGTACAACCATCTGCTTTAATCGAGTCCTCAGGTGACGTTTATATTGGATTGAGTCGGTATGATTGACTATCGGTTGGTATGACTGGCTGGTGACATTAGGTGGCTGACTAGGATTCTCCATCGCTTCGGAGTTATATGAACGTCTTCTTATATCGGGGCCAATTGGCGTGCCGTCAGGTGTGCGATAAAATTTATGGACCGCCCCACAGCCAACACAAAGATACCCGACCGATGATGGGGTGAGGCAGCTTTCACAATTAGGACACAATAAATCCATATTAGGGTAGAATCCAATTTCCAAGTCCATTATAGCATAAGCTTTTTTTCATAAATAACTTTGAAAAAATTGTTGTAAATTATATAACTTATGTTTTACAATGTTATAAAGCTTTTATAAGCTATAAATAAAAATAAAGTTGTAAAAATATCTATGCTAAAATTATTCATAACATCAAAAACAAGACGTAAAATAATAACTATATATAGCAAGTATCCTGATTATAGGGTGCACGTACGCGGATTAGCCAAGGTTTTAAAGGAAGATCCTGGTAATGTGCAGCGCGAGCTTTCGCGACTAGAAAAAGTTGGTTATCTAAAATCAGCTAAAGACGCCAATACCAAGCTTTACTGGGCGAACCAGAATTTTTTACTTTTCCGCGAACTGCAGAATATGGTGTTAAAAACCAACAGAAAGAAAAGGACATAAAATGTATCGATTACTGAAGACTCTCAAAATAAAAAGTGACATCCAAACGGCAAAGGAGCTCAAAATAGCCGAAACAAATGCCTACCTAAAAGCGCATCGCAAAGCCAGCAGGCCGCAAGTCCCGATTGGCTTTAAATCTCGAAATTCGAGTGCTTATTACCTGACTACTCACCATAAGTTCTAAAACATAGTCTATAATTAGACAACAGCTACCTTTTATTTTAGGGAGGACTTAAGATTAGTAGTCAGTGGATCTATTCTCGTGCGATTGAACCAGGTTTGAGCGATGACCTGGCTCTTTGTGTGCTAAAAAGTCGGGGTTTAGGTGAGAGTGATGCGACTGATTTTATTGATCCTGACTTTGGGCACAGCTTGCATGATCCATTTTTATTGCCAGATATGGGGAAAGCTGTAGAGCGTTTGGGCTTGGCCATTAAGAAAAATCAGTCGATCGTCATCTACGGCGACTATGATATTGACGGCTTGACTGCCTCAAGCTTACTCTTGGACGGGTTAAAGAGCTTTGGTGCTAACGTCTCCGTCTATATCCCTGATAGATTTGAAGAGGGTTATGGTATCAATAGTCAAGCGTTAGAAAAAATCAAATCCAAAGGGGCTGATTTGGTAATAACGGTTGACTGTGGCATTACATCGGAGAGAGAAATCGCTCAAGCCAGCCTAGACGGACTCGATATTATCGTGACAGATCACCATAATCCACCTGAAAAACTACCCGCAAGAGCTGTGGCTTTGGTCAATCCCAAATTACCTTCCTCTAAGTATCCCTTTAACGAGCTTGCTGGAGTTGGGGTGGCTTATAAGCTTATTTTAGCTCTACAATCAGTATTGCCAAATGGACTAGAAAAAGGCCAAGAAAAATGGCTACTTGACCTGGTGGCACTCGGTACAGTTTGTGATGTCGTACCTCTAATTGATGAGAACCGAACACTCGTATTGTTCGGATTAAAAGTACTGGCCAAGAGCCGACGAACCGGCCTAAGGGCTTTAGCTGAAATGACTGGAGTTGACCTGGCCAGAATCAAGAGTGGTGATATAGGTTTTCGACTTGGCCCGCGTCTTAATGCAGCCGGTAGACTAACGCATGCTAATAAGGCTTTACAGCTTCTAATCACCAATCAAGCAAGCGAGGCCAAAGAACTGGCCTTAGAGCTTGAGCAGTTGAATGTCATACGACAACAGAATACGGCAAAAATATACCAAGAGGCCAGCCAGTTAGCAAAAAAATATAGTAAGGATACTGTACTGGTATTGGCTGATGAGAGTTGGTCGCATGGTGTGGCTGGGATTGCGGCATCACGAATTGCCGAAAAATTTGCCAAGCCTACCATTATTCTACAAAAACAAGCCGAGACAGCTAAAGGATCAGCTAGGAGTGTCGGGAGCTTTGATATTATAAAGGCGATTTCAAGCTCTTCAAAGTTATTGGAGAAATTTGGCGGTCATCAGTTTGCCGCTGGACTTACAATTAAGCTCGAAAATCTAGATGAATTTAAAACTCAAATCAATCAATATGCTAAAAAGGTCATTCATGATTCTGATTTAATTACTACGATCGAGATCGATTTATTACTAGATGGCGATCGGTTATCGATAGAATCTGCCCAGCAACTTCGGCGGCTTGAGCCATATGGCAATAAAAATCGAGAACCGATCCTAGAAAGCCAACTAACACTAAAAAGTTTTAAGTTGATTGGGGTGGATTTAAAGCATGTTAAGTTGGAGTTTGTTAGTCCAGGCGGAAGCCAGCTTAGTGGAATTGCTTTTTCGGCGGCTGACAAGTGGAGCTGGCTCAAGGCCGATTGTCTGGTTAAGGCACTTTACCATCTCAATGTCAACCAGTGGCGCAACATAGCATCGGTCCAGCTTGAAGTGATCGATATGGTCGAGTCGGCCGACAGTTCGAACGCCCGGACTTAGTAGTGGTCGAGAGTCAGATTTTGTGGTAATTTTATTTTATATTGATTTGGGAGCTTGGTAAGACTGTGGCTAGTGATAAATTTAAAAAACCACGAGGTACTCAAGATATATTGGGTGATATTCAGCCTGCCTGGCGACAGGTCTATGATAATTTTACGCGACTGTGCTTGGAGGCTGGCTTTGAACGCATCTCAACTCCTATGTTTGAGGATGCCAATTTGTTCATTCGGAGTGTCGGTAGCGATACTGAGGTTGTATCAAAGGAAATGTACGTTTTTACTGATAAGTCGGATAATAAATTAGCCTTGAAGCCAGAATCGACCGCTGGTGTGGTTCGAGCCTATCTAGAAAATCACCTCGATA
Organism: Candidatus Saccharimonadia bacterium; assembly: GCA_041906885.1. GTDB lineage: Bacteria > Patescibacteriota > Saccharimonadia > CAILAD01 > CAZGYV01 > JAYRII01. The sequence goes on along the minus strand of JAYRII010000001.1, from coordinate 40,761 downwards.
ATCAACCAAAACCAATCAAACTTTTCTATTTCGAGCCGCATTTTCGTTATGAGCGGCCTCAAGCTGGGCGTTATCGACAGCATCACCAGCTTGGAGTCGAGGTATTTGGTGTCAAAGAGGCCTATATGGATGCTCATGTGATAGCATTAGCGGTCAGGTTGTTTAAAAGTCTTGAAATTGACTTTAAGCTGCAAGTTAACTCAATCGGTGATAAGCAGGCTAGGGTGAAATTCCAAGCCGATTTAGTCAAATATTTTTCCCCTTATTTAAGTGAATTGCCAGAAAACGCCACTAATCAACTTGCACGCAATCCAATGCGCTTGCTTGATAGTAAGGATGAGGCCATTGTGAAAATAGCCGAAAATGCCCCACAAATCTTAGACTATCTCGATGCTGAGACTAAGGAGCATTTCTCGACCGTTTTAGAGTATCTGGATGATTTGGGGATTGAGTATGATCTCAATCCGCGTCTGGTGCGTGGTTTTGATTACTACAATCGGACAGTCTATGAATTTAAAGGCTCACATGTCGGCCAACAGGACTCGATTGGTGGTGGTGGCCGCTATGATGGTCTGGTCGAAGAGCTCGGCGGCCAATCAACTGGGGCCGTTGGCTTTGGCTTAGGCGTAGAACGTATATTGTTAGAGCTTGAAAAAAGTGGTAAGTTGCCATTATCACCAGCCCCCCAAGTCTACGTCGTTGGCCTATCTGATGATTCACGCGACCAGGTTTTTAGGTTAGTTGAGAAGCTTTTAGATGTTAATATATCATCAGTTAGTTCTTATGCTAAGGGTAGTATGACTGGTCAGTTGGCTCAGGCTAGTCGCTTGAAGGCAAAGCTCTGCGTGATTCTAGGCAATAAGGAGCTTGCCAGTGGCAATGTCATAGTTAAGGATATGGTAAATGGTACACAAGAAATTGTGCCTGTCAAAGACGTTACAATAGTAGTGGCTAATAAGCTAAGCTAAACCCATAAGAGTTACCTTGCTTAAATTAGTAAAATAATGTAAAATAACATTGATTGAATAATTAATTTCTTTTTATGGATAGATATCCTTATTTTAAGGAGGTGAATACTTTTGCTACAAGTAATTCGCAAAGATGATGAGTCGACCGAAAGTCTAATTCGTCGTTTTAATAAAAAAGTCAACCAATCTGGTGTTTTGAGCGTAGCGCGCAAGAAAAAATATTTCGAAAAACCAATCTCGAAGCGCGAACAACGCGAAATAGCAATTCGAAAACGAGCACGTAAAGAACAGAAGACTCGAGAGCTTCTAGGTATAAAATAATGGACTTATATGAAACTCTCGAAGCAGATTTAGCTCGGTCCGCTAAGGCTCGTGATGAAATCAAAACGGGTGTTTTAAGACTACTCAAAAGTGCTATTAAAAATCAACAGATTGAAGTTGGTCATGATCTAACGATGCCAGAAATTCTGTCTGTTTTACAAAAAGAGGCTAAAAAGCGTCGTGATTCGATCGAGGCATACGGAAAAGCTGGTCGTGATGATCTGGTCAAAGAAGAAGAGCAGGAATTGGCAATCATCGATACCTACCTACCTGAAAGTGCCAGTGAGCAAGAGATCTCTAAAGTAGTAGATGAGGTCATTGCATCGACCAAAGACAAGGATATGTCGCAGATGGGGCAGGTGATGAGCCGAGTAATGGCTAAGTTACGTGGTAGAGCGGACGGCAATCAGGTAAGTGTAATTGTGCGCGATAAGCTAAAGTAAAAAGCCTTGCCGATCACTTTACATATCAGCAAGCCACTTCCTCGTGGTGTTAGCCAAGATATATTAGATAAAGCCGCTAGTATCACTATTAAGAGAGTTGGAAGTGAGGCTAATGGCACAATTGAGCTATCATTTGTCGGCAAAGCAAAAAGCCGCCAGCTCAATAAAACCTACGCTGGTAATGATTATCCAACCGACGTATTGTCTTTTGATTATCGAGAACAAAGCCAATTGCCAAATAGCGAACTGATTGGTGAAATAGTAATTTGTACCGACCTAGCTTACTCTCAAGCTCAAGAATATAATTTACCCTTCAAGGCTGAAGTGTCGTTGCTACTCATTCACGGTATTTTGCACATACTCAAACTAGACCATCAAGACGAATCAGGGCGGGCTAGATTTAGTAGTCTTCAAGATGGTATTATGTTAGAACTAGCGTTTAAATCAAGGCAATTTAAATGGTTACATTAGCAAGTTTTCGTTATGCCATTCGAGGCTTAAAGCATGTATTTAGTACTGAACGTAATGCTAAAATACACCTCCTGTTTGCACTTGGAGCTCTACTAGCAAGTTTGATACTGCATATTGCAATAACACAGCTACTCTTCGTTTTTATAGCCATTATCCTGGTGTTTTTTGCAGAAATTGTGAATACTGCTTTAGAAAAAACCCTCGACGTATTATCGAAAGAAAACAATCAGGTGGTTCGTCAGGTGAAAGATATGACGGCTGCTGGCGTTTTAGTTACAGCAGTCGGGGCTGTCTTGATTGCTGTATTAGTTTTTGGGCCATATATTCTCAGGACAATCTTCTAGATGAAGCAATCGCATATAATTGTTATGCTAGGCAAGCCGGGCTCTGGGAAAGGCACCCAGTCAAAAATCTTACAAGACCAACTGAACTATAAATTAATTAAGACAGGCCATTACGTTAGAACGCTTTCAGAAAAGAACACAAAAATTGCTCAAGAATTAGAAAAAGGTGGTTTAGTCGATAACGATTTAGTCAATCAATATGTCGCCAGTGAGCTTGAAAAAGATAACTTTGCAGGTCGAATTGTAACAGATGGTTACCCTCGTGATATCGACCAGGCGAAGTGGTTCGATGATTATTTAGGTTTACGGGATAAGTCCGTTGATAAGGTGATTTTGTTGGAATTGCCTGATGAGGTGGCCAGAGAAAGACTACTTAAGCGTAAGCGTAAAGATGACGAGACCAATATTATCAAGCATCGTTTTGATGTCTATCACACCACTACTCAGCTAGTGATTGATTATTATTTAAGTCAGCATAAGTTAAGCGAAATCGATGCCACTAGAACCCCGGTTGAGATTAGTGATAGTATCAGAAAAATAGTATTGTGAAAACACAAGTAAAGTCAGCCGAAGAGATAGCTAATATTCGCCAAAGCGGAGCCATTCTAGCTGCCGTACTGGAACACCTGGAAGACGTAGTAAGACCTGGTATGACTACTAAACAAATTGACGATATAGCTTTAGCAGAGACAATTAAGCGCGATGGTCAACCAGCTTTTTTGGGCTATGATGGATATCCAGCAAATATTTGCGTCTCCGTTAATGATGAGGTAGTGCATACGATACCCAGTCAAAGAATTATCAAAAACGGTGATATTGTTGGATTAGACTACGGTGTTATTTATAAAGGCATGATTACCGATTCAGCTATCACTATAGCGGTTGGTCAAGTCTCACATGTCGCCACAAGACTATTAGAAGGAACAAGCCGGGCGCTTGATCAGGCAATTGATATCATTAAAGATGGTGTTAGGGTTGGGGATATTGGAGCTGTGATTGAGGCTGAGCTTAAATCACATGGCCTTGCTGTGGTTGAAGGGCTAAGTGGTCACGGGGTAGGTCATCAGGTTCACGAAGATCCTTCGATCCCTAACTTTGGCACTCGAGGTACCGGTCAGGTTTTACGAGCCGGCATGACAATTGCAGTTGAGCCTATTGCCTCGATTGGGCAAGGTAAGATTTATCTGGCAGATGATGGCTGGACTTACAAAACCGTTGATGGCTCTTTGGCGGCGCAGTTTGAGCATACAATTCTAATCACAGGTGATGGGGCTGAAGTACTAACTGCTCGAGGTTAAAAACATTCATCCAAGGTGATCAATTTGCTTCTGTAAGTCTGGCTTGGTTATAATGAAGTAGATAGATAATTAATCCAAGAGGAACTAGTGGCTGCAAAAAACGAAACAACCTATGTTGGACTTGATGTCGGCACTAGCAAGATAGCTTGTGTAGTTGGCCTACATGAAGAAGGGTCGGCTACCCCAAGTATTATCGGCTTTGGTATGTCACCGACGGCCGGCTTGAGACGAGGTGTCGTAGTTGATATCGAGGAGACTGTTAGCTCGATTACAGCGGCTCTTGAAGAAGCCGAGCGTATGAGTGGTGTTGCCATTGAGCGGGCTACGATTAGTGTTGATGGGGCGCATATTCAGAGCTTGAACTCGCGAGGAGTCATCGCTGTTAGTCGGGCCGACCACGAGATTAGTCGAGAAGATCTATTGAGGGCCGAGGAAGCAGCTACTGCCATCCAGCTGGAGAATAATCGTCAAATTTTACAGGTCATTCCACGAAGTTATATTGTTGATGGCCAGCCAAATGTGTCCGATCCTATTGGTATGAGCGGTGTTAGACTGGAGATTGATACCCATATCATTACGGCAGCAACACCTGCTATTAAGAATCTGAGCAGTGCTGTTTTTAGGGCTGGCATTAACATCAACGATCAAATGATTGTTCCGTTGGCTAGTGCGAAGTCAGTTATTACCAAAAAACAGCGAGAGTTAGGTGCAATTGTGATGGATATCGGAGCCGAAACAACCGGCATTGTCGTATTTGAAGAGGGTAATGTTAGTTTTACAGCCATCTTGCCGGTAGGTTCTAATCATATCACCAAGGATTTAGTTTATGGCCTCAGAACTAACATCGATGTAGCTGAAAAAGTGAAGCTAAAATATGCTGTTGCCCGCCAACCAAAGGCCAAAGGTGGCGAAAAGTTGGACTTGAGTGAATTTGATATCAACGGCACAATAGCTACTAATGAGATCGATAAGATCGTTTCGTCCAGGTTGCACGAGATATTTACAATGGCGGCTGGTGAACTTAGAAAGGCTGGTAAAGACTCAATGCTAGCTGCCGGGGTGGTTCTGACTGGAGGCTGCGCTAAAATGCCCGAAATTGCTGATTTTGCCAAAGACATTTTAAAGTTACCTGTTGCCATCGGTAAACCAACTGGGTTTTCAGGGCTAACTGAACGGATCAATGACCCAAGTTTGGCGGCAGTAGTTGGGTTGATGCTAGAGGATATGGAGCAGCCAGCGGTTCACGTTGGAATAAACGGCCGAGTTGAAAAAATATTTGGCCGAGTTAAGGGAATTTTCAAAAGCTTTCTGCCGTGATTATTTAATATTAAAATTGAACACATAATTTATCAATCAAAATTAGATAATAATTTTGAATAAATAATTTGCATTCAAGTCCTGTCTTGGCTATACTTAGTTTTAGTCAAGCTTTAGTGTTGCTTGGGAAGTGGCAAGGATTTAACCTTATAATGCATCTATTCATAATAGGGAGTATCAAGAGGAAATATGGCCGAAATCTTACCTGAAATTGAGACATTTGCACGTATAAAAGTGGTCGGTATAGGCGGTGGTGGCAATAATGCTTTAAATCGGATGGTACAATCAAAGATTCGTGGCATTGATTTTGTTGCCATTAATACTGACGCTCAAGCCTTGCATTACTCACAAGCAAACAAAAAAGTCCACATTGGCAAGGAAGCCACTAAAGGACTGGGTGCTGGTGCTAATCCAGATGTCGGCTTTCAAGCCGCCGAGGAGAGTGAAGAGGATATCTATAATGCTCTTAAAAACTCTGAGATGGTGTTTGTGACAGCAGGAATGGGCGGCGGTACTGGTAGCGGTGCTGCGCCCGTTGTAGCTCGCATTGCTCGTGAGATCGGGGCTTTAACTGTTGGTATTGTCACCAAGCCTTTTACCTTCGAGGGTGATCGCCGTCGCAAAATCGCCGATTCGGGCATTGCTCAATTGAATGACCAGGTCGATACTTTGATCGTTATACCAAATGATAGAATATTGCAGATTATTGATCGTAAGACATCGCTTTTAGAGGCTTTTGGGGCGGTTGACGATGTCCTGCGACAGGGCGTTCAAGGTATTTCCGATCTTATAACAGTTAATGGCTTGGTTAATCTCGACTTCGCCGATGTTAAATCAATTATGAGTAATGCTGGTAGTGCACTGATGGGAATTGGTCGTGGGGCTGGCGACGCGCGAGCCATTGAGGCGGTCAAGCAAGCTATGGATTCGCCGCTCTTAGACATTTCTATTCAGGGAGCTAAAGGTGTTCTGATTAACTTTACTGGCGGTCGGGACATGGGTATGCACGAAATCGAAGAAGCCGCCAAGCTTATCTACGATGCAGTTGACCAGGAGGCAAATATAATCTGGGGTACTGTGCTAGATGAGAATACTACTGGTGAAATCAAAGTCACTTTGGTAGCAACTGGGTTTGATTCAGAGCGTCGACCGAGTGGAGCCGGAATTTTCTCTGGCTATACTTCTCAGCCGGTCAGCCACCGGGATACTGAACCGGTGGCAGCAAGCACCAAAGAGCCAGAGCTAGAGCCGGTTCCAGAGCCAGAACCGCTTGCCCCTTTTATCACTGCAAAGCCTCGTCCGGTTTATAACCATGACGAGAAAGAACCGCTAGTCAAATCTAATCCGGATATTGCAAAATCACCAACCATGTTTGATGAGCCAATCACCACCTTTGATTATGAAGAGGAATCCGTGCCGACTGGTGCAGATGAAGTTAGGGAAAGCAAAGAAGACGCCAGTAAAATCTCAGAGGAAGTAACCCCAGCCAAGCCAATTGTTGAGACTGTTTCGACTGGCTTTAGTATGGAGGAGGATGATCTAGACAAACCAGCCTACTTGCGGCAGGGTCTAAAAATCGATCAACCAAGCGAGAATCAGGAGCAAGAAGATGATATTCCGAGCTTTATTAAACGAAAAATGGAGTAGGTGTATTAGAATTAATCCTCAGCAGCGAAGACAATAATGGGTTGCCCCAACTGCAATAATCACGATAGTAAAGTACTCGAGTCGCGCGATGTTGAAGACGGCAATGCGATCAGAAGGCGGCGGCAATGTTTGGGCTGTAAGTTTCGTTATACCACCTACGAACGTATTGAAACGCCCAATTTGTTAGTGGTTAAAAGGAATGGCGACCGCGAACTCTATAGCCGCCAGAAGCTCTCTCGAGGAATATATAGAGCTTTTGAGAAACGACCAGTGTCAGCCTCCGAAATAGAAGGATTGATATCCGATGTTGAGCGAGAGATTAAAGCAACCTCAGAGAGTGAGGTTTTGTCTGTCCAAATTGGCGAATTACTAATGGCGCGACTGATCAATATTGACGACGTGGCATATGTCCGGTTTGCTAGTGTTTATCGATCCTTCACGGATATTAAGAGTTTTGAAGCTGAGTTGACACGTCTCAAGAATCGCCAACAACTCCGTTAAGCAGTAATGGTTTGACAAACTATTGACTCAGTAATAAAATCATCTGTATGAACAGTCGAAGACTATTATTTAGCATGATCCTGCCAATTCTCACTTTCTGTGAGTCGCTTGGGGCTGTCTGTTCAGAGTAAAATTTACACAAATTTTAGAAGAACCGCAAACTCCCCTCGTCAGGTGGGGAGTTTTTAGTCTAGTAGCGGGATGGAGCTCGAGTGGATGAGCAGCTGCGGTTACACTGCAGAAGGTGATGGGTTCGACTCCCACCATCCCGACCATTTCTCGGAAAGTCCGAGGAGAAGAGAGAGGGAAAAAGTATGTGCGAAGGTAAGGTTAGCGAAAAGCTCACCGAAACGATGCTCGACCAAAAAGACGAGCAGACGGCCAATCAGTTTGACATTCAGTTCGGTCTGGCTACAGAACTAGCGGACAGCTACCTGGGTGACTACTGGGGGCTTGGTTTCGCCAACCGTCGACCTCACTAATATCAAAACCTTTTTCTTTTAAAAACACATATCCAGGGCTGGCGACGCTTAGCATAAGCAGGTGTTGCCGGCCCTCAAGGCCTTTTATGGACCAGCAAAAAGCATTACAATAGTATTTATGAAAACTTTAGTTTTTACTCGCAAGGGACAACCTGGTAAGTTTGACACCGATCGAATGTTGGCGGAGTTGGAGCGGCTAAAAATAGATTTTGAAAGTATTGATATTGATTCTCGTGAAGGGGTAGCAAAAGCCGAACTTTATGACGTTGTGCAGACTCCTGCTGTCATTACCACTCAGGATGATGGCAAGCTGATGTATGCTTGGCAGGACCTATTACCAAGCCCCAGTGAGATCAGTCGCATTGCTTATATATGATGCGGATACTGGTAAACTTTGTTGGCATTTTCATCTTTGTCTACAATATCTTATTGCTGGTTCGGATTGTATTAAGCTGGATAGTAGCAGACTTAAGGTCAAATAAATTTGCACTAATTATATTTGAGCTGACAGAGCCTCTACTTAGTCCGGTGCGCAGGATAATGCCCAATAGTGGCCCGATTGACCTTTCGCCACTCTTAGTTATACTTGCTTTGCAGATTCTGCAGCATATCATTAATTCACTAGCCACATAATCGCCTATATTTCGCTTGAATTAGTCGCAGTAAGATTGTATGATATCAAAGAGAAAAGTATTTTTTAAAAAAACACTTCGACGATGATGTCGAATGAGTGGCTATCAACCACGAATGTTGCGAAAAGAAACTAGATTGACATTCTAGAATTAGAATTCGCCGGCAGGACAGTCCGTTAACTGTGACAAATTAAGTGCCCGATATATAATCAGGGAAGCAGGATGGTACCATCTGTAATTTATTGTTTGCGGATTCCTGCATATCTGGTTATTTTTGTTTAAGACAGGTTATTTTTAGAGAGTCGAAAAATATATTTATGAAAAAATTACCACCATATAATAATAAAACAATCGAAGAAGATACTTTGACATTTTGGCAAGATCGAGACATTTTTAAGAAAAGTCTCAAGCAGCGACAGAATGCTACAAGGTATACATTTTATGATGGTCCTCCGTTTGCAAATGGCTTGCCTCATTATGGTCATTTAGTCACCAGCGTAATAAAAGATGCCATTCCGCGTCTTAAGACCATGCAAGGTCACTATGTGCCCAGGCGATTTGGCTGGGATTGTCATGGTTTGCCCGCTGAAATGGAGGCCGAAAAACAGCTTGGTGTGACTGGCAAGGTAGATATAATTGATTATGGCATAGATAAGTTTAATGCCTTTTGTCGGCAGTCAGTCCTGCGTTACACCAAGGAATGGCAGGGCTATGTCACTCGACTTGGCCGCTGGGTTGATTTTGATGATGACTATCGCACAATGGACCCGGCATATATGGATAGTGTCATCTGGGTGTTTGGCCAGCTTTGGGATAAGGATTTGATCTACGAGGGCCATAAGGTTTTGCCCTATTGCTACATCTGCGAAACTTCCTTGTCAAATTTTGAAACCAGACTCGATGATGCGACCAGAGAACGCGAGGATCAGACGGTAACAGTCGAATTTAAGCTCGCTGATGACCGTAATCTGTTGGTTTGGACAACAACTCCGTGGACACTGCCGTCGAACTTAGCTTTAGCGATCAATCCAGATATTACTTACGTTGAGCTGGAGCTTGATGGTAAAATATACGTCCTAGCTGAGTCAGCTCAAGAGCGTTACTCTGACCGGTTCGTGTCAGCCAAATCTAAGCGTAAATTCGTCGGCAAAGAATTAGCTGGACTTCGTTACACGCCATTATTTGACTATTTCACCAGCTCGGCCAATGCCTTTGTGGTGCTGGCAGCCGATTTTGTTAATACCGAAGAGGGTACGGGTGTAGTTCATATTGCACCAGGTTTTGGTGAGGATGATCAGATCGTAGCTGCCAAGGCGGGTATTGATGTAGTTTGTCCGGTCGACAGTCGAGGTCGTTTTACAAGCGAAGTAAGCGACTATACGGGCGAACTGGTTTTTGATACCAATAAATCTATTATCGACCGGCTAACTAATATGGGCCAGCTATTTGCTTCAGAGCTCTACCGGCATAACTACCCACACTGTTGGCGAACCGATAATCCGCTGATCTATCGTGCGCAGACGTCGTGGTTTGTTGATGTAACTAAGATAAAGCAAAAATTACTCAATAATAACCAGCAAATTGATTGGATTCCAGAAAATGTTAAGGATGGCTCGTTTGGCAATTGGCTCAAAAACGCCCGTGATTGGAATATATCAAGGAATAGATTCTGGGGCGCACCGCTACCCATCTGGCGTAATCAGGACGGTGATACAATCTTGGTTCGGAGCCTAGCAGAGCTAAAAGATCTAGCAGAAAATCCTGCAAAGGTGACAGATTGGCATAGGCCGGCCATTGATGAAGTTATCATTAAGCATGGTGGTAAGATTTATAAAAGAGTTGAGGATGTGCTAGATTGTTGGTTTGAATCTGGTGCTATGCCATATGCACAAGATAATTTTCCTTTTTCGATCAATGAGGAGAGCTTTAAGAAACAATTTCCGGCCGATTTTATTACCGAATACAACGGCCAAGTTAGAGGGTGGTTTTATACCCTGCATGTTTTAGCGACGGCTCTTTTTAATCAACCAGCCTTTAAGACCTGTATCAGCCACGGTATCATCTTAGGAACTGATGGTAGAAAAATGAGTAAGAGACTGGGCAACTACCCGGCCCTAGAAGATGTTTTTGACACTTTTGGCTCAGATAGCTTACGTTATTACTTATTGACCAGCCCCGTCATAAATGGTGAGACGGTTGCTCTTGATGAGGAGGCTATCAGGAGCGTGCAACGCAACTTGTTTATGACTCTCTACAATAGTGCTGGCTTCTGGACGATGTATGCTCAAATTGATGGCTTTAAACCCAAAAGTTTAAATCAGCCCGAGAAACTCAAAAACCGATTAGATCTGTGGCTAGTTTCAAGAGTCAAGCAGATTGGTCTTGATATGGAGGCCGCACTAGTAGATTATGATTTGCCATCTGCCACGAGGCCTATTCTTGAACTTGTTGACGACTTATCTAATTGGTATATTCGCAGATCCCGTCGCCGTTTCTGGAAAAGTAGTGATGATAGTGATAAGCAGCAAGCATATCAAACACTATTTTGGGCTTTAATAAAAATCTGTCAGTTGCTCGCACCCTGGTCGCCGTTTGCAAGTGATTATATATACAGGCACTTGACTGATGGTATGTCTGGTGTTGCTGAATCTGTGCACTTATGTGATTGGCCTAAATTTGAGGCCAAAACCGTGGACAAGCAGTTGCTTGAGCAAATGGTATTATTAAGAGAGATAGTTAGTGAAGGCTTGGCTCAGCGAGCAGCCGCTGGTGTTCGGGTCAGGCAGCCACTGGGAAGCGTGAAAATAATCGTAGCGCGTGCGTTGGATAAAGAACTACAAGAAATTATTGCCGACGAGCTCAATGTCAAAAAAGTCGACTTTTTAGTGGACCAAAAAGGTGACGCAAGAACGTTAGTCAAATTGAATACAAAAATTACTCATATATTAAAAATGGAAGGTTTTGTACGAGACCTCATAAGGCATATTCAAACGTCTCGTAAAGAAGCAGGGCTAAATGTTGAAGACAGAATAAGATTATCTTTGGTTGTAGCAAGCCAGTTTGCAAGCACCGCGATACTCGCCCATAAAGAATTAATTATGAGTGAGGTTTTAGCAACCGAGCTAGATTTTAAAGATAACAAAAAAGACTACCAAAAGGATATTAAATTAGATGGTGAAGATATTACTATTCAGTTGCAAAAGAACTAATGTCCCTACTAAGACTGTTTAAAAAATATGATTGGATAATCCTAACAGCCGTCTTGCTTTTAAGCGCACTTGGGCTTTTGATACTTTATTCATCTGGTATCAAGCCGAGCCAGGTGAATTCGCAGATTGATACTAGTCGACAGATTTTTTATGTTGCAAGCGGTCTAGTGCTATTAGTTTTAGCTTCACGGATGGATTATCGGGTTTTGCGTAACTACGCTATGCCTTTATATGTAATCACACTTGGCTTACTGATAATAGTCAAGTTCTTTGGTGTTCAGAGATTGGGTGCAACTAGGTGGATAACAATTGGTTTTTTTCAGTTTCAACCGTCCGAGCTAGCTAAGCTGGTTTTAATAATCGTGCTAGCTAAGCTGTTTGCAGATAATTATGAAAAGACTCGTTATTTTAAATATCTGATGCTATCGTTGGCTTATCTCGTGCCACCATTGACCCTTTTACTGCTCCAGCCAGATCTTGCGACAGCCTCAGTCTTAGCAGCAATCTGGCTAGCAATGATAGTTTGTACAAAAGCAAAAAAATACTGGTTCGCGGTCGGTGCAGCTATAATCGTCATTGTGATACCACTCACTCTACCTTTTTTGCACGGCTATCAAAGACAAAGAATCGAAACATTCTTTAATCCAACTGCCAACCCAACAACAACTGGCTATAACGTCAACCAAGCTATCATAGCCGTTGGTAGTGGCGGTTGGTTTGGGCAGGGGTTGAATGCCGGATCGCAGAGTCAGGGCAATTTCTTGCCTTCGCAACATACGGATTTTATATTTGCGGTATTGGCAGAGAAGATGGGTTTTGTTGGCAGTATCTTGGTGATTGTGCTATTTGCAGTACTTTTAATACGTTCTGTGTCAGTCGTTAAGAAGAGTAGTGACCGCTTTGGTGGATTTTTGATTATTGGTATAACGGCTATGCTGTTATTTCATATATTTATTAATATTGGCATGAATTTAGGTTTGGTGCCGGTGGCGGGCATTCCGTTACCATTTATCTCAGCCGGAGGATCGAGTATGCTAGTCTCTCTAATTGGTATTGGTATCATTCAAAGTGTCGTGGTCAGGCGGCGCAAAGTCGAACTTTAAATTACCACATTTGGAAAGACCCCATACTTACTTTTTAAAAGTAAACATAGGGTCTTCTGGGCGGGTGGAGGAGCTATGGTGTCTAATGTGTCTTCGGCTGGCTGGTGGGGTGGTTGGCTCGACTGCGAGCCACTTTGGCTGTCCGTCTGGTCACGATTTCACTGTATGATACCGTGAAATCGTCGTCCAGTCGACTCGATGTCATTTGAGCTGACCAGGCTGCTTGACGGGCAGCCGGCGACATTGCCTCAAAGGCATTACTGACGGCTTTTTTGTCGGCCAATGGCCGTTGCAACAGCCTTAGCATCGATCCAATTATTGCCATTACTTCTTCCTTTTCGTTACTATGCACGAAGGTCTTATTGTATCGGATGTTTGTTGTAATGTAAATACTTATGTTGGGCACTTTGAATAAAAAATTATTTCGTTTTATAGATTTAGTGATATACTGATAAATAACGTATGCAAACCGAACAAAGTCCAATTGAATCTAGCCAGCAAGAGCGCAAAGCTCGCCGTATCCTGCGGGCTACGGCAATTATATTTGTTGGTATTTTAATCTTGGCATTACTGAGCTTGCCAAAGGTTGCCTTGAAAGCTCCACTTAAGTTATCGAGCTTAGTTACTCGAGAAACTGTCTCGCCTCCGGAGGGCTTTTTAAAGGTTTTAAAGGTTGTTGATGGAGATACTATCGTGGTTTTGCGAGAGGGCAGGCGGCAAACGGTCAGATTGATTGGTATGGATACGCCTGAGGTGGTAGATCCTCGCAAGACAGTGCAGTGTTTTGGGCGTGAGGCGAGTAATAAAGCTCACGAATTGCTTGATGGCTCGAATGTGCGATTAGAGCTTGATCCGTCACAGGGTGAAATCGATAAGTATGGTCGTCTTCTGGCCTACGTTTTTATGCAAAATGGTCAAAATTATAACGAATTGATGATAGAAAGCGGCTATGCTCACGAATATACCTATCAAAGTCAGCCTTATAAATATCAGGAGCAGTTTAAGCAGGCCGAAGTTGTCGCAAGAGATAATAGTCGAGGCTTATGGGCGAACGAGACTTGTGCCGGTGATACCAAGCAGCCGGCTAAATAGCATAATGATATCTCGCAAGCACGCTGGCTGACTGATATAATATGGCTATGGATAAAGAAAAAAAGTCAACACGTGATGTTGTTATCATTGGTAGCGGCCCGGCGGGTTATACGGCTGCAATTTACGCAGCTCGGGCGGGCTTGTCAGTCTTGATGTTATCAGGCTCGCGGGCAGAAGTCGGTGGCCAATTGATGCTGACTAGTGAGGTGGAGAATTTCCCTGGTTTTGCTCAAGGTATCATGGGGCCTGAACTTATGGGTGAGATGAGAAAGCAAGCTAATCGGTTTGGTGTGGAGATTATTGACAGGATGGTTGAACAGGTCGATCTAAAAGTAAAGCCATTTAGTATAAGCACGAAAGATAGCGACTATTTGGCCCGAAGTGTCATTATTGCGACTGGTGCTAAAGCTCAGTGGCTGGGCCTAGAGAATGAGAAGCGTCTGATGGGTAAGGGCGTGTCAGCTTGTGCTACATGCGACGCATTCTTTTTTAAGGATTTGAGCGTGGTTGTAGTTGGTGGTGGTGACAGTGCTATGGAGGAAGCTTTAGCATTAGCTAAGTTTGCCAAAAAAGTTACCGTCATTCATCGTCGTAGCAAGCTAAGAGCCAGCCAGATCATGCAGCAACGGGTATTTGGCGATCCTCTAATTGACTTTATATGGGATAGCGAGGTGGTGGATGTTTTGGGTCAGGATCGAGTTGACGGGTTGAAGTTAAAAAACCTCAAGACTGAGGCTGTTTCAACACTTGCGGCTGATGGCTTATTTGTGGCGATTGGTCACAAGCCGGCCACAGAACTGTTTAAGGGCGTAATCAATATCAATGATAAGGGCTATATTGAGCCTCACAACCAAGTATTGACCAATATTGAAGGTGTTTTTGCGGCTGGTGATGTGGTTGATGCCCGCTACAGGCAGGCGATCACAGCAGCTGCCGATGGTTGCAAAGCAGCCCTAGAAGCAGAAAAATATCTCTCGGGCTTGCAGGAAACAATCAAGTAAGATGATGGCTGAACACAAAAATGATGCCTATATCAAGAAGCTAAAAAACCGCATTGTCGAGCTCGAAGATCAATTAAGGACTGATGAGCTGACGCGGATTTTAAATCGTCGCGGTCTGATGGAGTATTTGGATACAATGGTCAACGAAGTTCTATTTCAATTTAAGCATCCTGACCGACGGCGCTTTTTGATTATTAAAAGCTTTTCTTTGATATTTGTCGACCTGGATCATTTTAAGTCAATCAATGATAGTTATGGTCACCAAATGGGCGATAAAGTTTTACGCACTGTCACTACTCTAGTGCGTGATGAATTGCGTGGCGTTGATATCGTTGGTCGTTATGGTGGTGAAGAAATAATTATTGGCCTGATTGGTGCAAATGAAGATTCTGCTACTGTAATTGCTGAAGGAATTCGCAAAAAAATTGAAATGCTTAATTTCGAGCATGATGGCCGTAAATTTAAAGTTACCGCCAGCTTCGGTGTGTCCTCATTAAAGGCAGGTATGAGCCTAAAAAGTTTAATCTCACAAGCTGACGTGGCGGTCTATGAAGCCAAAGAGACAGGACGCAATAAGGTGGTTCTATACCAGTCGGATTTACATAGCCATAAGCAAGACGATGATGACGGATCAAATCGACATAATTCAGATCAAAACTTACAGGATGGCATTCATGTCGACTAACCAGCCCTGCATTGCAGCTATTAAGCTATGGCAAGCAATACCTCTCAAGAAATTGTTTGATGATGCGTTAAAGTTAGATTTTTCTTATTTTCCAGTTAGCTACATAGAGCACGCTCGTCGTCAAAATTCACTTGCAAGATTAGTGAATGCGACAATGAAACAAGATAGGATACTACTTGGTTTGTGGCTTGATCGGTTATTGATTGGCTATAGTATCGCCAAAATTAGTCCACAGCAACGAGCTTATATATTTTGGCTCTATGTGTCTCCGCAGTTTCGTGGTCAAGGTTATGGTAGGCAGTTGCTTGATTCCTCAATCAAAATATTAGATGATCGGTCAGTTAATCGGGTGGAGTTAATTACTCATAATAGAAAGAATTTTTACTTAGCAAGTAATTTTGTAGTCGATCGATTGGTTAAAAACTTTATTGACAATGTTGATGTGTATATGATGAGTCGAGAGCTATCGTGAAGCATACCGATCAGTTAATTATAGACTACCACCGCAAGGCTATAAAAAGATGGCTATTAACAGGGCTAATATTGGTCTTGGTAATTGTTGGTGTGTTTTATCTACTGCGCTATTTACACCCCAATGCCTCACGCAGGTTCAAGAGTATTACTAGCATAAAACCGGCTCAGACAGATGAAGTTAAGACAGGCAAGATTATTGAAGAGCAGACGCCAGTTACCTACACGGCTGATGAAACCAAAAGGCTTATCATAGAAACAAATAGGAAATTTAATTTACCAGTTGAGCAAGGTATGACTAAGCAGTTAGTGCGCTATAACAGCTCTGACGGTAATAATACCAATATTCCTGTTTATGCCAGAGTTTATCGACCGTCGTCCGTACCGCGCGGCAAGACATTACCAGTTTTTGCCTTTGCACCGGGTACGACAGGAATAGATGATCATTGTGCCGCATCACTGGAGGTTCCTGCCAAAAGTAATTGGGCGAACTATGACTCACTCTTAGCGGCCTATGCTAGTCAGGGCTATGTCGTTGTGACGACTGATTATGAGGGTATGCGTGATGATACTCGAATGCACCATTATATGGTTGGAGAGCTTGAAGGCCGGGCGATGCTTGACAGCCTACGGTTATTAAAAAATCTCAATAATACCAAAGACATTATTGATTCGAATAAGATTGCCTTGGCTGGTTATTCTCAAGGAGGACACGCAGCATATTGGGCGGATAAATTAGCTCCCGAATATGCTAAGGAGCTAAACGTTAGTGGTGTGATTGGTTTTGGGCCGGTATCAAGTGTTAAAGAGACCTGGGCAGATATTACTCGAGGCGCTAATATTAATTGGTATGGGCCTTTTGTACTCTCGAGCTATAGTGACTACTATAAGCAGGATTACATGAATAATTCTATATTGCTCGACAAATGGTCGAAAAACTTGGATGATGATGTGGCGAAAAATTGTATTGATACGGTGATAAACTATTGGGGCAAAAAGGCAAATCTGGTTTATCAGCCGAAGTTTTTAGAAGCTCTTAAAAATGATAGTCTCAGCCAATCGGGCTTTGCTAGTTTGGCTAGCGACCTAGATAAGAACGAAATCGGCGACTATCAAACTAAAAGCGCTAAGCTGATTAACCAAGGCATAGATGATAATGTTATTCTACCTCGACAGTCGGTTGCTTTTCGGGATCGCCTTTGTGCGGCGGGTAATAAAAGCACTACCTATAAGACTTACACTGCGACCCATTACAACACAATGACAACCAGCTTCAATGATACCTTAGCTTGGCTGTCAACGGTTTTTAGCGGTCAAAAGCCAGCATCCACCTGCTCTTGACATAAAAATAGTTACAAATTTTAATAACAAAAAGCCCCTTTTTAAGATGGGCTTTGTTGGGCCTTGAGCTTTTAGTAGTCTTAGGCTTTGATGTCGATAATTTTGATTACCGTATACTTTTGACGGTGGCCGGTTTTGGTGGATTGGCGTTTTTTGGCTTTGTATTTGAGAACTTGGATTTTCTCACCACTAACCGACTTATCTGCGATAGTGGCTTTGACAATACCTGATTCTAGGACTGGTTTGCCAATATGAACCTTATCACCATCGATAATTAGTAATGGTTTGAATTCAATATTCTTTTCTTCTTTGAGTAGTTCTACCTCAATAGTATGGCCTTTTTCAACCATATATTGCTTTGAGCCACTTTCTATAACGGCAATCATTTGCTTAGCTCTCTCCTAATAAAACAATTAAATCTTCTTGTGCACAATGGATAATAATATCAAACTTTTTACAACTTGTAAATGGCTAATTTTGAGGACTTATAAAGCCCTAATTAATTGCAAATATGTTAAAATTAGATAATAAAACAGGAGCAGACAAAAAGAGAGTGGGGTCTATTATTGCAATTGCCAATCAGAAGGGTGGAGTTGGTAAGACTACCACTACGATTAACCTCGGTGCCTACCTAGCCAAGACTGGACTGCGGGTTTTGATCGTTGATATTGACCCGCAAGCTAATAGCTCTAGCGGTATTGGTCTGAATAAAAACAAATTAGAATGGTCACTCTATGATGTTTTGGTTGATGGTCAAGATTCATCCAAAATCATCACCAAAACGAACTATCAGAATTTGTATATCTTGCCAGCCAGTCCAGTGTTAGCTGCTGCTGAAGTCGAGCTCTCGAGTGCTAAGAGCCGAGAATTTTTACTCAAACAGTCACTTGATCAAATCAAGCAGGACTTTGATATTATTTTGCTTGATTGCCCGCCCTCACTGGGCATTTTGACTCTCAATGGCCTGACTGCGGCCGATTGGTTGCTCGTACCTGTACAGTCTGAGTATTACGCACTCGAGGGCCTGACGCAGCTACTAGCTACAGTTAGTAGAGTTCGGCAGGGGCTAAATCCTAGACTGCGTTTGCTTGGGGTTGTGATAACCATGCATACTAGTCGGACTAGTTTAGCCAATCAAGTCCACCAGGAATTGAAGCGGCACTTTCCAGATAAATTATTTAGTGTTACGATACCTCGTAATGTTAGATTGGCAGAGGCTCCAAGTCATGGGAAGCCGATTAGTCACTACGATAGGTTTAGTAAGGGCGCAGTCAGCTATAAAAAGCTAGCCAGGGAGGTCTTAAAACGTGTCAACCAATAGTAAAAACCGACTGGGTCGTGGGTTGGAATCTTTGATTCCGACTGACGTAGATGAGTTTGCCAGTAGATCAATGCCAAATGAACTTAAAATTGATCCATCACTCGTACATGATCTTTCAGTTGATGAGATAGTCGCTAATCCGCACCAGCCACGCTCGGATTTTGTTGATGATGATCTCGATAGCCTGGCAGCTTCGATCAAGCAGCACGGTATAGTCCAGCCTCTCGTGGTGGTAAAGTCCAACCATGGCTATCAGCTCATTGCCGGTGAGCGGCGCTTGCGAGCAGCCAAAAGAATTGGTTTAAAAAAAGTCCCGGCGATCTTGCGCAGCTATAATGAACAAGAGCAGCTGGAGGTCGCCTTGGTCGAGAATATTCAGCGTTCCGAGCTAAAACCACTTGAGTTAGCCACTGCTTATCTCAAGCTGTCGGATCAGTTTAATTTGGATACTGAGCTAATAGGTAAAAGGGTAGGCAAAGCTAAGTCAACAGTCACAAACACGATTCGCTTGCTAAATTTGCAACCCGAAGTCAAGCAAGCTCTTAATGATGGCATTCTAACTGAAGGCCACGCCAGAGCCATCCTGGCGGTAACCGATCGAGATCGACAATTGAAATTAATGCAGTTGATCATCGATGGGAGATTGTCGGTTCGTCAGACAGAGGAGTTGTCGCGTGAGTTTAAGGCTGACAAAGAATTTACCATCAAGAAGAAGCAAGTTCGCGAGCAGTATAACTCACAATTAAGCAGTGATCTTGGTAAATATTTGGGTGCAAAAGTAGCCATCCATAAAACTGCCAAAGGTGGTAAAATGGTTATAGAATTTTATTCAGAAGAAGAATTGGGACGACTGTACCATCAGATTTTAGGTAAATAATTGAGCTTCGATAGTCTTGTTTAGTTTTATACGCGTTTAGTAGGCTGGCTCTGAAATCGGGCCAAGCTGATTGAATGGTAAAATCTTTAAGGTCGCCACTCCAGTCACATTGGCTTGAGGCAATTGGCCCCATTCGCGGGAATCATAGCTGCCATTTTGAGTTCTATTATCACCCAAGACAAATAATTTGCCTTCTTCTACTACTTCGTCTACCTCGCCTAAGGTGCTTTGTGTGCTGTCAATATAGATTTCATGCAAGACTAATCCTTGCGGGTTATCTTTGTTGTAGATTGTAACAGTGCCGTCTTTAATCACTACTCTATCACCTGGCAAACCAATGACTCGCTTAATGAAGAATACCTTCGGATTTTGAGGGGATTTGAAGACTAAAACCTGGCCGCGTTTGATTGATAAATCTTGATTATTTGATAATACTTTATGCATGGTGACCGGTAGTTTAGAGATGATTAAGTAGTCTCCGTCATGGAAATCAGGCTCCATACTGCTACCACTAACATAGAAAGCTTGAAAAATATAATTGTGCAAGACTACGACTGCTACGATCAGGCCCGCAAACCACAGCACCTCTCGTAATATTTTTTGGCCCCGTCTAGGTTTATGCGGCTGAGTTGAGCTATGTAGCTCAGTGTAAGCCTTGTCTTTATGTTCGGGGTGGTGATAATCCATCCTACCATTATAAGCAGCAAGACATATGACTTACAAGTTATAAAACAATCGAAAATTATTATCTAGGGTGCGTACTGGACATTTTCTAAGGTTGTAAAAGTATGGATTGGTAGCAAGCGGAGCAATGCTTTGCCAAAAATCTGAGTTTCGCTAATTTGCCCAAATATTCTTGAGTCTAGACTAGCTCCTGGCGAACGATTATCACCTAGGACAAAAACATTACCTGAGCTGATTTTTGTGTCAACTTCTCCCTCAGTTGGGTAGGCGTCGTTAATGTAGCTTTCCTTTAAGACCAAGCCATTTGGGTTGTTTTTATTATAAATTGTGACCTTGCCGCCACTGATGACGACTCTCTCACCGGGTAAGCCAACGACGCGCTTAATAAGTGGCGGCCCGTCATAATTGGGCAATTTAAAAACGATTATTTCGCCGCGTTTTAGTGGTAGATTTGGACTAATAAAAGCAACGAGACGGTGAAAATTAAGGCCGACTTTACTAGTAAAAACATAGTCGTTGTTGTGTAGGGTTGGTTCCATGCTGTTGCCTTCGACATAAAAAGCTTGAAACATAAACGATTGAACAAATAATACGATCAATATTGGAATTAATATCCAGTTCAAAACAACTGACAATATTTTTTTAACGGTTGGGTTTATTTTATTAAATAATTGCATAATTTACATATATCATAACTAAAATGTACCTATTTGAACATAAGTACTATATTTACTTGAATGAGCAACTTCATTATAATTTACTAGTAATGGATAAGCCGCGAGAAAAAAGCCAGCGCAACCAGCCTGCCGATCGATTGTCGCGGGGTCGCTTGATGGATATTAGTGTTCGTCAAGTGTCTAGTGAAGAGAGGGTTTCGAGCGAGCCCGATTTTGTCTATGATCGCAAAAGTCGCAAGACAAAGCTGAAGAATTCTAAACGATTATCGTGGCCTAAAAAGATCTTACTAGTATTTGTTGTTTTATTATTTCTAACTGGTGCAGCTTTTGGAGCCAAGACTTACTTTGCGCTCAATAAAGTAATTCAGCGCAACACTGGCGTGGCGGCAGCTGGCTTGAAAGATGAAGTCAAGTTGGGAGATTTGAGGGGTGAGGGTGATGGCAGAGTCAACATCTTGTTCTTAGGAATTGGTGATAGCGGGCATGCTGGAGCTGATTTGTCAGATACGATCATGGTGGCTAGCATCGATCCACGTACCAATGACGTCTCCATGCTTGGAATACCGCGCGATCTTTATGTTAAAATTCCCGGTCATAGCTACGACAAGATCAATGCTGCTCATGCTTTTGGTGAACAAGCTAAAAAGGGTGGTGGGCCGGAACTGGCCAAACAGGTCGTCAGCCAGACGCTAGGAATACCAATTCACTACTATGTCAGAGCTGATTTTACCGGCTTGAAGAAGGCCGTTGATGCCCTTGGTGGGATTGATATCAATGTTGAACAAGCCTTAAATGATCCCGAATATCCCTGCGATAAGAATGAGGGCAGAGCATGCGGTATGCATATTGCTACCGGCACTCAGCATATGGATGGGGCGACTGCTTTAAAATTCGTACGCTGTCGTAAGGGTAACTGCGGTGATGACTTTGGCCGAGCCAAACGTCAGCAGCAAGTTTTAGTTGAGATGCGTGAAAAAGCTCTTAAGATATCCACCATAACAAATCCGGCCAAAATTTCAGAGCTAATCGATATTGTTGGTGGTCATCTCAGTACAGATTTACAGGCTTGGGAGATAAATAAATTAGTAGAGATTGGCCAAAAGATTGATCCGGCCAAGATCATCAATAATGTGCTTGATAACAAGCCGGGCGGGTTGGTGACTAATGCTAACTTCGGCGGGGCTAGCGTGGTTATTCCGGTGGCTGGCAATGGTAATTTTACAGCCATCCAAGAGTTTGTTCGCTCGATATTTGTTGATGGTTATATCAAGCAGGAAGCCGCTGCTATCGAAGTTGACAATGGCACTACCAAGTACGCGGTCGCCACTCAGGTGTCAGCTTTGTTGAAAAGTTACAAATATAATGTTATAAAGACAAGCGTGGCTGATAGCACTAATTATCAGCAAACGATGATCTATGATTATACGGGCGGTAAGAAGCCATACACCTTGAAGTATCTTGAGAATCGTTTTGGCGTCAAGGCGAAGACAGCAGAGGCGACTACTAGCCCAACTCCGTCAGGTGCAAATACTAAAACTACATCGCAATCTATCGATATTAAAATAATCATCGGTGCAGATTATAAGCCAACGCCCACCCCGACACCGGTTAGATAGCTTTTAGAGTTAAATGTCAAAAGTTAAAGTTGGTGAAATCATTATGATTAGTAAGACTCAGCGCAATATATTAGTTTCCAGCCTGGTTCAGTTTATCATTGGTTTAGTATTCTTTTACTACAGTGATTTTTGGTATCTGGGTTTGATTGCTATATTCGCTACCTGTTTATTTGCGATCAAAACTCTGATACTCAATAAAAGCCTATCTCGCCTCTGGCCCAAGGCAGTCAAACCTAGTCTTTGGCTTTTTTTGTCGCTTTATTATTTAAATCTAATAAAAAATATCAATAACTACACGTTGCTATTTTTTGTGCCAGTACTGGTTATTGCAATTGTCGGGTACAGCTTTCTCGTGATCGGGGAGCTAAAAGTTGATCATCGACCCCGGCTTAGCAGCATCTTGAGTCTGGTTTTGATTGTATTATTGATTACGTCTTCGAGTTTGATGCTAGTCTTGTGGCATATTCCAATTGTTTTTATTATGGTCTTTGTCTGGTTGGTCAGTTTTATAATTGCTATGTGGTGGCTACTGCCGTTTATGGGACGAATGGAAGGTCTGGCGGCAATTTGGGCATTAGTTTGCGTCGAGCTAGTATGGATTACGTCGCGCTGGATAGTATTATATCAATTACCACGCTTAAAATTTATTATTAGCCAGCCAGCTTTAATCGTTGGCAGCTTGGCCTATTCTTGGGGCGGCATGTATTATCATCACAAAAAAGGTACCCTCACGCGACCGCTTCTATTTGAATATTTAGCCGTTTCCGTTATAGTTTTTGTATTAGTGGTTGCGTTTACAAAGTGGACCCCCGGCTTTTAGCCAAGATAAATCAAAATTTAAGTAAAATCTCAGAAAGTAACACTATTATATGGAACAAATGAGTGTAGAAAAAGAAAAAAGTCCAGTTGATTTGCCCAAGTCTCACAGTGGTCAGCCAGCTAAAAAGTCATCTAGCCTTAGGTCTATAATTCCAGGCTTAGTCGTACTCGTGCTAATTGCATTTTTAGCTGGTTTGGGTGGGGCATATGTCTATGGAAGATTTTTCGCGGGCAGTAAGAACACTGCGATCTCACAAAGTAAAAATTATGTCGTCAATGAAGATACGGCTGTTATTAACGTTGCTAAAAATGTTTCCCCATCGGTTGTCAGTATCACTACTAGTTCAAATCAAATGGATTTTTTTGGACGGCAAGAAACTCAAACCGCGGCTGGCACTGGCGTGATCGTGTCGCCTGATGGGCTCATTTTGACCAATAAGCATGTGGTCGAGGATGGTAGCAGCTTTAGCGTGATTACGAGCGAAGGCAAAGAATATAAGGACGCGGTTGTAGTTGCCAAAGATCCATCTAACGATATCGCTTTTCTCAAGGTTAAGGCCAGCGGCTTAAAAGCGGCTACGTTGGGTGATTCGAGTCGGGTTGAAGTCGGGCAGCGTGTCATCGCAATCGGCAATGCGCTTGGTAAATTCCAGAACACCGTCACGACTGGTGTGATTTCCGGCAAGGGAGTCAGTATTACAGCTAGTGGCGGTAGCGGTAATGAAACATTGCAAGGTTTATTCCAAACCGATGCTGCTATTAATCCCGGTAATTCAGGTGGCCCGCTTGTCAATATTGATGGTCAGGTTATTGGCATCAATACCGCCATTGCCGGCCAGGCTCAAAACATTGGCTTTGCTATCCCTATTAATGACGCTAAGAATGATGTCGAATCAGTAGCTGCCAGCGGCAAGATTAGCCGGCCGTATTTAGGCGTACAGTACATCATGCTGACTCCAGAAATCGCAAGCGCAAATAATCTAACGGTTGCTGAAGGGGCATACTTACGAGGCTCAGAAACTACTAGCCCAGCGGTTCTACCGGGAAGTCCGGGAGCTAAAGCTGGTTTAAAGAGCGGTGATATAATTATTAAAATAGGTGATACTCCAATCGATAAAAATCACAGCCTAACTCAAGTCATTGGCCAATCCAAGGTTGGCGAAACCGTTAAAATTACGATTGTGCGAGATGGCCATCAGCAGACCGTTAGCGCCAAGCTTGAAGAAGCCAAATCTGCGAACTAATCAGGGTGTATTTTTTATCACAATCTGGCTTGTCAGCATTTAAAACTATTTCTAAAGCTACTATAATAAGATGACAGTTTAAGCCTCTATACATTACGAATCGTAAATTAAAAGTGGGGCGAGGGAGGATAGCTCAAGACTATGTCTCGTTTGGCATTGTATCGAAAGTATCGTTCAGCTGAGCTGAAGGATGTGATTGGTCAAGATCATATCACAAGTACTTTGTCTGCTGCAGTCAAAAGCGGCTTGGTTAGCCATGCCTATCTTTTCACTGGTCCGCGTGGTGTTGGCAAGACCAGTGTGGCGCGGATAATGGCGCGCATTGTCAATCGTCTTATGGCGTCTGAGGATATTGCAAAATACTTGGATATTGTCGAGATTGATGCGGCTAGTAATCGTGGTATTGACGAAATTAGGCAGTTACGAGAGAAAGTAGCAGTTGCGCCTACAATTCTGGAGTATAAAGTTTATATTATCGACGAAGTTCATATGTTAACGCGCGAGGCATTTAATGCGCTTTTAAAAACTCTCGAGGAGCCTCCTTCACATGTTATTTTCATATTAGCTACGACCGATGTACACAAGCTTCCCGACACAATCATTTCTCGGACTCAACGTTATGATTTTCGCCCGATCGGTGCTGATGACATGGTGGCGCATTTAGCCAAGATTGCTGCCGCTGAGAAGATTGACATTGATCTTGATGCATTGAAGATTATCGCAGTTGCCTCGCAGGGTGGTTTTCGTGATGGTATTAGTATACTTGATCAATTATCGGTCATTGGCCAGCCCATCAGTCGAACGACTGTTTATAGTATTCTGGGGCTGAGTAGTCAGGAGGTTGTCGAGGGGCTTGTCAAGGCGATGTCGACTGGTGAGACGATCAGCTCAATGAGCCTGACGAGCAAGATAATTAAGCAGGGAAACGATCCGCAGCAATTAACTTATCAATTGTTGGACTATTTACGAGCCGGGCTATTTGCTCGCTCTGGATTAGAAACTAAGCCTGGCCTGGAATATTTTAATGATATTTCGGCTGAAATGATTATCTACATGATTGAGAATTTAACCAAGGCTTTAATAGACTTCAAGGTTTCTAGTCATTACAGCTTGCCACTGGAGCTGGCGGTCTACAAGTCGACAATTGCGATGAATAGTAATGCTGCGACCACCGCTACTATGGAGGCCAAGCCAAAAGATACTGCTCAGACGGTCAAGCAACCAGCAAAAAAGCCTGGTAAGCTGACGGCTAAAAGTACCCATGTCAATGTCGACGAAACTAGCTTATGTCTAAAAGGCTTAAGCCTGATCAAGGAGCGCAATAATTCACTCTATGCTGTGATGCGCTCGGCTAACCCTCGTATCGAAGGTGATAACCTGGTACTGGATTGTCGTTTCAAGTTTCACAAAGAAAGAATCGAGGAGGCCAAGAATCGTACTTTGATTGAAGCAGCTATGAAGAAAACTTTTGGTCGTGTCATTACGCTACGTTGCGATATTGTCAGCGAGTCCAAAAGTTCTACTCCAAGCGATAAGGATTCGGAGTTGATTTCGTCGGCTTTGGAAATTTTGGGCGGGGAGATTGTCAATGGCTAAAAAGATCGATCAATCATCAGATGTGGATTTAGCTCTATCTAAATCGGCTCAAAAAGTACCACCTCAAAACACAGCAGCTGAAGCCAGCTTGATCGGCTCATTGCTCTTAGATCGGGATGCAATCATTAAAGTAGCTGATATAGTCGCAGGAGATGACTTCTATGTTGCAAAAAACAGATTGATATTCGAGGCGATTTTAGCTCTCTATGAAAAACGCGAGCCAATTGATGTTGTGACCTTGTCAAATAAACTCGAAAGCATGGGCGAGCTAGAATCAATTGGTGGCGCGACCTATCTGACTGAACTTGTTAATAGTGTACCGTCAGCGGCTCATGTGGCACATTACGCTCAGATTGTGGCTCAAAAAGCTACTCTCAGGCGTCTGATCGAAGCTTCGGGCAAGATCAATGCCTTAGCTTTTGATGAGACCGCTCCGCTCGATGGCTTGCTCGACAGCGCTGAGCAGACATTATTTGAGGTTAGTCAAAAGCATTTGAAGCAAAACTTTAGTCCGATTCGTGAGGTATTGGCCGAGAGCTTCGATCGTTTGGACGCTTTGCATAAAGATAAAAAACAATTACGTGGTTTGCCGACTGGTTATCGGGCATTGGACAACCTCTTGGCTGGTTTGCAAAAGGCAGACTTAATCATCCTGGCTGCTCGTCCCAGTATTGGTAAAACTTCTCTAGCCATGAATATTGCCCAAAATGTTGCTATTAAATCAGGTGTACCGGTAGGTATTTTTAGTCTAGAGATGAGCAAGGAGCAGCTGATTGATCGTTTGCTGGCCGGCGAAGCTAAGATTGATTCCTGGAAGCTAAGAACCGGTAATCTGGAGGATCGTGATTTTGAGAAGTTAAATAAAGCTATGGGGGTCTTGGCCGAAGCACCGATCTTTATTGACGACTCAGCTATGGCCAACGTCATGGAAATGCGCACTAAGGCGCGGCGCTTGCAAAGTGAGCATGACCTGGGCTTGATCGTAATTGACTACCTGCAGCTGATGAGTGGTCGTAATAACTCGAGTGATAATCGTGTTCAGGAAATTTCCGAAATATCACGTGGCTTGAAGGGTTTGGCTCGTGAGCTCAATGTGCCAGTGCTGGCATTATCGCAGTTGTCGCGATCGGTCGAGTCTAGGCACCCGCAGATCCCGCAGCTATCTGATTTGCGCGAATCAGGCTCAATCGAGCAAGACGCCGATGTGGTGATGTTTATTTATCGTGAAGATTATTATAATAAAGAGAGCGAACGGCAAAATATTGCTGATATTCTGATTAAAAAACACCGCAATGGTCCGACTGGTGATGTCGAACTATATTTCGAGGCTGATAAAATGCTATTTAAGAATATCGAGAGGAGCCGAACCTTATAGTAATTTGATGTACGTTAAGACCCGAGCTTTGCCATAATAATCCAAATAGGCTATAATTGGCTTAAACAAGCATAAGCACTTATTTATAAATGTCACCAGCCAAAACTAAAAAAAATAATGAAGTCGCCCAAGTCGGGCGATTTGGTTTGGTTGGAATTTTAAATACTGCAGTTGACTTTATTATTCTCAACTTGCTTGTTCGCACGATTTTACCTCGCAATGAGGTTTTTTTTACTATTCTAGGCAAACCGATCAGTGGTATTATGATTGCCGGAGTGATATCTGGTACGATTGCGATGATCAATAGCTTTGTCTTCAATCAACGTTTTACATTCAGAGCCAAAAAGGTTGGCAATAGGGAAATTATCTTGTTTTTTGCTATTACCATGTTTGGTATCTATGCGATTAGACCAATCATCCTGAACTTTTTTTCTGCAGTCTGGCTCTGGCCAGCTAATTTGGCCTACACAATCGGTCAAGTGCTGCATCTGCCGATGGATCAGGCATTTTACACCGATAATGTCGCTCTAGCAGCAGCTATCGCCATAGTTCTGGTGTACAATTATGTTCTATACAAGAAATTAGTGTTTAAGAAATGAAGCAGAATAAATCCTCATTAACCAATTTTATTCATCGGCATTTAGCTCACATAATTTTATTTTTAATAATTATTACGGCGATCTTTTTTAGATTTTATAAACTCGATGCGCTTCCACCTGGCTTACATCCCGATGAAGCAGCTAATGGTTTGGACATTTTTCGAATGATCGATCATCATGATTTTCGGGTGCTTTATAACACCAATGGCCCGCGCGAAGCCCTCTTCTTTTACTTGCAAGCAATTTTCGTTGTCACTATTGGAAATGTCATCTTAGCACTCAGAATTGCTCCAGCTATTATCGGCACTTTGGCGGTTGTAATGGC
Organism: Candidatus Saccharimonadia bacterium; assembly: GCA_041906885.1. GTDB lineage: Bacteria > Patescibacteriota > Saccharimonadia > CAILAD01 > CAZGYV01 > JAYRII01. Next base: position 12,302 of record JAYRII010000001.1, on the reverse strand, counting down.
GTATTTATGGGCGACGGATTGGTTTGGGCGACGGACCGGCCTGGTGGCAGCTTTTATCTTTGCCGTGAGCCCTTGGGCTGTGACGATTACTCGGGACGGTTTTCGAGCTAGCATGGTGCCACTCATGATTGCCAGCGTGGCCTATCTAGCCGGCAAGGCTTATAAAACGCAAAAGATTGGTTATTTCATCGCTGCTGGTGTTGTGGCTGGGTTGGGGCTCTATACCTATGTCGCCTTTCAGCTATTCGTTGGTATTGTCATATTGGCACTGGGGTATTTATTGATATTGCGCCGTCAATGGTTTAAATCTTCCTGGCGCAAAATTGGCCTCGGCTTGATTTCGTTATTAGTAGTTCTATCGCCAATGATTATCTTTACAATCAAGCATCCGGCTGATTCATTTGCTCGTTCTGGCGGTACCAGTTTTATGAATAAAAGCTTAAATGGTGGTAAGCCGCTTCAAACACTAGTTGATAGTTCAGTTAAGACTCTTCTAATGTTTAACTTCAAAGGTGATACAAATTATCGTCACAATTTGGGCGGACTACCGATGCTAAATGTCTTTATCGGCGTCATGATGCTTCTTGGTATTTTTGTTTGTCTGGCTAGGTTGGGTCGTCTGAAATATTTTATGGTGCTGGCAATTTTTGCCACCATGTTGCTTCCAGCAGCACTGACAGCCGAGAGTCTGCCGCACGCCTTGAGGGCAGTTGGCGCTATGCCAGCGGTTTTTATAATTGCTGCTGTTGGTATTAATTATTTCCTGTCGAGATGGTATGCCACTTTTCCGGTTAATGGCCCAGCCCGTAACTTCGGTGCCAGTCTAATTGCACTCCTGCTAGTTCTAACAGCTTTTCAGGGCTACAAGCAGTATTTCGTTGCTTGGGCGCAGGATCCAAAAACTTATGAGGCCTACGCCGAAGACATGGTTCAGGCGGCTTATTATCTCAATCAGTACGGTATTAAAGGTAATTCGGCTGAGCAAACGAGTAATTTCTTAGTTGTCGATGGCTATTCTGTCAAAACGATCGAGTATCTAGCGCGCAAAAAAGCCGACTTTAAGCGGCTAGACTTAAGCGATTTACGTAATTTGCCGTTGGGCAGCGGTAAGAAACTCTTTATAGTGGCAGTCAATGGCGACACCGACGCGGCACTAGAAACTTTGCGAAGTAAGTATCCCGGTGGACATCTTGGCCCACATTACTCGCCATTTAATGATAAAATATTATTTTACAGCTATGAGGTGCAATGATGGCGCGAGAACAACAACCAGATTTAAGCATTATAATTCCAACTTATAAAGAAGAAGGTCGGATCGGCAAGACTCTCGAAGACTTGGCTAAGTTCATCAAGGGGAGTAAGTATCAGATTGAAGTGCTCGTAGTCGATGCTGGTAGTCCTGATAAAACAGAGCAGGTTGCTCGTGCTCAGGCCAAGCTTTTTAGCAATTTTCGATTTGTTAATGCTGGACCAAAGCCACCGCGGCAGGCCATTAAAGGCAAGCAGGTGCGGACCGGTGTCTTTGAAGCTAAAGGTAAGTATATTATGTTTATGGACGCTGATTTGGCTACGCCGCTTAAGTATTTACATCAAGTTTTTGCGACAATGGAGGCCGATCAGCCAGTGGCGATCTGTGTCCGTAACTTGCAAGAGAGCCATAAAGGTTTGCGTAAACTTATTTCTGGCACTGGTAATTTTCTAGTGCAAGTACTCCTTTTGCCAGGAATAAAAGATACCCAGTGCGGTTTTAAAGCTTTTAAATCTGATGCCGCGCACGAGATATTTGGCCGTCAAACTATTCTGGGCTGGGGTTTTGACATGGAGGTTTTGGCTGTGGCACGCAAGCTTGGCTATGATATTGAGCTAATTGATGTGCCAGATTGGAAGGATGTGACTAAGGGAAGTAAAATTTCGGGTAGTCCAGCCATTCAGGCGGCCTTGCAGACTTTTGGTGACCTACTCAACATCAAATGGGGAATGATGACCGGACGCTATCGCAAACCAAGCTATGCCTATCATGCCAAAGAAACAAAAAATTAGCCTAAATTCTAACTTTTTTGATCGATACTATCTGCTACTTCTGGTAATATTAGCAGCCTTGCCCAGGCTAGTCAATATTACCAAATCAAGTATCTGGCACGATGAAGGATTCACGATGATGTTGTCGTCTCGGATGCCGGCTGATATTTGGCTCGGTAGTGCCCGTGATGTTCATCCACCGCTTTATTATTTGCTACTTCATTATTGGATGCAGCTTTTTGGCTCCTCGGCTCTGGCGGCTCGCAGTATGAGCGCGGCCATAAGCATCATCACGGTCGTCGTCGGCTACAAGATAGTACAAAAAGTATCGACCAAGCGAGCTGCTCGACTGGCCGGTGTTTTCTTAGCTTTAGCACCTTTTTTGGTTCGCTACAGCCAAGAAGCTCGCATGTATGGCGTCTTGGGAGTCTTTCTTATTATCGGTATCTGGCTGCTGCTTAAAATCGTTGACCAACCTAAAAATATTTGGCTCTGGATAGGTTATATTCTGGCCATGACGGCCGGATTCTACACCCATTATTTCGCCTTGTTTGCGCTATTCGCGCAGTGGCTCTATTTGTTGACGCTCGAGCCCGTCAAGAGCTGGAAAATCGGTAAGACACTTTGGTTATCACCGGCTTGGTGGGGAGCTAATATCGCCATAGTTTTACTATATGTTCCTTGGATACCAAATTTTATCGCGCAATTTACGCGTGGTCAGGGGATTGGTTGGATTCCGAAGACAACCATCTATACCTTACCATCGGGAATTTGGCAGTTTTTTACCTATACTGACGCCCGGGCTTTGCCAGGCGTGGTCTATTTTGCTTTGCCGCTAGTCGTGCTGGCGTCTAGCGCTTATATCTTATTCGGAGATGAAGAAAAGAGCAGCCGTGACAAAAGACTGGTTGTGTTTTATGCTTTGCTGCCGATCATTCTAACCATTGCAGTATCGATCAAAAAGCCAATTTACCAAGATCGTTACCTAGCTTTTGCGGCCGTCGGGATTTATATGATTATGGCAATGGCGATCGATAAAATAGCCCATAAACGCAAAGCCTTGTTTTATGGCTTGGCGTCTGCGGTGATAGCTATCGAACTAATTGGTATTAGTAATGTTTATCGTCAGGCTACTCACCAGATGGCGGTGGTGGCGACTACGGTCAATGACAATTATCAGGCCGGTGATGTTATTCTGGCTGGTGAGCTGTACGTCTATTTTGATTTTAGCTATTATAACCAGACCGGTGTCTTACCCCGATTGTTTACTCCGCGCAACGCCGATGGCACTATCAACCATCCAAATGGCTACGGTGAGTCGGGCTTACTCTATGACAGGGCTGACCAGATTTATACAGATGATCTAAGTTCTATTCCAGCTGGCCGGCGAGTTTGGCTGGTGGGCAAAACGGGCGATAAGGCGTATTACAGCCAAATTCCAGCTGGCTGGCGCATGCTGCGCGAGGATGAGGCGGGAGGTAGTGAGGTGCGACTCTACGAAGTTCAGTAATCTCTTATAGTCGCATGTCTGACACCAGCATATTTCTTCGTTGGCATCTCCAGTCCTCACTCCGCGTACATAATTAGTACGCTTCGTTTCGGGCTTCGCTGGTGCCTTGATTTGCGTTCAAGCTAAGTATGCTAAACTTTGTCATGGAGTAGCCACTTCGGGCTTCGCTAGCGCCTTGAACTATATACTAATGTCAAACACGCTAACATTATCGATTTGGGCTTCATTTGCGCCTAGAACTATACTCGAAGCTAATTACTCTATATTTGTTAGATTTGGCTTTAGATTCACTCTCAAGATAAGTGTGCTAAAATTGATACCAAGCAAGATATTTAAACCTTAATTACAGGAGTGAAAATTATGGCATTTGATAAAGCAAAAACTCTAATGGAGCTGCGTAAGATCCAAAAAGAGCTTAAGAAAATCGAGATTGAAGTCGAGGCTGGTAATGGTGCGGTTAAGATTGTGATGAACGGCGAGCAAAAGGTCCAGCGGGTTTCGCTTGATCCGAGCATGATTGATCTTGATGATCTGAGGCGGCTAGAGAAGCACATCGAGTCGGCCATCAATCAGGGCATCACCAAGTCGCAGCAGGAAGCAGCCGAGCGGATGAAAAATGTCGCCGGTGGCTTGGGTTTGCCAGGGCTTTAGACAAAGAAAATCCCCCAGCCATAATTGGCTAGGGGCGAGACCGGAGATTATCGCCTCCCGGCGCGGATAATTTATAGCGGATGGCTTGGCTTTCATTGCTCAAGTCAATTGGCTTAAGGCTTATATTCTAGTTGTAATTACCTACCACCAATGCAGTATTACTTAACTGTCTTGCCGGTTGGGGCTTAGTGCATTTATAGCCAGGCAATTAGTAGGGTATAATAAAGCATATGGATTTATTACCGAATAGTGTGACTTATCTGATTGAGGAATTTGCTAAGTTGCCGACCATTGGTCCGAAGACGGCTGAGCGGCTGACCTTTTATTTGCTGCGCAATGGCAATACCGAGAGTCTAGCTGAGGCAATTGCTCGCCTCAAGAAAGGTATTGTGCGCTGTAACCAGTGTCAGACATTTAGTGATCAGCCAGTTTGCGCGATCTGTGACAATCATAATCGCGATGGGCAGCAAATTGCTGTCGTTAGTATGCCGCTTGATATGGTTGCGATCGAGAAAACCGGCCTTTTTCGTGGGCGTTACCACGTCTTGCATGGTGTGATTAGTCCGATCGATGGGGTCGGCCCGGATGATCTGACGATTGAGAGTCTAATGAAGCAGCTAGAGGGTAGCGAGGTCAAGGAAGTGATCCTAGCGACCAATCCGAATCTAGAAGGCGAGACGACCGCGTTGTATTTGGCTAAAAAAATCCAACCACTCGGCGTCAAAGTGACACGCCTTGCTCACGGTTTGCCGGTTGGTGGCGACCTGGAATACGCTGATCAGATCACTCTAGGGCGAGCGATCGATAATCGCCGTGAGTTTAACTAGGAATTTATTACTTATACCAAAAGTTATCAAAAAATCTTTCTCGTCATCCTGAGCCAGATTCTTCGCTCCACTCAGAATGACAATCCTCCCTCCGTCATCCTGGGCGAAGTCGAAGGATCTATCACCTTATCTCTACTTTTGGCCGTAACCCAAAAGTAGAGTTAGATTTAAGGAGAGATTTGCTATTCTTTTACGCAGAAAGGTAGTGAAGAGGGATTTTAAGGTAGTTTTTTGAAAAACAAAAGGGTAGTTTAACTGATATAATTGATGTTATGAAAAAGGGCTTTGCCAAAGATATTTTAGTAATCGATTTCGAGTCAACCGGCCTAGATCCGGCAGATCACGATCCGACTCAGCTTGGAGCGATCTTGCTCGATAAAATTACTCTCAAAGAAAAAAAGCATTATTCAAGCTATATTGCGGCCGATCTGACTAAAGCTAGTTCCGAAGCGCTGAAAGTTTCGGGAATGACGCCAGATAAACTCAAGGGCGCACCTGATGCTCGAGAAGTAATAAAAGAGTTTATAAGTGAATTTGGCACCGACGTTTTCTTGGCCAGTTGGAATTCGATCCTCGATCGCGGCTTACTCGACAAAATGTTGCGCGCGATCGGCCAAGACATCTTTATCTATGACTACCATTATCTCGATATTTGGCCGATTTGTTATATGCATTTAGCTCGCAACGGTCAAGGTGATAAGATAAGAGGGGACGCCACATTTGCAGCCATCGGCCTGGCTCCACGCGATAGCCATGACGCCCTAGAGGACTGTCGTTACGCCGCTGAGGCTTTAAGAGCAATCTATAACGGTAAAGAATACTAGTATGATCAAGTTATATAATTCACTGACCAGATCAAAAGAGACTTTAAGGCCGATCAAAAAAGGCGAGATTGGGGTGTATTCCTGCGGACCAACCGTTTATGACCATATCCATGTCGGCAATCTGCGCTCATTTATTACGGCTGATATTTTGGTGCGAGTTTTGCGCGAGATTGAAGATCTCCAAGCCAAATGGGTGGTCAATATCACCGACGTGGATGACAAGATGATTGCTCGAGCCAAGCGCGAATATCCAGACGAAAAGCCACTGGCCGCTTTAGCTAAGCTAGCTGATAAATATACTGATATATTCATTGATGACATTGAGGCGGTTGGTATTGGTCGGGCTGATATTACAAAGTTGCCGCGGGCGACGGATAATATTGCGACTATGCAAGCTATTATCCGGGAACTTCTCAAAAGTAAGATTGCCTACTTATCTCATGGCAGTATTTATTTTAGTCTCGAGCAGTATCAGAAGTCGGGTCGGAAATACGGTGTCCTGACAAACGTCCACTTTGACGCCCAAGCTAGAGTGATTGATGATCAAGACCAGAAGGAGGGTGTCGGCGACTTTGCGCTCTGGAAGGCGGCAAAAAGTGGTGAGCCAGCTTGGGAATTTGAGCTGGATGGCAAGAACTTGTCGGGTCGGCCTGGTTGGCATATCGAGTGCTCGGCCATGAGTAGCCAGTACTTGGGTGTGCCTTTTGATATTCATACGGGCGGGATTGATCTCAAATTCCCTCACCATGAAAACGAAATTGCTCAGAGCGGTGGCAAACTAGCTAATATTTTTATTCACAATGAGCATTTGACGATCGATCGAGAAAAGATGAGCAAGTCGCTTGGCAATATCAAGAAAATTTCTGATTTTAAAGATCCGTTGGCCTTTAGACTGATGTGCCTGGCTGCACACTATCGTAGTCACATGGATTTTACGTCCGAGGGGTTAGCCGCCGCTCATAATAGGCTACAGATACTGCGTGATCTGGTGAGTAAGAATCAATATGCCAAGGCGGCTGGCTTGACACGTAAGGATGATGACAAATTACAGCAATTTAAGGACAGCTTTGCCGCTGCCCTGGAGGATGATCTAAATACGCCGCAAGCTCTATCTGCTGTGGCCGCATTGGAGGCTGAACCGTTTCTAGGTGGTTTGGCTGAAGCGCTCGGATGGGCCGATCGGATACTAGGGCTGGAACTAGTTCGGCCAATCAAGCCATTTAGTGGGTCTGAGCTAGAATTACAGCGTCAGCGCGATAAAGTACGTCGCCAAAAAGATTTTGGTCGCAGTGACGAGCTGCGTGACAAGCTAATAAATGGTGGTATTGAGTCGGAGGATTTACGCGATACCACGCTCTACTGGCGTTCGGGTTAAAATCTAAATAAAACAGCCCTGACCTCTAATAAATTAGAAGTCAGAGCTACATGTGAGCCGATTGACTCAGTTGTTCGAGGACTTTTAGTCCGGATCGAGACAAGCTAGGTATTCTCTCGAGGATTGACGGCTCTGTTCGAAGAATAGCGACGTAGCTTTTGAGCCCACACACGGTGATCGATTGGCCGACTCTGTACTCATCACCGACAGCCTCGATTAGCTTTGGCTCACCGGGTGGTCCGGGCCAGTAGCTGGCACATAGGACTCGTTTGATCTGACGGCACTCGCGATTGGAGTGACCCTCGCCTCTAAGCCTTCCTGATAGGTCGTTGATCCAGCGGCAGAATTCTTCTTCGCTGGGTGTGTCAGCCGGTCTTAGACTGGCCACAACGGCTTGCCAGAGGACATTACCGTGATTGCCATGGGGATGCGGAAAGGCAGCCACAAAGTCGCCCAAATAGAGCTTGATATTCTCATTCATTTGAGTTGCCATATAGTAGCCAGCGCTAGTATGCTACCTAGCTGCTCCAGGCGACGTGAGCCGATGCCTTCGACAGCCTTAAGTAACGCATGGTCTTCTTCGAGTAAGTTAATAATACAAGCCAGAGCTTCTATCGTCAGAAACTGATTGTACTCGTACTTGCCCTGACAAGCTCCCAGGAGTTGTGGCATTTCATGATACGGACGCAGATTCCACATCAGAGCGTGCCAGATGTTGGTGCCCTCCGACTTGGTCTTGGCCCAATGACGGAAATCAGCTTGCTCGATGCGGTCGCCATTCACTTTGGCTTACCACACTTCTCGCACACCTTACCGCTACCGTTGCACTCCCAGCAGGTGGCGTGACCGGCGTTTTTGGTGCCGTTGCCACCGCAGATGGGACAGCGTGTTTCAAAACGACCATCACACTGCCTAGGGTCATGCGCTGCCATATCAAGCAGCCTTCCTACTAACGAGCTCAAAGATCTTTCCTTAGAGCCCTAGAACGAAGCTATTATGCCAATAAAGAAGGCTTAAGACAAGCTAAAGCTTTTTGCTTTATGAGGCACAAATCATTTACAATATTGTATATGTTTGTTCATGACATTTCATCAAAACGACTCGAAGACTACACTGGTGTCATTAGTCAGGCTGACTTAGAAGATTTGCGCGCGTCAGCTCATCCACTCAAAAATTTGAAAATTGTTGAAATCAATGCCACTGCTGATGGTGGCGGTGTGGCCGAACTATTACAGACGCAGATGCCGCTGGCCAGAGATTTGGGGATCGATTCGCGCTGGTGGGTATTGCCACCCAATGATGATTTTTTTACAATTACAAAAAATCTACATAATTGCTTGCAGGGCCAGTGCGGTATGCCTTTTGATGGCCACATTGAGTATTATCAGAAATATTTAGATAATGTCGCTAAAAGTATTCCCCAAGATGCCGACTTATATGTTTTACATGACCCGCAAACACTCGGCTTGGCCAAGTACTTAAAGGACAAAAAGGTGATTTGGCGCTGCCATATCGATCTGACTGAGGCCGATCCGACAGCTCTAGCTTGGCTGGTTGGATTTTATCCAGCCTTTGATCGGGTGATTTTTTCACTTGAAGCCTACATTAGTGGCTTAGAGCGTGATGAGGTTGCGATCGTGCGACCAGCGATTGATCCGCTGAGTACTAAAAATGCTCCAATGGATGATTTGCACGCCAGAGCAATCGCTCGTGGCCTTGGTATAGATACCAATCGGCCATACCTACTTCAGGTCAGTCGGTTTGATAAATTCAAAGACCCATTAGGTGTACTGGACATCTATGCTGCCACTAAGAAATTAATACCGGATTTACAATGTGTTTTTATGGGTAATTACGCCACTGATGATCCGGAGGGGTATCCGCTGTATCGGGAGCTCAAAAGGCGAGCGGCTAAGCTTGATGCAAAAAATATTATAATAATTACCGAGAACGACAATCAGGCAGTTAATGCCTTGCAAAGGTTGGCTACGGTTGTCATCCAGAACTCTTCCAAGGAAGGCTTTGGTTTGACTGTGACCGAAGCGCTCTGGAAAGAAAAAATCGTTTTCTCTCACCCAGTCGGCGGTATTGCCCTGCAGGTCATTAACAACAAGACTGGTTTCTATCTTAATGGGTCGCGTGATAAAGACGCCAAGCGTATAGCCGATGTCGTAAAATATCCTAAGAAATATTTGCAAATTGGTCAATCAGCCAAGCAGCATGTCGCCAAAAACTTCTTGGTTACTACGATGATGCGAGATTATTTCAATGTCTATAGTAGTGTAATTAGTCAAAAGCAGCAGAGGCTAGTGAAGCATCCTTCGAGTAAGAAAGAATTGCTCCACCAGCCTCAATAGACGGATTGGACTATTTTTAGTCGTTTGACCGGTAGTTTTCTCCGTGCCAGTCGAAAGACTCGTAGTCTGTGGCGTCGGGGATCATGTCTCCTTCGCTGGGATCACTGGGATCCAAGTCAGGTGGTATAAATTTGTCGAGCCACCCGATCACAATGCTTAAGGCTGACTTGAGGTGCTTGAACACCAGTCTATCCTTTCGTATCTACCTTTTTTAGGATTAGTAGACAGTAGTATCAATTTTGATACGCTTAATGCTCTCGACTGCCACCTCGATGTCTTGGATGAACTGATCTATATCGATCAGTCCAATAATCGAGAACTCAATGCCGGTGCGGTGGCCACTATGAGGTGTCTCACCAGGCCATACTCCATCCGCACAAACCTTAAGCAGAGTCATCTCATCTTGCACTAGAGCAATCCGAACCAGATTTGTTTCTCGCCTTGCATACCAGTTAAAACGCCCAATGGCACCTCTAAATGCGCCATCTTCCTGCCCACCTCCCAGCTTGAAGCTGACTGAGAAAACGTCATCGATTGTGCTCGATTCAAGCATTTCCTTCCAGTCTACCGGGTTAGTGCTCACGTTTATCCCCTGTCTCCTGATTGAGCGGATCTCAATAGCACATATAATTTTACAAGAAAATACAAGAATAACAAGGTATAAAGTCAAAACTCATTTTAGGAGCCAGATAGATTTCTAAACACTATCCGAAGTTGTTGCTAGGCGGCTTTTATACAGTTCATTGATGATGACTTTAAGGGTCGCTGCAACCGGTATGGCCAAAAGAGCCCCGATAATGCCGGCGATGGTGGCACCGATTAGGATGGATACGAGGACAATCAAGGGTGATACGCTGACATTTTTGGAGTAGACGGCTGGGTTGATGACAGTATTCTCAAACTGCACATAGACGAAGGAAAACACCATATAAGCCACCGCTGCCCACGGTTGTCCTGATAGGACGAAGATTATACCGATCAGAATGGCGGCGATTGTTGTACCGACCAGCGGTATTAGGTCTATCAGTCCTGCCACAACACCCAGTACCAAAAAATAAGGACTCTTTAATAACCACAGCGCCACTATACTAAATGCACCAAAAATCATACTAACTGTAAAGTTACCCACCACGTAGCCATTTATAATGTCATAAACTTTGCGACCCAGCTCGAGAGCTTTGTCACGATGGTTTGGCCTGAAGAGCTTGATCGTGAAATTCTTCAGAGCTTTTCCTTCGACAGTCATGAAAAACATCAATGAAAGAATCGAGACAATAGCAACCACAGCATCAATCACACCGATGATGAATGCCAGTAGTATGCCCACCAGCTGAGAGGCGGTATTAACTAGTCGCCCGGCGTTGCTCCCTAGGTAGCTTTTGATTGACTGTTGATTGATTGTTGTCGACCCGGCCAAGGGAGTTTTTGACAGAGAGTTGTTAATCTTACCAATTAGCTCAGGGATAGCTGAGATTAGGTTGATGGTTTGCTGAACGAACGGCGCGAAAAATATCCAAATCAGCGCACCGCCAATCAGGCACAGCAAGAGCAGTACCACGACTGCTGCTAAGGCTATATTGTGCTTGGGCATGTATTTTTTTGTCTTGTGTACTAATGGATTGATAGCAATCGCTAAAAAGGCGGCTATCCCAATCCATAGCAGTGGTTTGCGCGCTAAATACATCAGATAAAGGATTAAGGCAATGCCTAGTACGACTAGGGTAGTGACAAAAACCCTCTTAGCTAATTGTTTGGTACCATTATCGGTCATAAATATATTTTCTCACCAAGTTGTATGCTACTGATATTCTCATTATTCTTGCAATATAGCAAACGCAACTGATATCTAAGTTGGTTGACTTTTAAGTGCAGCTTCGACGATAAGTTTATGGCTCTAGTTTCATCAATTGGTAGAGCTTGCGAACAGTATTGATATTTCGAATCGTCATGTGGCGATAGATATCGGTCTTGATTAGCTTGATTCCACCACCACGGGCGACATTGTCTCGCCCAATATTCCACACTAGAGCACCGGGCAAATAGAGCGCATTTTCGATCTTGGGATTAACGTCTATTTTTTTCATAATATCCGAGTTATCGACTTCGTCCCACAAAAACATGACATCGGTTTTTTGCTCGCTGTCGTTGGTCCAGTCGGCTGGGATTTTTTGGCAAAGCAAGGCAATGTTCTCGCGCTGTCGCAATACAATGCGTATATTTAGCTCAAAATCTTGGGTGATAGCAAGTTCTATGGCCGAGGTTAGTTCGGCAGCCTCTCGGTCGTCGGCAAAGACAACATTGCCAGAGTTGATATAGGTTATCACTTCGGTACAGCCAATCCGCTCAAAAGTTTGCTTGAGCTTAGGCATCTCGACTTTGGTATGGCCGCCGACATTGATGCCGCGCAGTAATGCTACATATTTCATAGGTACATTGTATCAAATAAATATCTTTGGCTGGGGCGACACGCGTCATTCGAACAAAAATTCGGGAAAGTTGAGCCTGGCTTGCTTGTACGAGTTTGCTAAAATGGGTTTGAGCAAAATCTCAACGAAAAAGTCGCCCAAAAAGGCGACAATTCCGAACTAATCTCGTTTATGGCTGCAAATCCTGAAGGAAGCTCGAACCTTGTTTAAGAATAAATAAATCCCGCCCTGCGGCTCCGTCCGCTGGCATAGCCAGCGGCCCAAACCAAAAATTTTTCTGCATATTTTTTGAATTTCGGCGGGTGGTTTTTCT